>JAUZSK010000013.1 GCA_030949565.1 Enterobacterales bacterium
CATTACCGCTGGCAGCTTGCACTATAAACCGGAATACCCGCTTGATTTTCAGTGATCAAATTGAGCACCACTTGGTTAAGCTCAGGACGATGATCGCGGCTATAGCCTCGGACAAGTTTGATAGCATTGATCTCTGAGCCGTCGGTATGATATTGACCGTCTACATGTAAGCTAGTGGAGTCAAGATTAACCCCCTCGCAAGGTAAGCCGAGGTAAGTGACGACTTTCTCCGACAATCCCTGATAGAGTTTTGATACACCGGTTTCATAGAGCTGATCAAGACAACGTCCAAGCGCATCATCATTAATATGCTCAGCCTTGATCCCCCTTTCTAATCAACCGCTCAACCGGTTTTTCTGCAAAATATTCGGGATACATATGCAGTGTTCGACCAACAAATCCCAAGCCATTTAACAGCATAGAAACGACCAATTCTCCGCAAGAGATATTGCGGTATTCGCTTTGATTAGGATGAGCTTGATCGAAGAATTGGGCAACCCCTAACTCTTTGCACATACCAGCGACGAGACCTAAATGATCGAGTCCTTTTGTTGAATAAGACGTTGACATAGTGTTTCCGACGTTCAAAAGAAACAATAGATCAAATCAAGCAGGCTGTGTCAATAACTATTTGATTTAATTGGCATTATATCGCAAATCGAGATCCTTTAAGGGTATTTTTGATGGGACTTATTCGATTAACTAGGTGCGGAATGACAGATGCTTGTATTGGGTAGCGCAATAATAAATTCATCATCGTGATCTCGACATAAAAGGTCACTACCCTTTAAGTGTTTATTAACGGTTTTCACTAAACTCTTTAATGCGGCATCACCCATAAATTGACCGCTTCGTTCATTTAAGTCTTTAAAGTGATCGATATTCAAACGCAGTAGTGTCATAGGTAGTAGTTCGGAATTTTGTACTGCGGCATCTAAACAATACTCCAAGCCATCAAAGTCAAGAGCATTGGTAAGCGAGTCTTTTGTCGCTGTTTCTGCGAGTAATAAATAATCATTTTCTACTTCTAAATTATCGCTGACCAATTCAATATCATCCTCATCTATTTCATTCGTCGCTTCAGTGTCGTTCGATTCAACTTCTTCTTTAATCGAAGTAATAATTGTTTCATTAGAATTAATTTTATCGCCTGAGGTAAGTAATATTTGTAAAATTTCACACACATATTGATTGCATACATCACTACTCAGGGCTAATTTATTAAATTCTGCCGGTTTGATGCACTGATAATAAATCCAATGAATTTTTTGGCGATAATCTAGGGCATTGATATCAAGCTGATTGATTTTTTGAATAAGCTGGGGTGATTTTGTGTGAAGGTATTCATAGGCAACGGTATAGCATATGGGATCTGCCGGTAGCCGATGGTCCCTTAACCACATTAGCGCCTTGCGAGATTTTAAACCAGCGCGTTTAATCCATTGTGAGCGTAGTTCTGACATAAAGGCACTGTCTTTATAGACCTTAAACGATTAATGGTTAATTAAGTTTAGACCAGTATGGAATTTTTGCACCAATTATCGATTGCTAGTTTTAACCCTTGATGAATTTTTGGGGTACAAAAAAACTAGATAATGATTTTAAAATCTTGCTCTTCAAGGCATTTTAAATCATTTCCAACCCTTTGTTCTGAATCAATTTTTTGCAGCAAAGTGATACCCTTCTGACGATTTTTCTTATCCAGTGGCACATAGGGTAGACGAAAGATTGGCTGGATAGCTTGTGTCATGGATAATGCGGTATTGATGGCTATCGGATTAGGCTCGCAAAAAAGCCAGTTAAACAGATCTTGCATTGACTCATTAAGTGATGTTTCTGCGCTATTGTCCATCAGCCTACGCATCAGACCCGGTACGATGTTCGAAGTGACTGAAATAACGCCGTGAGATTGATGCTGGTGTCTGGCATTAAAACACTCGTCATCGTTGCCGCTCCAACAGGCGATACCCTGTTGCTCATAAAGCGCAATGCGTTGATTACCGGCACATTCTTTGACTCCGATAAAATTGGCGTGTTGTGCTAATTCCGCGATCACTGCTGGCGGTATATCTTGACCCGTTCGACCCGGCACATTATAAATAAACCCAGGACCGATATCGAGCGCAGCTGTGAGGTGTTTTTTGACACCCTGTTCGCTGGTTTTTCCATAATAGGGATTAATTTGAAGCGCGGCGTGCATGCCCATCGCAAAGCCGTTCTCCGTTGCTCTGACCGCTTCTTTGGTGTTATTGCTACCAGTATTGCCAACAATTAATAGCTTATCAGCATAACGGTTTGCAGCATGGGCTATTAACATCAGGTGTGATTCCCAATCAAGCAAATGCCCTTCGCCGGTGGTACCACCGATAATCAGACCATCAACCCCAAATTGAATCTGTTTTTCTACCAGATAATCAAAGGCTTCTATATCGATCCGTCCTTGTGAATTAAAGGGCGTTTTAATCGCGGTGATTAAACTATTAGACTGAATTTCAGAGATTTTCATGGGCTTCAAACTAGGTTTTTGATTGTCGCAATAACGACAGAAGACGCTAATTATAAAAGAGTGGCTTGCCCGAGGCTAATAACAAAGAGTTATCTTTTTAAATTGACTGCAAAACAAGACTGAGTGGTTGCTTGATATCAGGTTAAATTCATTGTAATTACCTAATTGCTTGCGTAGAATCCGCGTCCTTTCTATGGTTTCATTATAATTGCAAATTTAACGCTATACTCAAAGCAAGCATTTAGACTAGATAACGACTTTTATTGAAGGATTTTCATGTTACTTTATTCAAGCAAGCAAGACTGGGTGGGCAATGTCAGAGGAGATATTCTAGCGGGGCTGGTGGTTGCTTTGGCATTGATACCAGAAGCCATCGCTTTTTCCATTATCGCCGGCGTTGACCCTAAAGTAGGGCTATATGCCTCTTTTTGTATTGCGGTGGTGACAGCGGTGGTGGGCGGCCGTCCAGGCATGATCTCAGCAGCGACTGGCGCCATGGCGTTATTGATGGTGACCCTTGTGAAGCAGCATGGTTTGCAGTATCTGTTAGCCGCCACGGTTTTAACCGGAGTGATTCAAATTATGATGGGCTATTTGAAACTCGGTAGTCTTATGAGTTTTGTGTCGCGCTCGGGTTACCGGATTTGTCAACGCGCTAGCTATTTTAATCTTTATGGCGCAATTACCAGAGCTTACTGATGTTAGCTGGCATGTTTATGCTATGACTTTGGTTGGACTTGGGGTGATCTATTTATTTCCCTATATTCCGCTGATCGGTCGATTGATTCCCTCACCTTTGGTCTGTATTTTATCTCTAACCATGCTCACATTTTTTATCGACCTCGATATTCGAACAGTGGGAGATATGGGTGAATTACCAGATCAATTACCCTTCTTTCTATGGCCCGATGTACCACTGAATTTTGCAACCTTGGAAATTATATTTCCCTTTTCCATGGCGCTGGCGGTAGTCGGCTTGTTAGAATCACTGATGACTGCGACGATTGTGGATGATTTAACCGATACATCGAGTGATAAAAATAGAGAATGTAAAGGACAGGGCATCGCTAATATCAGTGCTGGATTTTTGGGCGGAATGGCGGGCTGTGCGATGATAGGGCAATCAGTGATTAATGTGAAGTCCGGTGGTCGAGGTCGTCTGTCAACGCTAGTGGCTGGAATGGTTTTATTGATTATGGTGGTATTTTTAAATGATTGGGTGGCACAGATCCCAATGGCTGCCTTGGTCTCTGTAATGATTATGGTTTCTATCGGAACCTTTGATTGGAGCTCGATTAAAAATATTAGGAAATATCCACTTTCGACCAACACGGTGATGATTTCCACCGTTGTGGTTGTGGTTTTTACGCATAATTTAGCCTACGGTGTGTTTGTTGGAGTGCTGCTTGGGGCGCTCTTTTTTGCCAACAAAATCAGTCATTTTATGTATGCAGAAAGTCGATTGGATGAACAAACAAGCACTCGTTATTATATTTTTCATGGGCAGATATTCTTTAATTCATCGGCTAAGTTTTTGGCGGTATTCAATTTTAAAGAGGCCGTTTCAGAAGTGGTGATTGATCTAACTCGCGCTCATTTTTGGGATATTACTGCAGTACATTCTTTAGATATGGCGGTGATTAAATTTAGACGTGAAGGCGCTAAGGTTAAAGTGATTGGTCTTAATGAAGCCAGTGAAACCATTGTGGATCGATTTGGTGTGCATGATAAACCAGAAGAATTAGAAAAAGTTTTAGGGGGACACTAATGACTAATAAAATTTTATTTAGTGGTGAAAAAGTTTTGGCCTGTATCGATGGCTCATCTGTGAGTGAATATGTTTGTGATTATGCTGCTTGGATTGCATTAACGGTTGATCGGCAATTGAAACTGTTGCACACCATTGAGCAAAACCATGGCGCGGCAGTTTCTGATTATTCCGGGGCGATTGGCTTGGGTAGTCGACAAGAACTGTTGAATGAATTGACTCAAGCCGAAAATAATCGCGCGCGGTTGTTACTGAAACAAGGGCAGATCATGTTGTCGGCTGCAAAACAGCGGGTTAAGTCCTTCGGTGTGGAAAAAATTGAAAGTTACCAGCATCGCGGTAGCTTGGCAGAATCCTTAGTTGAGCTGGAGCAAGATATTCGCTTTATGGTGATTGGTATTCGCGGTAATAGCCATGAAAGTCAGGCGCAAAACCAGGGGCTTGGTCATCAATTAGAGTCAGTCATTCGTTCCATGCACAAGCCTATTTTAGTGGTCAACAAGGCTTTTTCCGAACCGCAGTCAGCGATGTTGGCTTATGATGGTAGTGACTCTTGTAAAAAGGCTTTAGCCATGATTGCATCAAGTCGATTATTTAAAAAACTACCTTGTCATATCGTGCATGTGGGTGATCATGGTGAGCAATTATTGTCCGAAGCAGTGTCGGTATTGCAAGAGGCCGGTATTGACACTAAAAGCGCACAACTTGAAGGCTCGGTGGTCGATGCTTTAGTCAATTATCAAAAACAAAATTATATCGAAATCACTTTAATGGGGGCTTTTAGTCATAATCGTTTCGTGATTTTTTAATTGGTAGTTTTTACCGCAAAATGTTGGCTGCACTAATCGGCCGTTATTTTATTACGCTAAACCTTTCTAGTCTGGGCTAATAAAGTATCGAGATTTGCCGGATTTTTTGGCAAGGTCTAGGCCTATTTCAGCTGATCGGATCAGATCGTTAAGTTGAATTCCCTGATTTGGGAAGCGGCTAATGCCCATACTACAAGAAGTCTCAATTGGTCTCTGTTGGATAATCACTGCTGATAGCATTACCTGTTCGATAATACTTTGTAACAGCACGCGATAATTACCTACGGAGTTTGGGTTAGCTAATAAGATTAAAAATTCATCGCCCTCTATTCGAGCAATTAGATCATTGGTTTGAAGCTGTTTTGTGAGGTTTTCACTGATTTTTGCACTAGGTTGAGTGCCGACATCTCGGCCAAACTCCATATTGATCTTTCTAAAGTCGTCTAAATCCAAATAGAGCAATAAACAACTTCGCTGGTCATGGTTGGCATTGTAGATTTGGGTGGTCGCCAGCTCATAGAAAGTTTGCCGATTTGGTAGATTGGTGTGTCCATCGTGAGACAAAAGATGTTGTCGCTTTTTTTCTAGTTGTTTGATTTTACTCGCTTGTGAAAAAAGATAAATAATCGAAATTATCAGTAAAAATAGGGGGGAGAGGAACCAGGCTAAATCTTTCCAGTTGTTTTGCAGCTTTTCAAAAAGTGAAAGCGCTTGATCCTTGGCATAATAACCAAGTTGTAGTTGGCTAAAAGCTTGGTCAATTTCCGCGTAATTTCTTGGTACAGTCCAGCCCATTATCTGAGCCTTAGAGGCTGCTGGATCGTCGGCTTTCATAAGCAATAAGGCCGAAGAAACCTGCTCAGCTAACTGTCTAGGAACATGAGTTAGACTGGTAATCGGCCATTCTGGGTAAAGTCGAGTTGAATTCATTAGGGGGAATGTTTTAGAGTTTCTAATGCTCGATATATCGCTTGCATCAGGGTGTATAACCTTAAATCGTGAGAGCTTAATTTTTCCTTCTTGCGCCATGCGTTCTAGAGTATCGGAACGGACAATTCCCACATCCACCATTTGATTCTTTACCGCGTAGACGACGGCATCGTGAATACCTAAAAATTCTACCGAATGAAGTTGCTGCAGTGAAATTCCATGACTATCGAGTTCTCGATAAGCGGCGATCCAACCTCCAAGCGAGCGCTGATCAACGGCGGCTAGGTCCTGTCCGATAAGATCCGATAATTGGTTTATTTTATCGCGATCCGAGCGAGTAAAAATAACACTACCAAATTCAGTGAGGGCTATATCATTGTATTTTCTTTTTAAAGTGGCAATCGGGAAAAGTGAATAATCCAGTGATAGATCAACAAACATGGCTGAATTTGTGAGTAAAAAGTCTATTTGGTGATTTTTAACGGCGTTTTCTATTTGAGCGAAATTGAGTGGTAGAATAATAAAATGCTGTTCTGGGAGTGCTTTGTTAAGGTAATTAGCCATCTCAGTCCAGTGCGCTAGTGCAACATCCGGACCGCGTTTGGCCAACACTCCGATCTTTAGTTCGCTGCGTTCTAGGTGCTCTGCAAGTGACGCAGAGCATAGGTGTAGACTGAGAATGACCACAAAAAAGGTTTTAAACACTGGAGGAAGCCTTTTGAGAAGCATTGTTTAGCCGTTACAGAAAATTTAAGGGATATTCTCAATATAGCAGATAAATCTTTAATTGCTTCAATTTTGTGCTTTGTCAATGCGTGTTAATGCTATTTCGAAGCGTTTTATTTCTCTCATTATCGAATTTCGATTGGCTTCCATAAATAAGAAGTTTTTGATAAAGCCTTGCATTGTGAGGGCTATAATAAAAGCAATTCCCCAATTGAAGGATTGCTCCCAATCGGCTCGGATAATAAAATTATAACCGGTCCAAACCGCTAACGAACCGACCACAAAGGCGGTTAAATAGATAGCAATGATCCAGCGTCTTATACCAGATTTAAAAATGCCAGACATACGCTCAAAAAGCCCTTCGTCATCCAGTAAAAGATTGTCGACTTCTGATTCCAGTTGTTGTTTCAATTTCTCATCGAAATTCATGGTTGTTTCTCCAAGGTTAGGTATTTCTGTTTAAGCTGTTCTCTGGCTCGAAACAGCCGAGACTTCACTGTTCCAGTCGCGAGTTTTAGGATGTGAGCAATTTCTTTTATGCTCATTGATTCATAGTAAAAAAGGTGGATAATTTGCTTTTCAATACTCGGTAAACAATCGACAGCCTGCTGAAGGGTCGGATGCGTGTTTTCATGATGCATAGTCTCTATGGGTGCAACTTGATTCGGTTGGTTATGGTTTTCTGTGGGATGTTTACTTTCAGACTTTATTAAGTCAAGTAGTTTCCACTTTAGGGTTTTATACAACCAACTTTTAAATGCTCTGGGATCTTTTATTTGTTGAATATTGCGCGCAATTTTTATCCAAGTTTCTTGACAGGCATCGGCGGCGATATCTTGTCTATCGCAAATTTTTAGAGCAAAACTAAGCAGCGGTTTTTGATAATGACGAAATAATAAATAGAAAGCTCGAGGCTGCCCATTTTGGGCTTGTAGCACACAGTAGTCTTGCCCGGCTTGGTTCATTACTCGCTCTTTTTTAGTTTTTGAGTCAACCATCATAATGATTGGTTAGTCTAAAGACGAGAGAATGGGAATAAAGGTTCATTTAATCTTAGCTTGGCGAGCAGAATGATACTAAAATATGACCAACAACTCGGTTTTATATCGCACCTTGGTTGAAAGTGAATATATCCCCTAGGCCGCTTGGTCTTCTTTGAACACCACAAAATTGCCACGACCATTGTTTTTTGCCTGATAAAGCGCAAGATCAGCCTTTTTAATAAGCTCTGTGAGGTGTTCACCTTGTCTAGGGTAATGGCTAGCGCCAATGCTACAACCGATTTGTAGGGAATCACCGGTTGGTGAGACAAAGGGCATTGAGGTGGCGCTGATAATGCGCTGCATAATGGTTTTAAAGCTATCCATCGTGTTCACATTAGCCAGCATGATTAAAAACTCATCACCACCAATACGAGCCACGATATCGGTGTCTCTTAAGCAGTTGGCTATTCGACTGGCGGTATCTTTTAACAGTTGGTCTCCGGCATCATGGCCGTGGATATCATTAATCTGCTTAAACTTATCTAAATCAAGGAATAAAATCATACTGTCCTGTTGCTCTCGGCCGGCTATTTTAAGGTATTTATTGGCCAATTCAAAAAATAGGATCCGATTGGGTAGCCCGGTTAAGGCATCGTGGGTGGCTTGTAGGCGGAGCTTTTCCCTTGAGTCTTTTAATTTTCGATTGAGAGAGATGATATACAGTGTAGTGGTCACCATACTGGTAAAGGTAAGCAAAGCGATTAAAAAGTATTTCCAATAGCGTACTAGGACATCAAAGATGGAATAATTAGCCAGATTTTTATAAAAACCAATTTTGAGTTGGCTGTAGGCATAGTCTACCTCGCGATAGTTTTTGGGGATGGTCCAGCCCATGATTTGCGCTTGCAGGGCAGCTTGGTCGGTGGCCCGCATAATCAGCAAAGCCGAAGACACTTTTTCGGCGAGTATCTCAGACACGTGGGGCATTGCAGAAAATGGCCATTCGGGGTACGGGCGACATGGTATGGTGGCAGCAACGGCTAATCATGGTTAACGGCGATAATCGGCGTTATAGGGTAGGTTTAAGGTGCGAAAATCTTTTAGCTGAATCAAGCCTTCAGCCGCCATTCTTTCAAGGGTATCAGTGCGTACAATACCAATATCAAATTTTTTATCTCTAATTGCTTTAACCACACCCTCATGTGTGCCAACAAAGGTTAACGATTTAAAATCCTCAACGGCAATATCATTGTCATAAACTCTGAGCGCGTTATCTCAACCACCCAGTGATTTTTCATTCACCGCCGCCACTTTTTTATTGGGAATGTCGCTAAATTGGGTGATATTAGGATTGTCGCGTCGAGAGAAAATGACCGACCCAAATAGGGTATAGGCTTGACCTAATATTTTACGTTTTAAAGTCGCAATTGCGGTTAATTTATAACGAAAGGTTAAGTCAACAAACATGCCTGAATTGGTTAGTAAGAAATCAATTTCATGCTGTTTAATCGATTGCTCAATTTGATCGAAGCTAATGGGTATAAGGCTAAAGTGATAATCAGTCACATGCTGATTAAGGTATTCGGCGGTCGCGCCCCATCTTTTTGTAGCGAGATCGGCACCACTTTTAGAAAGCACACCTATTTTTAGTTCACGATATTGTTTGTGGGAGGCTAAGGCCGTGTTACAAAAGATAAAAAGCAGCAATCCGCTGAGAAGGTATTTGGATAACTGTTTAAAGTACCCGTTTCGCATAAAGTCGACTCTTATTATTTTAAAGGGTTGCTTTAACTATAGCCGTTTTTTTTGCAAATGCTTGATTATTAGCCCTTGCAGAGGTCTGATGAGATGGGTATAAATCCTGTTAAAGACCATAACTTGAGCTCTAGTCTTATGATTGTCGCTTTACACTTGTTTTAAAATAATATCGGATACTCGAAATGAATTGGCGTAAATGGTAAAAGTGGGTGTAACGCTACCGCCATTGGGCATAAAGCCGCCATCTGTTACAAAACAATTATCAGTCCCATGCACGCGGCAATCGGCATCCAGAGCGGAGGTTTTTGGATCATGACCAAAGCGTAAACCGCCGGCGACTAAATTAGAGGTAGGAGATGAGAAGGCGCTACCGCGAACGCTTCTGGCGCCAAGGTTTTTCATCACTTGTTTGCCTTTTTCAACGATATAGCTACCCACTTTTAAATCATGTGGATGAGCGCCGACTTTCACCCTAGCCACTGGCGAGCCCCACTGATCTTTCTCGCTAGAGTCTAAGCTTACATGGCAGTCATCGGTGGTTAGCCAGTCACAAAAGACTTCAAATTTAAAGTCTTTAGACTGGGTAAAGGCTGATTTAATGCGCTTTTTTAAGGGGCTACCCCAGACGAGGTTGCCATTTTGCCATTTTTGATCATTGGCATCGCTGGCGGGCGAGGGTGGATCAAACACAAAGTCGATGGTTCCACCTTTCACTCGCTTACCGAAGGCTTGCTTGTCGTCGATAAAATACCAATCCTGCAACGCTCTGATTGAAAAAGGTCCCCGGACTTTCAACTTGATCCGCTTGCTGTGGCGTAAAATCACTAAATTCAAATAAACCATGACCAGTCCCGCCAGCGCAGCAGTGGAGGTTTTTACCAATCTGCTGATAGCGATTACCTAATCCATCGGGATGTTTTTCACCGGGTGAGCTGAGTAATAATCGAGCGGATTCAATCGAATAACAGGCGACAACGAAAATCTTTGCGCGGATTTGTTGTGATTGTTTGTGTTTATCATAAAATTCGACTGATTCCACATTGCCTTGGCTGTTGGAATTTAAACGATACACCTTTGATTCTGTTTTAATCTCTAGATTACCGGTGGTCATGGCTTGATCCAATAAAGAAGCGCGTGAACTGGCCTTAGCGCCCGAAGCACAACCGTAACTGCCACAGTAGCCGGAATATTGACAGGAAGCGCGTCCATTAAAAGGTTTGGACAAGACACCTCTGGCCATAGGTAAAGGGTGTAACCCCATTTGATTGCAGGTTTTATCAAACCAGCTTGAGATAGGATGCTCATTAGTGGGGGGAAATGGGTAATCAGGCGTTGAGCGTGGCTCTAAAAAAGGGTGCTCAACAATTTTTCCAGAAACACCAACAATTTCTTCTACTTTACGATAATAGGGTTCCATATCGTCATAGCGGATCGGCCAATCAACCTGGTTAGCGCCGTCAATCGGTCCAAAGGTGGAAAGCAGTCGATAATCTTCCGGTTTGAGTCGATGGAAGTAGGCGCTCATAAAATTAGAGGCCCCGCCAACAATATTACCGCCCCAAAACTCTGAGGTGGTATCCGACGACCAACCTTCACCATCCGGTTCTTCTAATACATGGCGTTCTTCACTGAATTTTGAGCGAAAAACACTGTGCCGAGACAAAAGATCGTCTTTTCTAAAATCTTTTTCTTTATACCATTTGCCTTTTTCAAGGATAACCACCTTATAACCCGCTTTGGATAGCTCATAGGCAACTGGTCCAGCACCAGCGCCGCTACCGACAATACAGCAATCATATTCTTGAGTGTTATTCATAGCCTGGTTTCTCAAATTCAGCTCTCAAATCGAGCTCTCAAATAAATGATTGTCAAGTTAGATGGCGATAGTGAGTTCTGACATCTGGGCGAGGAAATCCCGGCTGGTGTTGCAACCATTGCCAACCAATTTGATTGGTATTACCGCCGTAAAAAGGATCAAACACTAACGCTTCTATCAAATAATAAATGAGCAGTGACAGCCAGTTTTCTCCGGCCGAAGATTGACTAATCCGTTCTAAAATTTGATGCTGTTTCTGTTGTTCCAATTTAATAAAAACAGCTCCTTGAGTTTGTTCGGATAAACCATCTAACCAACCAATGCCCTTGACAATATATTCATCGTCGCCGTCTGCGGCATTGTCTCTATCGGTCAATGCCCATTGTAAGTAATCCAGTGCATTAATATCCTGTGCCGAGGGGCCATCACCATCAGCGGGAAACAATTGCATCTGCACCTGATCTAAGGTTAATTTTTGTTGTTTATTAAAGCTAAAATGCTGTGCATGTGACGCAATTTTTTGCGGGCTATTGGATGCTGATTCGCTAGTGGGTGAGGTTGGTTTACAAGCGAATAGATTACCCGCGAGCAATGCAATACTGGATTGCTGTAAAAAAGCGCGGCGATTTAAACCACTGGCCAAAGCGCCAACAAAAGCTGGCTTACTTGAGGCATTTTTATCAAGCTTGGTTCGAAGGTTATTTTTTGCAGCCGCCTTTAGCAAAACGCAGGGTCCTTGTCACATTTATTATTCGCCATAAGCGATTTTTGTGACAGGCGATGGTCAATCATATTCCAATTACTGAGATGCTCTGAGATCGAATAAGGGACATGATCTCTATGAACTATCTTACCATTGATATCAATAATAAATTCAGTGGGTGTCCCCCAAACGCCATATAAATCGGTGACTTTTTTACCAAAATCAAAGGCAAGAGGGTAATTGATATTACGATCCTGCTGAAACTGTGCCATTTTTTTAAAACTATCTTTAACGCTGGTATCAATCGCAATAATTTCAATCTGTTTACCTAAAACAGCTTGGGTGTATTTAAGTTTAGGAATTTTTTCCATGCAGTAGGTACACCAGGTGGTCCAAAACACCATGTAAACCGACTTTTTATGGCGGTAATCACTGAGTTTAAACTGAGTCCCGTCTAAACGGGTTAAGGTGAAGTCTGGTGCCATCATGCCTTGTTTGATCGATTTAACACTGGGTGTAGTAGTTTCGGAGCTTTTGGCGGGCTCACTGTTTGCATTAATACTAAAGCTGATGAATAGGCTCACAGCCAAGTATTTTAGTGATGCGATTGAGTGGCGCAATGTTTTTGACATATTAAACTTCCCAAATGGTTTAATGAATGATTATTAATGACCTAACCAATCTATTGATGCCGTAACTCGTATCAATGATCAAATTGGCGCTAGTATGCTTTGTGCTCAGTTTGACCTTTACTTTAACAGGATGTTACAGCGTCGACACCTTTTGTAACAAGTGATTTATGCACAAAAAGAGCAGGATTTGGATTTGTCCTTGTTTTTTGAGATTTATCAACCGACCAGTCAGGTCGCATAGGCTGCGCTAGATCACCACGAAACCCAATATTTTAAGCGCAAGATATAAGGCTTCATCAGTGGTACAATGGTTTTAATTAAACGCTGTTTGTTGGGTTAAAAAACACTAACCCAACCTACCTCACAGACCGCGTAGGTTGCGGTAGAGCAACGCGAAACCCAACATTTTAAGCGCAAGATATAAGGCTTCATCAGTGGTACAATGGTTTAAGTTAAGCTATTTCTGTTGGGTTCAAAAACACCAACCCAACCTACCTCACAGACCGCGTAGGTTGCGCTAGAACAGCGCGAAACCCAACATTTTAACAGCCGAATTATACGAGGCTAAAAAAAATAGCAGAATCAAACATAGAATAATGGATATCAATATGTCAGCTTCATTTTTTACAGAACTAAAAAGGCGCAATGTTTTCAAAGTGGGTGTGGCTTATTTGGTGCTCGCTTGGGTGGTTATCCAAGTGGCATCGGCTGCGGTTCCGGCTTTACATTTACCTGATTGGGTCAATACAGCGGTGTTCTTTTTTTGGTATTTTGGGTTTTCCTTTTGCTTTATTTTTTGCTTGGGTTTTTGAAATTACGCCACAGGGGATTAAGCGGGAAACTGAGGTTGATGGTGAGCAATCAGTGGTTCAATCAAGTGGTCGAAAAATAGATCTACTGGTTATACTGCTGTTGACACTGGTTTTAGGCTATATGGGATATGACAAATGGTTTGCTAGTAATAGCGGCAATGATTTGGCGCAGACGACTGAACCGCAAGAGGCAGATGCGGCGCAAGCTCTGGCAGTTATTCCGGTGGCTGTTTTGCCCTTTATTAACTTAAGTCAGGATAAAAACCAAGAGTATTTTGTTGATGGATTAACCGAAGAGTTGCTAAATAGTTTGACTCGAATTAAAGGATTAAAAGTCACTGGTAGAACCTCTAGTTTTGAGTTTAAGGGAAAAAATATTGACCTAAGGGAAATCGCCAAGCAATTAAATGTGGATTATTTGGTTGAAGGCAGTGTGCGCAAACAAGGCGATAATCTGCGGATTACCATGCAGTTGATTGAGGCAAAAAGCGGCAGTCATATTTTATCCAAAAATTTTGACCGAAAGTTAAAAGATGTTTTTCAATTACAGGAAGATGTCGCTAATCAAGTCGCGGCGGCGCTTAATTTATCCTTAGTTTTAAACAATGAACAATACAATTCGGCGCTATCCAAGTTAGATTATTTATCGGTGGTAAAACTGGTTGAGTCGCGCGCACAGCTAAATGAATTTAATGAGGAGAGCTCAAGCCAAGCCTTGGCAACCTTATCTAGGCTCAATCAAGCGTATCCCGATACCCCAGAAATTTTGGGTTTATTAAGTCGCGCCGCAATGATATCAAGCTCCGTCGGTGGTGAAGAATTAGTTACCCTTCAGAACAAAATAAGCACTGCGAAAAAGGCGTTGTTATTAGACCCTAAAAATATTGATGCTCTTTATACCTTAGCGGTTATTTATAAAGACTCTCCGCACTTGCTGGTGGAGGCTAAAAAACTGTTTCAACAGCTGATTCGGTTTTATCCGGCTAATGAAGAATACTATTATCGCTATGCGCAATATTTAATGAGTATTTCTAGCAGTTGTGAATCTTTACGGGATTATTTCGGAACAATTCCGACTGGAGTTTTGTCCGCTGAGAGAAAAGCTTCTTTTGAATTTGTTATTTTACAATGTTTTGATCTTCAAGCTGCGAATAGAAAGTTATTAAACGCTGAAAATACTGATTTCGCTGCCATGTCATTGTACTTTACTAGTGGGGATTACAACATCCAATATTATTGCCAAAGAAATGAAAGCAAACCCTAGCCAACGATATCTTGCTATTCGTTATGGGCAAATGTTAGCTATCGGTGCTTTTCATTCTGCAGCAGCGTTATCCAGTGAGATTAAATATAATAGCACTGGGATGTGGCCGGCTTTTGCGGCAGTCAGCGCATATTTAAACGGCGTAAAAGCACCCAAAAGTCCACTTGAATTTCTGCCTACCTTTGAAAAGACATTCATTTATACTACCTCGCCAGATATAATTGTTAGCGTGATTAAACAAACGATTCAGCAAGAAAAAAGTGATGTTTTACAGGCATATTTAACGGGTGTTGAAGATTTTCCCATTGAGGTAGAAACGAGTTCTGGCTCAATGGGTTTAATGGTCCTGCAATATTACGCCAATAAACCGACCTTAAGCCGGCAAACCGCTAACCGGCTGTTCGATGACTTAAACCGTTATAAACAGCAATATCCTGAATCGTTTCGTTATTGGGGGCTCGTTGCTCCCTATTTTTACAGTGCGTTTTATGCGGGAAACTTGGATAAAGTCGCTGAAATCCTAGAAAATGACTTTCCTGTCGACTTTCGATACTGGACTTTGCGCTACAAATTCACTGAATTTGTCTTACAAGGCTGGAAAGACGACCCTAATGTTATAGAGCTGTTAGCACGCATTGAAAAGGATCAAGCGCGAGCGCGGAAAAAGTTTGGTTTGCAGTAAATGAGCTTTAGCAGTTGTTTAGGCTTGCATTGTTTTGCTAGGTTGCGCTAAAGCAGCGCGAAACCCAACATTTTAACTAAGTTTAGAAGAGTGTTTGCTTAATTTGATTTTAAAGAATCAAAACAAGGTTAATAGCCGTAGACTTTTTTTGCATACTGCAGACTGACATAACCATTTTTAATATCATCATCTATCCGGCTTCTAGAGCGTTGTAAAGGATCACCAAAACCTGCTCCTGTTGCGGTCTCCACTCTAACGACATCACCTTGTTTCAAATCGAGTCCAGTGGTAAATGAATAGGATTCCTGCGTACCATCTACTCGAATGACTTTGATCCCATTAGTGCTACCACTTTCGCCGCCGTTTAGAGGCCAGGGTGGAACTTCGGCACGGGTATAGGCACAAGTTAAAAAGCTATTGTCGCTATTGATTCGATAGTCCACAGTTACACCGAAACCGCCTCGGAATTCACCAGCCCCAGCATCACAAATCCGAAGCGATTGTTGCTCTACGGTAACACCGTATCGCGTTTCGGCTACTTCGGCTGGGCAATTAAAAGTGTCGCCATGAATACCACAAAACATTGCATTAATTCCATCGTGGTCCTTTCCTGCGCCCCAGCCGCCGATTTCTGGTTCTATGATTGTAAATTGACGTTGAGTATCAGCATTTACACCGCCTAATATGGTCGCACAAATAGAAGAAAAACCACCCGCAGGTATAAACTCGGCGACATTTTCTGCTAAACATCGACAAAGAATATCGTATAGTCTGATCATTGTTTCAAAATAAAAACCGGCTGCTGCAGGCTCCTCTGCATGATAAATAGTCTTTTGTTTTGTTTTTATTTCAAGGTTTCTAAAACAACCACCATTGCCTACAACTCGGCTTCCAATGACTCCCATCAATACCATTTGCACGGTTAGTGTCGATGCATCTAAGGAAAGATTAATCGGACCTGTATTTTGATCTGGTGCGTCAGTAAGATCGAAAGTAATTTCACAGTCCTTAATTTCAATACCAACCGAGAGATAGCTTCCATCATCTTGTTTTTCCTTGAGGTGATAAGATCCGTCCTTTAATTTTGAAATAACCTCCCTAGCGACTTTTTCACCATATTCTAAATGTTGATTGATCGATTCAACAAAAACGCTTTTAGAGTATTTATCGACCAGTTCTATTATTCTCTTCTCACCGACTCTCAATGCCGCAATTTGGGCCCAAAGATCACCATGTAAGAAATCAGGCATACGTGAATTTGCTTTGATTATATCCATTACCGAATCTATCACGCTATCATTTTTAAAAAGCCTAATGGCAGGATATCGAATGCCTTCTTGAAAAATCTCTGTTGCATCTCCAGACATAGAGCCAGCTATAGCACCACTGACATCATTCCAATGAGCAATGTTTGCGGTCCAAGCTATTAAGCTATTGTCGTAAAAAACCGGCTTAACTAAAACAGCATCATTGAGATGTGTCACGCCGCCGAAATAAGGGTCGTTTGTCAGAAAAATATCGCCATTTTCGATATTGTCAAATCCAAACTTATCGATTATTTTCATAACCGCTTTATCCAATGCACACACAAATGCTGGTATGCCCGAACCTGAGCTTGCTAGTTCACCATTGGCGGCTGTAATAGCAGTACCCATATCCAAAACTTCATAAATGATTGAACTCATCGCTGTTTTTTTTATGGTTGCAAACATTTCTTCACTAGCAGAAGATAATGAACGCTGGATAATTTCTAAAGTGATAGGGTCGAATTTTCGCATAATTTAGTTTACACCCTTGGTCTAATTTAAAGCGATATGGATATTACTATATCCATCCAAGTGAACTTTCTGATTTGGGAAAACAACTGTCGTTGTACCTGCTTGTTCAATAATCGCTGGGCCACTAAGAGATACCCCAGCAGTCAGTTTGTCACCATCATAAATGGTTGATTTAAGATTGCCATGTAAGCCAAAATCAACATCTCTCTTTCCTTTAATCGCATTACCTAGCGATGTATTTTTTAATTCTGATTTAACCCAATCTATTTTACCTGTGTCAGCTTTAACCACTAGATGATATCCAACCATTTCTATTTCATTTTCTAGTTGATAAGTATACTCTCGCAGGTAATTTTCATGAAAATTTTGAGTAACTTGTGCGATTACTTTTGAGTTCACCGAAAGAACGTTAAGAGGTATTTCTAGAGAATGCTCTTGATTTTGGTAGCGTAGTTTAATAAACATTTCTAGATTACAGTTTTCAAAGTTGATTGATTCTTCAGAAAAATAAGATTCTGCCTCGGAGAGTAGTTGCTTTAGCTGTAGATTAATATCGGATTGGTTAGCATCGTGCCATGTTTGAATTTTTGTTAGCATAAAATCTCGGCGAACATCGGATAACATCATGCCCCATGCTGAAAATACTGCGGCATTGGCTGGAATAATAACTTTTTTTATTCCCATCTCCATCGCTAACTCAGCTGCATGGACCGCTCCACCTCCACCGAAAGCTATCATAGTGAAGTCCCTTGGATCAAATCCCCTATTAACGGAAATGAGTTTTAATGCATTTTCCATATTATTATTAGCAATCCTAATAACACCTCTTGCTATCTCTATGGCAGATAATTTTAATTTCTGACCTAGTTCAGTCAATTTTGTAGTGACGGATTGCATATCTGCGACAATCTCACCGTCACAAAAATAGTCTGGATTAATTCTTCCAAGTGCAAGATTTGCATCTGTGGTTGTAATATCAGTGCCACCTTTTCCATAGGCAACGGGTCCAGGGTTAGCGCCAGCGCTCTCTGGACCGACCGATAATTTTCCAAATAGGTCGACTTTCGCGATAGAACCACCACCATTACCAATTTCAACAAGATCAACTACTGGTACGAGAATCGGATATCCTGCCGAGAGTTTACTGCGTTCAATATAATAATCGGAGGTAATTGTTACCTTACCATCTTTAATCAAAGAACATTTTGCTGTGGTACCGCCAACATCTAGAGCTAAAACATTTTTCTCACCCAATAACTGGCTCAATTCGGCAGCCCCCAAAAAACCACTCGAAGGACCAGATTCAACAATAGTTATCGGCGTTTCTTTGGAGGCGGCAATAGAGCTAACACCACAATTTGATTGCATGACATAGAACTGACCAGTAAATTTATTATTAGCCATGCTTCTTTCAAGGTTAGTTAGATACTGGTATGCCATAGGCTTTACAAATGCAGCTAATGCTGTGGTACTCGTTCGTTCATATTCCCGCCATTCTCTCGTAATTTGATGGGAAGCGACTATAGAAATATCGGCACATCTTTGCTTTATTTCTTTTACTAAAATCTCCTCGTGTACAGGGTTGGCATATGCATTGAGTAAGCAAATTGCAATAGAATCGATACTTCCATTTTTTAAAGCGCAAACCAAATCATCGAGCTCTTCTATTTTTAGTTTGCTCGTAATTTGCCCTTGGTGGTTAATTCGTTCGGTTATTTCAAAACGTAAATGTCTGGGTATGAAAGCGGCTGGTTTTTGGTAGTTAAAATTTAGATAGTCGGGACGATTGCCGCGTCCAATTTCTAAAGTATCTCTAAATCCCCTCGTAGTAAGAAGCGCTGTTTTCGCACCCTTCCGTTCGGTTAGAGCGTTAATAACAACCGTTGTTCCATGAGTCATTGTTTCCAATTGAGAAATGTCGACGCATCCTTTTTTTAAAACGTTCATAACGCCTTGTTCTATATTTTTTGGAATTGTATTTGATTTAACTGCACGCACAACCTGCTTGCCGTTTACGGGGTTTGTTTCAAAATAAACCAAATCCGTAAAAGTACCACCAACGTCTGTTGCGGCTCTGCTTGTTTTCTGTTTTTCGGTCATTATTTAAAATCTCCGGCTATATTGAGGCGCTTTAAAACTTGCCCAATAATTACTCTATTTTGATACTAATTTACTTGCTTAAACAATAAAGTAAACCAAGGTGAGAGTCGCTCAACTTTTCGACAACTTACTAAGTTATAAGAATCCTTAACGTGAAGTAAGTTAACAACTCCAAGAAGGACACCTTCAGAAACAATAGGTACATTTATGACTGAAGCTAATCCCATATCGCTGATCAGCTGATAGTCGAAAAATACTTTCTTAATCTCGCTAATATTATTTGCTATAAAACTTTTCTGCTGAACAATAACTTGTGATGTCCACTGGTTATCCGGTAGGGTTTTATAATTACCAATCGGATAATTTATATTGTCAGTCGTATATATTCTACGAGCCCTATTATTCTTGGCATCGTATTTCATCAGCGTTAGTAGTTTAAAGTGCACTCTTGTTTTGCAGACGTTGATTACTTTTTCAAAGAATGCATCTTCTAGTAATTTTATTCGCGTACCATAATTACTCATAACTTTTCCAGCTTTCAAATATTGAAATAATATTGGTTTTAGTTTGGGCGGTTTCAGTGATGTTGAGTTTACTAAAAAGAAACCGCCCTAAATAAATGCTAGAGAATCGGCTCTATTCAAAATTACGGCGAACTTCGAGCCCAAATGTACGATTGTCTGCTCGATGCCCAAATCCACCTAAAACCCATTCAGAATTATATTCTTCATCGGTGAGGTTTTTTGCCCACAAATTAACCGCCCAGTCATTGTCAATACTGACAAGCCCCATTCGTAGGTTAACTAGGGTCAATGCGGATCGTTCGCTTGAATTTAAATGGTCCCAGAACTGAGGTCCTCTTTTTTCAATATCGGTTCGAACAAATCCAGTCCAATCACTAAGCTCAAAATTATATTGAACGCCAGCGTTTACTGTATAGTCTGCGATGTAAGGAGCTTTTTTACCAACAGAGGTATTTTCAAGAGCGAACTTCTTTATTTCGCTATCGGTCACTCCGACAGAGAAATACATATCAAAGGTCTCACCTAATTTGCTAATTTCAAATTCACCACCGCTTATGCGCACCTCATCAATATTAGTTAAGACCTGCGCACCAAGCGCACCGACGAAGACAAAATAGTGTTGATTTTGAACATTGTTATTAAATAATGATAGGTTAATTTTAGTATCATATTTTGATAAGTTTCCTTTAACACCAAACTCGAAATTGCTAGCTTCTTCAGCTTTGTAAATATCTTCTACACCACTTAAACCAGCACCAGCAGCGAGTGCGCCCATACCATTTTGATTAAATCCACCACTTCTAAAGCCTTGTGCATAGCTACCGAAATAGCTCCAGCTGTCATTTGGCTTATAGATATAGCTTAATTTGGGTTGTAGTTTGCTAAATGATGCCTTTCTAACTTCACCTGGTGTGCTGGTAAAAGGTGCTATGGAGCGGTTAGTTTGTTTGCGTTGATCTTTATCGTACCTAACTGACAAACTTAATTCTGACTTTTCGTTTAAGTCATAGTTAAATTGAAAAAATAATGCTGATGCTTGATTGTCATTATCGTCCGCAGCAAAAGTTTGCGTGGGATTGGCGGCATTACCCGGGAAAGGTGTGCGTTCTATTCTTAACAAGCCTTGGTTTTCGTCAAACGACGTGGAACTAGAAATAAAGCGATCGGTTTGTAGTACATAAGCACCAGCTATCCAGCGCAAACTTTGGTCTGAACTTGAGGTAAAACGAAGCTCATAGCTATTTGCAGATATATCAAGATACTGTGTTTGTCCACCGTCAAAAACATAGGGGCCAAAAGGTGAATTCGCCGATGCGAATTGGGAATAGGGTAATTGGTCGCCGGAAATAAACTCCTCCACTTGATCAATCGAGGTGATAAATGTCATGGTTATACCGTCAAAATCATAGTCTGACTTAAACGAAAATTGGCTAATATTTCGCTTGTTAATGCCTAAGTTATTGGCCTGAATTTCAATGGTTGCATCATTTGCATCGTTGATACCGAAAAGCGGTTGGAATACAAAATTTAAAGCGCCACCATCAGTTTTTCCGTTAAAAAGTCTAAAATCTAGCTCTAATTGGTCTGATGGTTGGTAGATTAATCGAGCCCTAACATTAGTATCTTTCCGGAAGTCGACGGGTCTATTTAAAGTTGTGTTATTGATCTGTCCATCCCTATCGGCATAAGAACCTGCTAATGAATATAATAATTTGTCATTGATTTCACCACTAAATACACCCGTAAGACCTTTATAGCCGGCATTCCCGAGGTCTAGCTCTAGATTACCTCTGGAATCTCCCGTGGGCTTCTTAGTAATTATATTTATCGCGCCACCAATTGCATTTCGACCGTACAGCGCGCCTTGTGGGCCTTTTAATATTTCTATTTGTTCGATATCAAAAAGATCTTGGTTGAACTGATTAGTGCTTATTTGTAACACACCATCAACAGCAACTGCGACTGGTGATTCACCATTACGCACTTGGCTCAGACCTCTAATAGTAATAAAACTTGAACCTGCATTTTGAGATTCTGCCATTGTGATGTTTGGCGTCATACTTATAAAATCTTGAGCGCGTTCAATTCCTTGCTCTTCAATTTCGGATTCACCAAAAACAGAAACGGTGATGGGCACATTCTGTAGATTTTCTTCGCGTTGTCTGGAAACAATGAGAACGACATTGTCATCATTACCTACTTGCTCGCTTTCTGTTTCTGGTATAGATTGAGCGGCAAATGAGTATGAGCTCATTGCTAGTGAAGAACATAGTAAACTACTTTTTATTATTTTATTGATCATAATTAGTATCCCCGTTGTTAATATAAAGCCAAAACATTGACTACAACAGCCATGCTAGATTAAAAAAATAGTAAACGAGCTACGCATTAGGGTAGCTAAATGCTCAATCAAGGAAAACCTACTCTTATGGGTAGCTATGGGTGAACGGTCTTTTGACAGCACCATTTATAGGGGCATTATTCTAATGGTTTGAATTTACTTGCATTAGAATAATATCTAATATATAGAAGTCGCTCTATTGTATAATTGGTAGGGGTTTTCTATACTAGCTAATCGTTCTGAGTTAAATGTAATCAATATTTAGGTAAAAGTTTGCATGACGACTAATATCCACAATATCTACATAGGTCAGAAGTTTTTTCCCTGTCAACAAAGGGTTGAACTAATTTATCGAGAGGAATTGCTTGATGAATTAGTTAAGGCTCTCGATGGCAATATTACATTGCTAAGTAGCCCCGCTGGGTTTGGTAAAAGTTGCTTGTTATCCCAGTTTTATGAGCACCTTCAGGGTTTTTCGACAATCAGTCCCATCTGGCTATCTATCGATGCAAAGGATAATGAGCCGAATCATTTCTTCAGTCTAGTTGCTTCAGTATTAGTTAGTCATGACATTGTTGATGATTCACTAGTTTCCGCTACACATAATGTATCTGCAGAATTTCACGAGGAACGAATAGCTATCCAAATAATTAAAGCGTTGGCTCATCACAATAAAAGAGTTGTTCTTTTTCTAGATGACTTCCACTTTATTACTCATCAAAGAATTCTAGACTTTATCATTCATTTGTCTAATTTTCACTTGATCATTAGTACTCGTGTTACGCCTAAACTGCCCTTGTCTCAATTTGCAACTCAAGGATTACTCACTCTAATAAAGGCTGACTCACTGCGATTTTCCGAAATGCACGCATATGATTTATTGCGCCGCTCGGTTCCACAAAAACAAATCCCAAAGCTAGTCGCTAAAGCGGAAGGGTGGCCGGTAGCTCTTCAGCTGATCTGTCTTTGGTATAAGCAGCATCCATTAGAAAAAGATCAAAATGTTGTTTTTATTGGTGACGGACCAATCGCATCCTATATGACAGAACAAATCGTAGAGTATTTAGATGAAAGTGTTCAGAAATTTTTACTAGAAACATCGATACTCGATCGTTTTAACGCGTCACTAGCGGATGCTGTTATAAAAGGTAAAAATAGCGCGAAATTGATGCACTCCCTCACTAACCTAGAAACCTTACTGATTCCGCTTGAACCTCAAAAAAATTGGTTTCGATACCATCATTTAATTTCTGAATATCTTAGAGTTCAGCGAGAGGCTAATTTAGATTTATCAGAAATTCAATTACTTCATGAGCGCGCTTCTCATTGGTACTTCAGGAACAACATTCTTTCAGATGCGATACTCCACGGTCAAAAAACAGGTAATCCCTCTATAGCTGTTGAACATGTGTTTAAATTTGGTGGTTGGAAAATGATACTGACCAAAGGTATAGGTTTTGTTGAATCAATTTTGCACTATTTTAGTGAGGAAGTTATTAGGGAGAGCTCAGTTTTAACCTTAATGAGATGTTATTTGAACTTGAAACTGGGAAATGTTAGGAAGGCAAGAGATTTATTAGAGCTAGCGAAATGTTTAGAATATGTTGATTTGACCAAGGATATTGATAAAAATCGATTGGTTATCCTAGAACAAATAGTACAGCTTTACGAGGATAAAGCAGATATTGATACAATTAAATTAGTGTACAAAGACCTGTCAAAAGATGATTTTCTTGCAAAAGGAATATTAGAGGCTGGCCTTGCATTAATGCATATTCAAATGGGTGAGTTTTCGATGGCAAAACAATTTGCTATAAGTGGCTTTTTATCAATGAAAAATGCGGGCTGTCTTGTTGGGGCAACCTACCTTCTCTTCCATAAAGGGCAGAGTATTGCTTATTCGGGTCAGATCGAAAAAAGCAAAACAAGTTTTTCTTAAAGCTCAGGTATATGCAAAATCACAACATGTTTATGACTCTGGGCTAGAGACTATTAGCAACTGTGTTCTAGCCAACATGTATTTTGAGCTTGGTGAATTTGATCGAGCTAGAAAATTATTGGATCTTTGTTTTATAAATATAGAAACGAGAGATAGTTGGTTTGATATATATGCTAATACATATAGAACGGCTATTTTTCTTTCTTTTAATGATAAAAATTATAATAAATCCATTAAGCTAATTATTGCTGCTGAGCGCGTGGCATCGGAGCGCAATATTACAAAATTAAAACAGCTTGCCGACATTTGGAAAATTAAATATTTATTATTGATAGGTAAAGAAAGTGAAGTAATTTCTCATATAAAGCATGTGCAAAATCTATATATTGTGAATGAAGACGAAAAAGTTGAAAATTGGTTTGCAATTAAAGAATATCATTCGGTTTTGTGTGAATATTATCTTGCAAATAATTTGAGTCAGAAATGCATCTTTCATGCCAATGCTCTTTTTGATATTTCAGAAAGATTAGGGCTTGAAATGGAGTTGGCAAGAGCGCAAATATATTATTCTTTAATCTATTTTTCTCAAGGCAACCAGAGGAAATGTGGGAAGCATACTTTGATTCATCAATAAACTATTGCGAGCAGGAAAAACTGATTAGTTTATTTAGTGAAATGCCCGCTGGTTTGGAGTCCCTAATAAAGAAATGGTTACGACTAAAAAAACCAAGTAAGCTACGAAACTACGCTAATGTCTTGTTATCTACTCTTAGAAAAAGAACAACCATCCTTGTTAAGGAAGATAAATTGTCACACCGAGAATCTCAAGTTATTGAGCTGCTCAGTAAAGGTTTCCAAAATAAACAAATCGCATCTCAATTGAATATTTCTGAGAATACAGTTAAGTTTCATTTAAAGAACCTATTTGTAAAGCTAGAAGTAAGTAATCGACTAGAAGCGATTACAAAATTTACTTCCTAGTTAATTCGTCAAGTAATTGGACTAGTTACTTGAAAAAATCACCGACCAGCAGCTTGATATTTTTGCGTTTTACGAGATTGAAAACTCAGTGGGTAGGTAAAATATGCCTGGTTTTACCATGCTTAAAGCAAGATACCACTAGCGCCTTATCCTATGGCTAGTGTAAAATGTTGGAATCTTTCTAAGCTTAAAAAGAGTACCTGGTTTGCTTCGCGTTTGTGTCAATTATCCTCTAGATCAATTAAATACTTTTAAGGTCAAGGCAAAGGCTTCCGCTTTTGTTACCCTAGATAGCCGTGATCAATTGGATCAATTATCGGAATTAGCGCAACAATATGAGTCGGTTTTGGTCCTTGGTGGCGGTAGTAATCTGCTGTTTATTGATGATTTTTGTGGATTAGTGATTTATCCTCAATTAAAAGGCATACAAGTGGTCTCGGAGGATCAAGAGCAGGTCATCTTGCGTGTTGCAGCCTCTGAAAACTGGCATGAACTGGTTAAATACACGCTACAGCAAGGCTATTATGGCTTGGAAAACCTGGCCTTGATCCCGGGTACTGTTGGAGCGGCTCCGGTGCAAAATATTGGGGCTTATGGGGTGGAAATTAAGCAGTTTATTGAGATGGTTGAGTGTTTAGATTTACGATCGGGTAAAACAGCCACTTTTTCCAATGCGGACTGTCAATTTGGCTACCGAGATAGCCGAATTAAACAAGCTGGGCAAGGTCAGTATTTAGTGACACAGGTGGATTTAAGGCTGTCTAAAAAACCACAGCTTGTATTGGACTATCAGCCACTGAAAACTGATTTTAAAAACGCATCAGAGGTCACGCCGCAACAAGTATTCGATCGGGTTTGTGAGATCCGCCGCAGTAAATTGCCCGATCCCAATAAAATCGCCAATGCCGGTAGTTTTTTTAAGAACCCTTTGATAAGTGCTGAGCATTACGCCCAGTTACAGACCGAATTTCCCGAACTAGTGGCGTACCCACAGTCGGATGGTTGTTTTAAAGTCGCTGCAGGCTGGTTGATCGATCAGGCTGGGTTTAAAGGATTGACTGAAGGAAAGATTGGCGTACATAAACAACAAGCTTTGGTCTTGGTCAATTATTCGGATTCGTCAGGACGCCATATTTGGCAATTGGCACAAAAAATTATGCGTGCTGTCGATAAAAAGTACAAAGTGGCGCTGGAACCGGAAGTTCGAGTATTACCTGCCAAAATTTTAACTGAGGATTAGTCATTGGATGACCTAAACAAACCCAGTCAGGTCGATAGTCAAGATCAAACACAAAGTCGAGATAGTCAGCGCAGAATTCAATCACTGATTAAGCTGTTAGCGGATGGCCAATTTCATTCTGGACAATCATTGGCTGAAACGCTCCATATTTCGCGCACTGCGGTATGGAAAATGATTGAAAAACTCAAACAATGGCAGATTGTTATTTTTTCAGTAAGAGGTAAAGGTTATAAAATTGATAAAGGGCTAATGTTGCTCGACCAAGCGAAGATTGATCAAGCTTTAACTGGTAAAACACAGTTTTTTTCTCGATTGGTATGCTTACCCAGTATTGATTCGACCTCAAGTTATATCGCAAGAGAATGGCAAAAATCACCCGGTCAGCCTTTAGTTTGCGTGGCTGAGCATCAAACAAAAGGCCGCGGACGCAAAGGACGAAAATGGATATCTCCCTTTGCTAGCAACCTGTATTTCTCGCTTGGATTTAATTTACCCTTTGGGTTACACGCGCTTGGTGGCCTCAGTTTAGCGATTGGCATTTGCATGGCGAGGGTCTTAAATCAAATGACATTGCCCTCTGTCAAATTAAAATGGCCTAATGATCTGCTGATTGAAGGTAAAAAATTGGCAGGTATACTGGTGGAAGCCAGCGGTGATAAGATAGACAATAGCTTTATCAATATCGGAATAGGGCTTAACTGGCGGATGGCGAGCGAGCAGGCAATTGATCAGGAGTGGTGTAACCTAACTGATTATTTAACTGGTAAAGTGGATAGAAATGAGCTTTTAATTCAAATATTGTTAGAATTAGACCAGTGTTTGCAGATCTATTGCCGCGATGGTTTTGACTCTTTCAGCAAGCAATGGCGCGACTATAGTGCTTTTATTGATCAGCCCATCTGTATTGAAACCAGACAAGGTAAAGTCTTAGGCAAAGAACTGGGGATTAACTCTAATGGTGCCATTAGGGTAATGACGGACTCAGGTGAGTCTATTTTCTATTCCGGTGAAGTGAGTCTTCGTCCAGCCTAGTCGTCACCATGCTTCAAATGAAGAGGCAATTAAAAGCTTTTACAACCATGAGGTTATGATGTCATCACAAAATCAAACACTTTTGATTGATTGGAAATACCTCGCTCAAACTGCTGTGGTTACAGGATCTTGACGATTATAAACCACAGGCTTTTGCAGTAAAAGATCTCCATTTGGAGCATGACAAGCTGTTAATTCATCGGACTGACTCTATCTTTGCTGAATCAAAGTCCACAAAAGTCAAAGATATTGAGGCATTGCGTCAAGTGGTAACCCGACAGCAAGGCTCTGTCAAACAAGCGCTTATTAGTTCGGTTAACACGGATACCAATAACCAACAGTTGCAAGAATTGCTTAATTCCTTAGATATACCCACTTTTTTTGCACAACCGAGCAGACAAACGGGACCATTGATCAATGCATATCAAGCGCCTGAGCAGTTAGGCGTTGACCGTTGGTTAGCAATGATCGCTGGGCTCAAATTCAGCCCTGCAAGTGCCTTTGGCGTGATTGATCTAGGATCTGCGATAACACTGGATATCATTGATGCAAAAGCACAACATTTAGGCGGTCATATTGTGCCTGGAAAAGCGCAGTTAACCCAAATTTTAGCGCAAATGGGGCAAATACGGCTGGATAACTCTATAAAGGCTAATCCGGAGCATGCATTGGGTAAAAATACCGCTGAGTGCGTTCAATTGGGATGCGAACAAATGGTCAAAAGCTATTTATTAAGCTCACTGCTTGAATATCAAGAAAAATACCAGATAAAACAGTGGTTTATTACTGGTGGCGGTGCTGTTGATTGGTTAAAGACTCTGCTAGTGGAAGGGCAATCGGTGGAAACCGGCCAAATGGAGTCATTCAAGGTGGTGATTGATCAATTAACCCATGTACCGGACTTGAATTTTTATGGATTGATGCAATTATTGAAGCTATTGGAGCAAAAATAGCGGGTGTTTTGCCTTATTTAGACCGAAATCAGTAATATTGGTCAAGAATTGGTTTTTTTTTGAAAAAATCATTGATCATTTTAAGATAACTCATTAGAATTCGCGTCCCTGCTTTTAGAGGTGTTCCAAATAGCCTTTTTCAATCAGGATTTAAAGCACTTGTAGCCGATTGAATCATCAGTAAATATGCAAGTGGAAATTTGCCGGTTTAGCTCACTTGGTAGAGCAACTGACTTGTAATCAGTAGGTACCCAGTTCGATTCCGGGAACCGGCACCATATTTTTGGATATTGGACTAGTTAACTCAGTCAATCGAGTCATCTTAATCGATATCGGGGTTGAACCACTGTTATAAGTGGTTTAGTCACCCAATAATCAGATGATCCTGAAGTAGTAGGGTTCTGATACAGAGTGTTGAGCCAATTCAAGCTTAAAATGTGACCGTTTGACCAGTGGTAACATCTTGAATTAAATGGATAAAAAACTTGCTATTTCAACCTTAGCTTGTCATTATTCGCGGCACTTTCCCTGCATGGCTCTATTTTGCAGGAAACAAGGTTTTTGGAGGGGTTCCCGAGTGGTCAAAGGGATCAGACTGTAAATCTGACGGTTCGCCTTCGAAGGTTCAAATCCTTCCCCCTCCACCAGTATTTTGAAAGGCTGTTTTACTATTTAAATCAGATAGTTAAATAGCTTAGAAGTTTTTGTTTGTCGTAATGAAGTAAAACTTGCGGCTAGCGAGTTGATACGGCGGGTATGGTACAATGGTAGAACCTCAGCCTTCCAAGCTGATGATGCGGGTTCGATTCCCGCTACCCGCTCCAGTTCGAACAAACAGCCGATATGGCTCAGTCGGTAGAGCACTCCCTTGGTAAGGGAGAGGTCACCAGTTCGAATCTGGTTATCGGCACCATTTTCCCGGATTGGCCGTAAGGCTGTTCCGGGTTTAGTTATGTTTGATTGTTAATAACAGCCTTAGGGCGGCCGTTAATGATTAAATACAACCTATTTTTAATATTATATTAGCTTAACTCTTTTGGAGGCATTTATGTCTAAGGAAAAATTTGAACGAACCAAACCCCATGTTAACGTTCGGAACAATCGGTCACGTTGATCATGGTAAAACGACTTTAACAGCGGCGATGTGTACCGTTCTATCTGCCGAGTTTGGCGGAGCGGCAAAAGATTTCAATGAAATCGATAATGCGCCAGAAGAAAAAGAACGTGGTATCACGATTTCAACTTCACATGTTGAATATGAAACTGAAAAGCGTCACTACGCCCACGTTGATTGCCCAGGACATGCTGATTACGTTAAAAACATGATCACTGGTGCAGCTCAAATGGACGGCGCTATCTTAGTCTGTTCAGCGGCTGATGGCCCGATGCCACAAACCCGTGAGCACATCTTATTATCACGTCAGGTTGGCGTGCCTAAGATTGTTGTTTTCATGAACAAGTGTGACATGGTTGATGATGAAGAATTGTTAGAACTAGTTGAAATGGAAATCCGTGAATTGTTAGACATGTACGAATTTCCAGGTGACGACACGCCTATCATTCACGGTTCAGCGCTTAAAGCGTTAGAAGGCGATGAAGGCAAATTAGGTAAAGAAGCGATTTTAGAACTGGCTAAAGCGCTGGATGAATATATCCCTGAGCCAAAGCGTGAAGTCGATAAAAGACTTTATCATGCCGATTGAAGATGTTTTCTCAATCTCAGGTCGTGGAACGGTTGTTACCGGTCGTATCGAAGCCGGTATTATTAAAGTCGGTGAAGAAGTTGAAATTGTTGGTATTATTGATACCACTAAGACCGTTGTCACTGGTGTTGAAATGTTCCGAAAGCTACTTGACCAAGGTCAAGCGGGCGATAACTGTGGTATCTTACTGCGTGGTACTAAGCGTGAAGATGTACAGCGTGGCCAAGTATTAGCTAAGCCAGGAACGATTAATCCGCATACTAAGTTTGAAGCTGAAATCTACATTCTTAGTAAAGATGAAGGTGGTCGTCATACGCCATTCTTTAAAGGTTACCGTCCTCAGTTTTACTTCCGTACCACGGATGTAACGGGTGCTTGTGAGTTACCTGAAGGCGTAGAAATGGTTATGCCTGGTGACAACATTAAGATGGAAGTCGAATTGATTGCCCCTATCGCGATGGATGAAGGTTTACGCTTCGCTATCCGTGAAGGTGGTCGTACCGTTGGAGCAGGTGTTGTGGCTAAGATTATTGCTTAGGCAACAAGGTTCCTAATTAACAGTGAAACGACCTTGCGATAATGCGAGGTCGTTATTTTTATTGCAGGCCAGTGGCTCAATTGGTAGAGCAGCGGTCTCCAAAACCGCAGGTTGGGGGTTCGAGTCCCTCCTGGCCTGCCACTGCTTTAAAGTCATCACTGTTAAATGACAAAAATAGTTAGTCTAAACTTAAGCCGCTAGTTAAGGCTTATGTTTTAGCAGGATAAATGGTTGAAAACGCATGAGTGTAAACGAACAAGAATCAGAAGTATCCTTTAATGGTTTAAGATGGTTAATCACCTTTCTAGCTTTAGGTGGGGCTGTTTATGCCAATCATTATTTGATTGATGAATCGTTATTGGTTCGGGTAGCCGTGATTCTTGCACTGGTTGCAGTCGGTTTCGCTATCGCCTTAACTACGAGTAAAGGCAAAGCAGGCATTATATTCGCTAAAGAATCGAGAATTGAGGCAAGAAAAGTGGTATGGCCGACGCGTGCAGAAACTGTTCAAACTAGCATGATCATTTTGGTCGCGGTTGTTCTTGTTTCTATTATGCTGTATCTAATCGATATGGGATTGGTTTTTCTCATTAGCTTTTTGACCGTAAGCGGGAGTTAATCTTTATGGCACTAAGGTGGTATGTTGTTCAAGCATATTCTGGCTATGAAGGTAAGGTCAGAGGGTTTATCGAAGACCGAGTTAAGCAATTTGGTCTAGAAGATAAATTTGGTCAGGTACTTGTTCCAACGGAAGAAGTGGTTGAAATGAGAGATGGTCAAAAACGAAAAAGCTCACGTAAGTTTTTTCCTGGCTATGTGTTAGTTGAAATGGATATGGATGATGAAAGCTGGCATTTGGTACGCGACACACCTCGTGTATTAGGCTTTATCGGCGGCACCAAAGAACATCCTGCACCTATTAGCCAAAAAGAAGCAGACCAAATTTTAAATCGTCTTGAAGAGTCGACTGATAAACCAAGACCAAGAACATTATTTGAAGTGGGCGAAGCGGTTCGCGTTAACGATGGTCCCTTCGCAGAATTTGAAGCAGTGGTTGAACGTGTTAATTATGATAAGAGTCGATTATCCGTATCAGTTATGATTTTCGGCCGTTCTACACCTGTTGAACTGGATTTTAGTCAGGTTGAAAAAGGCTAAAAGAGGTAAAAATTGCTGAATCGAGTCAGTAGTACAAGGGCTGATGAAATTGAGCAAACATATTGTTGTAAAAAAATGACCATAGCTTGCGACAGCCGTGGGCGTTTTTTTACGTTATTGAAAAGCGGGGAGCTAAACCTTAATGAGGTGCTGATTTAAAGTACCAAATTAACCAGTTAGGCGTTTGAACCCATACGAGGGAAATTAAAATGGCTAAAAAAGTCACGGCTTATATCAAGCTACAAATTGGCGCAGGCGCTGCCAATCCAAGTCCACCGGTAGGTCCTGCATTGGGTCAACATGGTGTGAATATCATGGAATTCTGTAAAGCTTTTAATGCGGCGACAGATAAAATGGAAAAAGGTCTCCCGATTCCAGTTGTTATCACTGTTTATGGCGACCGAAGCTTTACTTTTATTACTAAAACTCCACCAGCGGCAGTTTTAATTTTAAAAGCGATTGGTCTTAAAAAAGGAAGTGGACGCCCTAACACTGAAAAAGTTGGCAAAATAACCCGTGCTCAGTTAGAAGAAATTGCTAACACCAAAGAGCCCGACCTAACGGCTGCAGATATAGACGCAGCAGTAAGAACACTATCAGGTACGGCGCGCTCGATGGGCGTGGATGTGGAGGGTTAAGACATGGCTAAGCTATCTAAAAGACAAAAAATGATTAACGAAAAAGTTAATTCTGAAAAGCTTTATTCATTTGCTGACGCGGTTGAACTACTTAAAGAAGTGTCCAGCGTAAAATTTAATGAATCTTGCGACATGGCGCTTAACCTTGGCGTTGATCCGCGCAAATCGGATCAAGTTGTTCGAGGCGCAACTGTTTTACCAAACGGTACAGGCAAAGACGTACGAGTTGCTGTATTTACTCAAGGCGCTAATGAAGAAGCGGCTAAAGCAGCCGGTGCTGACATCGTTGGTATGGACGATTTAGCAGCAGAAGTTAAAAAAGGCAATATGGATTTTGATGTGGTTATTGCTAGCCCTGACGCAATGCGTGTGGTTGGTCAATTAGGTCAAATCTTAGGTCCCCGTGGATTAATGCCTAACCCTAAAGTCGGTACGGTGACTCCAGATGTTGCAACAGCCGTTAAAAATGCTAAAGCTGGTCAAGTTCAGTATCGAACTGATAAAGCGGGTATTGTGCATGCAACTATTGGCAAGTTAGGTTTTGATGCTAAAGCTCTCGCTGAAAATTTGGCAACATTGATTGAAGCCATAAAAAAAGGCAAGCCAACTTCGGCTAAAGGAACTTTTTTAAAGAAGCTATCTTTGAGTAGCACTATGGGGCCAGGTATCAATATTGATATTTCCTCTGTAGAGACTCAAGACTAGTTATAAAAGATTGGTTTTAAACTTTATTTGGATTGATTAAATTAAGTTTAAAACTTGGGTTTCCAACAACTAAAAAGTGTTTTACACCGCTTAGATTTTTGGAAACCGTCATAGACCGTAGGTGGAAGTTTTTGATGTTGTATACCTTTATGAGGTGGTATCAAAAGCTTGTCTTAAAATGGCCTACGCAGACGGTGGTACCCGTTCAGATTTCTGTTCGGTTCGCCGTTTACGGGAGTTAGATTTTTCTAGCTTATTTTGTAAACCTTCCAATTGAGAAATTGGAAATAGTGGAGGTGAACGACGTGGCACTTGGACTAGAAGGTAAAAAGCAGATTGTAAAAGAAGTAGCAGACGTTGCTTCTGGTGCATTATCTGCAGTGATTGCCGAATACCGAGGAATGTCAGTTGAACAATTGACTGAACTACGTGTTAAAGCCAGAGAGGGTGGCGTTTACTTACGAGTAATACGTAACACTTTGGCTAAACGTGCTGTTGTAGATACTGAGTTCGCTTGTTTAAACGATGCGTTAGTTGGTCAGGTTATTTGTGCGTTTTCGCTCGAAGAACCTGGAGCTGCGGCTAGATTGGTGCGTGATTTTGCAAAAGATTGCGAGCAACTAGTCACTACAGCTGTCGCAGTTGGTGGTGAAATGCATGGCGCTGAGCAATTAGATGCTGTTGCAAAACTACCAACCAAAGACGAAGCAATATCGCAATTAATGAGTGTAATGAATGGACCAGTGACCAAACTGGCACGTACATTGAACGAATTCCCATCTCGAATTACGCGAGTAATCGATGCGGTTCGTACTCAAAAAGAAGCGGCTTAAATATTCGCCCCTGTTGTTTAAAACAGAGTGAAATAAATACAGTACGAAATTCTATTTTTGGAATTTCATTTTTAAAATATAACTTTGGTAGAACCCTAATGGTCTATCGATACATACTTAGGAGAATGAGTAATGGCTCTTTCTAAAGACGATATCTTAAACGCAATTGCTGAAATGTCTGTAATGGACGTGGTTGAATTAGTTGAAGCAATGGAAGAAAAATTTGGCGTAACTGCTGCCGCTGCGGCTGCTGTTGTTGCTGGTCCTGCTGGCGATGCTGGTGGCGCTGCTGCAGAACAAACTGAATTTGATGTTATTTTAACTAGTTTTGGTGAGAAGAAAGTTGCAGTCATCAAAGCCGTTCGTGGACTTACAGGCTTAGGTCTTAAAGAAGCGAAAGATGCAGTTGAAGGCACACCAACTCCAATTAAAGAAGGCGTTGATAAAGCAGAAGCAGAAGATGTTAAAAAGCAGCTTGAAGAAGTTGGTGCTACGGTAGAAATCAAGTAACTCGCCATTGTCTCTTAAGACGATAGCAGTTTTTGCTTATCGGCTGGTGGTTTTTAATCACCGGCCGTTTTGCCGTTAAAAAAAGTGCTGGATTTAGCCCCAGCAAGAAACGTATTTTTGATACGGACCTCGTTCCTGATACCTAATGGAACCGCTAAAAGAAAAGAGGTTTGTGGTAAACGTTTTATTATTTTTTAGAAATTAATGCCAGTCGATTTCGCCGTATCAAGAGTTGATTGGTGACAATAGTGATAGCTAACTGAGGAGCCCAGATGGCCTATTCATATACTGAGAAAAAACGAATCCGTAAGGATTTTAGTCGTAATAAAAGAGTATTGGAAGTTCCATACTTGTTAGCCATTCAACTTGATTCATATCGAAAGTTTCTTGATGTTGAAAATATAGAACAATCCGGTTTAGAAAAAGCATTTAAATCGGTTTTTCCTATCACCAGTTATTCTGGATCAGCCGCGCTTGAATACATTAGCTATAAATTAGGCGAGCCTACTTTTGACGTGAAAGAATGTCAAATGCGGAGTATTACTTATTCAGCAGCTTTACGCGTAAAAATCCGTTTGGTTATTTACGATAAAGAAAACAAAAATAAGACCGTTAAAGAAGTGCGTGAGCAGGAAGTCTACATGGGTGAAATGCCTTTGATGACAGACAACGGTACCTTTGTTATTAACGGTACTGAGCGAGTGATTGTATCTCAATTACATCGTAGCCCTGGCGTATTCTTTGATTCAGATAAAGGTAAAACGCACTCTTCCGGCAAGTTGCTTTATAACGCTCGCGTTATCCCTTACCGTGGTTCATGGCTGGATTTTGAATTTGATCCAAAAGATTGTCTTTTTGTTCGAATCGATCGACGAAGAAAACTACCAGCATCTATTTTGTTAAGAGCGCTTGAGTTTTCGACCACTGAAATGCTCGAAATGTTTTTCGATTTCGATAAAATAGAATTAGCCAAAGACGGAACTATCTTACTCGAGCTTATTCCAGAAAGATTACGTGGTCTCACCGCAACTTTTGATATAAAAGGTAAGCGTGGCAAGGTGCATGTAGAAGAAGGTCGACGTATAACCGTTAGACACATAAAAGAACTAGAAAAAGCTAATATTAAAAAATTAGAAATACCGACAGAGTATTTAATTGGTAAAGCGGTTGCAAAAGATATTATCGATAAGGATACCGGTGAAATTTTAGTGGAAGCGAATGCTGAAATTACCGAAGAATTGCTAGAAAAGCTGCGTGAAGTAAAGGTTAAAGAGTTTGAAACTATTTATACCAATGATCTCGATCGCGGTCCTTATATGTCAGATACCCTACGAATTGATCCAACATCTAATCGCTTAGAAGCGTTAGTTGAAATCTATCGTATGATGCGACCTGGCGAGCCACCAACCAAAGATTCAGCTGAAGCTTTGTTTGAGAATTTATTCTTCAGTAAAGATCGATATGACTTGTCTCGCGTAGGTCGTATGAAATTTAACCGTCGAATTGGACGTGAAGGTGATGAAGGCGAAGGTATTTTATCCAAAGACGATATTATTGCTGTGGTTCAAACCTTATTGAACATCCGTAATGGTAAAGGCGTGGTAGATGATATCGACCATTTAGGCAATCGACGTATACGTAGTGTTGGTGAAATGGCTGAAAATCAATTCCGCGTTGGTATTGTGCGAGTGGAACGAGCGGTTAAAGAAAGACTCAGCATGGCTGAAGCCGATAACCTAATGCCGCAAGACTTGATTAATGCTAAACCTGTGTCGGCAGCGATTAAAGAATTCTTTGGTTCCAGTCAGTTATCGCAATTTATGGACCAAAATAATCCCTTGTCAGAAATCACCCATAAGCGCCGTGTTTCAGCTTTAGGCCCCGGTGGTTTAACCCGTGAACGTGCAGGATTTGAAGTTCGAGATGTGCATCATACTCATTATGGACGTGTTTGCCCTATTGAAACGCCGGAAGGTCCAAACATTGGTTTGATCAACTCACTTTCTTGCTATGCAAGAACTAACGACTATGGTTTCTTGGAAACTGCTTACCGTCGAGTTGAAAATGGATGTGCTACCGATAAAATTGATTTTCTGTCAGCCATTGAAGAAGGCGAATTCCATATAGCTCAGGCCAATGTTGCTTTGGATAAAAAAGGAAATATGACAGAAGAGCTTATTTCTTGTCGTTACCAAGGTGAATTTACTTTGACCTCGGTGGATAATATTCAATATATGGATGTATCACCACAGCAGATCGTTTCAGTCGCGGCCTCATTAATTCCATTTTTGGAACATGATGATGCAAACCGTGCTTTGATGGGATCAAACATGCAACGACAAGCGGTTCCAACTCTACGTGCGCAAAAGCCATTAGTTGGTACGGGTATGGAACGTACTGTTGCCGTAGATTCTGGTGTAACGGTAGCGGCTGATCGTGGCGGAATAATCGAATTTGTTGATGCAAGCCGTATCGTGGTTAGAGTCAATGATGATGAAACTATGGTGGGTGAAGCGGGTGTGGATATTTACAACCTTCGTAAATATACGCGCTCCAATCAAAATACTTGTATCAACCAACGACCTATCGTCAATATTGGCGATCAAATTGGTCGTGGTGATGTGTTAGCTGATGGTCCATCGACTGATTTAGGTGAATTAGCGCTAGGACAAAACATGAAAATTGCTTTCATGCCTTGGAACGGATACAACTTTGAGGATTCGATTTTAATCTCAGAAAATGTGGTTAAAGAAGATCGTTTCACGAGTATTCATATTCAAGAAATTACCTGTATCGCTCGAGATACTAAGTTGGGTTCAGAGGAAATTACTGCTGATATTCCAAACGTTGGTGAAAGCGCATTAGCCAAGCTTGATGAATCAGGTATTGTCTATGTGGGTGCAGAAGTTAAATCCGGTGATATTTTAGTGGGTAAGGTGACACCTAAAGGTGAAACCCAGTTAACCCCTGAAGAAAAACTACTGCGGGCAATTTTTGGTGAAAAAGCCAGCGATGTGAAAGATACTTCTCAGCGGGTTTCCACAGGAACCGTTGGAACCGTTATTGATGTGCAGGTTTATACCCGTGATGGTGTGGATAAAGACCAGCGTGCATTGAGCATTGAAGGCAGCCAAGTGGCACAAGCCAAGAAAGATCTTAATGATGAATTTTCTATTTTAAAAGGCAATATCTATAACCGTGCTTATAAAATTCTGTTGGACTCCGTGGCCGAAAAAGGCCCTAACATTCTGAAAAAAGGCAGCAAGATTACTGCTGAATACTTAACAGAAATTGGTGATGGACAGTGGTTAGATGTTCAACTTCGAGATGAAAAAGCACAGCAATCGTTAGAAGCTTTAGCCACTCATCTTGAAGAAAAACGTGAAGAATATGACCGTAAATTAGAAATCAAGCGTAACAAAATTACCCAAGGTGATGATCTGGCTCCGGGCGTACTAAAAATTGTTAAGGTTTATATGGCGGTTAAGCGTCGTATACAACCAGGCGATAAGATGGCTGGACGACATGGAAACAAAGGGGTTATTTCTAACATTGTTCCGGTAGAAGATATGCCATACCTTGAAAATGGTGAAGCGGTTGATATCGTGTTAAATCCGCTTGGCGTACCATCACGTATGAATATTGGTCAGATCCTTGAAACCCACCTAGGTTGGGCTGCAAAAGGCATTGGTCGCAAGATTGATAAGATGATCGAAGAGCAAAAAGATATTGCTGAAAAGAGAGAGTTCTTAGGCAAGGTCTATAATCATCGCGAACAAGAAACCGTTGATCTTAAACAACTGACCGATGATGAAATCAATAAACTTTGTGAAAATCTTCGTGCTGGCGTACCCATGGGCACACCGGTATTTGATGGTGCAAAAGAATCTGAAATTAAAGAAATGCTTGAGCTTGCGGGTGAAGCCCGACATGGCCAAAGCTGGTTATTTGATGGACGTACCGGTGAAAAATTTGAACGTCCGGTAACAGTTGGTTATATGTACATGCTTAAATTGAATCACTTGGTTGATGACAAAATGCATGCACGTTCTACGGGTTCTTATAGCTTGGTTACACAGCAACCATTGGGTGGTAAAGCACAGTTTGGTGGCCAACGTTTCGGAGAAATGGAGGTATGGGCACTAGAGGCATACGGTGCAACTTACACCCTACAAGAAATGTTAACCGTTAAGTCCGATGACGTTACCGGACGAACGCGTATGTACAAGAATATTGTTGATGGCGATCACCGTATGGAGCCTGGTATGCCAGAATCCTTTAACGTTTTAGTGAAAGAAATTCGCTCTCTTGGTATTAATATTGAGCTAGAGCAAGAGCACTAACAAAACACGGTAGCGGCCGCTAATTGATCACAACATCTGATTATAGCGGCTGATTTAATCCTCAGTTTTTATTGACCTCCGGGAGGAGAATAAGTTGAAAGATTTATTAAACTTTATTAAACAGCAAAATCAAACTGAAGAATTCGATTCGATTCGAATTGGACTGACTTCGCCTGAAACAGTTCGTTCATGGTCTTATGGTGAAGTGAAGAAGCCAGAAACCATCAACTATCGTACCTTTAAGCCTGAAAGAGACGGTTTATTTTGTGCTAAGATTTTTGGCCCCATTAAAGACTATGAATGTCTTTGTGGGAAATACAAACGCTTAAAGCATCGCGGTGTTATCTGTGAAAAATGTGGCGTTGAAGTGGCGCTGGCTAAAGTGCGTCGTGAGCGAATGGGTCATATTGATTTAGCCTGTCCGGTTGCGCATATTTGGTTTTTAAAATCACTGCCATCGCGTATTGGTTTGCTACTCGATATGACGCTTCGTGATATCGAACGAGTTCTTTACTTTGAAGCCTTCGTCGTGACTGAACCCGGTATGACGACGCTCGAAAGACGGCAGTTACTAAATGAAGAAGCTTACCTTGATGCGTTAGAAGAATTTGGCGATGAATTTGATGCCAAAATGGGTGCTGAAGCCGTGATGGATTTGTTAACTCATATTAATGTTCAGGACGAAGCCAAAGCCATTCGGGATGAAATTCCAAACACCAATTCAGAAACCAAGCTGAAGAAGTTTACTAAACGGCTTAAAGTGTTAGAAGCTTTTATTAAATCTGATAATAAACCTGAGTGGATGATCATGACGGTTCTTCCGGTTTTACCACCAGATCTGCGTCCATTGGTTCCCCTTGAAGGTGGTCGATTCGCGACTTCTGATTTAAACGATTTGTATCGTCGAGTTATTAATCGTAACAACCGTCTTAAGCGTTTACTCGATCTTAATGCACCTGACATTATTGTGCGTAACGAAAAAAGAATGCTACAAGAATCGGTCGATGCTTTGCTCGATAACGGTCGTCGTGGACGAGCTATAACAGGTTCAAACAAACGACCATTAAAATCTCTTGCCGATATGATCAAAGGTAAGCAAGGTCGTTTCCGTCAAAACCTTTTAGGTAAGCGTGTTGATTATTCGGGTCGTTCGGTCATTGTGGTAGGACCGACACTGAGATTACATCAGTGTGGATTGCCTAAAAAAATGGCACTGGAATTATTCAAACCTTTTATTTTTGGTAAATTAGAGCTACGGGGTCTTGCCACTACCATTAAAGCCGCCAAGAAAATGGTTGAACGAGAAGAATCTGTGGTTTGGGATATCCTCGAAGAGGTTATCCGTGAACATCCAGTCATGCTAAATCGTGCACCAACGTTGCACAGACTGGGTATTCAGGCATTTGAGCCAGTATTAATTGAAGGAAAAGCCATCCAATTGCACCCATTAGTTTGTGCGGCTTACAATGCCGATTTTGATGGTGATCAAATGGCTGTGCATATCCCTCTGACCATCGAAGCACAAGTTGAGTGTCGTACGTTAATGATGTCTACCAACAATGTGCTTGCACCGGCTAACGGCCAGCCTATTATTGTACCTTCACAGGATGTTGTTTTGGGGCTTTACTATTTGACCCGAGAAAAAATTAACGTTCAGGGCGAAGGTATGGTGTTTGTCGATACGGCGGAAGTACTACGTGCTTACCGTACTGGTGTTACTCAACTCCACGCAAAAATTAAAGTTCGCCTTAATATCACTGAAAAAAATGACGCAGGCGAAGAAATCAAAATTTCTCGATTGGTTGATACTACCGTTGGTCGAGCGCTGCTTTATGAAGTCGTGCCCGCGGGGCTTCCATTTGACTTAGTTAACCTTAAGATGACTAAGAAAGCGATTTCTAACATTATTAACCAATGTTATCGACGTCTAGGACTAAAAGCGACGGTTATTTTTGCTGATCAGCTCATGTATACCGGTTTTAACTATGCGACACTTTCTGGTGCTTCAGTCGGTATCGATGACATGGTAATCCCTGACGAAAAAGCCTCGATTATTGAAGATGCTGAAGCGGAAGTGAAAGAAATTGAACAACAATTTTCTTCAGGTTTGGTAACCCAAGGTGAGCGCTACAACAAAGTAGTGGATATTTGGTCTCACACTAATGAGCAGGTTGCCAAGAAAATGATGGAAAACCTCAGTTCAGAATTCGTTAAAGATGCTGACGGCAACGATGTGGTGCAGGAATCCTTTAACTCAGTCTTTATGATGGCTGACTCCGGCGCTCGTGGTAGCCCCGCACAGATCAGACAATTAGCCGGTATGCGTGGTTTGATGGCTAAGCCGGATGGTTCGATCATCGAAAGCCCCATCAAAGCAAACTTCCGCGAAGGGCTCAGTGTACTTGAGTACTTTATTTCCACTCACGGAGCGCGTAAAGGTTTGGCCGATACAGCACTTAAAACTGCTAACTCGGGTTATTTGACACGACGATTAGTGGATGTTGCACAAGATTTGGTGATTACCGAACTAGATTGTGGTACACAAAAGGGTCTAGTAATGACGCCCCTGATTGAAGGTGGTGATGTGGTAGAGCCGTTAGGTGATCGCGTTTTAGGGCGTGTTCCTGTCGAGCATATCTATAAACCGGGTACTGACGATATTATTTGTGAAGCCGGTACGCTGCTAGATGAAAAATGGGTCGAATTTTTAGAAGAAAATTCTGTTGACCAAATCGTGGTTCGTTCGGTAATTTCTTGCGAAACACGACACGGCGTTTGCGCACAGTGTTATGGGCGTGATTTAGCTCGCGGACATCGTATTAATATTGGTGAAGCTGTGGGTGTTATTGCTGCTCAGTCAATCGGTGAACCCGGTACGCAGCTCACCATGCGGACTTTCCATATTGGTGGTGCGGCATCGAGAGCTAGCGCTGAAAATAACGTTCAGATTAAAAATGATGGTACTTTAAAGCTGCATAACTCAAAATTTGTTACACGCAAAGATAAGAAAATCGTGATTGTTTCCCGTTCAACAGTGCTCACTCTAATCGATGAGTTCGGACGTGAAAAAGAGCGATATAAGGTGCCTTACGGCGCGGTTCTTGAGTTTAAAGATGGCGCTAAAGTAAAAGGCGGAGCGATTATCGCCAACTGGGACCCACATACTCACCCAATTATTACTGAAATAGCCGGAAAAATTAAGCTAGAAGATGTGATTGAGGGCGTTAATATGGAGCGCGAAACAGACCCAATTACCGGTTTGAGTTCGTTATTAATTACTGAGTCAAAACGCTCTGGTACGAAAGCCAATGATTTAAGACCTCGTATTATCCTGTTGGATAAGAAGGGTAAAGAGCTTAATATTCCAGGAACCAAAACAGCGGCTCAATACGTATTACCAATTAACGCCATTGTAAGTATGGAAGATGGCGCTGATGTTGGCGTGGGTGGGGCAATTGCCCGTATTCCGCAAGAAGGCTCAAAAACTCGCGATATCACAGGTGGTCTACCTCGTGTTGCTGATTTATTTGAAGCGCGTAAACCGAAAGAGCCTGCAATTCTTGCAGAAATTTCCGGTATGGTGAGCTTTGGTAAAGAAACTAAAGGTAAGCGACGTTTAGTGATCACTCCACAGGAAGGCGATGCTTATGAAGAGCTAATTCATAAATGGCGTCATTTCAACGTGTTTGAAGGTGAGAAAGTTGAAAAGGGTGAAGTGGTATCTGACGGTGCTGATAATCCTCACGACATTTTACGTCTTAAGGGTGTTAGCGCACTGGCTAACTACATTGTTAACGAAGTTCAAGAAGTTTATCGTTTACAAGGTGTTGGCATTAATGACAAGCACATTGAAGCCATCGTTCGCCAAATGCTACGTAAAGTATTGATTATGGATTCTGGTGATAGCTTGTTATTAAAAGGTGAACAGGCTGAATACATCCGTGTATTGGAAGAAAACGAACGTTTAGAGAAGGACGGTAAGCAACCCATCAAGTTCCAACGTGTATTGATGGGTATTACCAAGGCATCTTTAGCCACTGAATCGTTTATTTCTGCGGCATCTTTCCAAGAAACCACACGAGTCTTAACCGAAGCTGCAGTCGCTGGTAAAAAAGACAGCCTTCGCGGATTGAAAGAAAATGTCATTGTGGGTCGTTTGATTCCTGCTGGTACAGGCTTAACTTACCATGAAGAACGTCGTAAGCGTCTTGCCGGTGAGTATGAGTTTGAAGCAGAAGAAACGGTTTCTGCGGAAGACGCTGAAAAGGCGCTTAGTGATGCGTTAAGCTCCTCACTTGCTGGGTTGGATGATTCTGAGGTTTCAGTTGAAGAGCCAACTAGTGAAGCTGAGCCAGAGAAACAAGCAGATGATGAAGCCAAAGAATAGGGCTTTATCTTTGATTGTTTTTTGAACTAAGTTAGCTGAACAATAGCGACTAAAGTTCCGATAAAAGGCTATTACCCTCTGGGTTTTAGCCTTTTTATCATTAATTTGTTGATTGTTAGAGAGTATTAAACTGTATTGGTATTGTAAGCTGGTTTATATAGAGATGCTTTTCCACCGATAGGCCTTAATTTATAGGTTAAATCAGCTATTTCCATCGCCACTCTCTTGACATCGACCGGTAAGGCAATTACAATGCCGCTCCCTTAATTTAGGTTGCCTACTAACGCCTAGCAACAAGGGATTTTATCAAGCAAAAAAGCTGGAGTTATTATAAACAATGTCAACAACTAATCAGTTGGTACGCAAAGGGCGTAAAAAGATCGTCACGAAGAGCAAAGTACCTGCGCTAGAAGCTAATCCGCAAAAGCGTGGTGTTTGTACTCGTGTTTATACGACTACTCCCAAAAAGCCTAATTCAGCACTAAGAAAAGTTGCTCGTGTTCGTTTAACTAACGGATTTGAAGTAACCTCTTATATCGGTGGTGAAGGTCATAATTTGCAAGAACATAGTGTGGTCGTTATCCGTGGTGGTCGTGTTAAAGACTTACCGGGTGTTCGTTATCACTGCGTTCGTGGAAATCTTGATTTAGGTGGAGTAAAAGATCGCAGACAGGGCCGTTCAAAATACGGAACTAAGCGACCTAAGTAAGTTCTTTCAATTAGCTTAGCTAATGGAAACTTTGTAATACCAAGTAAAATAAATCGTAAATCAACGGATTTACGTGAATGACAAGAAAGAAGCCGTATTTAATGCTACTAGAAAGTCATTCAAATAACAGGCATCAAACCATCAAGAGTTTAACTTTAAGTCTGCAACGGAATTAAATGTTAAAATCGGTTCGGTGTTAAATTTTTAAGACATCCCTTTGAGATGTGAGTAAGGGCCGGACACAGTTCTGGAATAAACCTGAAGAACACATAGGAAAAACTAAAATGCCAAGAAGACGCGTCGTCGCCAAACGTGAGATCTTACCTGATCCAAAGTTTGGAAGTGAATTATTAGCCAAGTTCATCAATATTTTAATGGTGGACGGTAAAAAATCAGTCGCAGAAAAAATTGTGTATGATGCACTCGACATTATTAAAGAAAAAAAGAATGTTGAAGATGCTATGCCTATTTTTGAAGAAGGCTTAGAAAAAATTAAACCTCTAGTTGAAGTAAAATCACGCCGTGTGGGTGGTTCTACTTATCAAGTACCGGTTGAAGTTCGTCCATCACGTCAAATAGCGCTTGCAATGCGTTGGTTGGTAGAAGGTTCACGCAAGCGTGGCGAAAAATCAATGAATGCTCGTTTAGCGGGTGAATTGATGGATGCTATTGATGGTCGTGGTTCTTGTATTAAAAAGCGTGAAGATATCCATCGTATGGCTGAAGCGAATAAAGCTTTTGCACATTATCGTTGGTAATTAGGCGAAGTTAGAGATATAGCCATGCCTCGTAGTACGCCAATTGATAAATATCGCAATATCGGAATTGTCGCTCATGTGGATGCGGGTAAAACCACCACCACTGAGCGTATTTTGTTTTATACCGGCTTGTCTCACAAGTTGGGCGAAGTGCATGATGGCGCAGCCACTATGGACTGGATGGAACAAGAGCAAGAGCGTGGTATTACCATCACATCGGCCGCTACCACCACCTTTTGGAAAGGTATGGATAATCAGTTTGAACAGCATCGTATCAATATTATTGATACTCCTGGACATGTTGATTTCACCATTGAAGTTGAACGCTCGTTAAGAGTGCTTGATGGCGCTGTGGTGGTTTTTTGTGCTTCCTCTGGGGTTGAGCCTCAGTCAGAAACTGTTTGGCGTCAAGCCAATAAGTATCAAGTACCTCGTATGGTCTTTGTAAATAAAATGGATCGAGCTGGTGCTGATTTCCTGCGAGTCGTCGAGCAGATTGAAAATCGTCTTGGTGCATCTGCCGTACCCATCCAGTTACCGATTGGTGCAGAAGAAGAGTTTGAAGGAATCATAGATCTTATCAGAATGCATGCTATTTACTGGCATGACGATGATAAGGGAATGACTTTTGATTATCGAGCGATTCCTGAAGCCATGAAGGCGGAATGCGAAGATTACCGAGAAAAGCTAATTGAAGCCGCCGCCGAAGCAAATGATGATTTAATGGAAAAATATCTGAATGAAGGTATATTGACCGAATCCGATATTAAAGCCGGTCTAAGAGCGCGCACAATTGCTAATGAAATTGTATTGGCCACCTGTGGTAGTGCTTTTAAAAATAAAGGTGTGCAGAACGTACTCGATGCGGTAATTGATTATTTGCCTGCACCAATGGATATTGCTGCCATTAAAGGATTGTTAGAAGACGGTGAAACGGAAGCGGAAAGACCGGCTGATGATAAAGCGCCTTTTGCTGCATTAGCCTTTAAGATTGCGACCGACCCTTTTGTTGGAACACTGACTTTTTTCCGGGTTTATTCGGGCGTGTTAAAAACAGGTGATCAAATATTCAATTCGGTTCGACAAAAAAAAGAGCGTGTTGGGCGAATTGTACAAATGCACTCCAATAGTCGTGAAGAAGTCAAAGAAGTTTATGCGGGAGATATTGCCGCAGCTATCGGTATTAAAGATGTGGTGACTGGAGATACTTTTTGTGATGCCAACCACCCGATTATTCTTGAGCGTATGGAATTTCCTGAGCCGGTTATTTCGGTGGCCGTTGAGCCTCGAACTAAATCAGATCAGGATAAAATGGCGATAGCTTTGGCGAAACTGGCTAAAGAAGATCCGTCATTTAAAGTGAAAACCGATGAAGAATCCGGTCAAACCATTATTTCAGGTATGGGCGAATTACATTTGGATATACTCATCGACCGAATGAAGCGTGAATTCCAAGTCGATGCCAATATTGGTAAGCCGCAGGTGGCTTATCGTGAAACCATTGGAAAAGCGGTTGAAGCAGAAGGCAAGTTTATTCGTCAAACCGGTGGCAAGGGTCAATACGGTCATGTGTGCTTAAAATTAGAACCACAAGAAAGCGGCAAAGGCTTTGAGTTTGTCAATGATATTGTTGGTGGTAGCATTCCTAAGGAGTATATCCCCGCGATTGAAAAAGGTTTACTTGAGCAGATGCAAAATGGCGTGTTGGCGGGTTATCCCATGGTGGATATTAAAGTGACGCTGTTTGATGGTTCTTACCACGATGTCGATTCCAACGAAGTGGCATTTAAAGTCGCCGCTTCAATGGGCTTTCGTGAAGGCGCACTAAAAGCTGATCCGGTATTACTTGAACCGATTATGAAGGTTGAAGTGGTTACCCCGGAAGACTACATGGGCGATGTGATGGGTGATCTCAATCGTCGACGCGGTGTGGTTCATGGAATGGAAGACAATCCTTCGGGTAAAGTGATTGACGCGGAGGTTCCACTGAGCGAAATGTTTGGCTACGCGACCGCCGTGAGAAGTGCTTCTCAAGGTAGAGCAAGTTATTCAATGGAATTTTTAACCTACGCAGAAGCACCTGCTAGCGTAGTAGAAGCCGTCACCTATTAGGTTGGTTGGCAAACAGTATTACCCATTTATGAGTATTTTATTTTAATAGTTTAAGTTAAGAGAAAAAGAGGAAATAGTAATGTCAAAAGAAAAATTTGAACGAACCAAACCCCATGTTAACGTCGGAACAATCGGTCACGTTGATCATGGTAAAACGACTTTAACAGCGGCGATGTGTACCGTTCTATCTGCCGAGTTTGGCGGAGCGGCAAAAGATTTCAATGAAATCGATAATGCGCCAGAAGAAAAAGAACGTGGTATCACTATTTCAACTTCACATGTTGAGTATGAAACTGAAAAGCGTCACTACGCCCACGTTGATTGCCCCGGACATGCGGATTACGTTAAAAACATGATCACTGGTGCAGCTCAAATGGACGGCGCTATCTTAGTCTGTTCCGCCGCTGATGGGCCGATGCCACAAACCCGTGAGCACATCTTATTATCACGTCAGGTTGGCGTGCCTAAGATTGTTGTTTTCATGAACAAGTGTGACATGGTTGATGATGAAGAATTATTAGAACTCGTTGAAATGGAAATCCGTGAATTGTTAGACATGTACGAATTTCCAGGTGACGACACGCCTATCATTCACGGTTCAGCGCTTAAAGCTCTTGAAGGTGATGAAGGTAAGCTGGGTAAAGAAGCGATTTTAGAACTGGCTAAAGCACTGGATGACTATATCCCTGAACCCAAGCGAGAAGTCGATAAAGACTTTATCATGCCGATTGAAGATGTTTTCTCAATCTCAGGTCGTGGAACGGTTGTCACGGGTCGTATCGAAGCCGGTATTATTAAAGTCGGTGAAGAAGTTGAAATTGTTGGTATTATTGATACCACTAAGACCGTTGTCACCGGTGTTGAAATGTTCCGTAAGCTACTTGACCAAGGTCAGGCGGGTGATAACTGTGGTATTTTATTGCGCGGTACTAAGCGTGAAGATGTGCAGCGTGGCCAAGTCTTAGCTAAGCCTGGAACAATTAACCCACACACTAAGTTTGAAGCTGAAATCTACATTCTGAGTAAAGATGAAGGTGGTCGTCATACGCCATTCTTTAAAGGTTACCGTCCTCAGTTTTACTTCCGTACCACGGATGTAACGGGTGCTTGTGAATTACCTGAAGGCGTAGAAATGGTTATGCCAGGTGATAACATCAAGATGGTAGTAGAATTGATTGCCCCTATCGCGATGGATGAAGGTTTACGCTTCGCTATCCGTGAAGGTGGTCGTACCGTTGGAGCAGGTGTTGTGGCTAAGATTATTGCTTAGTTTCTAGTATTTTCTAGGAAGCTAGATAGCAACACAAAAAACCGTATCCTTAGGGATGCGGTTTTTTACGTTTAAAAGTATGGAGAATGAAGCTGTTCGCCTAATAATGATGGAGATGATGAAAGTAAGTCTTAATCAAGTTTGTACAGATTTAGGTGCTTTGCAATCGAATTAACTACCTATGAATTACCTAGCTTTCAAATAGGTTTCAATCGTGAGCTCTACCCTACTGAAAACAGGAAATAGTTTCCTATTTTCTTGACCGGAAACTATTTATCTAAAAATGATTTATTATTTTAAAGTCGCGCTATAATCGACAACCAAAACTGGCGGCCTGGTTCGTTTACCAGAATAGGTTCTGGATTAAACGGGTCCATATTTGCTCGGCTAACATGGTAGGCATATTCTCTGTCGAATACGTTATTAATACCTAGTGTTAATTGCCATAAATGATTTAATTCGTAGCTCGCCTTAAAATTCACGCTTAACCAAGCGGATGATTGTTCATTATCTAAGCCTGACCCATACATGGGGTCGCTATCGACATTAGTTTGAGTTAAAGCCCATTTTACATCCAGCCATAAATTGACTCTATCCTTATGGTGGTTTAATTCTATGAGGCCTTCAACTGGTGGTATTTGATAGAGGGGAATGCGTGTATTATCGTTAGTTCCTTTGACGTAGGCAATATTGGTATTAAGCCGCCAATTATTGTCAAAGTTTTGCTTAAGGGACCACTCAAAGCCATAAAGCGTTGCATCCACATTACGATAAATAGTGGCCATATCCATAGCAATTATTCCGGACTGCATTCGGGCGCGGTCTCTTAATATAAAATTTGCGATAGAATTATAATAGATATTGAGTTCGCTCCAACCTTCATTGAAATTCCATTTAGTACCCAATTCGATTTGATTGTGACGCTCTGGTTGAATATCGGGGTTACCGATCCAGCGCATCATTGCTTGTCCACTCTTGGCAGCTAAATATCTTTCTGTGGCATCGGCTGTTCTTACATTGCTACTAACGCCCGCCCAATATAAAAATTTGGCGTTTTTATAGTAGTATCGAGCAAACCCACTGAGGTTATTTTCTTGGCTATTATTGGGGGTGCTGAGATAGTAGTTTTGATAAATAGCAAGGTTTTGGGTGATAGAAGCGGACGCATTGACTTGATCGAACCGAACTCCAGTTTTTAGTCGGTGATCAACGCTAAATTGATATTCCATTTCTAAAGCGGCACCTTTTATATCAAGTTCATTGTTAGGCCAAACCTTAGACTGTAATTGTTCTGGAATTCCCATCATACCCATAAAACGATTAGCGTTTCTCTGCACGTTCTGCCAGTCGATTGCCGTTTGCCAAATTTGTTTATTGGTTTGCCAGCTTTTGTGCCACTTTAGCCCCTTTGTGTTAGAGTTTGAATCAGTAAGCATTCTCATAGGTGCTGTTTGAGTTCTCAAACTATAGTTATCCATAATATGATGTGCTTGGTTCCAATAGATTTGATATTCGCTAAAATTAATACTTTGTGGATCACCCGCGAAATAATGTAATTGTAGGGCATCCATATCAGTTTTTGGCCCATCCATCATGGTTCCAGCAAATAGCGCATCACGACCTCGGTTAGCCATTATCGATAGTCGGATTTCAGAATCTTGACTTGGATTATAACCACCAATTAAGGTGTTGCTGGTCGTTTTAAATGCGGTTCTAGTCAGTTGGTTATTACCATCTCGATAACTTTCTTGCTGATAATATTGGCTAATCAGTCTGAGGTAACCATCATCGTTGCCTGTGGCAACATCAGATCCGAGTTTATAAAAACTGTTGGAATAGGACGCCATTAATTTACCTGTAATTGGGTCACCGGAAAAATCTGGTTTGTAGCGTTTAAAATTTAGAGTGCCGGCCGGTCCTCCTGCTCCTAACATAAGCGTTTCGACACCTTTATATACTTGCAATTCATCCCAGCCAAAGGGTTCAGTATACGAACCCGGAGAATCCATACGGTTGGGTCCCGCACCATGTAAATACGCGCCTTGCTGAAGTAGATTGATACGAGTTTGACTTTGTCCTCTCAGTACAGGGTCTAGCGCGTGCCCTCCTGCTCTTATGGCAGAAAACCCAGCTATTCGAGTGAGTAGTCACCCGCGTCAACAATCGGTTGGTTATCATAGTCTTCAAGCTGTTTCTGTTCCCCTTCAAGGCTTTGTTTAATGGGTGAACCGGTTATTATTAGAGTCGGAGAGGTGCTTGTTTCAGTGGCATTGATGTAATGGGGCAAAGAAATCATCAATGCTAAAAGGTTAATTTTGATTATTTTCATAGTCAGATGCTCTGTAGTCGGATTATATTTATAGAATCGGGGATTTGTTTGACGCAATATTAAGCTTATGTGCTTTATTTGACTATGTGACTAATTGTCGCAGTGTAAAATTGTTTTATACTTGCTAAACTCGATGGACTCTACAATCAATAGGGTTCCTTAAAATCGAATCCTTGATCTGGAAAATAAATTTAGCCCGAAATCAGTGGGGGGAAATTAAATGGGGTCGATAGCAAATTGGCTAACCTAGAAAACATTAGAATACTCAACCGAGTCAGAATGATCGTCATTATGGGTCAAATTCTATTGATCTTGATGGGGCAAGTATTTCTTGTGATTCAACTGCCGCTTGCGATCCTAACAATTCTTATACTGTGTGAAAATATTGTTCAGATTTATGCTCAAACAAGAGTTAAAAATAAGTCTAGCTTTAACTCTTTTCACTTATTTTCTTTCATTGTTTTTGATTCAGTGACGATATTTATATTTATATATGTGACTGGAGGAGCCAATAATCCTTTTAGCTATATACTTTTATTACCTGTTGCTCTCGGTTCATTTATGTTGTCATGGCGTTATTTAATTACCCTAACCATAATCCAAATCATGCTCTATTCGATTCTTCATTTATATCAGAAACCTTTGTTAATCAGTTCAACGAGTCCTATTGAAGCTTTTCATTTTCACATGCTAGGGATGTGGATAAACTTTAGTTTTACAGTTGTTTTAATCGCAATTTTTGGGCTTTTGACACGACGCGCTAGTATTGAACAAGATAAAAGGCTGCAAAGGCTACGAGAAAAGTCCTTGCAGGAAGAACAGATCCTTAGTTTAGCGATTATGTCAGCGAGTGCTGCACATGAAATAAATACGCCACTTTCTACTATGGCGGTTATCATTGACGATTTAAGCCATTCAAATTTATCTAAAGAACAACAAAATGACTTAAAAATTTTGGACGATGCACTCCATATATGTAAGGTCTCAATACAAGGATTAAACCATAAAAGTGAACAGGTACGTCAGCAACTTAAGGAATTAGAGCATACGGCTCCGCTAAATCGATTATTTAAAACTGAATTAAAAATAATAATTGACCAGTGGTTAGTCTATCGCCCACAAATCTTAGTATCACAGCATTGGTCCGAAGGCTTTGATAGCTACATTCACCCTATTGATATTAGTCTTGGACAAGCAATTAGCAATTTGTTGGACAACTCAGCCGAGGCGAGCATTAATAACCAATCTAATTGCATAGAATTAACGGTTTCTCTTAATAGCGATAAAGTGGTGATTGATATTGAAGATTATGGTTTGGGGATTGAAGAATCAGTAGAAAGCTCCGCAGGCTATCAAATACAAAATTCTAATAAAAATAATGGCTTAGGATGGGGCTTGTTTTTATCTAATGTGACACTAGAAAGGTTAGATGGCAGTGTGCAGCTTTTGATAAGCAAGAATGGTGGAGCAATAACTCAAATTATACTACCTCTATGGAGTGAGTAATGCCTTTGTTTAACTTGTGCCTTATTGATGATGATGATATCTATCGTGAAACTTTAGCAAGAAGCCTAAAGCGCCTCGATTGCACGGTTGTTCATTTCTCTACACCCCAACAAGCTATTGAATGCTTGGAAGTGGACTTTGTTGCCGAAACTCAAAACGAATTAATCATACTTTTAGATCTTAAATTAAAAAATACCAGTGGTTTGATTTGGATAAAACCGTTAAAAAAGGCTGTGCCTAATTGTTCTATCGTATTGGTAACGGGTTATGCTAGTATCGCAACAGCGGTGGAGGCTATTAAACTAGGTGCTGACAATTACCTTGCAAAACCAATAAATGCAAGAGAGATAATTATCCACCTACAAGGAGGGGTAAATCAAAAGTTTGACAATAATGATTTTTTACCGATGTCTGTTGAGCGACTAGAATGGGAGTATATCAATAAGATATTAATTGAAAATGATGGCAATATATCAGCTTCTGCTAGAGCGCTAGGCATGCATCGACGAACATTACAAAGAAAGCTTGCTAAAAAACCAGTTAGAAAATAAATGAGAGGATAGAATGCAAATAACGATTAATTTACTTGTAACTACAATATTTTGTTTTGCTACGTTAACCAGCGCAGAAAGCACTTTAAAACATGGCGAAGATCTGTATAAAATAAATTGCTCTGCTTGTCATGGTGTTAATGGTGGGATGGATATGGAAAAGCGCATTGCCCCACCTATTATTGCTGTAAGAATGCACTATCTTCATAGTTATTCTGATGAAATGTCATTTGTGGATGCGATTGTAAGTTGGGTTGAGCAACCAAATCAAGATAACACCTTGATGGCAGGAGCTGTCCGACGGTTTGGCTTGATGCCAAAAATTGCAATTTCAAAATCGGATATTGAAGCGATTGCGGAGTATGTTTATCGCGGAAAAGTGGGAAAGCCAAAAGGTTTTGATCAGCATTATAAAGAAATGCATGGTAAAAAGGGCAAAGGGAAGGGATAAAAGCATAGTCAAGATTAAATGGCTATTTAGGCATTTAGTTGTAGCGCTGAAGTGGCTGAGCTGTATATGATGGAGCCTTTTATTTCTCTAGCTAAAATATTCGATAGAAAATCAGTACCGTTTTAAATTAATTTATGTTGTTTTTATTTACTTTTTAATGGTTAGGGCTGTTGATTGATCTATCTGAATCACGCATCACTTCGAATAAAAAATACCACTCTTCGAGTATAAAGTTGATGAGTGGTATTTAAGTGATAGCTAATAGACCGCTTTTATAATATTACAAATAGTAAAGCTGATATTCATAGTGATAAGCTTCAATATCATCGGCTGTTTGCCATAGCCCATCATTACCGCTAGCATCAAAAGCTTCTGATAGGACCCGAAATCCCTGTTGCCAGCTGTTCAACTCATAAAATTGCAGATCATCATCGGAAGTTAGCCATACTGCATCGACACCCGGCGCTCTAATAAATTTTTTCAGAGTCTGGTTACCCTGACTGTCATAAGCGAAGACAGACGCGCTATTGATTACATCATCCGTGGTAAACCAAACATTATCACTACCCATACCTGTATAAAACACCGCCTGAATAAGATTATTCGCGTTATCATAGGTATTGCTGACATAACTTGTTAGCGTATCATCACTGGTAAACCAGACGCCATCAGTGCCGGCACTTGAATAGTTATGTTTAGCCACTTGGTTATTATTTGCATCGTAGAAAAACTGTTGGTAGCGACTCACTGTATCATCAGCGGTATGAATAATGCCATCAGCACCAATATCTTGGTATGAGACACTCTTGATTTGATTGCCATTAGCATCATAGGAAAAATCTCTCAAAAAGGCAATCTGATCATCGTTGGTTCCCCAAATACCATCAATACCAGCCGATGTACTACGAAAATAAAGATATCTAAGATCACTGTCTACAAAATAGAAATTCAAATTAGCACTGCTGATGGGATCATCGGCATTGCCCCAAACGCCATCAGTACCGGCAGATTCTATAGAGTAGTCGGCTTTTAGCTTATTAGTAGCGCTGTAAACTTTTCTGCTATAGCTAATGGCAATGTCATCCGATGTACCCCAGATTGTATCGGGACCCGCGCCAATGTAGTTAAGAAATTGGGTACGGTTTCCGTTGGCATCATATTGCATACTGAAGTATAGCGAAACGGGATCATCGTTGCTAAACCAAATACCGTCAGCCCCTGCGGATTGGTAGTTAAATATGCTAGTATTTTTACCATTTGCGTCATAGCCTTTGGTTTGATAGCTGGCAATTTGATCATCAGCATTGAACCAAATTTGGTCAGTGCCTGCGGAGCTGTAGCGGATGATTTTAACCACTAAACCAGAAGCATCATACTGATTTTCTGTGTAGCTACCGATAGTATCGTCAGCATTTTGCCAAATACCATCGTTACCAGCATTGCTAAACCTAACCTCTTTCATTATTTTGCCGTAGAGGTTAATTTCATTCGCAGTGTAAGCCGTAATTAGCCCCGCTGCATCAAAACTAATAACTTTTGAGCGGCTAGCACCCTGAGCGGTCAACAGGATTACATTTACAGCAGCAGAGCTGACAGCTGTACCGGTTAGAGCGCCGCTAGTAGCGACAGGGGTTACTTCAAAACTAAGTGCTTTACCCATGTCTTCGGCGACCACTGTATAGTCAATCTGAGAAGCATTGCTAATCGCTACGCCATCTCTTAACCAGCGAAAAATCGAATTACCTTCTGGATCTGCATTTTCATCACTGTAGTTATAGCTTCCTGTTAACAGATCACCAATAGTCACATCGCCCCCGTTATTATCAACAATAGCTAGGTTGATGGCTTGTGGCGCGCTGTTTACGACGGTTAACGCGGTTGACGTGACTGCAACCCCCGTGGCGGTGCCGGTTACTGCGACGGGTGTTACGCGTAGCGTAATCTCGGTGTCAACATCTTGCTGACTAACCACATAGGTGAGCTGATTTGCCCCTGCAATTTCGTTAGTACCGCTTAGCCACTGAATAAGGCTATTGCCTTCAGCGTCATTTTCGGTGTCTGTATAAACATAGCTACCGTTTAATTGGTCACCGACTTCAAGGGCACCTCCATTGTCATCGGAAATAGTCACTTGAGTGGCTAGCGGCCCTTTATTTGTACGGGAGGCGGCGCTGCTGAACCACCTCCGCCGCCGCCACAGGCAATAAGCGTTAGACCCAATAGACTAGAACTAACCATTAGCATTGTTAATTTAAATAGTTTCTTCATTTTTTCCTCCTGGAAATCAATATAGATAATATTTCGACAAAAGTAGTGAATCCAACTGATTATTTTTAGGTTGGATAACTGCTATGGTTTCTAGCATATTCTTTAGCCGAAATAGAAGCTTGAAACAACCGTGAAAGAACTTGAAACAACGTGAAACCTATATTTATCAGTGAGTTATAGAGTGTTATTTTGGGAGCTAGTGATTTTTATCGGCTTGTAGTTGAATAATTAACAAGCTTTTTTATAGGCAAATAAGGATCAATGCTGAGTTTTATTGCCTTGAATAGCTTGATGCCGTTTTAGGTCTAATGCATTAAAATTAAATTGATTTAAACAGAATTCACATTTAACTGTGATTTTACCTTTTTCTTCGATCATTGATTGGATCTCCTCCACCGGAAACAAAGCCACCGAATCGAGCATTTTTTTCTTGCTACAGCCGCAATGAAACTTAACCTCATCGAGCTGTAGATCGCGTACTTCTTCTTGATGAAAAAGTCGACTTAAAAGAACACTGGCATCAATCGATAGGCATTCTTCAGCAGTCAGAGTTTCTGCTAAATAAACCAGATGATCAAAAGAATCTTGGCTTAGCATATCGGGTAAGGCTTGCAGTAATAGGCCGCAGGATTGGCTATCATTATTAAACAACCAGATACGAGTTTTCAACTGCTCTGATAGATTGAAGTAGTCTTCTACACAGGCTGCAAAGGTGTCTTTATCAAGCGCCACATAGCCTTGATAGCGTTTACCTTTTTTGGGTTCAATGGTGATCGATAGTTGTCCGCCTTTGGTCAAATCAGAAAATGACATCCCATTGTAATCCGCTTGTTTGTCATAGCGAGCTATCCCTCGATAGCCTAGTTTGTGATTGGCTTGAACTACCAAAAGTTTCATTTTATTCGAGGTTTGAAGCTGTAAGGTCAAGCGACCTTCAAATTTAAGGGTGGTAGTCAATAATATAGTCACCGCAGCTACTTGATTTAGTAGATCAGCGATAGCGGGAGGATATTGATGACTTTGTAATAGACGCTGAACGGAGTCTTCTAGTTGTACTAGCTCACCCCTAATACCAAAAGAGTCAAAAATAAATCGATGTATATTATCAGGCATAAATTGGGGTTTCACTGGATAAAGTAAAATTATAGCATCTCAATGATCAATAAAATTAACCAAATCGACATTTTGCAGACAAAAAATAACCCCGAGAGCAAAACTTTCGGGGTTATCGGCTAAAATAGAATTTATTTTTTAGCGTTTCTTTCTTTTACTTCTTCGATGACCTTTTCAGCAACGCTGTTAGGGCAAGGCATATAGTGTGAGAATTCCATTGAGAACTGACCTCGACCAGAAGTCATGGTACGCAAACTTCCGATATAACCAAACATCTCAGATAGTGGCACATCGGCTTTAATTCTTACGCCCGTTACACCCGCTTCTTGATCTTTAATCATGCCACGACGACGGTTTAAATCGCCGATAACATCACCAACATGATCGTCTGGCGTAAATACGTCAACTTTCATGATTGGCTCAATTAACTGAGGGCCCGCTTTAGGAATAGACTGACGGAAAGCGCCTTTTGCCGCAATTTCAAAAGCAACTGCAGAGGAGTCAACCGCATGGAATGAGCCATCAAACAATTCAATTTCAACGTCTAACACAGGGAATCCGGCTAATACACCTTCTTCCATCATCAAACGGAAGCCTTTTTCAATCGCTGGCCAGAACTCCTTAGGAACGTTACCACCAACAACCTTCGAGGTGAAAACATAGCCTGTACCAGGTTCACCCGGCTTGATACGGTAGTCGATTTTACCAAACTGACCCGAACCACCTGATTGCTTCTTATGAGTGTAGGAATCTTCGATTTCTTTTGTTATAGTTTCACGGTAAGCCACTTGTGGTTCGCCGACTTCTAGTTCAACACCGTAGGTACGCTTCAAGATATCGACTTTGATATCCAAGTGAAGCTCTCCCATACCTTTTAGGATGGTATCGCCAGTTTCTTGATCCGATTCAACGATGAAAGTAGGATCTTCTGCCACCATTTTACCAATCGCAATACCCATTTTCTCAGAACCACCTTTATCTTTAGGGGTTACAGCGATTGAAATAACTGGCTGAGGGAAAACCATTGGTTCAAGTGTACAAACATTTTTTGGATCACAAAGGGTATGACCGGTTTGTACGTTTTTCATGCCTACGATGGCAATAATATCGCCGGCTTGAGCACGGTTAAGTTCGGTACGCTCATCGGCATGCATTTCAACCATACGGCCAATACGCTCGGTTTTACCGGTAAAAGAGTTCAACAGAGTATCGCCTTTATTGATAACACCTGAATAAACTCGAACAAAGGTTAGTGCGCCAAAACGGTCATCCATAATTTTAAAAGCAAGCGCTCGTACCGGCTCATCAGGAGAAACGATAGCAAATTCACCGGTAGGAGTACCTTCTTCATCGGTTAATGGTTGTGGATCAACTTCGGTGGGTGATGGTAGATAGTCAACAACCGCGTCAAGAATATTCTGCACACCTTTATCTTTAAAGGCGCTACCACAATAAGTGGGGAAGAAATCGAGTTTCCGTGTACCTTCACGAACGCAGCGTTTAATGTCGTCAATAGAGGGAACTTCACCTTCTAAGTAAGCTTCCATTAAGTCATCATCCTGATCGAGTGCCGTTTCGATGAGCATTTCGCGGTATTCTGCAACTTTGTCGAGCATATCTTCAGGTACATCACCAATTTCAAAATCTTCTGGTGCGCCACTTTCACCCCAAATGTAGGATTGTTGAGTTAAAATGTCGACCACACCGACGAAATCATCTTCAATACCGATAGGCAGTGTCATAACTAATGGACTAGCGCCCAATACGTCTTCAACCTGTTTAACAACCCGGTAGAAATCTGCGCCCATACGATCAAGCTTGTTGACAAAAATAATACGAGCCACTTCCGAATCATTGGCGTAACGCCAGTTAGTTTCTGATTGAGGTTCAACACCACCACTGCCACAGAAAACGCCAACACCGCCATCAAGCACTTTTAATGAACGATACACTTCAACCGTAAAATCAACGTGTCCTGGCGTATCGATGATGTTCAATCGATGATCTTTCCAAAAACAAGTGGTTGCAGCCGATTGAATGGTGATGCCTCGCTCCGCTTCTTGTTCCATAAAGTCAGTGGTTGATTCACCATCATGAACTTCACCGGTTTTATGGATTTTACCCGTTAGCTTTAAAATTCGCTCTGTAGTGGTTGTTTTGCCAGCGTCAACGTGGGCAAATATACCAATATTTCTGTATTTGCTTAAATCAGTCATCTTGTTACTCTGTTTTAGGTTAAATTCGGATTGTTTTTGTCAAATATCCGGTTAAAAAGTCTTACTAAATTTGGGTCGCCCATGCGAAAGGCGCGCATTATACACTAGATAGTGGGCTAGGTGCACTGGCTTTTGCATAAAAATTAAACAAAATCGAGTTATTTGGATATGATGCTGGTTAAACTTGAAAACGGAAGGTCTATGGAAACATATAAGCTACTTATTTAGATGTGGGAGGGGTGTTTTCAAAGATTAGTTGAATTTTTCGATTGGCTAAATATTTTTTTAACAGTGTGAAGTACTTAATGTTTCCGATATAGAGGATTTCTAGCCCTTTTAAATCTTCCTCTTTCAATTTATCGATGGCTTGCATAAGAATTCGAGCGGTTCTCTTTGGATCTCTTCCAGATACAGCAATAGAACGTCCGGATTGATGTGCCGATTGCAAAAGTAGAATAAGGGTTTGTGCATTACCGTTTTGAACCTCAACTAAATTAGTTTCCTTCCGTTCGCCATTGCCGACTATTGCTAGCTGACCGTACTTAGATGAATCAAAGTACAGGTGTTTTTTTCCCAAACGATCTTGTGCAAGTTGCATACGGTCTGAAAGGTTGTCATCTAGGTAGGGGGGGTGGTGTTAATTGGCAGCTTGAAGCCAAAATAACTAAAACTGATATAAAAAATATTTCTTTCAAAAATAGGGACATTTCTAATCCAAAGAGTGCGTTATTTAAGTCCGATGATATAACTGTTTTGATTGATTTTCCAACTCTTTAAATAACAACTAACAAAACAATAAAAGTGCTTGACATTTAATTGATGGGGGGGGGTAACATCGTCGTCGGTATTTTAATTTAACTAAAAAAAGGGAGTTCTTATGAATACTACAGGGCAAGATCGTACTTTATTGAACTTTTAGGTAAATTGGTGATCAGATCAGTATCAACCACGAGGAGATACTGCTATGACATTTATAGACCATTTTACTTCAATAGAAGATCCACGAACGAATATTAACGTTAAACATGACCTTTTAGATGTGCTATTTTTAACGGTAAGTGCTGTATTATCAGGTGCAGAAGGCTGGAAGGACATTAAAGAGTTTGGCGATAACAAGCTCGATTGGCTAAGACAATATAGAGACTTTAAAAACGGAATACCGGTCGATGACACCATTGCTCGGATCATAAGGGCAACCGAGCCTGCACAATTAAACCAGGCATTTATTAATTGGGTTAATGAAGTGAGGGTCGATAAGGGGCAAGAACAAATAGCGCTTGATGGAAAACATTACGCCGTTCATTTGATGGAGATAGGCAAAACCGCATTACACAGTATTACCGCTTGGAGTCGCTCACAAGGATTGGTTCTTGCTCAATTAAAATCGACGGGTAAAAAAAATGAAAATGCTTCGGTTATTGACATGCTCAATGTGCTGAATATCAAAGGTGCGTTGATAAGCGCCGATGCGATGAATACACAGAAAAAATCGTCAATACTATTGTTGAAAAGAAAGCGGACTATGTGCTTTGTGTCAAATTGAACCATAAGAAATACGTCATGAAATTGCCGGTTATTTCCATAAAATCAAAAGAGAAACACCTGAGTTTATTGAAGAGTTTGAGGAAGTTGATAGTGGTCATGGTCGCATTGAAGCTAGGAAATATAGGCAACTCAGAGAGTGAATGAATGGATTAGTGAGGCGAGTAATTGGTCCAATATTCAAACGGTTATTGAGGTTGAGCGAGAGCGACATTTTAAAGGTGAAGTGGTGCAGCAAGAAACCTTGTATTACATTAGTTCTTTGGCGCCGGATGTGGAAAGAATAGGTAAAGCCATTCGCAGTCATTGGGAGTGGAAAGCACCCATTGGATCCCTTGATGTGACGTTTAAAGAAGATGACTGTCGGATCCGAAATGGTGACGGAGCTGAAAATGTTGCTGTTATCCGACGATTTGCTTTGAACTTAACGAAACTACACCCTCAAAAAAATAGTATGAGAGGTAAATTGAAGCAGGCAGGATGGAGTGATAAATTTCGCTCTGAACTAATTTTTGGTCAAAATTAGTACAAAGTATGCGGTTGCCCTGTGAATACTAAAAAACTAATATTATCGGTATTTGCCGCGACTATAATTAATGTTACAATGGCGATACCAACTGAAGATGATGATGGAATTCGTTGTAACTCTGGAGGTTGTAGCGATGTTGTTACAACGCCCCGTGGGACCTGGGTTTGTGATAGTGACGGTTGTCGTTTTTTTCCAGTTAGGACTGAAAGAAAGTAATTTTATAGGGTAAGAGCTCAAAATGAATAAAGTATTTATAGGTATCGTTAGTTTACTTGTCGCTCTTGCCCTTTATATAAGCTTGAACCAAGATCATGAGCTCAAAAACAATCCAATTATTTTACATAATGTGTCAGATAAAATTGATAAACTGGATAATGCTATTCCACAAAAAATGGAAGTACAAAAGACACTATCAAAACAAGCATCAGTATCTAAAAACAGCCAAGTAGTGAATAGCAAACTTAAACCACAAAATACTAATTATCCACTTGCTGAAGCTATGTCTGCTGAAGCTATGCAAGATTTAGCAAAAATATTAGAAAGACAAAATCAAATGGTATCGAAGAAATTCACATCCAATAACGAATGGTATGGTGTATTTCAAGTGGATGATTATTCTGAGTGGGGATACCATTTGTCAGAAAAATTTAACGAAAAAATTCTGAATGACAAAATATGGCAAGAACGACCGGTGGAGCTACTTTCTGCAGATTGTCGTACCCGTTTTTGCAAAATTTCTTTCCGTGTTGATGATGATATTCCTGTGAAAGATAGAAACTTTTTTTATCCAGATTTGTTGCAAAATATCGATGAAGCAAATTTAAAATCAGCAGTGTTTTATGATTCTGAAACCGGTGAACTTAATATATACGCTGAACGATGTATCGACTGTGAATAAAACTGTTCTATAAGATGCGGAATTGCCCATTTAATCACTTGATATCTGTTTAAACCGATGAATCTGCCTTCTTTGCTTTTTATCCGGTTTGCCTTGGGTTTTGGGTGCGCCAATTTTTCGCATTTCTGCTATTTGTAAGCGTTTTTGGATGCTTTCTTCGGTTTCTTGGTACAGGGTTTGAGCAATGCTGGCGGATTGTCGGCGTTCTGAAAGACCTTTGACAACGACTGTTTTTTCATCGAAACCTTGTCTCAGTTTAACCTGGTGATCTAGCTGAACACAGCGGCTCGGTTTGCATTTATGCCCCTGATAATCCACCTTTCCACCGTCAATTGCGGCTTTGGCCAATGCTCTGGTTTTATAAAATCGGCAGGCCCAAAGCCATTTATCAATACGAATATTGGTATCGGGTTGGTTGTAGTTGGCTTTTGTCGGTGATTTGGATGATTTCATAGCTATTTTGATCTTTATTAACCCTTTTTAATCCTTTTGTCGTTTATTTAAGTCAGGTTATCTTAATTGGCTTCGATGAGATTAGTATTGAAGGCTAATAATGTTTCTAATGCTCAAAATGGTCAAGTGAAATTCTAAATTAGACTAAAATGCAGGGGTTTTTGGGAGTAAATGCATCAATTTTGGTAAAGATTGCATCGACTGTGTCTTTTTAACGGTTTCATAGGTTAAATATTGGCATGATTTGGGTTAAACTAGTCCGGTTGCGTCAGCTAAGTTAGATGGCAGGCGCCCCATAGGTGCGTAATAGAGGCTACTTTGGTAAATGACGCGTTATTTTATCAGTCTCACGCCCTTTTTTATGGTTTATTAGGAATTTATGAAGTTATCCACTGACAATTTAATCGCTTGGGGTAAAAACTACAGTAATTGGTTACCTGTTATCCAGTGGACCGGTTGGTTCACCCTTTGCCTTATTCTGGCCAAGTTATTTTGGGCATTAACCATGCACTTTACAGCCGCAAGTCCAAGTCTTCAGCTTGGACCGATTAAACAAGTTAGTCAGAGCAAATCGACAACCGCAATCAATGTGAAGCCTTTAATTGAAAAACACTTATTTGGTAGTAGCGATCAACCGATGTCGGTGGTGGTTGAAGATGTGGTTGAAAGAGTCACTCAACTAAACCTCAAGTTAAGAGGTATCTATGCGGCCAGTAATCCCTCACGTTCTAATTCGATTATTGAAGATGGCAAAGGCAAGCAAGCGGTTTATTTTATTGGTGACTCACTCAATGTATCGGGGCGAGTGTTCTTGCGACAGGTTTACCGTGACCGAGTTATTTTAGAAACCAATGGTGTGAAAGAAGTGTTAAAGCTAAAAGATGATATTCCAGGTGTTCGATCGCCACTTTCTAGCATCCAGTCCAAATTGAGTAAGAAAATCCGTAAAGTACAGGATAAAAGAAAAAATCAGATGATTACTCGCTCGCTGAGTAAATATAAAAAACAGCTGAAAGAAAACCCTGTGAGTTTAGTCGGGATCGTTAACTATCGTCCCAAGTTAGAAAATGGTGAAATGATCGGCATAGAAATTTCACCGGGTAAAGATAAACGCTTATTTACTCAGTTAGGGCTAAGACGTAAGGATGTTATCACCGCAATCAATGGTGTGGCCTTAGATAATATACAAAATGCAATGAACCTGTTGTCGGATATCGGAAATATGCGTGAACTACAGGTTGATATCAAACGAGAAAATGAATCGGTTAATTTGTTAGTGAATTTGGATGAAAAGTAGCAATCGAGTGGTGTTTTAATGACAAATATAAGAAGTTTAAACAATTATAAAAAAGGATGGAATTTGGTGTCTAGACAATTTGTTCAAAAATTGAGTTTTGCACTCTTATTATCGATATTTATATCCTCGACCGCTATAGCCGACAAGGCAACCATCAATCAAAAAGATACCGATATCGGTGTTTTTATTGAAATGGTCAGTCGCTTAACCGGAAAAACCTTTATCGTCGATCCACGGGTTCGGAATAAAAAAATTACCGTTATTTCACAGCACGAAATGGACGAGAAGGAAATCTTCGCGTTATTTTTAAGCGTACTTAAGGTGCATCAGTTTGCAGCGGTTAAAACCGGTAATGTTTATAAAATAGAGCAACTCCAAACCGCCAAGCAAGATTCGGTTTCAGTCTATACTAAAGGCCAAAAATACGATGGTGACCAATTAGTTACGCGAGTGATTAAAGTTGATAATGTTGATGTGGCGATGTTGGTGCCTTTGCTTAGAACATTGATCCCTCAACAAGGACACATGGCACAATACAAGCCAACCAATGTGATTGTTATCCATGATACTTCGGCAAACCTTGAGCGTATTGTTAAAATTATTCGTAAAATTGATAAAGAAAGTAATGAAGAAATCCAAGTAATTGAATTAGAACATGCGTCAGCGACCGAAGTGGTTCGCATCTTACAAAGTCTGGAAAAACAAAATAGTGGCGCTAAAAAGGCCAATGCCAGAAAACCAAAGTTTGTTGCGGACGAAAGAACTAATAGTATTTTACTCAGCGCCGATAAAAAAGCGTCTATCCGATTAAGAGCTTTAATTGCACAACTCGATTCACCACAGAAAAATTCTGGTAACACCAAGGTTCGTCATCTGCGCTATGCTAAAGCGGAAGATCTCGCTACGTTAATTGAAGGTGTGGCAGATACTTTAGAAACAGAAGATGGAAAAAAGAAGGTAAAAAGTAGCCGGCGCGGTAATAATAAAGAGTATTCTATTAAGGCTCATGCCGAAACTAATTCACTGGTTATCACGGCACCACCGGATATCATGAAATCAATCGATTCAGTGATTAATCAATTAGATATTAGGCGACAACAGGTTCACGTAGAAGCGATTATTGTCGAAATATCGGAAAGCCTTAACAAAGAACTTGGGGTTCAGTGGTTAAGTAAAGGTGGGCTGATTAACTTTAGTAATAGCAACCCAAGCGCTACTAGTATCTTGGGCGGTATCATTACTAACCGTGGACAAGAAGGCATCACCACTACCACCATTGTGGATGGTAATCCAGTCACCCAAACCACCCCGAATCAAGGTGATAATGGCGCTGGACTCGGTCAGGCGATTGCCGGAATGACGGGTGCTCTACTTGGTTTTAGTAATGATAAATCATGGGCAGCCCTGTTAAAAATGCTGGCCTCTGATACCGAATCAAATGTTCTGTCCACACCCAGTTTAACTACGCTGGATAATGAAGAGGCCGTGATCAGCATTGGTCAAGAAATTCCGGTAATTACCGGTTCTCAATTAGGTACCGGTAATGCCAATCCTTATCAATCGGTTGACCGTTTAGATGTCGGTATTAAACTAAAAATCAAACCACAAATTAATGAAGGTAACGCTATCGTACTGGAGATTGAACAGGAAGTTTCAGGAATCGCTGGCAGCACATCGGTGGATATTATTACCAATAAGCGTCAAATTAATACCACAGTATTAGTTGATAGCGGACAAACTATTGTGCTCGGTGGATTGATCGATAACGATGTACAAGAAAGTATTCAAAAGGTGCCGTTGCTAGGTGATATTCCCTGGCTTGGAAACCTCTTTAAATCCAGCTCAACCACGAAACGAAAAACTAACCTAATGGTTTTTATCCGCCCAGTCATAATTACTGGCGCAGAAGATGCTAATGATATTAGCTCACGTAAATACGAATATATGAGGGCACTGCAATTGGACCGTAAAATGAGAGGTATTACCTTAATGCCGTTTACTGATCCTGAAATTTTACCGCATTGGAATGAGTCTTTGGCTTTACCTCCGAGTTACGACCAAGCGAAGGAAGCAATTGAGTTAGAAGGCGTTAATCCGTTAGAAAAAAGCGCGGAAGCTAAAGAGAGTTCAAGTCAACAAGAGTAATTCTATTGAACTAAACATAAAACAATGCAATCGGTTGAAACAATAAGACCGGTCATGACATCAACCACAATGATAGAGATTTTGGAATGGCTGTTAGCGATTTTATAAGACAAGAGAAAAAAACATCTTCGACAAAGGTGCCTGCAGTTGGTGACACAGTCGAGGTTTCGGGTGACTCTTCGGCAATAGAAAGTATATCTTCAGATGATTCTTTAAAAGTGCGTTTACCTTTCACTTTTTCAAAACGACAAGGTATTTTATTTACGCCGGGCGAACAAAGTTCTGATTTTATTAAAGCAGCGGTTAAACAAACAGCCTCTATCCATGCTATCAATGAAGCTAGACGTTTTGCTGGGGTATGCATTAAGTTTGAGCAGGTTAGTGATGATGAATTTGAATCTTTACTAGGCCAAGTTTATCAGGATAATTCTGGCGAAAGTATGGCGGCGATGGAGGATATTGGTGAAGACCTCGATCTCTTTAAATTAGCAGGAGAGCTACCCGAAACCGAAGATCTACTTGAAGCGGATGATGATGCACCTATTATCAAATTAATTAATGCATTATTAACCGAAGCGATAAAAGAAAACGCATCGGATATTCATATTGAAACCTTTGAAGACACTTTAAAGTTCGCTTTCGAGTGGATGGTGTACTGCGTGAAGTGTTAAGCCCCGGAAAAAAACTAGCACCACTGTTAGTGTCACGTATAAAAGTGATGGCGAAACTCGATATTGCTGAAAAACGTGTTCCACAAGATGGTCGAATTGCTTTAAAAATTGCCAATCGTGGGGTGGATGTTCGCGTATCCACCATTCCATCAAGTCATGGTGAAAGAGTGGTTATGCGATTATTAGACAAGCAGGCTGGACGCCTAGAGTTTTCGCATTTGGGAATGCCTGAAAACATCAAAAAAGAAATGAATTTACTGCTACACAAGCCGCATGGCATTATTCTGGTTACCGGACCGACTGGTTCTGGTAAAACCACCACGCTATATGCGGGACTCACTCTGTTGAATAATGCGAGTCGTAATATTTTAACCGTCGAAGACCCCATTGAATATCTGCTCAATGGCATTGGTCAAACACAGGTTAATCCCAAAGTAGAAATGACCTTCGCTCGCGGATTACGGGCTATTTTACGCCAAGATCCCGATGTGGTGATGGTCGGAGAAATTCGTGACCTTGAAACTGCTGAAATCGCAGTTCAAGCCAGTTTAACGGGGCATTTGGTACTATCTACTCTGCATACCAACACCGCGTCAGGTGCTGTCACTCGACTTCAAGACATGGGTATAGAGCCTTTCTTGCTTTCTTCGAGTTTGCTCGGAGTGTTAGCCCAGCGCTTGGTGAGAACGCTTTGTCCAACGTGTAAAGAGGCCGCTAAGGCGAGTAAAGGTGAATGTGAAATCATGGGCTTTGATCAGAAAAAAGCGCCTAGTATTTTTCATGCAAAAGGCTGTAGTGAATGTAACCATACTGGATATCGCGGCCGCCAGGGGATCTTTGAACTGGTCACCATTGATGAAAAAACGCGCGCAATGATTCATGAAGGCGTCGGTGAACTTGAAATTGAAAAACACGCCCGAAAAAGAGGTTTTAGTATTCGAGAGGACGGTAAAAGACGGGTTATTGAAGGTATTACGACCATTGAAGAAGTATTAAGAGTAACCAGAGAAGACTAATGGCAGCGTTTCAATATTTGGCATTAGATGATGCGGGGAAACAAAAAAAGGGCATACTAGAAGGCGATACGCAGCGGCAAATTCGTCAGTTATTGCGTGATAAAAATCTTATCCCACTTGAAGTTGATGCGCTCAATCAAAATCAAAAGAAGCAACAATCGAACTCGACCAATTTTAATCGAACCAAAATTTCCGCCGCTGATCTTGCTTTAATTACGCGCCAAATTGCAACGCTTGTCAAAGCGGCCATTCCTGTCGAAGAAGCCATTAAAGCGGTGGCCGATCAAAGCGAAAAGAACAAACAACAAAGTATGCTGCTAGGTATCCGATCCCGCGTAGTAGAAGGTCATTCTTTCGCCGATGCATTAAGTGAGCATCCGCTGGTATTTTCAGAACTGTATCGTTCAATGGTGGCGGCAGGAGAAAAATCGGGACATCTTGAACTGGTGTTAGATCGTCTCGCTGATTACACCGAGTCGCGCCATGCCATGTCACAAAAAATTACAGGCGCTTTGGTTTATCCGGTTATTCTATCGGTGGTCAGTATTGCCATTGTCAGTTTTCTATTGGGCTATGTGGTACCTCAGATCACTCAGAGTTTTGCTCAGTCCGGTCAAGAGTTACCGATGCTCACTCAAATACTACTCAATATCAGTGATTATATTCGCGCTTGGGGTTTAGTTACTCTGGTCATAATCATTTTATTTATTCTAGGTTTTAAAACGCTACTCAAAAAACCAACAATGCGTTTAAAGTGGGACAAGTGGAAGATCAATGCATGGATTATCGGAAAAATCATTCGTGGTCTAAACGCAGCCCGATTTGCCAGAACCCTAGCCATTTTAAATGCCAGTAGCGTGCCTCTTTTAGAAGGATTAAGTATCGCGGCTGATGTGATGAGCAATCAAGAACTTAAAAAGGCGGTCAAACAGGCTGCGGTCAGTGTGAGCGAAGGTTCTGGACTTAAAGTTTCACTGCAACAGTGCGGCTATTTCCCACCGATGATGCTGCACATGATCGCTAGTGGAGAAAACTCTGGTGAATTAGAGCAAATGCTCGATCGCGCTGCCGACAACCAAGAAAATCAATTTAATAACATGGTCGGTGTCATGATGGATCTGATTGGTCCTTTGATGATTTTATTTATGGGTGCTTTTGTTTTTATGATTGTGTTGGCAATTATGTTACCGGTCTTTGAGTTGACGGACGTATTGACCTAAAAGCTTAATATTGCGCCTAGGATTAAACCTATAAATTAGCTCTTAGGCAAAGATTAATATCGTCGCTTAGTTTAACAAACATAGATAACCAAAAATATTTAAATAGAGGTATAACAATGCAAATTCAAATATCAAAAGCCAAGGGTTTTTCCTTGCTTGAAATTCTAGTGGCCATGGCCATCATGTCGATCCTCGCGGGTGTTATGGTGATTAAGTTTGCCGGTAAAACGCAGGAAGCTAATTTGATCAAGATAAAAACGGATATTAAAGCCATTGAGTCAGCCCTCATTCAATACAGTGCTGATAATTTTATGTATCCCACCACCGAGCAAGGAATCGAGGCTCTAGAAACAAAACCTTCTTCCGATCCAATACCGAGTAATTACGCACGTCAAGGCTACATTAAATTGAATGATGACCCTTGGGGTACGCCATACCAATATGCTTATCCTGGAGAATCTGGCGAGTTTGATATCTATTCTCTCGGTGCCGATAAAGAGGAAGGTGGTGAAGGTTTAAATTCTGATATCGGCAACTGGAATGTTGACCAGATTATACGCCAATTTAAAACCGGCGAGCAGCAGCAGTAGCTTAAGCTGCGGTTGGAGTTTATTTTAAGTGAAGCTACAAAAAATCAGTTTTTGTTCGATGAAAAATACTGGCTTTAGTCTGCTTGAAATTATTATCGCTATGGCAATCATGGCCATTTTAACCGCTGTGCTGTTTCCAAAACTTGGCGCTGACTCAGATAAGTTAGCTAAAAAGAAATTCTCCGTTTGGTCGCAGCTATTGAACTAGTAAGAGACCAATCGGTTATTACTAATCAAGAGTTTGGTTTAAATATCGACCAAGATGGTTACCAATTTTTACGCTTGAATGAAAAAGAACAGGATAAGCCACCTTTTTGGGAGTTGATAGAAGATAATCCCGCATTAGCGCGGTATGAGTTTGCTGAAGGCTTAGAAATTAATTTCACTCTTGATGGTGAAAATGTTTTTAGTATTGCTGAAGCCGAGGTTCAAATATTTGAGCAAGAACTCGAAATATTTGAACTGGATGAAAAGTCTAAAAAAGTGGACCCGCCGCAGATTTATTTTTTATCTACCGGAGAGCAAAATAAATTTAGCATTGGTATTTCAGCGCAAGAAAATGATAGCGATTCAGCGGAAGATCTTCGTTTCTATCGGGTACGGGGTTTCCTAACTGGTAATTTAGAATATGAAGGTCCTCTGGAAGGTAGCGTAATGCAGGATGTCGATAGGGATTATAAAGATGATGCCTAATCAGCTATTCAAAAAAACAAAAGGTTTTACGCTGCTTGAAGTGTTAATCGCATTAGCTGTATTTAGTTATGGTGCGGTAGGCTTTATCACCAATATATCCAAGTATCAAAAAGCACAAGTGACTTCGGTGGAAAGGACGGTTGCCCATTGGGTTGCTATGAATCAGATATCTCTGATTCGATTAGAAAAAAAATGGCCTAACTTAGGGGTGACTCGCGGTACCGCAGAAATGGCCAATAGCCGTTGGTATTGGATACAAACAGTGACTAAGACTACAGAAAAACAGCTTCGCCAAGTTAAAGTGGAAGTCAAATTAAAGCAGGATGATGAAAATACTACGGTTAGTGTGACCGCATTTGTTGCCAATAAAATAAGAAAAAGATGATGAAGGAATTTAAATCACATAACATCCGTGCTTTTACGCTTTTAGAAATCATAATTGCCATGAGTATTTCAGCGGTTATAGGTGTTTATACCTTGCTTTTATTGGATAATTCAACCAAAGCACAGTCTAAAATTGAGCAAAGAGCCGAGCGTTACAATGAAATTGAAAGAACCTTTTTATTTCTATCGAATGATATAAGACAAATAGCGCCTAGACCTTTTAGGGATGAGTATGGAGACAAACAAAATAATTTAATGAGTGATGATGTTGAGGGTTTAACCTTTACCCGAATGGGGCGAAGAAATCCAGCCGCATTACCTCGTTCTAGTCTTGAGAAGTTAAACTATAGGGTTGAGGATGGCAAACTCTATCGGATCAGTTACAGTTACCCTGATGGCATGCCTCGTGATTTGGGCAGTAAACGAAGGCTTTTGGAAAAAGTAGAAAAATTATCGATTTTATTTTACCAAGATGAAGACTGGACAGATTTTTGGCCTCCACAGAATTTAGATTTTCAACAACAAAGCAAGGCTTCGGTTCAATTGCCATTAGCAGTAAAAGTCATTTTGGAGTTGGAAGATTTGGGTAAGGTTGAAAGAATTTTTGTAGTGAGTGATAGACAAACAGATAGTAAAAAAACTTAAATCAATGAATATAAGAAATAAAATCAGCCAAAAGGCCGGCAAATTTCAACGAGGTGCAGTACTGCTTACGGTGTTGCTAGTGGTTGTATTTTTGTCTTTGATTTTATTGGATATCGGTAAAAATGTTCAATATCAGTCTACTTTAAACCGTAATCTTTTGCAGCGTGATCAAGGCTATGAATATTTAATCGGTATGGAAGAGCTGGCTAAAATCTATTTAAAGAAGGCCTTTGACAATACTAAAGATGATAATGTTAACTTGAGCCAACCTTGGGCTAAAAAAAACATACAGTTCCCCTTTGATGGAGGCAGTATGAGCGGGGTTATCCGCGATATGCAAAGTTGTTTTAACCTTAATTCCATCGCTATGATTGATACTTCAACCAACGCCACCAATAATTCTCCCCGTAATAGCAATCAAGGGCCTGTTACTTTTTCGGCGAATAACGCCAATGCGACGACCAATGCTAGTCAAGATCCTGATGAGCAAAATAAAATAACCATTGGCGAGCAGCTATTAACCCTGTTAATTGAAAAATCCGTCGATAACACCGACGTTCAGGCATCAGCCATAGCCGCCGCAGTCAGGGATTGGATTGACAAGGACTCGACTCCTAGCGGTCCCGATGGCGCCGAAGATTCTTTTTATCAAGGCTTACAGACACCCTATTTACCGCCTAATGGACCTATCGCGCATGTTAGCGAATTACGAGTGATTAAAGGCGTTGATCCAATGAGTTATGCCCAAATCCGATCGGACCTCTGTGTTTTACCCGATAGCGAAGAAAATAAAATCAACGTCAATACCATCACGTTTAGATGGTGCGAATCTGATGTATGCGGCGCTTGATGGAAAGGTGACGATGGATGCGGTTAACAAGCTTATCAGCGAGAGACCGGATTCAGGATATACTTTGCAAGCATTTTGGGATAAGGTTGGACCGACAATTAAGATCCCGAAAAAGGTAAAAGCTCGAATAGCTATTAGCAGTCGTTACTTTCAACTGGATGCTAAAGCAGAAATTAATCAAACGCGAGTTTATATGAAAACTCTTTTTGCAAGAGACGATGAAAATAATTTTGCCGTTGTCTCATGATATTTTGGAAAAGAATAATGGCAATACTAACAATATTTTGGCATGGCGAAAAAGAACCTAACTTTCACTGGGAAATGAGGCAGAACTCTGCTGCTCAGTCGCTAACAAGCGAGCAATCAACCGATGCTTATCAAATAGAAAACCATGAACTTTTAAAGGCCGATCTCAATTGTTTAAGCCAGATGGCAATGCGGGCGACGGTTCATCTAGTGATCGCTTCAAGCGATGCCTTTACTACTCAAGTACAGCTGCCTAAAAAAGCCCAGAGACTATTAAGAAAAGCGGTTCCTTTTATGCTAGAGGAAGAGGTTGCAAGCCCAGTGGATGAAATGTTTTTTGCCTTAGGTGAACGCAGTAAAAATGAGAAATTAGAAGTAAGAGCGATCAATAAAAATTACCTAGAGAAATTAATAGCAGAGTTTAAAAATGCTGAGATTGAAATTAAAGCGCTGTATTTGGATAATGACTTTATTGCGGCGCCGGAATTAGGCTGTCGTCTAGTAATCGACCAACAGGAGTGTTGGTTTATTAACCAAGATAACGAGCGTTGGAGCTGTCATACAGATGATTTTAATTGGCTTATACAAAAATATCTTGCGACCGACGGTGATGAAGAACTGCCTGTAGCCATTCCTCTAGAAATTTATGCCGGACAAGAGTGTGATTCTTTTGTTCGAAATTTACCAGTCGGACGATTTGCGGTGGAGCAAAATTACTTTGATGACCGCTACCAGTTTCTACTGGATAATCAGAGCCAACCGATCAATCTACTACAGGCAGAATATGAGCCGAAAAAAGAAACCAGTAGCAGCCGTCTTTTTCTGATTCAAAGTGCTAAAGTTGCTGGCTGGGTATTAGCGGCATTTCTGGTTTATCAGACGACTCTTATCTACACGCTTTCTGAGAAAAAACAGCAGTTGGTTACACAACAAACGTCAATTTATAAGCAGGCCTTTCCTAAGGTCCGAAAAGTAAGAATGCCTTATCGATCAATGAAAAGTTATCTATCGAAAATTGGTGCGACTAGTGGCGAGGGTAATTTTTTAACTCTGTTAAGTTCAGTCAGTAATGAAATACAGGATCTTAGCAAAATATATCCTACTAATTTAAGTTATGATAACCAGCGAAAAGAGTTAAAGCTTGACTTGATTGCCTCTGACCTAATGGTCCTCGACCAATTTGCCGACTCGCTAAAAAAAGCTGGCCATAGTGTTGAGCGTTCTTCTGAAACGCAAAGGGGTAGTGGTTACTCAAGCCGTATTACGCTAAAGAAAATGGCTAGTCAATAGTGGTTAACCGGTGAATTAAATAACTTAACGCCTAGTATTAATTAGCATCAAGGATCAAGCATCAAGCTACAAATAAGTTGGAAAGAAAAAGGAAACAATATGGATTCAATAAAAGAATGGTATAACGCTCTGGATGAGGGCGAGCAAAAAATCGTATTTAGTGCTGCAATCGTGATCGGTATGCTAATGCTGTATCTTATTGTTGTCGATCCAGTGGTGGCTAAGGTCAATGAGTTACAAAACCAAGTGATGTCTAAACAAAAAAATGTCGATTGGATGAAGCAGCAGTTACCGATTATTATGGCAAGCAAAAATCCAACAAGTAGCAATCCGACGTCAGCTTTATCACTATCAGCGATTGTTAATCGCACCACGGGAAATTACAAATTACCGGTTTCCCGCAGAGATAGTAAGTCACCCTATGAGATGCAGATATGGTTTGATAATGTCAATTTTGATTCATTTTTGTCTTGGGCTTCGGAGCTAGAGTCGCGCTACGGAGTGACCATCGCCAATGTAAATGTGCGTAGTCGAGACCGTAATGGTATCACTAGCATTAATGTCAAATTATTAAAATAATGTTGATTTAATCGTTCAAAACCAATAGCGTCTACTATCACTCGCCTTTATAGATTAGCAACACTAAAAATTAACACTAAAGAGCTTTCGATGAAAAAAAAGAATCGCCATTTTATCACTCGTTTTCATAATGTTTGTCTTAATGACCGCACCAGTTAATCTTTTAACTAGCATTATTGAAAAACAAAACCGAGTTCAGGTCATGGGTTTGAAAGGCACCCTGTGGCGAGGGCAAATCGAGCAATTGAATTATTCATCTTGGCAATTGAATCAGGTCAATTATTCGCTAGCTTTTTTTCCTTTACTGATAGGTAAGGTTTCAACCCACTTATCGATTAAAAAAGGCGATCTCCGCGGTCCTCTTGATCTCATTCTGGTCTCACAAACTGAGTTACAAATAGAGCATGCAAAGCTAGAGATGTCAGCCAGCCAATTGCAGCGGTTTATTCCCTTTCCCGGAGTGTCATTAAAGGGTGAATTATCGACGGATGATTTTTCATTGACTTTAGACAAAGCGCGATTAATAGCCATTTCGGGACTCACTCATTGGATGAATTCAGAGGTTAGTATAGGCTCTAATCAATTTACATTAGGTAATTATTCCGCTGAGTGGAAAACCGATAGCTCGGGTAAAATGACTGGCCGAATTATTACCTCAACTAATGCTCTATCATTGCAAGGAAATATTAGTCTTAGCCCGCAGGGTGTTTTTGAATTTAAAGGTAGCGTAGCAAAAGATATTGACCAGCGCCTTTACAATTCCTTATTGTTTTTTTCTAGTGGTCCTGTAAAAGATGGACGGCTACCACTGCTTTTTAAGAAAAAAATATTTTAATTCATTAGATAGATTAAACCGTTGATTAATCTGGAATGCAATTAGATGGACAAGGTACAAAAGATAGCTATAGACTGGTCGGAGATAGATACTGTCTTGTTAGATATGGATGGGACACTGCTTGACTTGCATTTTGATAATTATTTTTGGCAGATTTATATTCCTCAAGTCTATGCGGTTAAACATGAAATCTCGTTACAACAGTCTGCTGCACTTTTAACTAAGTTATCGAAACAACAAATGGGTAAACTCAATTGGTATTGTTTAGACTATTGGTCGGAGCAATTAAGTTTGGATGTCGTTGCGTTGAAAAATGACCTAGCGGATAAGATTCAGTTTAGACCTAATACCATGGCTTTTTTAGAGCGTATGAAACAGATAGGTAAAAGACTGATTTTAGCAACTAATGCTCATCCTAAGGCTATCGAGTTAAAGCTTCTGCAAACAGACTTTAGTCAGTATTTTGATGCCTTATCTTCTTCTCATACTCTAGGCCACCCCAAAGAAGAGCAACAGTATTGGCATCTACTAAGCAAGCAGTTTCAATTAGATAAAGAGCGATGTTTATTTATTGATGACAGTTTAAGTGTACTGGCCAGTGCCCAAACTTTTGGCATTGCCCATCTATTAGCGGTCACTCGGCCTGATATGCAAAAATCATCACAAGATCCAGCACCCTATACTGGTATCGACGATTTTATTCAGTTACTCTAGAGCTATAACAGAAACTACCTAGAATGCACAGTCTGGATTACGCGAGCTAGATTAAACCAATAAGACCAAGCCTATGTTCATACCGCCAAAACAAGCTAAGCAAAAACCGATCATTACTCATACTAAACAGGTCGCCAAAACCCGTATTTTTGAGGTAGAGGAGCTTGACTTAGAGTTTTCTAATGGCGAGAAAAGAACGTTCGAGCGGTTAGTGGCGGGAGCGAATGGCGCGGTAATGATTGTAGCAATCCTCGATAATGAGTTTTTGCTACTGATTCGTGAATATTCAGCTGGCACGCATGATTACCAACTAGCCTTTCCCAAAGGCTTAATGGAAAGTGGTGAGACGGTGGAGCAAGCAGCCAATCGAGAACTGATGGAAGAGGTTGGTTTTGGAGCGAATAAATTTACTGTGATGAAACAAATGACGCTAGCTCCCGGATATTTAACCCACCGTATGAATTTGCTGTTTGCTGAATCACTTTACGAGGAGAAAAGGCAAGGTGATGAACCGGAAGAACTTGAGGTGGTTAAGTGGCGACTGGACGAGCTGGATAAACTTATTGAACAACCCGATTTTACCGAGGCACGTTCTGTTGCGGCATTATTTTTAGCTCAAAAAATTATACAGTCGAAAATTAAATAGCAGCAATTATTAAAACTAACTATTGGTTATCCTAAAGGAATAAGAAAATGCAAAAAATGTTAAAGGAAATCATAAAAGTCGCTCAAAAAGCAGGCGACAAGATTCTTGAAATATACCAAAGTGATGATTTCGATGTTCAAATAAAAGGTGATGATTCGCCTTTAACCAAAGCAGATATAGCAGCACATCATGTGATTGTCGATTTTCTCGAAGCCGAATATCCAGAAATCCCATGTTTGTCAGAAGAAAGCGCGGCCATTGATTTTTCGGTGCGCCAACAATGGCAGCAAAGTTTTGTGATTGATCCGCTTGATGGTACCAAGGAGTTTATTGCGAGAAATGGCGAGTTTACAGTGAACATCGCTCTACAAAAGGCTGGCAAACCGATCCTCGGCGTGATCTATGTGCCGGTCTCCGGTGTGACCTATTATGCGGCAGAAGGTGTTGGTGCATTTAAGCAAGAAAAAGCTCAAGCAGCGCATCCAATCAAAGTGAGAGGTTTAGAACAAAAACAAGGGAGGCCACACTTTACAGTGGTTGCTAGTCGTCGTCATGGGCTGGATAAGGTGGAAACCCTTTGTCAGAATTTTGCCAGCTATGATTTAACCAGTCGCGGAAGCTCCTTAAAAATGTGCATGGTGGCAGAAGGCAGCGCCGATTTTTATCCGCGCTTAGCGCTCACTTCAGAATGGGACACCGCGGCAGCACAAGCCATTGTCGAACAAGCCGGTGGGCAAATTGTTAAGTTGGATTTTTCGCCGATGCAGTACAATCAAAAAGACTCGCTTCTCAATCCTTTCTTTTTAGTCTTAGGTGATCCTGATTTCGATTGGCAGTCGGAGCTCATTGTTCCCGAACTCGATTAAATCACTCCCTCGTTATTCCCGCGTTCCCCGTCATTCCCGCGCTCCCCCGTCATTCCCGCGTTGCCCCGTCATTCCCGCGCTTACCCGTCATTCCCGAGAAGGCGGGAATCCACCAACTGCCAGACAAATAAAACCATGCAACAATCAATGACTAGCATTCACCTCACTCTAATCAACTCTATCAGTAATAAGCCGCCGCTTTTATAGGAACCGACATTCCGCACCCAGTTTTAGGGAATAAAATCTGCTGATAAATATCTCCTAGGCAGTTAATAGTCGTCTGGTGTCTAGGCTGTAAATTAACCGCATGTCGTTCGCTAGCTATCAATGGTCAAGACATGAAGGTGCCCATGATTACAGAAGAACACCCGAACGCGAGCGGTGGGGCGTTGGCTGGGCTTCTTCTTCATGTCAGGAAAATACACTTTTTTTGTCTTTAACTCTTCTTTCTGATTCCTTGTGCTCCAATGCCGCATAAATCATCAAGCAGCAAGTCATGATCATTAATAACGCTTCAATTCGCTCTGGCTTTTTTAGGTAAAGTGATGAGGTTAAAAAGTCGGGGCTTTTTAAGAAACGAAAGCCTTTTTCAACACTTTGTTGCGATTTGTAAAGGCTCAACATTTTGTTCATAGTGAGTGTTTTTGAGCAGTCATTCGTGGCAAGAATAAACAGACCTTTTTGGGCGAGTAATGTTGCTCTTTTTGTAAGTCACAAGCCAGATCCCCGCTGATCTGGTAATCTATTCGAATGGGCGTTTGCTCGCGTTTGGGGCGACCGCTATTTTTATACACATCGATACTGATGATCGCTGAGTTATGAACCGTGATCATGTTTTGTTGTTTTTCCCAGTCGTTTAACGCTTTGTTTGCATCGGTGGTGCAGGCAAAACGTTGCTGGCAGAGTTTTTTAAAAGCTTTGATTGATTGCTCGGTGGTTTTTAGTATTTTTGTCGAGTGTTTTTTGCTCTCGTTTAGTGGCTTGTTCACTGCGAATGAGTAGCCAGCGTTGTTGAACTCCGCCATAATCTGAGTCAAACCATTTGCCGCTGTAGCCTTCGCTGATCGGTTCGAATGTGGCGGGATCATGTTCGGCAATTAACTGTTTGGCTTGGGTGATCTTTTGTGGCACACGGGTGATAAACAATTGTTTTTGTTGCTCTAACGATTGAATGGTTTCTGCCACATAAAGGGCTGCGTCTGCAATAAAGTATCGACTTTTCTGAGCGGCTTTTAGGCTTTTAATATGTGATTTAACGATTTTTTTGAAGCCCTCTGCATCATTAACATTACCGCTGGCAGCTTGCATATAAACCGGAATACCCGCTTGATTTTCAGTGATCAAATTGAGCACCACTTGGTTAAGCTCAGGACGATGATCGCGGCTATAGCCTCGGACAAGTTTGATAGCATTGATCTCTGAGCCGTCGGTATGATATTGACCGTCTACATGTAAGCTAGTGGAGTCAAGATTAACCCCTCGCAAGGTAAGCCGAGGTAAGTGACGACTTTCTCCGACAATCCCTGATAGAGTTTTGATACACCGGTTTCATAGAGCTGATCAAGACAACGTCCAAGCGCATCATCATTAATATGCTCAGCCTTGATCCCCTTTCTAATCAACCGCTCAACCGGTTTTTCTGCAAAATATTCGGGATACATATGCAGTGTTCGACCAACAAATCCCAAGCCATTTAACAGCATAGAAAACGACCAATTCTCCGCAAGAGATATTGCGGTATTCGCTTTGATTAGGATGAGCTTGATCGAAGAATTGGGCAACCCCTAACTCTTTGCACATACCAGCGACGAGACCTAAATGATCGAGTCCTTTTGTTGAATAAGACGTTGACATAGTGTTTCCGACGTTCAAAAGAAACAATAGATCAAATCAAGCAGGCTGTGTCAATAACTATTTGATTTAATTGGCATTATATCGCAAATCGAGATCCTTTAAGGGTATTTTTGATGGGACTTATTCGATTAACTAGGTGCGGAATGACAGTTATATCTGTTAGATTGATTGGTAATATCTTGTCGGCCGCGATTTACTATTATTTAGGTTGGATTATCATCTCGATATTGACTAAATTTATAAAACCTTGCTGCCTAAATTGGTCGAGCAATTGAGGTAGTTTAAACCTTAGCTTATTTGCCCAAGCGGGGCTATCAACGGCAAGTACAAGGATATTTTTGCGAATATTACTAATGCGACAATGTTGAGAAAGCGCAGAACCTAATAGGTTAGGTAGGCACTGGTTTATAGCTTCAATACGCTTTAATTGATCCAACAAAGCTTGAACGTCACCTTTCGGGTGGTTCAATAAGTGACTAATTGTTTGAGGTTTTTTGCTAGTCATGTTAAATTTACTGATTAATTTTGGTCAATAAGCTCTCTATTTAACTAATTGGTCACAATAACATAATTTTACAGCTTGACCTAGAATTAAGCTGTTATTTAATTTTGACGGTTAATGACACACATTGCGCGTGTTTTTATACGTTTTTAGAATTTGAATCCAACGATGTAGAATCGATATGAGTATTACAATCTTACAAAGATCTTCTCAAGGCATGAGAAGCGTAAAATTAAAAAATGGATTTTTGTATACTGCAGTTTTGCTATTTTTTGTTGCTCCGTTAGGTGCAGCATATAGTGGTTACTATTACGCTATGGCGGGCGATAAACGAGCTAATGTTGAGCAAACAACTATCGATAATTGGAAAAATGAAATAGACCAACAGTGGCAACAATTGGAATCAGCGAAGCATGTCTCTCAAACACAAATAAATGCACTGACCGCTCGTTTAGGTTTAATTCAAGCACATATTACTCGACTCGATGCTGCAAGTGAGCGAGTTCTTAGTATTTCCGGAATCGACGCCAAAGAATTTAATTTTGGCAGTGCTCCGGCATTAGGTGGTCCCGAAAAACTGACGGGTGAAGGATTTGAAAACAACTATGACTTAAATAATGCCTTTGATAAAGTTAAATTATCACTACAATCGAGAGAGCAACAATTAAATGTACTTGAATCTTTGTTGATGGATAAATACATGGGAACCGAACGCTATATTTCCGGGCGTCCTACTAGAAAAGGCTGGTTATCTTCATTTTATGGTGAGCGAAGCGATCCCTTTACTGGATTACCGGCTTGGCATGCTGGCGTTGATTTTGCGGGTTCTGAAGGTGATGGTGTATTTGCCACTGCCGCTGGCGTTGTTTCTTGGGTTGGCAAGCGCTCCGGTTACGGATTATTAATTGAGATTAATCATGGTGACGGATTGGTCACCCGTTACGGACATAATTTAAAAGCCTTGGTTAAAAAAGGTGACGTGGTTAAGAAGGACCAAGTAATCTCAAAAATGGGGAATTCAGGCCGCTCTACAGGCGCCCATGTTCATTATGAAGTGATTAAAAATGGACGCCCGACCGATCCCGCACCCTACATCAATCGCAAAAAAAGTTAGTCCAAGCATTTATTGTGAATTACTAGAGCGTTTAATTAACTCGCTTAGTTGTTCTGCTGGTATGGGACGGCTAAAATAATAACCTTGTGCGATATCGCAACCCATCTCCTTTAGACATTCAAAATGCTCGAGCGTTTCGACGCCCTCGGCGACTATATTCATATCTAATTCATGACCAAGCATAATACAAGTTTTAACGATCGCCTTGGCTTCTCTATCTTCTAGCATTGAAAGAACAAAACTTCGATCAATTTTTAACTCTGAAAAAGGTATTTTGTGTAGCTGTGAAAGTGAAGAATAACCCGTGCCAAAATCATCGATGGATAAGCCGATTCCCTTTAATCTCAAACGTGTAAGAATGTCTAATGAGGTCACTAGTTCTCCCATTAATGCACTTTCGGTTACCTCCAAGGTTAGCATTTTAGGGCTGAAGCGATTTTCGGATAGCATGCTGCTCAACTGTTCTGGGAGGGACAAACTAGTGATATCATCGGCAGATATATTGACTGATATAGGTAGCTTTATCGATTGATCTTGCCATGTTTGTTCTTGTTTTACTGCTTCTTTTATGACCCAATTGGTGAGTAGTGCCATTTCTTGATAGTTTTCTAATTCTGGAATAAATTCGTCTGGAAAAACCAATCCTTTACTGGGATGCTGCCATCTAACCAATGCTTCACAAGCAATTATTTGACCGGTGTCAATACTTATTTGTGGTTGATAATAGAGGCACATTTGATCTTGTTTTATTGCATCAATAATTTCTTCAATTTTTGCAATATCATGTGCTTGATGTGGTTTTTGCGTTGTTTCATTTTTGATTTCATTACAGAAAACTTCGATTAAGTTTTGGAATTGCACCAGATGAATTGGTTTATCTAATGAACTAACAATCTTTAAGTTGTGCGCGTTGCCTAATTTTTCTGCCGAATGAAGAACGCCGATATCATGTCCACTGATCAAAATTAATGCGGGAGCATTTTCGACACCAGCAAGTTGACGCATGACTTGTATGCCATCCATATTAGGCATGTTGAGGTCGAGCACCAACAAAGAATTAATTGGAAAGCTCTTTACTTGATTAAAAAAATCAACTGCATCATTGAAACATTGTGCTTGAAGATCTAAATCTTCAACCATATCGCCAAGCAGAGCTAGCATCTCTGGTTCGTCATCAAGTATGTATATTGTCACTTTATTCATCTTGCTATTCCTTTAGATTAGTCTTGTGATCTGGGCTACTATCTAATAAATTTCGTATCTGAAATACCATTTGTTGTTGCGTATAGGGCTTGCTCAATAGTTCAAATTGGCTATGGTATAGGCCATAACTATCGGCGGCTTTTCCGGTGTAACCAGAAGTTAAAAGTATTTTAATATTTGAAAATTTTAGTTGAATATTCTTAGCTAGTTCAAACCCAGATAGTTCACCTGGCATGACGATATCACTAAATACAAGTGCGATATCCTTACGGCTGTCTAGTATATCGCTCGCTTGATTTCCGTCATTGGCTAATAATACCTTATAGCCCAGTTGTTCCAGTGTTATTTTACAGAGTTCTAGCAGCCCTTCTTCATCATCAACGATAAGTAGCGTTTCGTTACCTTTAAGCTTACTTATGTCTACCTCATTATTAAGTGGTGTTTTTTTTGCCTGAGAAGGCATTTTGCATTTTGGTAAATAAATTTTAAAAGTCGTCCCTATTCTTGGTTCTGAATAGACTTCAATATAACCACCGGAGCGTTTAACAAAGCCGAACACCATGGACAATCCTAGACCGGTTCCCTTACCTTGACTTTTAGTGGTAAAGAAGGGTTCAAAAATTTCCGATTGAATCGCCTTTTCAATACCTTCACCATCATCACTAACAGTAATACAAGCGTATTCCCCCTCTATGGCACCAGAATTAATTTTGCAAAACGCTTTATCCAATAAAGTATTCTTGGTTTCAATTATGACCTTGCCTTTTAACTGGACGGCGTCTTTGGCATTAAGAAGTAAATTTAGCAATGCGTCTTGTAGGTCGCCACGGTCAATATTGGCCGGCCATAGATCGGATGTAAATTGATAAGTAATGTCTATTGATTTTCCAAGAGAATGACTAATGACTTCATCCATACCTCTGATTAAGCGATTAAGATCGGTCACTTTTGTTTCAGTCGCCTTAACTCTAGAGAAACCTAATAGTTGTCTAGTCAGATTCTCTGCTCTTTGAGCCGCTTTAGATGCCGCTGTAACTCGTTTGCTTGCTTTTTGATCATTAACACATTGAGTTGCCAATAGATCGAGATTTCCAATAATAACCCCCAGAATATTATTAAAGTCATGCGCTATGCCTCCCGTTAGCTGCCCAATTGCCTCCATTTTTTGCGCCCGCTGCAATGCTTTTTCTGACTGCTGTTGCTGGGTGATATCAGAGATGACAGAAATAAAACCAATGAGTTGATTGTTTTCATCCCTTTGGTAGTCCCACATGATCTCTAGTTGAATTTTTTTACCGCTAGCGGTTAGGTTGGTCGTAAGGTAGCTAGTCGGTTTGGGTTGGTCATCCACTAAATGGTTGAAATAATCACGGGCTTTTTGACGCGCCACTTGATCAACTTCAAAATCCCAAATATAACGACCCGTTAGTTCGGGTGGTTTTATTTCTAGAATCCGATAATGTGCTTTATTACTAAAGGTTATCTTGCCATTGATATCACACTCCTGAATACCGTAAGGAATTGTATTAACTAAGAGCGCTTGTCGGTCACGGCTTGTTTGCAAGGCTATTTCTATTTGTTTTTGTTGTGTGATATCCTGCACCGTACCAAAAACACCACTAGCGGTTTGCGCTTGGTCAAATTTCAAATGACCTATCACCCTCACCCATTTTTGTTGTTTAGTTATTTGATCAATGATTCGATATTCTCTATTAAATGAATGCTGTTCTTGAATGAGAGTCACTTTCATAATTCGGGTGATACTTTTTCTATCCTCTGGATGTATGATATTTAGCCAACCGTTTAAATTTTTATTGAAGCCTGGTTGTAAACCGAAGATTCGTTCAAGTTCAATGGAGCAGCTCCAACTATCTTTTAATGTATTAAAGGAAAAATGTCCAATCTTTGCGGTTTTCTGTGCGTATAGGAGGTTAAATTCACTGTTTGCCAGAGCAATGTTCGCTAGTTTTTGTTCAGTGATATCTCGGTGTGTTCCTACCATTCGAGTAGGGTTGCCTTGTTTATCGTAGGCCACAAATTGACCTTTGCTTAAAATCCACATATAGCTACCATCTTTCTTTAAAAAACGGAACTCGATAGTAAATTTAATAATTAGCCCTTGCAGATAGTCCTCAATGGTCTTGATTGCCGCTGGTAGATCATCGGCATGAACTTTTTGTTTCCAGCCGAGGAAAGTTTCAGGAAATTCTTTAGCACGGTAACCGGCCATAGTATAATAGCGATCATCAAGTACAATTTTATCAGTGACTAGATCCCAATCCCATATACCACCATTGGCGACCGACATTGCGAGTTCAAATCTTTCTTCACTTTGCTCCAGCTTTTGTAACATTAGGACTATTTTCTGATGGCTTTGATCGAGGTTGTGTTCATACAGACGACGCTTCACCAGCATTTTATTAAAATCATAAGATAACCTAGCAAACTCACCGTCCCCTGAAATTTTTATATCGTGGGTGTGAATGTTATCAGACAGAGATTTGGCCGAATCTCGAATTTGTTGTATAGGTGAAAGAATATAGCGATTAATAAAAAATATAAACAGACCCATAACCAATAGCAATGCAGTGGCGATTGGCATGACTGAAATCCTGACTCGATGCCAAATTTGTGTCTTTGCATCACTAAATTGGTAGACCATATATAATAAACCCTGTTTTGATGGTCGTATTTCATTGGGTTTGCGGCTTAAAGCGATTGGATAATAGGCTGTGATAACTTCCTCATTAACGTAGTGTTTAATTCTGGAGCGATTATTTTGCAGCGCATTGGCGGAAAAACTTGGGTCAAAAAACTCCAAGTCGGAGGCAAGTTTAGATTGATTGCTTGAGTTAATCGCATGCATTATGGTTAGATTATCATCAAGCATGACGAGTATTTTATAGTGATTATTGATACCGCGTACCGAAAGTGCTGCTTTAGTATCAATGAGGATCGCCTTGAATGAGTTCTCGTGAGATCTCTCGTTGTAGACTGGACATATCAAGTTGAATAAAATTGATAGTGGATTTAAGTAGGTTATCTTCAGAAATTTTATAGGTCTGCCATACCATAAAAATCACTAACAAAACAAAAGAACCAAAAACTAATAATGGTAACCATAGTTTTAAAGAAATTGAGTTAAGTTTTTTCATTGATTATCCGGTATAAATCGTTCATCGGAAAACGCCGGAATAGGTTGGTTTTTTTCTACTAGCGCTTGTTGTTGCATAAATAGAAATAGCTCGGCACCGGTTTTTTCTAGTGGTGAAGGAGAGCCGTTCATTAGTCGATGATTTTCCTTTGTATTGACCAGTTTTATTCCATTGAATAGCGAGGGAATTTGTTCTATAGGTAAATTGATTATATTTGAAAATAATTTAATGGCTAGAGTTAAACCCTGCTCAAGATCTTTTTTAGCTTTAAAATAAGCCTTGAGTAATTTGGATAAAGTTTTTTCGTGTCCCTCGATTGATTTTTTATCAACCACTAACACATCAATAATCTTTCCAGGTATTTTGCTACTATCAAATAAAGAAACAGCTCCTTGAGATAACAGTTGTGTTCGGACCGGTTCAAAGGTAACCAAAGCATCATTTTTTTCGAAACAAGCAATGTGTCTTTCAAGTGTACAGCCAATAATATTAACATCGGATATTTCAATAGAAACGGATTTAAGTGCGCGATCCAATATAATGGCACCAACCGCCGTGTACTCAACGGCGATATTTTTTCCCTTGAGCTGTTGAATCGAATTAATCGGTTGTTTAGCCAGAAGTGCATCACCGCCATTGGAGTAATCAATCACCAATATGACCTTTAAATCTAGACCATCATTCAATAGGGTTAGCGCTTCATCCAGCGTTAGGGTTGCGGCTTCTAAATTACCACTACGTAAGGCTAATATGACTTCGGTCGCCGACGGTAATTCAACCAATTTAATTGAACTTTTCTCAAAATAACCGAGTTCTCGGGCCAAATACAATATTTTATAGCCTGGCCAGTGGTTAGTTCCGATACGCAAAGTGGTTTCTTTTTGGGGGCTACAGCCGGATACAATTATTAGGCACAGAAATAAGGCCAATATTGGCAAGCGATAGCAAAGTGGCGTCTGTTTAATCAAATTTTGCATTTTTGACTCCTTTTCCGCTTTAAAACCGAAAAGAGTTTTTGCTAATTTATTTGTTAATATTGGTTGGTTGTCGGTATCAGGAACCAAGATACCCTTATCCACTTTTAGTATAGGTGAAAATAGGCCGGATCGCCTAGCAAATTTGGATTTCTTAGTGGAGCATCTTTAGTTTAAACATAACCGTGGGATTGTCACAAAGACCACTCATGGAACTAAACATTGAGTGGTTAAGTTCGTTCAATTAGTCTAAGTGTTGACTAACAAAAATCAGCGTAGGGGTTTTCTGTGCTAAACACTAGTTTATTTTCGAATTTTGAAAGTTTAATCCCTTCAACACTAAATTCGAGATCGTCACCGGTCATAACCTGATCTCCAAAATGATAAACCACATCAAATTTGCCCTTAGTGATCGATTGGTCTGTAGGCATTTGCTGTTTGTTGTACCTTCTCATTAATAAGCTTGTATTGAGCAATTCTTGCGGGGCCATACTTTTTTTCAAGCATGGTCAGTGTAGTTTGAGGTGATAAAATTAACCCAGTTGCATTGTTACCACCGAATCCTTTTGAATTAATTAAGGCGGCTTTCATTTCACAGCCTTTTTCACCTACATAGGTGTGCTCAATACAAAAATCAAGGTTAGAATCCACAACGTCATCGGCTATTTTATCAATGCTGTTGATACCCGGGATATAACCGTATTCCCACACCCCGAGTGTGGCGGCTAGCTGATCGCCTCCAGCAGGCCCAAGTGAATGACCGACATAGGATTTGATTGCTGCAACCTTCCAATTATCAACGGAAAAAGTTTTAGCGGCTTGGTTAAGAATATCAGATTCAGTCGTTCGATTTTGCGGAGTGCCGGTACCATGAGCCTGTGCAAAGGTTTGTTTGACACCTTCCTCACCAAGAATGTTTTTGGCTAGAGACATGGCCTTAGCAACGGTAATATAGTTACCAATCCCTGGTGACGATATGGATTTTTTATTGGCATCGGCATTAACAAAAACATCTGCCACAGAGGCATAAATAGTAGCGCCCAGTTCAAGCGCTAATTCATCGTCCATAATAACAAAAAATTGAGCCGCTTCGGAGATGGTAAATCCTGCATTTTCTGCAAATGGGCGACAAGCGCGGCGATGATCAGCAAAATCAGTGTTATCTAAATCAGCCAGCTGCTGGTCTTCTGAAAGAGCACTCATGGCTTTAAAGCCTTCAATGATTTCTGGTTCTACAGGCGCTTCTGCGCCACCAACAATAACCACGCGAGCCGCACCCGATTGAATATCGCCTATCCCTTGCCGTAAATTATACAGAAAGGTCGCACAAGCACCCATGTTAGTGCCGGTCGCACCAACGCTGTTGATCATGTAACTGTTAATAAAGTCTGCCGGCATTTGTGACAGCATCAATGGCATTTGCTTGGAGCTAACGCGACCACCTTTTAACCAAGATTGGGTCAAACCGCGACCGCCAAAATCATCCAATTGACCTAATGCTGAGCCAGCATAAACTGATACCTGATCAGGATTAATGTGCCTCAGAATCTGCTGCCAATCGATTCCAATGGAATGGATAGCATCGGAAGCGCCGAAAACAGCAAGTTGTAGCCCTTTAGGTTGATTTCTTGAGGTGTATAATTGGCTAGGATTAAAACCTGTGGGGAGTTGTCCTGCACTGGACACTGCTGACTGATGCTTGTCTTGAAGTAGAACTTCAAGTTCACCTTGCACGGTGACTTCTATTTTGCCATTTTCGAGTGTTTTTAAATGCCAGTTGTCAGGGATTTGCTTGGGCAGTTGTCTTTTGCTTAACTGAAACTGGATATTTTGATCTGGGTTGCCAATTTTACTTTTTTTATGAACCAGTATGTTATCGAGATCAAAGGTTTGAGGTTCAATTTTACGAATTAAGGTGCCATCTAGAATGGCTTCCTTATCGCAGGCGTTTTCGCGTTGCATCAGGCTCGCGAGACCTTCAAACATGGGTGCTAACTGTTCTTCCGACAATGCTTCATGCACCATTCGGCGATATGCATGGTGGAAGGAACTTCGACCAGCTGCATTGATGCCGCCAAAGCCAACTATAACAGGTAATTTTTTCATGCAACCATCTCTTTAATCTTGCTATTCTTTAAGTTTAATCGGGCGTGAGCATTGAGTCTCTCTCCCCAATCAAGTATCAGTCGGCTAGTATATTGGCATTTGAATAAATTATATAGGATAATATAGCCATTAAATTGTAATATATGGCAACATAACGGATGCAGAATACTTCATTGTTCATTGGCTATCAGCAAGCTTTGCTCACGGGTTTGAGTTTACCGATGGAAATGATTGCCTCCGCTAATGCGATTGCTGGTATTAAAAATAAAAAACACAGAAAGTGGAATTGCTGGGTGGTTTCGGCAACCGAAGGAGCTGATTCCTACATCCGTTTTAGCAACTCGATCCAAGTCAAGGCCAAGCATACGCTTGCCACAGCTCCTTTAGCTTCAAGTATTTTTGTTCCACCGGTTTGGGGTAACCCCGATCGAGTGATTGCCCATAATCAAGCGCTTATTGAATGGTTAAAGCTTCGTCATCGACAAGGATGTCAGTTAATCGCGACAGGAACGGGAGTTTGCCTACTGGCGCATGCAGGGTTACTAGAGCAGCGGGTTGCTACTACACACTGGTACTATTTTGATCAATTTGAGAAAAAATATCCTCAAGTTAATCTACAGCGCCAACATTTTATTACACAGGATGCTAACCTCATCTGTACCGGTAGTATAAATGCCTTAGTTGATCTGGTGCTTTATTTGATAGAACAGAGCTTTGGCAATAAAGTGAGCCAAATAATTGAGCAGCACTACAGTCATGAAATTAATCGAACCTATGACAAGCCATGGTTTGCCAAGGGCGCCAGTCGTCATCCCGATGAGGGGATTTTAGAAGCGCAGCAATGGATGAGTAAACACTACTCACAGAGTTTTGATCTTCAATCACTGAGTGAAATGGCTAATATGAGCAAACGCAATTTTACTCGTCGGTTTAAATTAGCGGTCGGTCAAAGCCCCTTTGCTTATGCTTTATCGTTAAAAATCAGTGCGGCTAAAGAACTTCTAAAAGAAACTAATTTAAGTCATCAGGATATCGCGGATCATTTAGGCTATCGTGATAACGCTTTTTTCGCTAGGCAATTTAAGTTAAAAACTGATTTGACACCTGGGCAATATCGAACGATGGTAAGGGGGAAACTGTTTGACCTAACGTTTGAGACGGGTAAATAATGATTCCAAGTGAATTTAGTTTATGCTTTTTACAGTATATTGAAACCATGCAGAGACTATTTTTCAGTCAAGCTATCATTCTATGCCTATAATCCTATAGTACTATCTAATTTTGTTGACTTTAGAACCAACTTTATAAATTTAAGGAGATATTATGAGCACATTTAATGAAATTGGAATGGCAATTAGCGCCCACGAATCCTGGAAAAACAAGCTGCGCGATGCAATAGCGACTGGCCGTTCGGAATCAACGCCAGAAAAAGTCAGTATGGATGATAATTGCAGTTTTGGAAAATGGCTACACCAAAGAATCGATCCTGAAGTAAAATCGTCACCTTTTTACCAAAAAGTACTTGGTATGCACGCTCAATTTCACGCTGCCGCGGGGCAAATATTAGGATTGGCGATAGAAGGGCGAAAAAATGAAGCGACGCAACTGATGGGAATAAGTTCAGATTTCACTAAATGTTCAACCGCATTAACTCGAATGCTGAAGGAGTGGCAACAAGAAATTTCCTAGGATACTTGTTGCCCTTTTGGTTAAAAACTTAGTCTTAAAATTTCCATTGCAAGCCCAGTAATAAGCGTCTAAGATGGCTATTCTGTAGGGTAAAAGCCTTTTTTCTTTGACCATAAAGGACATATTTTGAAATATTTAGCCTCATATAAGCGGACCGATCAACCAAATGAGAGACATTTCATGTGCTTTGTTAGCCGATTGTTCAAAATAATATTTACGTTGACCTGGTTGGTGGCCGCGCAATGGGGATTAGCCGCTGATGATAATCGCGCTGAATCTGATGTTGCCGCGTTAGTGGATGGCCAAACAATTACCTACCAGATGCTCGATCAGTCGATTACCGATGATATCTATAAAGCGCAAAAAAAAATCTATGATTTAAGGTTTTCGCGACTTAACAATCGACTGCTAATTCGCTTTATTAAGCAGGACCCCTACAGTCAAGGTATATCACCGCAGGCTTTTCTTAATCAATTTGTGATAAAGGATAATTCGGTGTCAGCCAAAGAAGTTGATCGCTTTATTAAAAAGAATAAAATCCCTCAAGAAAAGATTAACGATGACCTTAAAAAAGAAGTACATCAATATCTTGTCAGTGAAAAAGAAAGAAAAGCGGTAAGCCAATGGTTTAAGCTGCAGAGTAAACAGCATGGGGTTGTGATAAAAATGCTGGAGCCACAAAAACCAAAGATAAAAATAAGCGTGGGTGATTCACCAATCCGTGGTAACAAGCAAGCACCTATTACGCTGGTTGAATTTTCTGACTTTCAATGCCCCTATTGTGCAAAAGCCGAAAAAACAGTAAATAAACTACTAAAAAAATATCCCAAACAGTTACGACTGGTCTATAAAAACTTCCCTTTAAGCTTCCATAAGCAGGCATTTGTTGCTGCAGAAGCAGGGCTTTGTGCAAAACAACAGTCTGTAGAAAAGTTCTGGTTGATGCATGATAAGATGTTTGCCAACCCTAAAAGATTACAAAAAGAAAGTCTCAAAAAAATGGCCATTGGGATTGGGTTAAATGGCGTAAAGTTTAATCAATGTCTTGATAGCCATAAGATGCAATCAATTGTGCAGCAAGAGATGCAACAAGCGCAAACCTATGGTGTCAACTCGACACCTGTATTTTTTATTAATGGTGTTCGTATTGTAGGTAACCAACCCATGGAAAGTTTTAAAAAAATCATTCAACGAGAACTGGTTAATTTAAAAAATTAACCAGTTCTCTTGCATCGATTAAATCCACAGCCAACCAAATACACCTCCGGTGACTAAACCGTAGATCAGCGCGTCAAATAGAAACTTAAAGGTGGTGCTCCAAGGGCGACTAAACCAAACCGATTGCTGGATCAAAGCCAAACCGTAGCCACTAAATGCCACCGCACCAACCAATTGCATGACTTTTAAGTAGCTTGCATCGCTAGGTAATGCGATTCCTGCAATATAAGCGGTAAAACAGCCTACAATGAGTGAATAAATAAACCACCAGCTCAGATTTTTAAGCATCGAGTAGCCGCCTTTTGGGTAAGCGATAAGCATACCCGATGGACCATTTTTCATTTTATCTTGAAATTCCTGAGTGTTCAGAGCTGCTGAGTCACCGGCGTAGGGATACATATATTCGCCAGCAGAAAGCTCAAGAGCTTGTAATTTGGCTAAAAACGTGTCTTCATCGGGTATTTTATGATAGCTGCCACGATGGTAGCCAAGTAGCATATGGATGATGCTGCTGGCCACAAATACAGCGATGGCTGAAAGTAATATAGGGAGCCATAGAGAGAAGATTATCATTGTTTTTGCCTCTTTTTGATTAAAATCTAAATAAGAATACCTCAAAATGACGCGGAAAAGGCTTATTGCGAATAAATTCCCTCTTATTCTAGCTAATATTTAACGCCGAAAACCTCAAAATAATCGGTTTTAGCGGTTTTCTTCTCTCGAGTTGAGGGTATTTAGAAAATAGTTTGCGTAAATTAGTCAACAAAGCTTGCTAAAAGGGAGCTAAATCCCCATAAATGATTCATTCTTGCATTTTCTATAGCCACAGGTCGCTTTTTTAGCGGCTAAAAGAGGAAGTTTGACTAGAGTTAAGGCTTTTTACGCGGTACAATTCCGCGATTAAATTTAAACAAAAATAGAGTCATTGGCCGTTAACGGAAATTTTTGCCGTATACAAACAATAATTTATTAAAAATCAGGTAGTTATAATCCATGTTTGGAAACATTTTAACCAAAGTTTTTGGTAGTAGAAATCAACGACTTTTAAAACAATTAAATAAGCGTGTTGAAAAAATAAATGCGTTTTCTGATGGCATTAAAGCCCTTTCGGATGAAGAGCTGACAGCTAAAACGGTTGAATTTAAGCAGCGATTAGGACAGGGTGAAACGCTTGAGGATCTGCTTGAAGAAGCTTTTGCGGTAGTTCGCGAAGCCGGTGAGCGCGTACTAAATATGCGCCATTTCGATGTCCAGCTGGTGGGTGGTATCGTGTTACATCAGGGTAAAATCGCTGAAATGAAAACCGGTGAAGGTAAAACCCTGGTGGCAACTCTAGCAGCCTACCTCAACGCTTTAACCGGTGAAGGTGTTCACATTATCACAGTAAATGATTACCTTGCGCAGCGTGATTCTGATTGGATGGGTCCTTTATATAAATTTCTAGGGCTAACCGTTGGTGTTATCTTGTCTGGGCAGGAAAACGAGGCAAAGCGTGCCGCCTATAACTGCGATATCACTTTTGGAACCAATAACGAATATGGTTTCGACTATTTAAGAGACAATATGGCTTTTTCCATCGAGGAAAAAGTTCAACGTCGCCTCAATTATGCCATTATCGATGAAGTGGATTCCATTTTAATTGATGAAGCCAGAACGCCACTCATAATCTCCGGAGCAGTAGAAGATAGTTCTGAACTTTATCGGGCTATCGATAAGCTGATTCCAAATCTTGAAGAACAAACCGATGAAGAAGATCAAAACAGTGGCGATTATTTCGTTGATGAAAAAGCCAAACAAGTCCACTTAAGCGAACGAGGGCAAGAAAAAGTTGAAATCCTACTGCTTGAAAATAAACTACTTGCTGAAGGTCAGAATCTTTACAGTGCGGTTTCTATTTCGCTATTGCATCATATTAATGCCGCTTTAAAAGCCCATGTTTTGTTTAAAAAGGATGTGGATTACATTGTTAAAGATAACGAAGTTATCATTGTTGATGAGCATACTGGGCGTACCATGCCTGGGCGACGCTGGTCCGATGGACTGCACCAAGCGGTGGAAGCCAAAGAGCAGGTTAACATTCAAAATGAAAGTCAAACTTTGGCTTCGATCACCTTTCAAAATTTATTTAGATTATATGATAAATTATCCGGTATGACTGGAACCGCTGACACTGAAGCTTTTGAATTAAATCAAATATATGGTCTTGAAGTGGTTATTATGCCAACCAACAAGCCAATGAAACGTGTTGATTTGGGCGATCTAATTTTCTTGACCAAGCAAGAAAAATATATGTCGATTATTGAAGATATTTTGCTTCGCCGTGACGCTGGCCAGCCTATATTAGTGGGTACTGCATCAGTAGAATCATCTGAAATATTATCGACGGTACTCAAAGACAAAAAGATCAAACATCAGGTCCTTAATGCAAAATATCATTCTAAAGAAGCGGAAATCATCGCGCAAGCCGGACGACCCGGCGCGGTAACCATTGCAACGAATATGGCCGGTCGTGGTACTGACATTGTGCTTGGTGGTAGTTTGCAAGTAGACCTTGATGCGCTTAAAAAACCCAACCAGCAGCAGATTGAAAAGCTGACCCAAGAATGGCAACAAAGACATGATCAGGTTATCGCCGCCGGTGGTTTAGCCATTATCGGAACGGAAAGACACGAATCAAGAAGGATTGACAATCAGCTTCGCGGACGATCAGGACGTCAAGGTGATCCGGGTCATAGCCGTTTCTACTTGTCTCTAGAAGATGATCTTATGCGTATTTTTGCGTCTGAGCGAATGGCCGGGATGATGCAAAAAATGGGTTGGGAAGAAGGTGAAGCCATTGAACATAAGTGGGTGTCTCGAGCTATCGAAAATGCTCAGAAAAAAGTAGAAACGCGCAATTTCGATATTCGTAAAAGTCTACTTGAATATGATGATGTGGCCAATGACCAACGTAAGGTTATTTATGAACAACGCTCCGATCTTATGTCAACAGAAGATATTTCCGGTATCATCGACTCCTTGCGAAACGATGTAGTTAATACGGTTATTAGCCAGTATGTACCGCCTCAAAGTATCGATGAAATGTGGGATATCAGTGGTCTAGAAGACCGATTAAAGGCCGATTTCTTACTCGAGATACCTATTCAAAAATGGCTTGATGAAGATGAAAACCTGCATGAAGAGCCGTTGCGTGAAAAAATTCACGAAGCACTTGTAGCTGAATATAAAGCGAAAGAAGAGCAGGTGGGAGCCATCGTTATTCGTCATTTTGAAAAATCGGTTATGCTGCAAAATCTGGATAGTCATTGGAAGGAGCATTTAGCTTCTATGGATCATCTTCGTCAGGGTATTGGATTAAGAAGCTATGCTCAGAAAAACCCTAAGCAGGAATACAAGCGTGAAGCTTTTGAACTGTTTGGTGAGATGTTAGAAAACATTAAATATGAAGTGATTTCTGTCTTGTCTAAAGTTCAGGTAAAAGATCCCGATGATGTCGATGCGGTGGAAGATCAAAGACGCAAAGAAGCACAGGCTAGCGGCGTGACTTATCAGCATGAACAAGAAAGCGCCATGCCGCAAAAACAGCAGGAAGCCCAAACACCCTATACTCGCGACGGTCAAAAAGTGGGCCGAAACGAGCCATGTCCTTGTGGGTCTGGGAAAAAGTATAAGCAATGTCATGGTCGTTTGTCTTAATTGAGCAATTTGATTTATACTTCAGATGTCAGATGTCAGATGTCAGATGTCAGATGTCAGATGTCAGATGTCATAAATTAGGTTTCTAAGACTTTGTCTCATCCCACAAAAAATATAACGGCAACACCTTTAATTGAGGTTGTTGCCGCCATTATTATTAAACAACATCAAGTTTTTATTGCCAAACGAGCAGCTGATAAGCCGTTCGGCGGTATGTGGGAGTTCCCCGGTGGTAAAATCGAGACCAATGAAGTCCCCTTACAGGCATTAAAGCGGGAAATTAAAGAAGAGCTCGACATCGATATCCTTGAGGCCTCTCTGGTCCAAACGACTTGTGACCAAAATGCTTCGCCTCCGGTAAAACTGCAGTTTTATCTAGTTGATGTTTACCAAGGTTACCCAAAGGGTAATGAAGGGCAGCAGGTTTGTTGGACCGATATAGAGCAACTCTCAAGCTTCCATTTCCCCCCAGCCAATCAAAGCATTATTCAATGGTTGCTTGAACACTGTTAATTATTATCGACTAGTTGACTAAAAATACCATTTCTTTTTTGCGTTATTAGTTGTATAGACTATATTTTAAATAGGAATAATTAATTATTTTAATCATCTTTTATCGAGTGATGTAAGGTGATTAGTGAACTATGGAAAATTAAAGCTCCGCATTTATGTCGCAAAAACCCGCTCAAATTATACAAAGCCATGCAACCGATGAGTATACCGCCGTTAAAGAGCTAAAGGCGGCAATTGAACTTGATGCAATTGGTGGGCTAATTTTCTTTTGCTCCTCTCATTATCAAATGGAGTCACTGGCTGACGCGTTAAATCAAACATTTGATTGCCCCATTACCGGCTGCACCACGGCTGGCGAAATAGCTGGGGGTTATCGCGATGACAGTATTGTTGCGCTTGTTTTGTCTGTCGAAGCTTTTGTGGTACATCCTTTGTTAATTAAAGACTTGCAGTCTTTTGATTTGAATGATGCGATGACACTGGCGAATAGTATCGAGCGTCAATTGCAGTTTTCGCCCCATCTGTCAGAAGATAGAATGTTTGGTTTTCTACTATCTGACGGAATGTCATTAAAAGAAGAAAACCTTATTGCACGTCTCAGTCAAGCTTTTGAACGAATCCCTATATTTGGTGGGTCGGCCGGCGATAATTTAGAATTTAAAAAGACTTTTGTTTATTATGAAGGTCAATTTTATCGCGATGCTGCAATTTTATCAGTGATTGAAGTGAAAGATGACTTTCAAATGTTTAGAACCCAGCATTTTATTGCCACCGATAAAGAATTGATTACCACCGAAGTTGATTTTGAAAGACGTATCGTGAAACAAATTAATGGTGAACCTGCTGCCGATGCCTTTGCACGAATTAATCAACTCGACCCCGATAATTTAACCACTAAAGATTTCGCCGTTCATCCATTGATGATTCAAATGGCTGATGAATGGTATATACGGTCGATTAGCGGTGTTTTGCCTGATAAAAGCCTACAATTTTACTGTGCAATTGATGAGGGACTGCCATTAAGTATTGCTCAAGGTGATGATATGTTATTGCATCTTGAAAACACGGCCGCAGTGATTGATCATCAGTTCCAAGAAATTTATTTTACTCTAGGTTGTGACTGTATTTTGCGGAAAGTTGAGAATATCGAAAATGATACGCTCAAAGACTTTGAAAATGTTTTGACCAAACTCAATTTTATTGGATTTAGTAGCTACGGAGAGCAGTATAACGGGGTTCATTTTAATCAAACTTTGGCAGCTGTGGTAGTAGGCAAGAAATACCATGACTGAATCCAGCAACCATCGGAATGACTCATGTGATTCTAGTGAAAATTCTGTTGCAAAGCTCGCTGATCTAAAAAAACAGTTGTTGCAACAAAAAAAAATTACAGCGGCTTTGTTACGACGAGTCAAGACCAATCTCAAGTATCAAGTCTATGCAGGTGAAGTTTTTGAACGAAACGTCCTGCTTAAGGATGAAATAAAGAAAACCAAAAAACAGCTCTATGATCAAGCGGAAACCTCACAGAAATTGGTTTATTTAGCTAGGCACGATTCTTTAACTGGGTTAGTCAATCGACATGAATTTGAGAGTCAACTCAAACAAGCTGTTCTTTCAGTTCAGCGGAATGCAGGTACCCATGCGCTTTGCTTTTTGGATCTTGATCAGTTTAAAGTTGTCAATGATACTTCCGGGCATTTAGCAGGAGATGAGATGCTAAAGCAGCTATCGGTGATATTAAAAGAGCATATTCGTGACGGCGATAAATTGGCAAGGCTGGGTGGCGATGAATTTGGTTTGCTGTTGGAAAATTGTTCTCTCAGTCAGGTAAAGGGCAAAATTGAAGCCATTCTATCCTTGGTGGATGGTTTTAGGTTTCCATGGGATCAAAAAGTATTTCGTGTGAGCGTTAGTGCAGGTATTTCAATCATCGACCGTTACGCTAGTTCTCATATCGATAGCCTTAAACAAGCCGATATCGCTTGTTATGCCGCTAAAAATGCTGGACGAAATCGTTTTCACGTGTATCAAGCGAAAGATTTAGATCTCAATGAGCAAAGTGACCAAATGATGTGGGTTCCTACCATCAATGAGGCATTGGAAAAGCATAGATTTAGACTCTATGTACAAGCGATCAAACCCAGCGATCCTCGCCTAAACTATCTTCACTATGAAGTTTTAGTGAGATTGAAAGAGGAAAATGGAAATATAGTACCCCCAGGGGCTTTTCTACCGACGGCAGAACGTTATAATTTGATTACTAAAATTGACTATTGGGTGATTGGTCAGGTATTTGACTGGTTAAACCGACATGCTAGGCAACTCGATCCAAACACCCATTTTTCTATTAATCTATCCGGCCAGACGCTGGGCGACGAAAAAGCTTTGAGCTATATTTCAAAACAGCTTGAGTCAGGAAAAGTAGCCCCCTCAATTATTCAGTTTGAAGTTACTGAGACGATGGCGATATCTAATTTACAAGTCGCCAACCACTTTATAAAATCAATTAAAAGCTACGGATGTGGTTTTTCATTAGATGATTTTGGTAGCGGATTGTCTTCTTTTGGATATTTAAAAAATCTCGCGGTCGACACCTTAAAAATTGATGGAATCTTTGTCAGAGATATTCTTGATGACCCTATTGATGCGGCCATGGTGGATTCGATTAATACAATTGGTCATGTCATGGGGCTTAAGACCATTGCTGAGTTTGTCGAAAATCAAGCAATAGCGGACAAGTTAATTGAATTGGGTGTCGACTATCTACAGGGGTATGGAATTGCAAAACCGGTTCCCATTGATCAAATTTTGATAGATAAATAAAAATTACTCTGGTTGTTCGACCGATAGATCAAGTTTTTGTCGCTCCGGTGTTAAGTTAAAGCAGTAAACCTGATTACCATTCCAATTAATATCGATCACCAGCCCCAATTCATCGTATTCAACGGTTCGGCTACAAACATCCTGACTCAATCCCAAATCAAACAGAGTCACACCAAAACCAACACTTGAACGGCTGGATAAGTGGTTAGATCCGATAGAAACAGCCGTGGCGCCCGACTCATCTTGTTGATTGACCCATTCCGCATAATATCGACCGTTAATCTTGTGCTGCTTGGTCGGTAAGCCCCAATACTTGATTAACTCATCAATGGAGGCACTTTTCCAAGCAAATATTCGATTATCTACTTGAGTTTGCGGGATGCTTGAGCAGGCCGAAAGAAATAAACTCACCAATATTAACAATTTATGCATTTTGATACTTCCTATGAGATAGAATTATGTGGGATATAAGTTTGAATTTTAGTAGAATAGCCTTCCTTTGATAATAGCAGTAAAATAAAAAAACTTCGATGATTGAATTTACCGCAATAAAAGAACGAATTAAGGCTCTTCAGACGAGGCGTGACACGCTTAGGGGGTATCTTTGACTATGATGTCAAACAAGAGCGTTTAGTTGAAGTTGAACGGGAGTTAGAAATTCCTGATGTTTGGGACCATCCGGTTAGGGCACAAGCCTTAGGTAAGGAACGTGCAGAGCTTGACCTAGTGGTTACGACGATTGATAAACTTGATAGCCACTTGGCAGACGCCGAAGAATTGTTAATGATGGCGGTGGAAGAGGATGATCAAGAAAGTGTTGATGACCTCGTCGGTGAGTTAAACCAGCTGGATAAACAGCTGGCGCAACTAGAGTTTCGACGTATGTTTAACGGTGAAATGGATACTGAAAATGCTTACATAGACATCCAATCAGGTTCTGGCGGTACAGAAGCGCAAGATTGGGCCGATATGCTGCTAAGAATGTACCTAAGATGGTGTGAAAGCAGGGGCTTTGCCGCTAAAATAATTGAATTATCCGATGGTGATGTGGCAGGAATTAAAAGTGCTACCATTGAGGTGAAAGGAGAATACGCTTATGGCTGGTTACGTACCGAAACCGGTGTACACCGGCTAGTAAGAAAATCACCTTTTGACTCAGGAAGCCGTCGTCATACGAGTTTTGCCAGCGTGTTTTGTTATCCTGAAGTTAAAGATGATATTGAAATCGATATTAATCCTGCTGATTTACGAGTGGATACCTACCGTGCCAGTGGCGCAGGTGGTCAACATGTTAATAAAACTGATTCAGCGGTGCGTATCACTCATTTGCCGACTAATACGGTGGTACAATGTCAAAATGATCGTTCACAGCACAAAAACCGTGACCAAGCCATGAAAATGCTTAAAGCCAAGTTATATGAGTTGGCCATTCAACAGAAAAATGCAGAAAAGCAGCAAATGGAAGATTCTAAATCCGATATCGGGTGGGGTAGTCAGATACGTTCGTATGTATTGGATCAGTCGCGCATCAAGGATTTAAGAACAGGCTTTGAGTCAACCAATACTCAAGCGGTGCTCGACGGTGATTTAGACGGATTTATTGAGGAAAGCCTTAAAGCGGGACTTTGATTTTTATGGTTTAAACTGCTCATCAATGATGGGTATAGAGAACCTTAACAAAATAAGATTATTTAAAAATTTATAAGAGACATTAAGAAACCATTATGAGTCAACAAGACCAACAAGACGTGCAACAAGAAGAGAATAAATTAATTGCTGAGCGCAAAGCCAAGCTTGCCAAAATTAGAACTAACTGCCCAGCCAATGGCCACCCTAATCATTTTAAACCACAAGATTTCGCTGGTGACATTCAGACTGAGCATGCCGACAAGGATCAACAGGCATTAGTCGAACTTAACTTACAGACTAGTATCGCGGGTCGTATTATGGCTAAAAGGGGGCCTTTCTATGTGCTTCAGGATATGACTGGGCGCATTCAGGTTTATGCCAACAAAGAGGTTCAAAAAAGCATTAAAGAACAATGGCAAGGTCTTGATATTGGCGATATTATCGGAGTGAAAGGAACGCTTAAGCTATCCGGTAAAGGTGATCTTTTTGTGGTAATGGAGGATTTTTATTTGTTAACCAAATCACTACGCCCATTACCCGAAAAGCATGCCGGTTTGAAAGATCAAGAAATTAAATACCGCCAGCGTTATGTTGATCTTATCACCAATGAGCAAACGCGTAATAACTTTGTTATTCGTAGCCAAGTGATAGATTGCATTCGCCGCTTTTTGGTTGGCCGTCAATTTATGGAAGTTGAAACCCCGATGCTGCAAGTGATTCCTGGTGGTGCTGTGGCACGTCCCTTTGTGACCCATCATAACGCGATGGATATTGATATGTACTTGCGTATCGCGCCTGAGCTATATCTTAAGCGATTAGTGGTCGGAGGATTTGAGAGGGTATTTGAAATTAATCGTAATTTCCGTAACGAGGGTCTTTCAACTAGGCATAACCCCGAGTTTACCTATGCTTGAGTTTTACCATGCATATGCTGATTACAAGGATCTAATGAATTTAACTGAGGACATGATCAGGCAGTGTGCCAACGAAGTGTTAGGCACTTGCCTAGTGACTAATAATACATGTAATGCCGAAGGGGAAATAACGGATAGTGTTGAATTTGATTTTTCTCAATCCTTTAGGCGCCTGACCATGATTGAGGCAATACTAGAAAATAACCCTGATTTTGAAGCCGATGTTTTTGCCCGCCCTGTTGATAATTTTGCTCAAATTAAGGCCTACGCGAAAAGCGTCGGGGTCAAACAGCCTCAAGTGGACGGCATCTGGGGACCTGGTAAATACATCTGTGAAATTTTTGAACAAACCGCAGAGCATTTATTGATCCAACCGACCTTTATTACAGCCTATCCATGGGAAGTTTCACCCTTGGCGCGGCGTAACGATGAAGATTCCTTTATCACTGATCGCTTTGAGTTTTTTGTTGGAGGGCGTGAAATTGCCAATGGATTTTCTGAGCTTAATGATGCTGAGGACCAAGCCAATCGTTTTAGAAAGCAGGTTGAAGAAAAGGATGCTGGTGATGATGAAGCCATGCACTTTGATGCCGACTATATCAATGCGCTAGAGTATGGATTACCACCTACAGCCGGAGAAGGTATTGGGATTGACCGCCTTGTTATGCTATTGACCGATTCCCCAACTATTAAAGATGTTATATTGTTTCCTCATATGAAGCCTCAGAATTAATCATGCAAAGTGCTGGTAGGAATTTTAAGCAAATATGGGCTAGGCTTATGGTATGATTAAGCAAGAGAATTCAATATGATTCAGCCAGCAACCAAGCCCAGCCCAACCTTGTTGATTGTTGGTTCTTCGGAAGATTTTAGCTCGCAAGTTCAAGAGTTTTTATCTTCTTTTAGTGTCCAAGAGGTTAATCATTTACCTGAAGCCTATCATCGACAAGATTATGGGGTCATTATTTTTTCACCCAACTGTTATCCGCAAAAGAGTATTAATTCACTGCAAGAACCTTTCTTTTACCTTTCTTTCTCGCCCTTGATTGTTGGCGATATTCAGATTTTATCACCCTATAGCTTCGAACAATTTCAAGCCGCGCTGAATGCTGCGCTCAAGTATCATGCAACCAATGTTAATTTAAAAACAGTTTCCCGGAAACACACTATTGTATCTAAAGATCGCGCTAATTTGAGCGCCATTGGAATTGCTTTAAGTGCAGAAAAAGATCTCGAAAAACTACTAGGGATGGTGTTAAATGAAGGACGTAAGTTAGCCAAGTGTGAAGGTGCTTCTCTCTATTTGATTGAAAAAAACAAACAAGGTGAAGATGAACTGGTTTTCAAGTTGACTCAAAACAGTAAAATATTTTTTGATTTTGAAGAGTCTCGGTTTCCACTTAACAATGATTCATTGGCTGGTTATGTTGCGCTAAATGGATTAGCTTTGAATATTGATGACGCATACAAGCTTGATCAGAATGTACCCTATTCTTTTGATAAAAGTTATGATCGTCAAACCGATTACCGCACCAAGGAAATGCTAGTGTTACCAATGCTAAATCATAAGGGTAAGATTATTGGCGTACTTCAGTTTGTTAATACTTTCGGAGGAGCTACAAAAACCAATAAAAATAAATCCGCTAATCTGCAGGGCTTCTCAAAAATCAAGCAAGGGCTGCTATCGGGCCTTGCAAGTCAAGCGGCGGTAGCAATTGACAATAGTCAATTGATTGAAAATATCAAAAATTTATTTGAAGGTTTTGTAGCGGCATCGGTTAGCGCGATTGAATCACGGGATCCTGCGACTAGCGGACATTCTTTCCGTGTGGCTAAATTGACCACAGGGCTTGCGCAAATGGTTGATAAAGAAACTAGCGGTCCCTATAAGAACCGTTTTTTTAATCAAGAGCAGTTAACAGAATTACGCTACGCTTCTTTGCTACACGATTTTGGAAAGGTTGGAGTAAAAGAGAATGTTCTACTAAAAGCCAACAAGCTTCATGCTAGCCGCTATCAATATTTAATGCTAAAAATTGCTTGGCAAAAGCAAATTTTAGAAAAGCGTTTTTACTTATCTCTTATTGCAGAAAAGGTTGATTTAACACATCAAATTTCAGTAGAGCAAGCGGGAATGATTAATATTAAAAATTTTAATCTTCAAGGAAATAAACACTACAGCCGTCTGATCAAACAAATTGATCGACTAGAATATTTTGAGCAACTATTAGCTAAAGCCAACCAGCCGGCGATTATTGAGCAAACCATTGAAAAAGAATTGAAGCAAATGATGGATTATTCAATGGATAAGGACTATCCCTTCAACCATTATTTGATTAGCGATTCCGACTTTTTGTCACTTTCGATAAGTAAAGGCAGTTTAACCGAAAAAGAAAGGCGAGAAATCCAATCCCACGTGACCTACACTCAAAGTTTCTTAGAAAAAAATACCTTGGACGGATGAACTCGCTGATATACCGAGAATAGCGGCAGCGCACCATGAAAAACTTGATGGCAGCGGCTATCCTTACGGTTTAGTGGCGACCGAAATCCCTGTGGCTAGTAAAATTATGGCTATCACTGATATTTTTGATGCGCTTACCGCCCATGACCGCCCCTATAAAAGAGCCGTAAGAGCTGACATGGCACTCGATATATTATCGGATGAGGCCAAAAAGGGTAAAATAGATCAGCATTTATTGAATACTTTTATAACAAGTAAAATCTATCAATGTGTTTTAAGTGATTGAAATCAAAATAGAGGCAAAAGAAACATGATTTCAGTCGAAAATGAGCTTCGATAATGACAAAAACGTCATCTTTGCAGTAAAATATCTAGACTTTTTTAACAATTTACTCAAATAAAGCCTAGGAAAAGCGAAAGGTCTGGTCAGATCACTTGCCTTTTACCCGTGAAAACAGTTAGGATTAGTAGGTTTATATCTCAATCATTATTTTTACGAATATTGGTTTGGATTAGTAAACCCTAATATAAACAATAAAAAGTAACTAATTTAAACCCAAAACACCTTAAAGTCGTAGATATTTAGTAGGTTCGAAGTAGTTAGTCGACTCGAAGTAGAACAATAACAGGAGATTTACATGAAGAAACTTAATTTTTTACTCTCAGCTCTTACCGGAGTGGGGATAACCGTCGGTATACTCGGTTGCTCAGTTGATGGGATTAATGAACCATTACAGAGTCAAAGTCAGGCAATACCTAAGCGTATGGTCGCAACTTACGCACCTGCTGCCGGTAGTCTACCTTTACCAAACGATTTACTGTTTGGTGGTACAGCTGATCTAACTCTCAATATTCCTGTGGCTGACGAAAGCGATTACTCAGACCCTAAACTCGCTTTATCCTCATTAGATGGTTGGTCTGCCGTTGCGCCTTTTGCTATTTCCTTTAGTAGTGTAGATCCAAGCCTAAGTATTGACCCAGCTAGTGTGGTGGGCGGTAGTAGTGTTCATTTATATAAGGTTAATGTTGCCCGTGGAGAAGTTATTCCGGGTTCTGGTATTCCAAAACCAACAGGACCGGTGACTAGTGTTGAACGTGAATTAACCGCCGGTTTAGAATATGTAGTTCAAGCAACCGGTGCTACCAGTATCGCTATTATTCCAACAGTTCCTTTTGAGCAACAAGCCTCTTATATGGTGGTGCTTACTAATGGTCTAATGGATAGCGATGGTTTACCTGTTTTGCATGATGCACAATATGCGATTGCACAACATCCAGCCCCTATTGACCCTGCTTCAGCAGTTGCCGGATTAGAGCCTGTACGTCAGCTAGTTAACGCCATGGAAAATGCAGCCGCTGCTTTTACTGGCGGCCCAGCTCGTTCTAGTATCATTATGAGTTATCAGTTTACGGTGCAATCGGTGGGTTCGGTCATGCGTTCAGCTAAAAAGCTTTATATTGACGGTCCAATCGCCCAAGGGCTTGGCGCAGGCCAATTACCGCCTATGAACTTCAGTAGCTTAGGCATTGATACCGGCCCAATTACTGGAATTGGTGCGGCCGATCTCTATAAGGGTAATCTGACACTTAGCTACTTATTAAGCGCACCTACCGCTGCAAATCCTATTGCTCCGTTGAATACTTTCTGGAGAGCATTAGCAGAATTACCAATAGGCCCAGGTGGTTCCTTAGTACCTAATCCATTTGGTGAGAATCTTACCTATGCTAATTCTTTTCCAAGAGCTAACGGCGCTGAAACAGTTCCTTTATTAATTACTATGCCTAAAGCTGCTATTTGTCCAATGCCAGCGACTGGTTACCCAGTGACTATTTTCCAACATGGAATTACAGGTAACCGAACTCAAGTATTAGGTATCGCTGATTCTTTAGCTAATGCTCCTAGCTGTCGTGCCGCAGTAGCAATGGATTTACCGCTACATGGTATTGATGCTAATAATGCGCTTCATCAAGCACTGCAAGCCGCGACAAATGGTTTAGTCGGTATTTTTGAAGGCTATACACCAGGCGCATTAAGAGAAAGAACTTTTGGTATGGATTATACTGATAATGCTACTGGTGCCCCTGGTCCTGATGGAATGCCAGATTCTTCTGGAAAATATTGGATCAATCTCTCTAATTTGTTAGTTGCTAGAGACAACAACCGTCAAGGAATTCTTGATCTGCTTTATTTAGAGCAAGCGATTAGCTATATGGATGTCAATGGTGATGGAATGCCTGATTTTGATGCATCAGATATCGGCTATATCGGTCATTCACTTGGTGGAATGGTTGGAACAGGTGTGGTTGCTTATTCTGCGACTAACGAGTTCTTAGGACCTGTTGTACCAAGCCTAAAGTCTGCTGCGCTAGTTAATCCTGGTGGCGGAACGGTTGCTATGATTCTTGCTTCGCCAACCTTTGGACCCGCTATTCGTGCAGGACTTTCTGCTGCGTTTGGTGCTGCTGAAGGTACTCCAGAATTTGATGCCAGTTTAGCCGGGTTTAGTTTTGCTGCACAAACGGTGCTTGATTCTAGTGACCCTGTTAATCTTGCAGCACTTGCTGTGACTAATAATGTACCTACATTATTAATGCAAAACATGGGTGATAATGTTGTACCCAATGCAGTTGCAACAGCGCCTCTTTCAGGTACTGAGCCTTTGGGTCGAAGCTTAGCTTTAACTACTCTAACGGCGGTTGATCCTGGTATGGTTGCTGGTAGTCGTGTATTTAGCCGACTGAATATCGGCGGTCATGCATCTATTCTATTACCAGATGCTGCGACTGCAGAAATGCAATCACAGGTAGTCAGTTTCTTGGCTTCTGGTGGAACAGCCGTTTTGGTCACCGATCCAAGTTTGCTTTATTAAAACTTGAGTAATAAATTCTAATAATCATATTATTAGATCTTAATAAACCCTCGTTCATTCGGGGGTTTTTTTTCGGGAAAGAAAAACAATGATAAAAAAAATACTACTGATATTGGCCGCTATTTTAGTTTTTGGAACCATATGGGGTTATTTCCATATTGAGTCAAAAAATCCTATTCGAAATGGGCAATTGGAATTGAAAGGGCTTAAACAAGCCGTTACTGTCAACTTTGATCATTATGGCGTACCACATATTAAGGCTAAAACTGATGATGATTTATATTTGGCCTTGGGTTATATTCATGCCCAAGATCGATTATTTCAGATGGAAATAAGCCGTCGTTTAGCGCAAGGAAAAATGGCTGAAATACTGGGTGAGGAATTAGTTGGCGTTGATAAATTATTTCGAACCTTAGGTCTCGAAAGTTACTCTAAAAAACTCTTAACAGAGGTGAAAAAACGCAGTGATCCTAAAATGATTAGCCTAATGCAGCGCTATCTTGATGGTATCAATCTGTTTGTAGAGCAAGGAGAGAAACCTATTGAATTTGAATTAATAGGGATCCCTCAACATCAATATACAATGGTTGATATCGCATCCGTGACAGGTTTAACTTCTTTTTCCTTTGCTCAAGGATTAAGAGACGATCCTTTGGTTTCCTATTTAGCCCAAAAGCTTGGTCAGGATTATATGGCTGATTTAGGTATATTGCACACCACTGGCTCGCAGCAGATACCGGTTGATGCAATGGATGCTAAAGCACTTTCTAGCCAAGTTAGCCAACTGGTTTCCGGCTTGCAATCGGCAGGGTTATTTCATGGAAGCAATAGCTGGTTAATCGCTCCTTCTAAAAGTAGTTCTGGCCAAGCTATGTTGGTCAATGACCCACACATTGCGTTTAGTCAGCCTTCAGTTTGGTATGAAGCGCAATTACAATCGGACACGACTGATATTTACGGCCACTTTTTAGGGCTGGTTCCTTTACCTATGCTTGGCATGTCTAAAACCCATGCTTGGGGTTTAACCATGTTTGAAAATGATGATATGGATATTTATTTAGAAAAGATAAATCCACAAAATCCGGATCAGTATTGGGCGATTGATCATTGGCAAGATTTTGAAAAAAGAAGTGAAGAGATTCTAGTCAAGGGACAAGAAGCGATTAATTTTGAAGTATTATCCACACGCCATGGTCCTATCGTTAACCAGATATTTTCTGGAATAAAAGATAAACACTTCGCTCCTGAGAAATTTGAAAAGCCTTTAGCCCTATGGTGGGCATTTTTAAACACCGATAACCAGATGATGGAAGCCTTTTATGCACTGCCTAAGGCCGATACCTTAGACAAAGCACGCCAAGCAGCAGCAATGATTCATGCGCCAGGTCTTAATTTAATGTATGCCAATAGCCAAGGCGATATTGCTTGGTGGGCCGCCGCAAAATTACCCATTCGCCCCGATCACGTTAATCCTAAATATATACTTGATGGTGCCTCCGGTAAGGATGATATTTTAGGCTATTATGATTTTTCACATAATCCGCAGCAGGTTAATCCTGAATCGGGCTTTCTTTATTCTGCAAATAATCAGCCACAAGATATGGGTGATGGATTGGTTCCTGGTTATTATTACGCCGAGAGATCGAGCGCAACGCATCGTTCAATTGCTTAATAGTCAGCAGAAGTTTAGCGTCGATGACATGAAAAAAATGCTAATGGATAACTCGCCACCTTCGGCTCATTTATTTAAAAGAATCGCATTACCCATTCTAAATGCAGCACAATCGCAAATGAATAAACAAGAGCAAGAGGCTTTGTTAGACTTAACCGAGTGGAAGGGCAATCATTCGCCGACAGAAATAGGAGCCACTATTTATAATCGATTTAGAATTATTCTTATGCGGTCAATTATGCAAGATGAGATTGGCGAGGATTTATTTACAGAATTTCAATTCGGTTTTTTAATGGATCGTTCTATCTGGCGCATACTTAATCGCGCAGACTCACCCTGGTGGGATGACAGGAATACCCTAGAAAAGGAAACTAAAAATTCGGTAATATTAGCCGCATGGCGTGAGACCATTCAATTTCTAAACAATCGATTAGGAGATAACATTAGCCAATGGCAATGGCAAAATGATGTGCAAATGACCCATGAGCATCCTCTTGGTAAAGTAGAATGGCTAGCAAGTTTGTTTAATGTTGGTCCTTTACCCAGTGCAGCTGCTACCGAAAGTATTAATAATCTGATGTTTATAGCTGATGGTGACGATCTTAAGATAATGATGGGACCTTCGACTCGTCGAGTGATTGATTTTGGTGATATTGATAACTCTTGGGGTATCAATCCGACCGGGCAATCGGGTGTATTTACCGATAAACATTATCAAGATCAAGCGCTTGATTATGCGCAGGGTCGTTTTAGACATCACTATATTAGTGCGGAATCAATCGCTAAGAATAGTGAAGGTGTTTTAAACCTAATACCACTAGAAGAGCAACATTAATTGCGGATTTCCTTCCAGTAAATCACGCGATCGCTGCCTCGGTATATGCCAAAGTTGAGACCAGCGGTCGCATCATCATTAGTGAGATCTTCTGTCCAGTCAAATTTAAGCCAGTCTTGGCTAGCCAGACTCATGTTGACTTGGACGCTACCATATTTATCAATGCCTGGCGCACTAAACCACAGACCATTGGATAATGCACTAACGCCATTAACCAATGTTTGATCACTGCTTGGTGCGTATATACTAGTATCTCCATTACTTAGCAGCTCGGTGTAGCTAGTGAGATCAAAGGATGCTAGATTTTTCTGATAAATACTGCAGCTATCTGCGGTATTGATTTTCCACAAGCTACCATCATAATACTCACTGAATAAGCGCATCTCTAAATCGCTGGTTTCAGGGCCAAAACTATCGACTAGTCTAAGTCGTCCATTTCGCACCTCAAAGGCGTTAGAACTTGCTAATCCACTACTAACCATATCAGAATCGGTGGCGGTTAAATCAATTCTTAAGGCAAAAGGTGCTTGTAATAATGCAAATTGGTAGTCGGCGGCTGCATCAGCATAGTTAGATACACCATTGACGAAATTGAGTGCGGAAAATGCGTAGTTGACTTGTCCAGAAGCATTGCTATTTGCCGTTGTATTGTAAGCTTGGAGCGCGATATCAGCCGCCGTGAGTTTGGCGAAGTTGCCACTATAATTAAGCGTTGTGGCATTGTTGCTATTTAACGCCGTGATACTACCTGAAATATCAAAGGTTTGACCGCTTTTGTTTAAACCGGCGTTAACTCCATCATTGAAACCGCCAAAAGTAAAGGAGCCGCATTGCTCAATAATAATTGGTGCCGATATTTGTAAATGGTCTGGAACAAATCGGCCGATATTCGGCCGGTTGCCAGAGACTGAAGCGCTGGTTCCCATAAAAGATGGGGTGGAACTATTGATTGTCATTATGCCAACTTCAGACCAAGATTGAGACACGCTAGCCAGACCTGATACAAAACTGGAAAAATTAATACTGCTCGCAGATAATGCACCATCGTTAACCACCACTTGCGCTATTGGAGACAAAGCGACTGTTCCCGCAATATTGGAAATATTTGGCGTTACGCCATTGTCGGTAAGATCGGCGCCGCTATCAGCAATGCCATTGTTATCTGTATCATCAGCAGATTGCCATAATATGCTTCTCAAAGTGGTCGTAAAACTGGCACCAGCGCTGGTAAACACAGGGCTGGTTGCGCTGGTGGCATTCGGTGTACCCGTAATTTGAAGATCATAGGCGAAAGGTCTCACAATAAAAGAGTTACTGGAACCCTGCACTGTAACATTGGAATTACCAACCGCGAGACTTGCACTGGCAAAGAGCCTTATTTGACCCGTATCAAAATAGTTAAAATTGAGGTTGCCGGTTCCGGTAGCATCAAAATTGATACTAACCGGTGAATAACCGATGGTTAAATCATCGATGGTTTGAGAATTATTAATCGACAATCCATTAGTATTGATAGCACAACTTGCCGGAGCTTCACAGGCATAAGCAAAGTCAATGGTGGCCGTCGTATTGTTAATCAAAGCATCACATTGCCCGGTGGCAGGATCCGACTGTATCGCCCGAATCGTGATTGTCTGTGCTGATGGCGCAACATCGGAATTTTTTCCAGCAATCTGCAAGCCAATGGTATCAACCACAGCATCGGCAAAAAACTTAAAACCGGTATCACTAAATACAATATCGCAGCTACTGCTTGCACCCGTTGAACACGCAAAACCGTTGGTAGCAGCGAGCGTTTGGTTGACGATACCGAGGGTTAAGGTTGCAGGCGTGGTTTGAACCAGCGTTTCAGTACTACTACCGGTAAATGTCGTGGTTGAAAAGGTGGTCCCATTCGCTTGTAATTCGAGGGTGGTTGAATCAGTGCTAAGACTCGTACAGCCGGCATCCATGCAAGCTTTAATAACGATAGATTCGCTCTCACAAGTTAGCCCCATCCCGTCATGTTCAATTAAATAGTGATCAATACCGGCACTGCCGCCACAGAGATCGGCAATTTGTACACTGGATATATCGGCATAGGTCACAGACGCTGAATCTTCAATTTTTACTTCACCATTGGCTGATAGTGCGCCGGTAAACTGTGCATTATCTTTGAACTTTAGATCGGGTCCATTAGCGTAGATGGTGGCTTTAACGATGACATCATCTTTTAGGTGGAATTTATCGTAGCCCACTAAAGCCAACGCACTTGCAGGTCCAGCAGCATTGACTTGGCTACTATTTTCTATATCAAAATGCTGATTGATAAAGAGAGTGACTGGGCCATTAACAATAACCTGTGTATTGTCTAGTATTTCGAGAAAATCAAACCAGTAAACACCTGGATTAAAAGTAACCGTACCGCCGGTAAAGCTGGCAGAAGATACTATATAGTCGGTGTTGGAGGTTAAAAAGGTTACATTAGCAGAGCCGCTAACATTAAGCTGGGCTAATTCATTGGTTGCATAAGTGCCGCCGGTTCCAATGGTGATATTTCCGCTGTTGATGCTGACGCTGGTATTGGAATTAGTGGTTTTAAAAGGAGGTAAGGTTAAAGCGGGTGCAATGCTCGATGACACGCTGCAGTTGGCTGTATTACAAGTATTGGTTCCGCCATTAGAGCTATCGTCCAAGCTTGGGAAAGTGAGGATATTATTACTATCATTGAATACCTGTCCATTGTCTTTAAAAGTAATGCTACTAGCAGCGTTATGTCCTTGTAATGAATCTGGGAAGTAAGTGGCGCAAGAATTAACCAATGGGCAGCCGGTTGAATCAAAAATTATATCGCAACTAGAGCCAGTACCATCATCACAAACCAATGGGTTTGTGATGGTAGCGTTTATATTAGAAAGATCTAGAGCGACCGTTTCAGCGGTTACATGATTGACCGACACATTGGTAGAACCATTAAAGGATACATTGGCTTCAGCTACACCGTTTAGCGTCAAACTGAGGCTTGTGGTTCCATTTACAAGGCTAGAACAATTGGCATCAGCGCAAGCTTTAATAATAATGGTCTCGGTAGCACAGGTGGAACCATTGCCATCATGAAGTATTTCAAAATGATCGACCGCAACAGCACTGCAAAAACCATAGGAATTCAAATTATTGATATAGGCACTATTAAAATTAAAATTACCCTCTTTAGAGACGTCTAACGCACCACCGGTAGATAGCGCTCCATTAAAGGTTGCTTCTTTGTTTATTGTTGTATTGCCGACAACATAAATAACCGCATTAATAACCGCATCTTTTTCAATCACAAGATCGCCGTAAATAATGATTAGAACATTCTCAGGACTACCATTAGGATTGATTTTGGTCTTTTTCGGGATGGTCACACTACCACTAAAGTAAATAACTGAGGTACCGGTGCCAACAAAATCAACTTGACTATCTTCCGGTAGTCCCCAGCTGGTGCGCTCAATAACACCATCCGTCACAGTGGTTTGATTAAACTGTCCAGTTGGATTTAGGCTAGGTAGCCCCGATGCCGTAGTGAAAGTCGGAGGGGTGTTACAATTCCCGCCATTACACTGACTGTCATTATCAATACTAGAACTACCATTGGTAGCAAAGCTTTGGCTGCCAGGAAATATGGCATTACATTCCGTCGCGCTAACAGTAGCGCTAACAAAGAGTAAGATAATAAGAAAAAATCGTTGATTCACAAATAAATACCCTATTGACTGGCTAGGTTGTCAGTAATGAGTGCCGAGACTAGATGTATTCAATAATACTCAATTTTGATTAAAATTACCCGATTTTTGTCTCAAAATGAGTTATGCAAAGGCCAATTTCGCGCCTTCAACCTCTTCGGCTAGCTCATCCACATGATGAACATCGACTTCATGAGAAAGACCTAATTTTACGAAGGCCGGTATTTGCGAAGTATCCAAATCGGGATAAGGGTTATTATCTTCAGTGTAACTTTGGATTTTTGCTACCGTAACGACATCAATATAGTCTGCTTTAGGCCCCGAATCACGGCTAAAATTAGTACATCCTGCAGGAACACCAATTAATTCCTTTGGAAATTCCCACGCCCGCATAATGGCCGTACCCACCTTGCCATGCAAGCGGTCAATTATTTTATCGAGAACTTCTTCTTTTTCTAAAATCTCAGGATTATCTTCTGCCAAGGTCAGTATCGGCAAAATACCTATTTGGTGAACTAATCCGGCCAAAGTGGCTTGGTCGGGCTGTAATTTTGTAAAATGGCTGGCTAATACATGACTAATCGAGGCCACTTCCAATGAATGTTCCCAGGATTGTCTCAGTCTCTTGTCCACTGCATCATGAGTCGCTTGAAACATTTGCTCCATGGCAAGACCTGTGGCGAGATTTCGTACAAAATTGATCCCCATGCGGGTAATTGCTAACTGTAAATTATCCACTGAAACCGCTCCTCTTAACAAAGGACTATTGGCGACCTTTATTATGCGAGCCGCTAAAGCTGCATCTTGACCGATTACCGATGACAATGTACTTGAATTAACTTCTGGGTCGTTGGCTGCATCTCTTATTTTTAGCGCCACTTCCGGCAGAGTGGGTAAGGTAAGACGATCATGCTTGATTGCATCGATTAATTCGTTTAAAAATTCTTGTTCTAGGCTCATATTTAGTCATCTTTATGTTAACGAGAAGGGAGTCATTCGCTCCACCCAATCCCACAGGTTATTCCTTTAAATTAAGTATAGGGGGATTTTCTGCATCCAGCATAAAATTTTCTAAGGAATTAAGCGGCTTTTTTAACAGACTGATAAATCGGTCACCCTGCTGCGGATGATGAGCGTGACAAACCACTTCTCCGACCTTCTTGCCTTGCTGAAAGAGGGTTTTTGACTGTGATAACTCGATAGTTTGTCTATTATTTTCTGCTGAAGGATTGGATTGAGTTTGTAACAAAGCTAATTGTTGTTTTAGCTTTCCTTTATATTGCATCCTGGCGATGATTTCTTGTCCTGTGAAGCAGCCTTTGTTGAAGTCAACGGCTTTTAGTGAGGGTAAATTAAGGTTATGCGGTAAAAACTGTCCGCTGGATTCAGCCGACAGCCAGCAAATCTTATTGTCGGCTAACTGCCAGTACCAAAGAAACTGCTTGTCATCCTCTTGGTTTGTCTTATTTATAGATGTCTGCTGCAGGCCCAATACCAAGCAAAAAGAGGTGTGTTGGATGCTTATTAAATCAACCTGTGATTGGTTTTCTTCTAATCTTTTTTGAGCTTGTGGCTGTGAATCCTTTGAGGTGCCCTGATTAGCTGTTTCAGTGACAGTTATTTGCTCAGAGTCTTCAGCCATTATTACTTTGTAAAACACGCTGTAGATTTTTAGGTAGTCAATGGTGAGTTGAGCGATGCTTTTAGGTAGCAATAAGAAAAAATCTTGATCGATGCGAAAAACATGAAACAGAGAAATAACACGTCCTTTTGCATTGCAAATGGCCGCTAAAGCAGCTTGGTCAGGCTTGATCAGCTCAACATTGATAGTTATTTGTCCTTGCAAAAATTTGCTAGCGCCGTCGCCTTTTACGGATACAAGACAATAATCGTTTAAGTGGAACCTAGGTGCTAAGCTTTTCATTGATCAGTTTTGTGCCGGCGGTTATTAATTCGAGGTCCTATACTAAACTAATCTTGATAGGCTCTACAATGCTAGCGTGCTAATTACTTTTATCTAAACGCCGTTTTATCAAAGACAATGACAGCCACCTTATGAATAGCCGCTTGGCAGTTGGCGGTGAGCTTGCTATTATCGTCTATATCCTTACCGTCACTCAAGCTAATTTAATGATGAAGCAAAACCCTACGCAAAACAGCAAAGCAACCGACAGTCTATTGCTGAGAAAATTAGAATGGCAGTGTCGTCGAGGTATGCTTGAGTTGGATGTGATTTTAGGACCTTTTCTAGCACGAGATTTTAGCTCACTGGATGCCGACCAGCAAACCGCCTTTGTTCAGTTATTAGAACACCCCGATCCCGATCTCTACACTTGGATTATGGGTTATGGTGATTGCCCACATGAGCAACTCTACCCAATTTTGAAATCGATTCAACTGAAAATGTCACTTTAATTCTAAGTTGATTAATTAGTGAGCTTTTGTAGCTATTATTATTCATCGGTTAATCGATGATTGCCTGTCGATTTCCCATTAAGCCTTGTTATTGGATTTTTAGCAGTATTATCGCGGGCTATTTGCTTTTGCTGATTGCGGCCATCTATGCGATACAGCCTCTTTGGGCTATTTCTCTAGCTTTTGTTGTGATTGGCTTATCAGGTCGTGCATTCTATAAGGAGCATCTCAAGATTAATCAATTGGGGGAGGAGCTATGTTGGACTGGCAGTAACTGGTTGGTCGATCAAGGAAACCATCAGCAGCGCTATCTAGAGCTAGACACTGGCAGTTGGGTAACTCCCTATTTCTGTTTTTTGCGCTTTAAAATGGGTGAGCAGGAAAAAACATGGTTATTTTGTCGAAAAGGTCTAGGAGAACGGCTTTTTCGAGAACTTTGCTTCCAAATTAATCAGCAGTTAATCAGTGAACAGCAAAATAACACAAATAATCACTAAATAAGCGATTTTAATTGCTCTAAGTCCGTCAAATGTGATATAAAGCGCGCCGAGCTGGGTATGTATTCAGTTGATTTTATCACTAATCCATTATTCGCTCTAATTCACACACTGTTCGACACACTTGTCGGGGTGCTCAATAGGTTAATCCTTTGAGTTCGACAATGGGAGCAGTGGAAGCATAACCCTTATAAAATCAGGAGTATACAATGGCTAAAGTCACTATGCGTGATATGCTACAGGCGGGCGTGCATTTCGGACATCGCACCCGTTACTGGAATCCCAAAATGAAGTCGTACATATTCGGCTCTCGTAACAAAATTCATATTATTAACCTAGAACATTCTCTGCCGATGTTTAATGATGCACTTAATTACCTCGGTTCAGTTGCGGCACGCAATGGTAAAGTATTGTTTGTTGGAACTAAGCGTTCTGCTAGCAAACTGATTAAACAAGAAGCCACTCGTTGTGACCAGTTCTTCGTTGACAAGCGTTGGTTAGGCGGTATGTTGACTAATTACAAAACGATTCGTCAATCAATCAATCGTTTAAAAGAACTGGAAAAGCAAAGTGAAGATGGCTCTTTCGAAAAATTAACCAAAAAAGAAGGACTTCTTTTAAGTCGTGAAATGACTAAATTAGAAGCCAGTATCGGCGGAATTAAAAACATTGGTGGTCTACCTGACGTGTTGTTTGTTATTGATGCGGATCATGAGCATATTGCCATCGCAGAAGCTCGCAAATTAGGTATCCCTGTCATTGCGGTTGTGGATAGTAACTCCAACCCAGATGGGGTTGATTACATTATTCCCGGTAATGACGATGCGATTAGTGCGGTGCAGCTTTATCTTTCATCGGCAGCAGACACCATCATTGATGCTCGTGAAGCAGTGGCAACAGCACCAGCTGAAGCTTCTCCTTCGGATGAGTTTGTAGAACAGACAGGCGCATCTAATAAAGCAGATGACAAGAAAGTTAAAGTGGTTAAAAGTAAAAAGCCTCGTGCCGTTAAAAAAGAAGCGGACACAGAAGAAGTTAAGCCAGCGGACGATGCTAAACCGGTAGCGAAAGCTAAGCCTGCCGTAAAAGCTAAACCTAAAGCTGTAGCTGAAGAAAAAGCGACTGAAGAGAAAAAAGAAACTAAGCCAAAAGCTAAGCCAAAAGCGAAAAAAGTAGCGGCTAAAAAAGACGATAGCGACGCGAAAGCCGAGTAATCTGAAAAGCTAAGCTTTTGGTTAGGGGGCTTTGCCCCCTATTTTTTAGCTGGCTTAATCTCACTAGAGTAATTTTTAAGAAAGGTTAAGCCAAAAGAACAATTTAAATTGAAATAATGTGGAGAACAAAATGGCAATCACAGCTGCACAAGTAAAAGAGCTGCGCGAAAGAACTGGCGCTGGCATGATGGAATGTAAAAAAGCCCTAGTTGAAACTGATGGTGATATTCAACAGGCAATTGACAATATGCGTAAATCTGGCGCGGCCAAAGCTGAGAAAAAGGCTAGTCGTGTCGCTGCAGAAGGCGCAATTGTGGTAAAAAGTAATGAGCAAGGTAATTTTGCGGTGATGGTTGAAATCAATAGCGAAACAGATTTTGTTGCTCGAGATGAGAATTTTATTGCATTTACTCAAGCGGTAGCGGATGCCGCATTGGCCAATAAAACTGATTCAATTGAAGCCTTAAATGCAGCCACAGTTGCCTCTGGTGAAACCGTTGAGACCGCTCGAACTAACTTAATCGCTAAAATTGGTGAAAATATCACCGTTAGACGCGTTAAGACACTGGCTGCGGATGATGGTGTGCTTGCTGCCTATATTCACGGTGGACGTATCGGCGTGATTGCTGCGCTTAAAGGTGGCGATGCTGATTTAGCAAAAGATATCGCTATGCATGCCGCAGCAACTAATCCTCAGTTTATTACCCCTGAAGAGATTTCTGAAGATGTGTATAATCATGAAAAAGAAATCTTTACCGCGCAGGCGATTGCTAGTGGCAAACCGGCTGATATAGCAGAAAAAATGGTTGTCGGTCGTATGCGCAAATTTGCTGCCGAAGTTTGTCTAACTGGCCAAGCTTTTGTAAAAGATCCATCGACAACGGTAGGTAATTTGTTAAAATCTAATTCAGCTGAAGTGACAGGCCTTATTCGACTTGAAGTCGGTGAAGGTATTGAGAAGGCAGAAGATGATTTTGCCGCCGAAGTGATGGCTCAAGTAAAAGGCTAATTGGCCAAACTGCCATCTAGCTTAATAGGATTAGTAGGAAACTTTACAATAGGAAAATAAAATATGCCAAGTTCTGCACCCACCAAAAAAAGTCGAAGAGTTCTTCTTAAACTCAGTGGCGAAGCCCTTATGGGTGCAGAGTCTTTTGGTATCGATCCGAGCCTACTCGACCGAATAGCGGCAGAAATCAAAGAAGTCATCGATCAAGGCATCCAAATTGGGCTGGTTATCGGTGGTGGCAACTTATTTCGTGGAGAAAAACTGGCTAACGCAGGAATGAACCGAGTCGCTGGCGACCATATGGGGATGCTTGCAACGGTTATGAATTCCCTAGCCATGCAGGATGCTTTAGAAAGAATCAAAGTGGGTACCCGAGTGATGTCTGCCATATCACTGACCGGTGTCTGTGAAGATTATGACCGACGCTTTGCAATTCGATTTATGCAGGACTCTCAAGTGGTTATTTTTACTGCTGGAACGGGCAACCCTTTCTTTACTACCGATACCGCCGCTTGCTTACGTGGCATAGAAATAGATGCTGACGTTATTTTAAAGGCGACTAAAGTTGACGGTGTTTTCTCAGATGATCCAAATAAAAATCCCGATGCCATATTGTATGATCATGTGACCTATAGTGAAGCCCTCGATAAAGAACTTGGCATCATGGATTTAACCGCTTTTTGTTTAGCCCGTGATCACAATAAATCGATTCGAGTGTTTAACTTGAATAAACCTGGTGCCTTAGTTGCTGCAGTGGTCGATGGTAGCGAAGGTACTTTAATTCACTGTTGATAAAATAGTGTCCTTTTTTAACGGAAAATTTGTATAGAGGTCATACAAGTGATTAATGAAATTAAAGATGATGCCCAATCCCGAATGGATAAAAGCATAGAATCCTTCCGGCTTAGTTTACAGAAAATTAGAACTGGGCGTGCCCATCCAAGCTTGTTGGCTCATTTGAGTGTTTCCTATTATGGTGTTAATACGCCATTGACCCAGGCGGCAACCGTTTCAGTTCAGGATTCGCGAACCCTAGTGGTTCAACCCTTTGAAGCTTCAATGGTTCAACCGGTTGAGAAAGCCTTGATGGAATCCGATTTGGGTATCACCCCCAATACCGCGGGAAATGTAATACGTTTGCCAATGCCTGCACTGACCGAAGAACGTCGTAAAGATATGACGAAAATTGTTCGTAGTGAGGCTGAAGCCGCTAAAGTTGCGGTCAGAAATATCCGTCGTGATGCTAATTCAACGCTTAAAGAGTTGGAAAGTGAAAAAGAAATCAGCGAAGATGATCTACGTAGAGCAGAAGATGAAGTACAAAAAATTACCGATATCCATGTCCAAAAAATCGATGACATGTCGGCAGTTAAAGAAAAAGAGTTAATGGAAATATAGTCCTTAGAGTGATTGTTAAAAGTATCGCCAGTTAGAAATTGATAGAGAAATAATGGTTGCGCCGTGTTATCTCCTTAGTTGACACGGCGTATTTGTTTTAGAATAGTTATTTTTTGGTTGCAAAGACAGCCACTAACTTGAATGAGATTGAGACTTGTCCTTATGGAGACGAATAACTTACCTAAGCATGTCGCCATCATCATGGACGGAAATGGCCGTTGGGCAGAGAGTCGAAATAGGAATCGAACTTTTGGTCATAAAGCAGGTGTAGAGAAAACTCGCGAAATTGTTGAGTCCAGCGCCAAACTGGGTATTGAATCGCTGACTTTGTTTGCTTTTAGCAGTGAAAATTGGTCGCGGCCTAAGGATGAAGTCAGCTACTTAATGGAGCTTTTTGTATTAGCCCTTAAACGGGAAGTGAAAATGCTCAACAAAAATGCGGTCAAATTGAGCTTTATTGGTGATACAACACAATTTTCACCAAAGTTACAGCAGAGTATTTTTGAAGCTGAGACGCAAACCTGTAATAATGATGGGCTTTTGCTCAATATAGCCGCTAATTACGGTGGTCGGTGGGACATTGTGAATGCTGTGAATCAATGCCTTAAGGCCGGTAAGACTAAGCAAGAGCTAACAGAGTCCGATATTGAGGCTAATTTAGCCACCGAAGGATTGCCTCAACTCGATCTGCTGATTCGAACGGGTGGCGAAAAGCGGATCAGTAATTTTTTAATTTGGCAAGCGGCCTACGCAGAGCTTTATTTTAGTGATAAATTATGGCCGGACTTTGACTCTGTTGCCTATGATAAAGCATTGAGCGACTATGCGCTGCGACAAAGACGATTTGGTCAAACTTCAGCACAGGTCAAACTAAAGCACAAATAACCAGCAATGATGAATAAAGGGTAAAATGATGTTAAAAAAGAGGATTATTACCGCATTGTTGTTGCTACCAGCAGTGTTTCTACTGCTGTTTAAACTTGAGCTGGAACGGTTTTCGCTGATATTGGTGCTACTGGTTTACGGAATGGCACTGGAATGGGCTAAATTATCCATGATTGGCAAGCCTATCCAACGCAGTCTGTACGCGCTGCTGGTCATTGGAATTATTTTGGTCCTGTGGCAATTGAGTATTCCGATAGAGTTTTGGCCTTCACTGACGTGGCCTAATTATTTAGATTTTGAATGGCCGATTAGTGTTTTATTGATTGCATCTTTCATGATTTTTGTGGCTGTGGCTATTGTTGCTAGTTTTTCAAAAAATAATCAGTGGTGGCAAGTGTTTGCTATGAGAGAATTATTAGGGTTGATTTTATTGCCTGCTTTTTTCTTTGCCTTTGTCAGCATTCGTAATATGGGCTATCAACTAGGTGATTTTTACTATGGCGGTAAACTGCTGTTATTTATGCTGCTGTTAATCTGGGCCGCTGATACTGGCGCCTTTGTGACCGGTAAGCTTTTTGGGAAAACCAAGTTAACTAAGGTCAGCCCTAATAAAACTTGGGAAGGCGTGTTAGGCGGAATCAGCCTCAGCTTGCTGATTGGATGGTTTGGGATCGAACCGCTGCATCTTAAAGTCGATCATAAGGGGATTTATTTGGCCACCATCTTATTCCTAGCGATTATCTCTGTGTATGGTGATCTGTTCGAAAGTGCACTTAAACGAGTGGCCAAGGTGAAGGATTCTGGTAATTTATTACCAGGCCATGGTGGGCTGTTAGATCGATTGGACAGCACTATCACGGTCGCCCCCTTGTTTTATTTAAGCTTTAGTTATTTCGGTTGGTTTAATGCTTGAACAAGTTGCCATCTTAGGTTCAACCGGCTCAATTGGTTGTAGTGCGCTAAAAGTGATAGCGGCTAATTCCAATCAGTTTGAGGTGCAGTTACTAACCGCCAACAAAAATAGCCAGCGCATGTTGCAGCAATGCAAAGAATTTAGACCTCAATTGGCAGTAATGGCTGATCAAGCATCAGCCGATGAGTTAGAGCAGCTTATCCAACAAGAAGGTCTAGGCACTCGCGTATTAGGCGGACAAGAGGCGGTCGAGCAAGCCGTGTTAGCCGATGAATTATGCTTAGATGTTGTTATCGCCGCAATTGTTGGAGCCGCTGGGTTATTGCCAACCTTAAACGCTGTAACGCTAGGCAAAAAGTTATTACTTGCTAACAAAGAAGCTCTGGTAATGTCCGGTGATCTTTTTATGGCTGAAGTTCAAAAACATGGCACACTGCTGTTGCCAGTAGATAGTGAACATAACGCCATATTCCAATCTTTGCCGGTATATGATAATAGCGGACAGGTTAATTTAGCCGGCGTACAACAGATATTATTGACCGGTTCTGGTGGACCTTTTCTCGATGTCAGTCTTGACTCTTTAACCAATAAAACACCAGAACAAGCCTGCGCTCATCCCAATTGGGATATGGGTAAAAAGATTTCTGTTGATTCTGCCACGATGATGAACAAAGGGCTAGAGCTTATTGAGGCTTGTTTTTTGTTTAACCTGAGCATAGAACAGATAAAGATCGTGATTCACCCGCAAAGTATTATTCATTCCATGGTGTCTTATATTGACGGTTCGGTGATTGCACAATTGGGTAATCCAGATATGAAAACACCTATCGCTCATTGTTTGGGTTGGCCCAAGCGAATTCAATCAGAGGTTGAGCCATTAGATTTTTTTAGAATAGCCAGTCTTGATTTCAGGCCACCCGATTTTGAGCGTTTTCCTTGTTTGGCGTTAGCCATCGATGCGGCTAAAATTGGAAAAAACGCTCCCTGCGTGCTTAATGCTGCCAATGAAGTAGCCGTCGCAGCCTTTTTAAAAGGCCGCATTCAATTTACCCAAATAGCGCAGGTCATAAAAATGAGCCTTGATGCAACGCCAGTTGAAACATTAGAGAACACCACAGCGGTTTTTGCTATGAACCAAAAAGCACGACAAACCGCTTTAGATATGATCTCGGAGCTCGACTAGTTATGGAATTTTTATGGAACACTGCGGCATTTATTCTAACCTTAGGTATTCTCGTCACTATCCATGAATACGGTCATTTTTGGGTTGCGCACAAGTTAGGGATTAAAGTATTAACCTTTTCGATTGGTTTTGGCAAGGCTCTCTACCAAAGACGTGGCAAAGACGGAGTAGTCTATATTATCGGCAGTATCCCTCTTGGCGGCTACGTCAAAATGTTGGATGAGCGCGAGTCCAAAAATCCCATAGCCGATGAAGATCAGGGATCGGCTTTTAATCAAAAGTCGGTTTGGGTCCGTATGGCGGTGGTAATTGCCGGTCCAGTTGCCAACTTTTTTATTAGCCATTGTACTTTATTGGTGGATGTTTATGACCGGAATTACCGGTGTGTTGCCAGAGCTAGGCTATATTCCTGAAAACTCAATTGTTCAAAAGGCAGGATTAGAAAGCGGTGATATTATCGTCAAAGTGGATGGCGAAAGCATTCAAACTATGCACGATCTCAGCAAAGCCATTGCTATTAGGCTCGGTGAACGTAGCAAAATGAAATTAGAAGTCATCACTCACTCTAATGATATACCTAAAGCCATCACTTTAAACCTTAACAACTGGACTCTTGACGATGAAAACCCACAAATTTTACATTCCTTGGGCTTTTATCATCCGTTAGAGAGGACTGTAGCTGAGGTTGGGTCGGTTGTTGCCGGGGGGCCTGCTGAAAAAGCCGGGATCTTGGTGGGAGACACGATTAAAGAGATAGATGCTATTGCTGTGGATTCTTGGCAAACGCTGAAGCCATTGGTGGAAAGCCGTGCTAATCAACGGGTCATGTTTAAAGTCGAACGAAAGGGTGAACTGATACCTATTTCTGTGGTCATAGGTTCTGCCGATAAAAATAAGCCATCCAAAGGCAAAATAGGGATTGGTGGTATTTTGATGGATCGCTCGAAATATCGAGTCAAACAACAGGCAGGCTTGTTTGAGTCTTTTGGATTAGCGGTTAAAGAAACGGCTAATATGATAGATTTAAGCCTTAAGATGTTTAGCAAGCTGATTAGTGGTGAAATTTCCACTAAAAGCCTAAGCGGACCAATATCCATTGCTGAAGGTGCTGGTGCTAGTGCGAGTTATGGGCTAAATTACCTGATTCGATTTATGGCGATGATAAGTGTAAACCTTGGTTTCATCAATTTGTTGCCAATCCCCATGCTAGATGGCGGTCATTTGCTTTATTTTGTGGTTGAAGCGATAAAAGGTAAGCCTTTATCCGAAAAAATGCAGGAATTTGGTCTGCAAATTGGTATGATGTTGGTTTTTACACTGATGGCAGTTGCCATTTATAATGATTTATGGCGTTTTTTCTAAAATCCGCCTTTAACAAAAGCAATTATTAAGAAGTTAACTATTTATGGGTATTATGAAGTATCGAAAGCAGACAAGCCGATTTGTGTACACAATCACTGGATTTATGTGGATCGCGCTTATTTCTGCAGGCGTCTCAGCCGCCAGCACCGAAAAGCAAAATGATTCTTTTGTGGTAGAGGAGATCAAAGTAGAAGGTCTTCAGCGCATGGAATTAGGTACCTTTTTTAATATGCTTCCTTTGCAAGTTGGTGAAACACTTGAAATCAGCCGTGTACCGCTAATTATTCGAACGCTTTTTTCGGCCGAAAGTTTTGATGATATCCGCATTTTTCGCGATGGTAATAAGCTCCTTATCGATATCGCAGAACGACCGACTATTTCTGATATCACCATCGATGGTAATAAGGATATTAAAACCGAACAAATTCTTGAGGTTATGAAGCATTCCGGTTTTGCTAAAGGCGAGGTTTATAATCCCGCAGCCATTAAAAACATCATTGGTGGAATGCAGGAGCAGTATTTTTCTCATGGTAAGTATTCAGTTAAAATAACCAACCGAATCATTCGCCGTTCAAGAAATCGTGTGTTGGTGCAATTTACGGTTAATGAAGGTGATCCTGCGCGTATTCAGTCAATCAATATTGTCGGTAATCAATTGTTTGGTGATGAAGAACTGCTTGACCAATTTGAGTTAACCACTGGCAATTTCTTATCGGTTTTCACCAGTGATGACCAGTATGCCCGTGAAAAATTATCCGGCGACTTAGAGACATTAAGATCTTACTACCTCGACCGAGGTTATCTAAAGTTTGAAGTATCTTCGACCCAAGTTGCTATTTCTCCTGACAGAAAAGGCATGTTTGTCACCATTAATGTTGATGAAGGTGAGAAATTTGAAGTGGCTAAGATATCATTTAGTGGTGACGTTATTCTTTCAGAAGAAAGACTCCAACAATTAATGCCATTAACCAAAGGCGATACCTACTCGGCAGCGGCAATATCTTTCGCAGAAGAGCAAATCAAGCAGAATTTAGGCTATTTTGGCTATGCTTTTGCCAAAGTAACATCGGTTCCTAATATTCAACCCGGTAGCAATAAAGTTGATTTAAGTATATTTGTTGACCCAGGTAAAAAGGTCTATGTTAATCGAATTAATTTTGCCGGTAACGAAATGACCAATGATACGGTGCTTCGTCGTGAAGCACGAATGATGGAAGGTGGCGCCTTGTCCACCCAACAAGTTGAAAGAACCAAAATTCTTTTACAGCGCTTAACCTATGTTGAAGAGGTTGAAGTAGAAACTCCAAAGTTAGAAGGAAAGAATGATCGCGTTGATGTTAACTATCAAATCAAGGAGCGTTCCGCAGGTACTATTTCTGGTGGTCTTGGCTATGGAAGTGTTTACGGGCTGTCGGTTAATGCTAATGTCAGTCACAACAACTTCCTAGGTTCCGGTAAAACAGTTGGTTTCGCAGTGAATAAGAACAGTTTTACAACGGATTATTCGCTGAACTATTACGATCCTTATTTTACCCTTGACGCTATCAGTTTTGGCGCTGGCGCCAGTTACCGTTCATCCGATTTCGGCGAAATTAACATCGCTGCTACTTTACTAGATACCGCAGCGATTGATTTTAGTATCGGATATCCCATTAATGAGCTAACACGCCTTAATTTTGGTGTTGGCTTTCAGGCCAATGATTTAAGTGCCAACGGAAATCTTTCTCAACAGATTATCGATTTCTTTGAGGACAATAATCAGGATGTCCGAGCTAATCCAGATTTATCTTATAATTTGGTTAAATTTTCCTCCGCATTAATAAAAAACAGTCTAAATCGTGGTATTTTCCCAGATCGTGGAACTAAACAGTCTCTATCAGTTAGTGGCTCGATTCCTGGAAGTGATCTTGAATTCTATAAACTTGATTATGCGATTGACCACTATATTCCCATTGCACCTGGATGGTCGTTTTTAAGTCGGTTGAAATTATCTTATGGTGACGGTTACGGCGATAGTAATAAATTACCCTATTTCGAGAATTTCTTTGCTTCAGGCTCTCAAACCGTGCGTGGTTTTCAAAGGAATACCATCGGTCCTAAAGAGATTTTTAGGCTGCCAACAACCTTGACAGATAGCAGCTTGATTGATAGTTTCGATCAACAGTTAGACTCCACGTTACCATCGGATTTTGACCAAATCATCGTTGGTCGTCGTACCGTGGGTGGTAATGCTAAGGTATTGGCTAGCATGGAAATCATTTTTCCGATACCCTTTGCAGAGGCGAGTAACTCATTGAGAAGCAGTTTTTTTGTTGATGTTGGAAATTTATGGGATACTAAGTTTGATCTGCAAAGATATTCTAGCCTTGATCCCATAGAGTTTGCTAAAATACCGGACTTTTCAAATATGGACACTTACCGAGCTTCAACCGGAATATCCTTGCAATGGTTATCTCCGATGGGGCCACTAGTTATTAGTATTTCTAAAATACTTAAAAGCCAGCCAGGTGATATTAGGGAAGGTTTTTCCTTTAATGTAGGACAAAGCTTCTAAAAAATGTAGTTAAATATAATATAAGGGTTAAAAAGATGTTTAAAAAAATAGTAGTTTCTTTCGTTGTGTTGCTTTCATTTGCAACTAGTGTAATTGCCGCTGATTTAAAAGTAGGTATTATTAATACTCGTTTGGTCATCAGTAAAATACCACAAACAGAGCTTGTTGATTCAAAAGTGCAAGCTCAACTAAAAGACAGCATTGATGAGGTAAAAAAGCTCCTCAGTGAGTTTAAGAAAAAGGAAGAAGGATACAAGCGTGACGCCATGACGATGACTGAATCACAAAGTATTGAAGCAAATCGTGAACTCGAGAAAATGGTCACTGAAATTAAAGCAAAACAAAAGAACCTTAAAGAAGACGCACAACGCGCTAGACAAGCGGAGATGAATAAAATATTTCAGAAAATTCAAGCGATTTTAAATAAATTAGCAGTGGACGAGAAGTATGACTTAATACTCAACAGTGACGCTGTCGTATTTCGTGCTAAAGCAATTGATATTTCTGATAAAGTTATCAGTAAATTAAGTGACCCAGCGGGATAATTAACCTTGCAACATCAATCATTAACGGTCGCTGAACTTGCAGATATCGTTGGTGGTCAAGTGGTGGGTGATGCTTCGATTTGCATTAGACGAGTTTCATCACTGGATGAAGCTCATTCAGATGAGGTCTCATTTTTTAACCAGGCCAAATTTGAATCTCAGCTCAACACAACCCAAGCGGGTTGTGTTTTGCTTTCTAAAGGCTACCTTAAACCAGTATCTGTCACTCATATTTTGTGTGATGATCCTTATCTGGCTTATGCTAAGGTGGCTCAAGCACTCGATACCACACCATCACCGGCAGAAGAACTATCATCTCAGGCGCATATCCATCCTACGGTTAAGATTGGCTCTAACGTCTGCATTGCAGCCGGAGCAGTAATCGCCAAAGATTGTGTGTTGGACGATGATGTATCCATTGGTGCCAATTGTGTGGTCGCTGAAGCCTCTCAAATAGGCCAACGAACCATCCTTTACCCCAATGTGACCTTATACCATCGCACGTTGATTGGCAGTGATTGTACTATTCAATCCGGCGCGGTTATCGGTAGTGATGGCTTTGGTTTTGCCAATGAAAACGGTCGCTGGGTCAAAATTCCGCAATTAGGTCGGGTGGTGATTGGCGACAGAGTGGAAGTCGGTGCTAATACGACAATCGATCGAGGTGCACTTAAAGATACCTTGATTGGCGATGGAGTGATCATTGATAATCTATGTCATATTGCGCACAATGTTGAAATTGGCGAAAATACCGCTATGGCAGCATTTACTGGAATCGCCGGTAGTTCTATCATTGGTCAATCTTGCACGTTTAGTGGACGTTCATCGATTATTGGTCATTTAAATATAGCTGCGGGTACTCATTTAACGGCGGGAACTCTGGTTAATAAATCCAATGAGGAAGCGGCTGTATTTTCATCTGGCACCGGTGCACAAACCAATAAAGCTTGGCGTAAAAATGTAGCCAGGTTTAAACAGTTAGATGATATGGCCAAGCGTCTGAGACAGTTAGAAAAGCAGCTTAAACAGCAGGAATATAATCAAAAACACGATGGACAAAACAATGAGTGAAAATAATAATCCAATCGGTCAGCTTGATAATTATGAAATTATGGCGCATTTACCCCACCGCTATCCTTTTCTATTAGTGGATCGTGTCATTGATTATAAAGTTGGGGAATATTTGACGGCCATAAAAAATGTGAGCGTTAATGAGCCTTGCTTTACGGGGCATTTCCCGCATCGACCAGTGATGCCAGGGGTTTTAATTTTAGAAGCTTTAGCGCAAGCGACAGGTATATTAGCCTTTAAAACCTTAGGCGAAAAACCGGATGAAAGCTCCCTTTATTATTTTGTCGCGATCGATAAAGCACGATTTAAAAAACCGGTAGAACCTGGCGATCAGATCATTTTAAAAGTGACTCTTATCAAGCGTAAACGAACCATGTGGAAGTTTGATGCGGAAGCGTTAGTTGATGGTAAAGTGGTTTGTAGCGCCGAATTAATGTGCTCAAAACAGGGTATAGTCTAATGATCCATCCAAGTGCTGTGATCCATCCTTCGGCTAAACTAGCTGAAGATGTGACTGTTGGTCCTTTTAGTATTATTGAAAAAAATGTCGAAATTGGTAGTGGTACTATTGTCGGACCGCATGTGGTTATTAATGGTCACACCAAGATTGGAAGCAATAATCATTTTTACCAATTTTCATCAATTGGTGAAGCCAATCAGGACAAAAAATATAAAGGTGAACCAACTCGCACACTTATCGGCAATAATAATGTGGTTCGTGAGTGTTGTACTATACATCGAGGAACCGCACAAGATCGTCAACAAACTAGTATTGGTGATGACAATCTTTTGATGGCTTATACTCATATCGCGCATGATTGTGTCATTGGAAACCATATTATTATAGCCAATAGCTCCAACATAGCGGGTCATGTGGTGATCGACGATTGGGCCATTCTTGGAGGATTTTCAGGCGTGCATCAGTTTTGTCACATTGGTGCTCACGCCTTTTTGGGCATCCGTAGCCATGTGACTCAGGATATATTACCCTTTGTTTTATTTGCCGAAGGCGCTCCGCGTTCAATCAATGTAGAAGGTATAAAACGTCGAGGATTTTCGAGTGACGAAATTTCATTGCTAAGAAAAGCCTATAAAGTCATTTATCGCCAAGCGCTTCGAATAGAAGATGCTAAACAACAAGTGAGAGAACTAGATCAGGGTTCAGCGGTCATCACACAGCTGGTTGAATTTATTGAAAATTCTCAGCGTGGTATCGCGCGTTAATTCTCGACCTCATTCGTTTTGTTTTTTCACTTAGCGTTTACCCTACTTTACTAAGGATCAAGTGTGACAAAGTCCTCAATACAAACGCTAAACCAAATTGAAAATAGTCAGACATTGGATGGTGATTCTTCTATTGCAACGTCATCCGATGCTCAAACATTAGACACTCATAATTCGGAACAGCAGAACTTAACGGCTCCACTATTTTATTTGGTAGCAGGAGAAGCTTCCGGTGACATACTTGGATCTGGTTTAATCCATGAATTAAAAAAACACTATCCCAATGCTCAATTTCGAGGTATTGGCGGGCCTTTGATGAAGGCCGAAGGTCTGCAAATAGTTTATCCTATGGAACGTCTTTCGGTTATGGGCATTATGCCAATCATCGCGCGATTATTTGAATTATTAAAACAAAGGCGTCAATTAGCGAAGGAAATTATTTCTCAACAGGTCGATTGTTTTATTGGTATTGATGCACCGGTTTATAATACTGAATTAGAGTACCAGTTGACGGCTAAAGGTATTACCTGCGTGCATTATGTGAGTCCATCAGTATGGGCATGGCGTGAAAATCGAATACATAAAATAGTCAAAAGCGTCTCTTTAATGATTTGTTTATTTCCTTTTGAATTAGCGATCTACAAGAAATATCAGCTTCCTGCTGTTTGTGTTGGCCATCCTTTGGCCGAGCAAATACCTTTGCAACTTGATAAAAACCAAGCAAGGCAATGTCTAGGTCTAGAAACTGATAAAAAGATTCTGGCAATTTTACCCGGTAGTCGTGGTTCGGAAATGAAGTTTCTATTAAAGCCTTTTATTGATTCAGCCATAGAGCTTGCAAAGCTGTACCCTGACCTTGTCTTTGTTATACCTTGTGCCAACGCTAAAAGACGCAAGCAATTAGAAACCTACTTACAAACTGGTCAATCGCAGATCACTATTCATTTGATTGATGGTCGCTCGCGTGAAGTTATGCAAGCCGCTGATGTGGTTTTACTCGCTTCTGGAACGGCCACTCTAGAAGCGATGCTGCTTAAACGTCCAATGCTAGTAGCGTACAAGGTTTCTAATTTTAGCTTTTGGATTTATCGACAGTTATTAAAGATCAAGCAATTTGCTTTGCCAAACCTGCTAGCGGGTAAAAATTTGGTGAAGGAGTTAATGCAAGATGAATGCGAAGTTGTTAATATCGTTACTGAGATTAAGCGATTATTAGAAAAGGACTACTCGGAAGCAATGATACACAATTTTAATCAATTACATCAGGATCTTCGCCTTGGCGGTAATACCAAAGCGGCCCAAAGTATTGTTCAATTGCTGCAAGCGGCTAGTCATGCCCAAAGTTGATTGGATTGCAGGAGTGGATGAAGTCGGGCGCGGACCATTGCTCGGAGCGGTTGTCGCTGCGGCTGTTATTCTCGACCCTGCACGGCCCATCATAGGTCTAACGGATTCAAAGAAACTCACCGAGAAAAAACGCTCACTACTTTCGATTGCAATTAAAGAACGGGCTCTGTGCTGGGCATTAGGGCGAGCGGAAGTGGAAGAAATCGATCAAATTAATATTTTACAAGCTAGCTTATTAGCCATGAAAAGAGCCGTTGAGGCTCTATCTATAAAGCCTAACCATTGTTTAATTGATGGCAATCGCTGCCCTGATTTAAACTGTAGTAGCGAAGCGATCATCAAAGGTGATCTTAAAATTCCAGCCATTAGCGCGGCATCCATTATTGCCAAAGTCGCCAGAGATCAAGAAATGCTCCAACTCGATCAGCTCTATCCAGGATATGGTATTGCTCAACATAAAGGTTATCCCACTAAAGCGCATCTTGCGGCATTACAAGCGCGGGGTGTTTTAAGCATCCACCGCAGAAGCTTTGCCCCAGTAAGAAAGCGACTTGCGCTATCAGATGGTTGCGAGTGACCAATCGATGAGCCAAGATCAGATCCCGAGCAAGCAACAACAACTTATCCGACCGACCGATCCGGTGAACAAGCTCACTAACTCTGATCAACAATCCTTTGTTCATCTACGGCTGCATTCTGAATATTCGATGGTTGATGGTATTTGCCGAATCAATGATACCTTAGAATTGTCTAACAAACTTAATATGCCTGCGGTTGCCATGACTGACCACGTCAATTTTTGTGGTTTGATTAAGTTTTACCAAAAAGCCCGCGCCATGGGGATTAAACCCATCGTAGGAGTGGATTTATTGGTCAACGATCCTGACACGGACAACAAAGAATTCAGAATTACTCTCTTGTGCATGAATGAGGAGGGTTACCTAAATGCTAAAAAGTTAGTTTCAAAAGCCTATTTAGAAAATCAAAAACTGGGAAAACCCATTGTTGAAAAGGATTGGTTTAAGCAGTTTAACCAAGGTCTTATTTTGCTTTCTGGTGGTAAAGAGGGCGATATTGGCAAAGCACTATTGGCTGGTAACCATCAACAGGCTGCCGAATGTCTCGGTTTTTGGCAAGCGCAGTTTAACGGTCGCTTTTATATTGAATTGCAACGTACTCAGCGGGTGAGCGAAGGCGATTACATCCATTTAGTCGCCAGTTTTGCCCAGGCCTCAGGCACCCCGGTAGTCGCCACCAACGATGTGTGTTTTTTACGGGAAACAGATTTTGATGCACATGAAATTAGAGTTTGTATTAATCAAGGACGTGTTCTGGATGATCCCCGTCGGCCCAAGAGTTATTCTAAACAACAGTACTTAAAAAGCCCGGAAGAGATGTGCCAGTTGTTTTCGGATATTCCTGAAGCCATAGAAAATACGATTGAGATAGCTAAGCGTTGTAATTTGAATATCCATCTGGGTGAATACTTTTTACCTAATTATCCCATTCCTGATGGCCTGACCACAGAGCAATATTTTTGTCAGCTTAGTGAACTGGGATTAGAAAAACGTTTGGTAAAGTTGCTTGATCCGAGTGCGGAGGATTTTGCTGAAAAACGAAAACCCTACGATGCGCGTCTTAAACGAGAATTGGATGTGATTAATCAAATGGGTTTTCCGGGTTATTTTTTAATCGTTGCCGATTTTATTCAATGGAGTAAAAATAATGGCATACCGGTGGGTCCTGGACGTGGTTCAGGCGCCGGATCTTTAGTTGCCTATTCATTAGATATTACCGATCTAGACCCTTTGGAATACGAGCTATTGTTTGAACGTTTTCTAAACCCTGAAAGAGTTTCAATGCCGGATTTTGATATTGATTTTTGCATGGATGGTCGAGATAGAGTCATTGATTATGTGGCTGATAAATATGGAAGAAATAGCGTCTCACAGATAATCACCTTTGGGCGATTAGCCGCTAAAGCGGTTATAAAGGATGTGGGGCGAGTGCTTAATCAACCTTATGGTTTCGTTGATAAAATATCTAAATTAATCCCTTTTGAGCCGGGTATGACACTAAAAAAAGCCTGGGAGCGAGAGCCTGAACTAAAGCAGCGTTATGAGTCAGAAGAGGAATTTCAAGGCTTATGGGACATGGCATTAAAGCTCGAAGGTATTACCCGAAACGCCGGTAAACACGCCGGTGGGGTGGTGATCTCGCCCGCAGATTTAACCGAGTTTTCAGCGCTCTACTGTGATGATTCGGGTGGCGGTCTGGTGACTCAGTTTGATAAGGATGATGTTGAAACTGCCGGGCTGGTTAAGTTTGATTTCCTTGGATTAAGGACTCTCACCATTATTGATTGGGCTCTGGACACCATTAATAGTTCGATTGCCTTGTCCAGTGGTAAGATCGATATTGAATCTATCGATTTAGAAGATCCAGAAGTCTTTAAATTATTACAGGAAGCCAAAACTACAGCGGTTTTTCAACTAGAATCTCGCGGTATGAAAGAGTTGATTGTTAAGCTGTTACCCAGCCGCTTTGAAGATATTATCGCGCTAGTTGCGCTGTATCGACCAGGTCCATTAGGATCGGGTATGGTGGATGACTTTATCAATCGGAAACACGGTAAGCAAGAGGTTGCCTATCCTCATTCTGATTTTCAACACATCGATTTAAAACCGGTTCTAGAGCCAACTTACGGCATTATATTATATCAAGAGCAGGTGATGCAGATTGCTCAAGTGTTGGCCAATTTTAGTTTAGGTGGTGCCGATTTATTGCGTCGCGCCATGGGTAAGAAAAAAGAAGAAGTGATGCAACAGCAGCGACAGATTTTTATTAAGGGCGCTGGCGAGAGAGAAATCGATGCAGAGTTAGCCGGTAATATATTTGATTTAATGGAAAAATTTGCCGGTTATGGATTCAATAAATCACACTCCGCCGCCTACGCATTAGTTTCTTACCAAACCGCATGGCTTAAAACCCATTATCCGGCGGCCTTTATGGCGGCGGTGATGTCAGCTGATATGGATAATACTGAAAAAGTGGTTATCTATGTGGATGACGCCAAAAAATAGGCTAAAAATACGCTCTCCAGACGTGAATCAGCAGCCTTGGTAAGCTAACAACATGGGCAGAGCAGTCGATTATTATGCTACTCTGCGCCATTGGTACGCGTTATGAAGCCGCGGCAATCATTATTTGATTGTTGAAGCCTGTAACAGCGTAAGGTAAAGATTCATATTTGGATTTTTGTAATCGCATTGATCTTAAAAAAGCCAATCGACGTTGTTTAGAAGCTTTGATTAAAGCGGGCGCGTTAGATAAGTTGGGACCAGACAGAGCCATCCTAATGGCGTCACTCGAACAGGCTACCAAAAGCGCAGAGCAGTTTAAGCGTAACCGAGAGCTCGGGCAAAACGATTTATTTGGAATACCAACGGAGCAGGGGGCGGAGCAAAACCTATCTTTTACTCAAGTAAGGCCTTGGCCGGAAAGTCGCGTTCTCGAAGGTGAAAAAGAATATCTAGGGCTTTATTTAACCGGACACCCCATTGATCGCTATTTACCCGAGATTAAAAAATTCTGCCAGCACCGACTTAACGCGCTACAGCCCACGCGGCGAGGTGATCATCAACTGATTGCTGGGCTAATTATTAATGTTCGGGTCATGAAAACCAAAAAAGGGCTTAATTGGGCCATTGTTACGCTCGATGATCAAAGTGCGCGACTTGATCTAATGGTATTCAGCGAACTGTATGAGTCAAGTAAGGATATTCTGATAAAGGATCAAGTTATCGTTGCCAAAGGTGATATCTCGACCGATGATTATTCTTCAGGATTAAAAATGAGTGTGGTCAATGTTCAGCGTTTTGTGGACCTACGAGAAGAAAGAAGCCAGTACTTAGAGATCGCAATTAACTTCAATGTGGGAGCAGAGTTAGCGGAAGAGCTGCTAGATACCATTAAGCCATACAAGGGTGGAAGATGTCCGGTCCGATTAACCTGCGATGATGACAATTTCTTGGCTACTTTTGCTTTGCCGGGTGATTGGTCAGTCAAGCCGGAAGATAATCTTCTATACAATCTTAAAAGTTTACCTATTTGTGGCAAAATAGAATTACTACTCTAACCGTCGTTTAATCCATTAGTCGGGTTTAAAAGCAGTTATTTGATTGCTACAGCGTTTTAACCATCCAGTAATCATCCATAATATAGCCATTGCCAATATCAAACTGGACAGGTTTTTGACAAATAAAACCTAGTTTGAGATAGATCTTGTATGCAGGGTTTTCTTTATTGACGCTTAGTTCGATTGTTTGACAGTTTTGTTCTAGTGCAATGGACTCGATTTTTTCCAACATTTTCCTTCCAACTCCTTTCCCACGACTGGCAGAATTCAGATAAAATTTGCTGATAAACAGGCTGTCATCGGCTCGTGTCTGAATGCAAAAATAGCCTATTAGCTGGTTTTCTATTTGTACTAAATAATACTGATAGCCTTGTTTTGTTTGATCCTTGATAGCGTCTACACTCTGAAATTTATCGAGCATGTAGGCAACCTGCTGTTGCCCAATAATCGGCGTATAATGTTGATACCAGATTGGGGCGGCAAAGTCAGCAATGGCTTGGTAGTTCTCTGCCTTTGCAAGGCTAATGAGTATTTGTGACATGTTTAATCCTATTCATTACCAAAAATGATGAGTAAAAGCGCTCATTTATTCAAAAGTATGACTATTTAGAGGTAAAAATAACAGATATTAATTTCAAATGCTTCTGTTTAGTCAGGAAGTAGGCGATAATTATCACTATTAAAGTATTTCGGCAATAGGGTTAAAATAAATTATGTTTAAAAAGGTAAGAGGATTATTTTCCGCTGATTTATCCATTGATCTTGGAACAGCTAATACCTTAGTTTATATGAGAGAGCATGGTATCGTGCTTAATGAGCCTTCGGTTGTGGCTATTCGTCATGAAAGAGGCGGCCACAAGACTATCGCCGCCGTTGGAAAAGAGGCCAAAGCCATGCTTGGTCGAACACCGGGCAATATTGTCGCTATTCGTCCTTTAAAAGACGGTGTAATTGCAGATTTTGAAGTGACTGAAAAAATGTTGCAAGAGTTTATTCGTAAAGTACATGATTCCAGCTTTTTTATGCGCCCTAGTCCGCGGGTTCTTATTTGTGTTCCCTGTGGCTCCACTCAAGTAGAAAGACGAGCCATTAAAGAATCAGCTTACGGTGCAGGCGCGAGAGATGTCTATTTAATCGAAGAGCCGGTTGCAGCGGCGGTTGGCGCTGGTTTGCCAGTGGGTGAAGCGAGAGGCTCTATGGTGGTCGATATTGGTGGTGGAACCACTGAAATTGCCATCTTATCACTTAATGGCGTGGTTACTTCTGATTCCGTTCGTATTGGTGGTGATCGTTTTGATGACGCTATTATTGATTATGTT
>JAUZSK010000014.1 GCA_030949565.1 Enterobacterales bacterium
GAAATCCAGAAGGTATCCTCCTAGAATAGCGTTTTTTTTGAGGCTTGGTGATGAAATTAATTATTTTTGCAGGACGGAAGGCGTTTTGTTTGAATATCGCTTAATTATCCGAATTTCAGGCGAGGTTCAATCTCTTAGGTGCTAAGAAAGGCATTACGATGATGGATTTTACTTTTTGTGTTGTTAAATCATTAATTTCCGGCAGGTTTTAAAGCCTTTTAACCATTTTTCTTTAATTCTTCAGCTTTTTGCTGCAATAAAATTAGTTTACCAACGAAATAACCTTGATGCGTCCCAAAGTGTTGTACTTGTCCGAGCCATTGATTGGGTTGTAGATTGAGATGAGCGAGGGTGGACTTGATATGGGCAGGCATTTTTGATTTCTTGGGGTAGGCTATGGATTTTCCGCACCATTCCACCAGCTCGATATAATCTTTCAGTTTCAAAACCATAGAGCGGTTTTTAATTTCACCGGAAAGGCTTTTGACGGCTTGATTAAGTTGCTCTTCCGTCATGTTTTTAACTCGTTTTTGAATACTGGTATGGTCGCTTTCTTCCAGCGTTTTAGTCATGTTGGCACGGATGGGGTTTAAGTCGACATAAGCCATGCAGGTTAGTAGCGCGGCTTCATCTAATAATGCTTGTGACTTAAATCTAGACTCCCAGAAATGACCGCTGACAAAATCCTCTTTATTACTCCTTTTGCAATGGGCTCATTGATTCGGCTCATGAGCCAAGATAGGCTACCGAGCCTGTTTCTAATGGTCTTTAGCTGTTTCTGGTTATTGATAATGGCTTGAAGCCTTAACTCCCGTTGCTGTTGATACTTGGGTTTATCCAGCTTACCAGGATAAGCCTTTAGCCATCGCTCCGCGACCTCTAAATCAGTCCATTGATTGGGCGCTTTTGGGTCAAAGTAAACGACAAGGTGATAGTGGTTGCTCATAACCGCATAAGCATAAACCTCAATGGCAAATACATTCGCCAGCTCTAATATTCGGTTTTCAATCCACTGCCTTCTATGTTCATAACTTCTGCCCGGTTTCTTTATCTTTACCGCACAGAAAAGTTCGCCGAACGCAACGGCTCATCAGGTGATAATAACCCGCGTTTTCATCATCTATTAATTCACTGCGCTTGATTGCCATGCTCCATCCTTGAAGAAAATTCCATAAAGCCAATAATAACAGCAATCAGCCATTCAATTTGTAAGCCATTTCTGCAATGCGTGTAGGAAATTGACCTGGATTGTTGTAGGATATTAGCCATAAAAATAATGGACAGGCAGCTTTGGTTTGATCGAATTGAGCCAATATTTTACGCTAAGTCATTGATTTTATGGTCAGAGCGAGATCTACAGCCGTATTTTAAGAAACTGATGTAATGATTCAGTGTTGATTTTCTGGGAAATAACCATTTAAAAGTGACAAATGCTCTAGCTTAGCCTAAAATATAGACTAAGCTTAGCTAAGTCCAGAGGTTAATATGCAGGTAAATATGCATGAAGCGAAAAGTCAATTATCAAAACTCGGTGAAAAAGCGTGGCAAGGTGAAAAGGTTGTTATTGCCAAAGCGGGTAAGCCTTATCTTGATTTAACGCCACACCGTGCTCAGAAAACTCCGAGAAAACCCGGTCGTTTAAAAGGGCAAATTATCATGAGTGACGATTTTGATAATACACCTGAAGATTTAATCGCTCTTTTCGAGGGTGATTTGTGAAACACCTTCTACTCGATACCCATGCTATTTTATGGTGGTTATCTGATGCACCACAACTCGGTGAATTGGCAAGAAAAACCATCGCAGACCCACAAAATCTCGTTTACGTAAGTGCCGCGAGTATTTGGGAAATGTCGATTAAAAGCGCAATGGGTAAATTAAAAGTATCGGATGATTTGGATAGTATTATCGAAGAAGAAGGTTTTATACCGCTTCCCATTAGCCTTTATCATGGAAAACAAGCTGGGCGTTTACCTAAACATCATCATGATCCATTTGATCGAATGCTTATCGCGCAAGCACAAGCTGAAGGATTACAGTTGGTTACCAAAGATAAACAAATTGCACTTTATGGCATCGATCTTTTGAGGATTAAGTGACGAATATGCTAATAGATGGTATGAGTCAGTCTGGTTTGTTCATTGACATTGTATCTCATGAGTGTTGCAGTGATTTACTCCTCGGTAATCGCTGTTAGACTTATAAATACCGCATAGATTGCCAGTCCAATTGACAATCTAAGCGGTTTTGATTTTGTCTACCAAGCAAATGAAATGATAGATTAAACCTCATACTTTAATTATTTCACTGCTGCTTGATCTAAAACCTGTTTCAAAAATTTTCCGGTAAAGGATTTTTTATTTTTCACCACTGTTTCCGGTGTTCCTTGGGCAATGATTTGCCCACCTTTACTGCCGCCTTCAGGCCCGAGGTCAATGATCCAATCTGCGGTTTTGATCACATCTAAATTGTGTTCGATGACAACCACGGTATTGCCGTGATCTCTTAATCGGTGCAGAACGGCTAGTAGTTGTTTGACATCGTGAAAATGTAATCCGGTTGTGGGTTCATCCAAAATATACAGAGTTTTTCCGGTGTCTCTCTTACTGAGTTCTTTGGATAATTTGACTCGCTGAGCTTCACCACCGGATAAAGTGGTTGCTGCTTGCCCTAGGCAAATATAAGAAAGACCGACATCGATAAGCGTTTGTAATTTACGCGCAACTGCTGGGATCGCATCAAAAAAATCGCGGGCATCTTCTACAGTCATTTCTAATATTTGATGGATATTTTTATCCTTGTAGGTGATTTCTAAAGTCTCTCGATTGTATCGTTTACTTTTGCAAACATCGCAAGCAACATACATGTCTGGCAAAAGTGCATTTCCACTTTTATTACGCCATCACCTTGGCAGGCTTCACAGCGCCCGCCTTTCACATTAAAACTAAAGCGACCGGGTTTATAGCCGCGGGTTCTTGACTCTTGAGTGGCGGCCAGCAGTTCTCTGATAGGAGTAAAAATACCGGTATAGGTGGCAGGGTTGGAACGAGGTGTTCGTCCAATGGGCGCCTGGTTAATATCGACCACTTTATCGAAATGTTCCATGCCGGTATAACTTTTGTAAGCTGATGGGGTTAAACTAGTGGCGCGATTTAAATCGGTGGCTGCAATGGGGTAAAGTGTATTATTGATTAAACTGGATTTTCCGGAACCTGAAACGCCTGTAATGCAGGTGAAAATTCCGATAGGGAGTTTTAAATCGACTGACTGTAAGTTGTTACCCGTAGCACCTTTTAATTCAAAAAAATGATTGTTTTTAGCCGCTATTCGTTTTTCAGGCAGATGTATTTTCTCCCTTCCAGATAAATATTTAGCGGTTAACGATTGCTTGTTTTTTAAAATATCTTTGAGCTTGCCTTCGGCGATGACTTGACCACCATGAACGCCTGCACCTGGCCCAATATCCAAAATATGATCAGCGCTACGGATTGCTTCTTCATCGTGTTCTACCACGATAACGGTGTTACCGAGATCACGCAGATGACGCAATGTTTTGAGTAAGCGTTCATTATCCCTTTGATGTAAACCGATGGAAGGTTCATCAAGCACATACATGACACCTACAAGCCCTGCACCAATTTGACTGGCAAGTCTGATCCGCTGAGCTTCACCGCCGGATAGTGTGTCAGCGCTGCGCTCCAAGGATAAATATTCTAAACCGACGTTGACCAAAAATTCTAATCGGTCGCGTATTTCTTTAAGGATTTTGTCGGCGATTTTTCCACGCTTGCCGGGAAGTTTTAATTGGCTAAAAAAATCATAGGCTTGATCAATGGGTAATGCTGTGAGTTGAGGTAGGTTCTTCTTTTTGATAAAAACTGATCGAGCTGATAGGGTTAGCCTTGTACCTTTACAGGAAGGGCAGGCTTGTTTGGTCATGTATTTTTGTAATTCTTCTCGTACCGCCATGGATTCGGTTTCATGGTAGCGTCTTTGCATATTAGGGATAATACCTTCAAAACGATGTACACGCTTCATCATATCGCCACGGTCATTGGAATAGACAAATTCTATTTGAGTTTTACCGCTGCCATAAAGGATGGTTTTTTGAACCTTTTTAGTTAGCTTTTTAAATGGTTTTTCGATATCAAAGGCATAATGTTTGGCTAAGGATTTGAGCATGTGAAAATAATAAACACTGCGTCTGTCCCAGCCGCGAATAGCACCGCCAGCGAGAGAAACGTCAGAATTAACAACAATACGGTCGGGATCAAAAAACTGATCAACCCCTAAACCATCGCAGGTATCACAAGCTCCTGCTGGATTATTAAAAGAAAATAACCGAGGTTCTAATTCAGTTAAACTATAGCCACACTGTGGACAAGCAAATTTGGCTGAAAAAGTAATTTCTTGTTGTTTATCTTTAATCTCCATTGGTGCAATTTTGGCGATACCATCGGCCAGTTCTAAAGCCGTTTCAAAAGATTCGGCTAATCGCTGCTTCATATCTTTACGAACTTTGAATCGATCCACGACCACTTCAATGGTGTGTTTTTTGTGAAGTTCGAGTTTAGGCGCTTCACTCAGCTCGTAAGTTTTGCCGTTGATACGGGCACGAATAAAACCCTTCACCTGTAACTCATCAAATAAGTTTTGGTGTTCTCCTTTGCGATTATTCACCACTGGCGCAAGCAGTAAAAGCTTGCTGCCTTCTTCGAGTGCGAGGGTATGGTCAACCATTTGGCTAATGGTTTGAGCTTTTAATGGCACATTATGGTCGGGGCAAAAAGGTTCACCTACTCTGGCGAAAAGCAATCGTAAATAGTCGTAAATTTCAGTAATGGTACCCACCGTGGATCGTGGATTGTGCGAGGTGGATTTTTGTTCAATGGAAATCGCCGGTGACAATCCTTCTATATGTTCGACATCAGGCTTCTCCATCAGCGATAAAAACTGCCGTGCATAGGCCGACAAGGATTCAACATAGCGCCTTTGCCCTTCGGCATATAAAGTGTCAAAGGCTAAGGATGATTTACCTGAACCAGAAAGTCCCGTGATGACGGTGAGCTTGTCGCGAGGGATTTTTACACTAATATTCTTTAAATTGTGGGTTTTTGCACCCCTTACTTCTATGTGATTCATAAGTGATCTTGTATAATGGACGCCAAAATGATGAGATCGAAGGATCGGACTCGCTATAATAACGCGATAAGGGCCATCAGCGCAAAATGAATAGCCAAACAAAAGCAACACAATCCCATAAAATGAATGCTGAAGAACGTCGAGCGGCAATTACTCTTAGCAGCGTGTTTGCTTTACGAATGTTGGGACTCTTTATGTTGCTTCCGGTATTTAGCTTGGCCGGACAATCGCTTAAGGGCTATACGCCTGCATTAATAGGTCTAGCCATCGGTGCCTATGGTCTTACTCAAGCTATTTTTCAGATTCCCTTTGGTTGGTTATCCGATCGCTACGGTCGCAAACCAATTATTTTATTTGGTTTGGTGTTGTTTTTTATCGGCAGTCTGGTTGCAGGTTTAAGTGATCATATATATGGCGTGATTGCCGGTCGTCTGTTGCAAGGTTGCGGCGCTATCGCCAGTGCAATCATGGCATTAGCCGCCGATCTATCCCGTGACGAGCAACGCACCAAAATAATGGCGAGTATTGGAATGAGTATTGGTGCCGCTTTTGCGGTGGCGATGATTATCGGACCGGGATTGACCCATTGGCTTGGTTTGCAAGGGTTATTTTTTGTAATCGCAGGTTTTGCGATTTTAGCCATGCTGGTGATCTACTTTTTAACTCCCAATCCTCAAAATCAATATGTACAGCGGGATAATATTGCCAGTCATGGTCAATTTTCGCGGATTTTTAAAGATGGGCAGTTAATGCGATTAAATTACGGCATTTTTACTTTGCATTTTTTACTAACCTCTTTTTTTGTGGCCTTTCCTACTCGATTAATTTCGCTGGATGTTAAAATGGTTGATCATAGCTGGGTATATCTTGTGACCATGGCAGCAGCGGTGATATTAATGCTTCCGTTAATTATTTTCGCCGAGAAAAAGCGCCAACACGCCCGCATCATGTTGTTGGCCGTTTTATTAATCGCTTTAGTTGAATTTAGTTTTGGCATGGTGCATTTCGCATTACCCTTGGTAGTGGTGGCGATGATTATCTTTTTTACTGGGTTTAATCTATTGGAAGCTTTGCTTCCCTCAATGATTTCGCGTATCGCGCCGTTATCAGGCAAAGGCACCGCACTTGGTGTGTATTCTACTAGCCAATTTTTAGGCGCTTTCTTAGGTGGCCCAATTGCGGGGCTTATTATGCAATACAAGGGAATGGACGGCATTTATCTCATCGGCTCACTTATCGCTTTGAGCTGGGCGGTACTTTTATTAGGGCTAAAAAATCCACCGGTGTTAACCGCTTACACCTTAACCATGCCGGATGTGGCTGAAGCGGCTTTTCCTTCTTTGATTGATGAAATAAAAGCGATTGAAGGGGTTTCTGAAGCGGTTGCCCTACCAGAAGCTGGCGCGGTCTATTTAAAAGTGGATAAACGCATTTTAGATAACGAAAGCTTAGCTAAATTTAGCAAAAAGCATTAAACTAGACTTATTCTACTGCGCTCGAAGATTCTATAGCCCGTTACTTAGCGGGTATGAGCGAGTTTCAACAACTTAAAGATTAAAAATAAAGATTAGGAGTCGATTATGGCGAGCCGAGGCATCAACAAAGTTATTCTGGTTGGCAATTTAGGACAAGATCCAGAAGTCCGTTATGCGGCTAATGGTGCGGCAATTACCACCATTAGTATTGCAACCAGTGAAAGTTGGAAAGATAAAAACACCGGTCAAATGCAAGATAAAACTGAATGGCATCGGGTGGTCTTTTTTGGCAAGCTCGCAGAAATTGCGGGAGAGTACCTTAGAAAAGGTTCTCAAGTATATGTCGAGGGCAAATTAACCACTCGCAAATGGCAGGATAAAACCTCTGGTCAAGATCGCTATACCACTGAAGTGGTGGTGGACAGCTTTAACGGTGTTATGCAAATGCTTGGTGGTAAAAATGAAGGCGGTGCTAACATGGGGATGGGTGGTTCGAATATGGGCGGAGGTGCTAATATGGGCGGCGCAGCGCCAGCTAATTATTCAGCTCCCGCATCTGCTCCGCAGAATCAACAAAATCATCAGTCGCAGCCACAACAAGCGCCACAGTCAGCACCGCAGCAAGCGCCTCCACAGCAGGCACCTAGTAGTGATTTTAATAACGATTTTGATGACGACATCCCGTTTTAAACCGACACCTACTAGAGGTGCTAGGCTGGTCATTCCCGCACAGGCGGGAAACCATAGGATCTGATGAGTTTCTATTTAGTTGAAGCTGTGATGTGTGTTTTTAATTTTTAAAAATTCCCAGCTTTTCTAAAATCGGGCTTTTGCGGTTGTTCATATGATTCAGTAGTTCGGTGCGAGCGCTTTGTGCTGTAAGCCCTTTGTCTATGAGCGTTTTAATCACCTTGTCAAACGCTTTGCGTCGCATTTCACCTTGTTTGGATTGGTCACGACGGTCGCCAAAATGATCGAGGATCGGTTTACCACAGTGACAGTTCCTAATCAGTTTTAGGTAAACTTGACCTTGCTCATCTCGGCATTCACTTAAATTAGGCGCTTTTTGATAAGCAACACTCTTTTCTATATAGTCTTTTTCATTTTCAAAGCGAGTACCGCATTGGCTGCATTCTTTGGGAAAAGATGCGTCCTCCAGTGCTTTGAGGTTTCTAAATAACTTGGGAGTATCCATAATCCTAGGTGAAAGCTAGCCTACAAAAATTACAAGGATAAATAATTATAGTGATAAAATTAAGTTTTGTTGTTTGTTTAAACTTAATGTAAAAAATCAAAGATATTTAATTACCTGTAGTTTTATTCAGCGCGGCTAATGTTTCCAATAACTCCTTGGAATGAGTTGCGGGATCAACATCTTCAAAATGTTTAACAATGATCCCTTTGTTATCGAGGATGAAAGTTTGGCGGCTGGGATGTGGCCATGGGAAGTAGCTATGCACATCCATTGCCTTGGCTAAATTGTGGTCCACGTCGGCAAGTAGAGAAAATTTAAGTTGGTAAGTCTTAGCAAAATCAACATGTGATTCCACATCATCATAGCTTACACCAACAATTTCGGCATTTTGTATCACAAATTTTTGATAATCATCGGCAAAATTCTGTGCTTCGACAGTACAGCCTGGCGTTCTATCCTTGGGATAAAAATACATAACGACCCACTTGGCTTTAAAATCTTGATTGGTTTTAATTTGGCCTGATTGATCTTTCAGTTTAAATTGGGCAAAGGGACGACCTTGCCATTGATTGGTCGCTGCATGCAGTGTAAAAATTCCGGTGAATAGGAGTATTTTAGCTAATAGTTTCATTTTGAACGCCCTTAGAGTGATTAATTGGAATCAAATTAGCAAATTCTGCGCTGTAAGTCTGCTGTTTTCGTGAGTAATTGTACATGGATGCTCATAGGTTTGGTTAAATATTTAATGATTGATTGGTTTTTGGTCTAGAATTAAAGGGATGCAGGGGAGTATTCGGTTTTCATAAACTGATAATAGGGTGACCAAGGAAAGCGCTTAAATATGATCCGCCGACAACTATTAGAAATCTATTTACTGCTTGCTTTGATTTTTCTGCTGGCTTTTTGGCTGGTGTTGGATTTCACTTCTAACGCATCGCAAATGTCTTCTCTCTACAACACGAAAACGCTGCTGATTGTTGGTTCTGCGCTAGTGGTTATCGGTTGTTACGCTTTTTGTCGATTGCGCTGGATCATGAGATTAGAAGATTACGCGTGGCATCTACTGGCTTCAGAGGGGCATTTCCCGATTAAGACCAAGCATACCTTCGATAATGTGATTAGCCACGCCCTGAATCAATTAATTCTCAATAATAGCCAACTCACCAAAGAAAAGTTAGATCTAGCCGAGCAGATTCGCAAGACTTCTTATATTGATAGCACCACGGAACTTGGCAATCAGTTATTTTTTAAAGCCGAACTTCAAGTAAGGCTACATAACCACGATGAAGCGGAATCGGGTCTGGTGGCTATTTTATCTTTCGTTGATGATTTAAATCAGCAACAGCGTCAGCTTAGTGATGACCAAGAAGTCAAAATAGCTTCTATTTTAAAGTCCTTTGTTGAAAATAATGATATGGCAGTGGTCGCAAGGCTTAAAGAGTCGGAATTTGGCTTAATTTTGCCTAATTTTACAGCTGATCAAACCGATCAATTTTGTCGTCGCCTAATCGACCGCTTGACTAAAGGCGTGTTTGGTAGCACCGCAGACGTTGAGCATTTTATTGATATTGGGATCTCGACCTACAAACAGGGTTTTGGTTATTACAACATCATGGCTGAAGCCGATATGGCGTTGCGCAATGCTCAGCTACAAGGTTGCAATAATTGGTTTATCTATGGTGAGCCTTTAGCCCGTAACAAATCCAAAGGAAGCTTGCGTTGGCGTAGCTTTTTACAAGGTGTGTTGCAACGACAAGAAATTATCCTTTTTACCCAGCAACTGCACTACTTCTCCGATCAAGCCTTCGATCATCAAGAGATTTTAGCCAGAATACCCGATGGCCAGAGTATTTTGGATGCCAATACTTTTATCGCTATGGCCAATCAGTGTGGTTTGGCTGCTGAATTTGACCGGCAAATTATTGAAAACTTACTGGATTACTTGCTGTACCAGCAAAACAGTGATCAAAAACCTTTGTATACGGTAAATTTACTTAGCGCCAGCTTATTAGATCCAATTTTTAGCCAATGGTTAGTGAATCGTTTAAAAAATCATCCACAAATTGCTAAACAGCTGGTTTTTGAGGTATCAGAAAGTCGATTAAGTCGTTGTGTGGATGAATTTAGACCTTTGATGGAACAGTTGCATCAACTAGGGATCCGCTGGTGCGTGGAACATTTTGGTTCACCGGATCGAGATTGGAGTTATTTAGGGGCTATTCCAGTGGATATGATTAAGGTTGATCGTCGGATCATTAATAATATTGCGAATGAATCGGAGCAACAACTACTGTTAAGTTCGATTCTTGCTTCATTTGCACCAAGAAAAATGCTTATTTTTGCTGAAGGTGTTGAAAAAGAGCAGGATGCGGAATATCTTAGAAAACATCATTTAGCCGGCGCTCAAGGTTATTTCTACTCCCAGCCCCAAAAGTTGAAATTTGATAAAAAGCAGTTGAAGGCGGTTTAATTAAACTTTAATTAACCTAGGTTAGTCGACTAATTGCTTTTTATTGGTGACTATTGGATATCGCAAAAGCCGATAAATCTAACAAAATTTCTTAAAATCAGCAACAACAAAGATCCAAAAGTGTGACCTTGGTCCAAAAAAAATGCCCGATCATCGTGATTTTGGTTGATTTTTACTCAAATTACGCTAAAATCTATCTTGTTCTTGAGATATTTTGACTTTTTTATCTCTAAAACGAGATGAACCGTGGGAATTTTAATCCTGTGCTTTCGTTATATTCTATAATTGTACGTAGCATTGTTTGATTAGACTGACTTTAGTTTAAGTTGGTAGAAAGTTACCCGTCAATGAATGACAACAGAGGATCCGATTGTGGATAACACTGACAAAGATACCCATTTTGAGATGATTAACGGCGAACGTACCTATATAGGTCCAGAACGTCGTCTCGAACGTCGCCGTGAACAAGGTCACGAAAGGGTGGAGCGCTTGTTAATAAACTTTGGTCTTGATCGTCGCTTAAGTACCGATCGTCGTCGCAAAGACACTTCTTGGTTTTTGACTTCTCAAAAAGTGGCTAATATGTAATTTAGCATAGCGAGTTGCCGTTATGAGATAAAGATCTCCGGTGCTCGGACCCAATCTAATAAGCAAAATTTTTACACTAACCGATTTAATCATCGGTTTTTTTATGCCTGTTATGTTTGCCTCGATATTTTAGTCGCGTAAACATCAGCTTTGGATAATCATCCGGCTATTGGTTATCATGGGTCAACATCACATCTGTAGAAACCGATCATATGACTGATTTACATAAAAATAACCCACTTAGGATTCATACAGCAGATACTGTTGGTGAGCCATTAGTTTGGAAGCCCTCGCAGTCTAAAATCGCAAGTCACCTAGACTCTAAGCCAACCAGTAGGACGCTTACAGAAACTTTAAATATTAGATTGCCTTCACCAATTCAGACGATTAGAAACTCTATTATTCAAAAAGCGGGGGTAACCTTAGATATAAAAAGAGATGATTTAATACACCCAATTATATCCGGCAATAAATGGCGTAAACTACAGGGGCTCGTTTCGCAAATTATTAACCAGAATACAATCAAGATAGCCACCATGGGCGGACGCTACTCTAACTATTTACATGCCTTGGCCTACGCTAGTCATCAATTCAATTGGCAGTGTGACTTTTATGTTAGAGGCTATCCGCAGCAGGTGCTTACCCCGACGCTTAAAGATATCACTCAATGGGGCTGTCAAATCCATTTTGTCGATCGCCAAACCTTTAAAGCCATGAGACATAAACCACCCCGACTAGATGAGCCAGCTCTGTGGTTACCAGAAGGAGGATTAAACCCAATCAGTTTGCAAGGATTTGCACAGATATTTAATGAGTTGGAGACTGTCTATGACACTATCATTATTGCATCAGCCACTGGTACTAGCGTTGCTGGGCTGGTTAAAGGTTGTAATGATGCTGGGTTAAAAACGAAAATAATAGGTATTTCAGTACTCAATAATCATTCTGAACAGTTGCAAAATATTACCGATTTGTTAAGCAATCCATCGCCCAATTGGAAGCTTTTGGCAGGTTACGAGTTCGGAGGTTTTGCTAAGTCTAAACCTGAGCTATCTCAGTTTATTGAGCAGTTTGAGCAAGAGTTTGGTTTACCCTTGGAAAGTCTTTATAGCGGTAAGTCATTCTATGCAACTTTGGATCTGATAAGTAAAGGCTACTTCCCAACTCAAAGTCGAATTTTGCTAATTCACTGTGGTGGTTTGCAAGGGAAACGTAAGCCATGAGGACTTTATATGGTGATAAATTTAGCCGCTTTTCACTGGCTATATTCATCGGTGGTTAGCTATAGCTTTTGTAATTTATTACCACTTATAATGTGTTCTATATATGTGTCAGTATAATACTGCTTGATGCCTTGTCATCACTCCTAATTAAGGATGTTTATTATTAATATTTTAAATTTAAATAAGGAAATCATAAAAATGATAAAAAATAAGTTGTTATTAGCCGCGTTTGTGATAGGTCTTTCTTGTAATGTTTCAGCCGTCGAACCTTCATTTGACAAGGCTGAGATTGGGTATATGGATTATAGCTTTGATTCCCCTTTTTCCATTTCGGAAAAATTAACCGGGTACGAGGTGAAATTAAGCCACAGTTTGAATGATAATTGGTATGTTGCGGGATCCTATACTAGCGTTTCAAAAGATGTATCAAGTTTTGAGACTGTTGATTTAAATGTCTATGATATTGGTTTGGGTTATCGCTTGCCTATCTCAGAAAATATATTTGGTTTCGGCGAATTGGATTATCTAGGTAGTGATTTATCCTCAAATAATTTTGGCGGCTCAACTAGCGATGGTCGTCAAGCAAAGTTAGGAATTAAGGCTATGTTTACGGATAACCTGGAGTTTACTTTAGCGTTAGAAAATATTACGGACGGCGGAGTTAGCACCAATTATACGGTTATAGGCGGAGCCCTAAATTTGAATGATAATATGGCCTTTTACTTTGATTATAAAAGTGAAAGCGAGCTAAATCGAAGCGCAATTGGCTTTAGGTTTAATTTTTAGCCTTAAAAAGAACAAGTTTTATTAATAATCCTTATTCAAAGCCCAGATAATCTGGGCTTTTTTTGAATTGTTATTTTATTTAGTTTAAAGTGGATCTACATTCAAGAATAAAGGAATCAGTCAATGCATTTCAAACGTTTTTTCTACGTCTTCGGTTTTAGCTGTTTTATAAGCCTTGTCAGCGCTCAAGACTACGTCATTCATGCGGGGGCATTGATCGATGTGGTTAATTTGAAAGTATTAAAAAATCAAAGTATCCATATTTCGGGCAATAAAATAGTCGCTATTGAAAAAGGTTTTACGCCTAACAAAGATCAACAGATTCTAATCGACTTATCCAACCAGACGCTAATGCCTGGTTTAATGGATATGCATGTGCATTTATCCGGTGAATTTAACAAAACCTCCTACAATGAACGATTTGTGATGTCGCCTGTCGATTTTGGTATTCGCAGTACTTTATTTGCTAAACGCACCTTATTGGCAGGCTTTACAACGGTCCGCGACTTAGGTGATTTATCACCGGGTGTGACAGTCGCTCTTAGAAAGTCCATCAATAAAGGTTATGTCATCGGTCCGAGAATCTATGCGGCCGGGAAAAGTATCGCCACCACCGGAGGTCATGCAGACCCAACCAATGGTTTCAAACCGAGTTTAATGGGCGACCCAGGGCCTAAAGAAGGCGTTATCAATGGTCCTCAAGATGCCTTTAAAGCCATCAGGCAAAGATACAAAGAAGGCTCAGATGTGATTAAATTAACCGTCACAGGAGGCGTTTTAAGCTTGGCTAAAAGTGGCTCAAATCCACAATTTACACAAGCAGAATTAAATGCAGTGGTACGGGCTGCCAAAGATTATGATTTTGTGGTGGCGGTGCACGCACATGGCGCCGAGGGGATGAAACGTGCGGTGCTAGCAGGAGTGGATTCGGTGGAGCATGGTACCTATATGACGTCTGAAGTGATGAAATTAATGAAGAAAAAAGGCACCTACTATGTACCCACGATTACAGCGGGTAAATGGGTCGGTGAAAAGGCCGCAATTAATGGATATTATCCCGCCATCGTGCAACCAAAAGCTGCCGCTATTGGACCTCAAATTCAAAAGACCTTTGCTAAAGCCTACAAAAAAGGCGTTAAAATCGCCTTTGGCACAGATGCGGGCGTATTTCCTCATGGTTTAAACGGCAGAGAATTTAAGTATATGAATGAAGCTGGAATGCCAGCCATTGAAACCATTCAATCAGCAACCATTACTGCGGCTAAGTTACTTAAGATTGATAATCAATTAGGCAGTCTCAGCGTTGGAAAATTGGCAGATTTGGTTGCTGTAAAAGGAGACCCACTAAAAGACATGAGTCTAATGGAGACTATTAGTTTTGTAATGAAAGATGGTGTTATCGTTAAACAATAATTGATTCGGTAACGCCTCTTTCAAAAACACTATCCGGTTTAAACAGTATTATTGCTCTCGATCAGTGGCCAGTAAAGGTTTCACCTGCTTCCACTTTGAAATCAAGATGGTTTTGCCTAGGGGGGAGTGGACAGGTGGCAAAAGCAGTAATGGCACAAGGTGGATTATAGGCATAATTGAAATCGATAACCGTTGTGTCGCCTTGTTTAGGCCAATTCACATCAAGAAATCGACCCGCTCCATAGGTGGTTTGTTGACTGGTTTCATCTACAAACATCAATGCCATCGGTTCATCTTTACCGTAGGAAACGGCTTCTAACTGGTAGATTTTTCCTTGCCAGGTAAATTCTAATAAACCGGCTGAATCATTGTTTCTAACCGTGTTATAGACGGTGGCAATGCTGATTGTTTTGTCTTTTGTAGCGGGGATTAATTTAGCTATAACCCTTAACTTCGGGTTATAGGGATAAAAAAGGGTGCCTCTAAAGTGCGCAATGGATTGATTGAGCTTATTTTTAAGCCTGATGGCGTAGCCTTTTTCCCGCTTAATAATATAAAAAGAGTAGCTGCCAAATAGCACCTGAGTTTCATTCGGTATTAATTTAGCCTGCTCGGTGATTTTTCCATTTATTTTTACCTGATCGCTTTTGACCGTAAAGTCTATATCATCACCATTGACAGTTATTACGCCGATCTCTGGCGGTGAACCATTCGGGAAAATATGTAGGTTATTAGACAGCGAACCAAGGCTATTTGTTCCTGATTGAAGCCAAAAAAGCCCTGCCAGTGATAACCATCCTGAGTCCGAACGCCGCCCTTTATCATATTTCTCGACCCATTGATTCCAGTTTGAAAAATTTGCAGACTGTAGTGTCTCTCTATTTGAATTGCTTGGAGTGGTTGTGCAAACCGGAAAGCATCCTACGAGGCTAACAAGTATTAATAATAATATCAAAACTGAAACGGGACGATTTAGCATAGTATCGACATCCTTAAAATCTATAAATAGCGAGTAATAATAAAGCTGTTTTTAATAGCTGTAAGTAATTATAAAGGAATTAAGGATTAAATTGAATTAATAGGTTAAGTTGTCAAGCATATCGCCGATGAGGATATAGTCAGGTGAGATAAAAGCTGTTAATATGAGCCGAAATATTCAATTGCTGTTTTGACAATAGTCGGTATAACTGATTGAAAGTACTGGGAGAATAAAATGAGAATAAGCAAAAACCGAGCTAATGCTAGTTTTTTGAAGCGCATGACTTGCTTGCTGGCTCTGAGTTTGTTTGGAAACTATTCGGCGGCTTCCGGTAGTGAAGATGACTCTGATCATATTATTAAAGAGGTTCGAGTCGAATTTGGCGGATTAAACCAGATTATTTTAAGCGGTGATTTTTGGGATCTCGATGAGCTTATATATATCCAACTAGGTCAAGATACCCAAGCTTTACAGATCCTTTCTCAGTCTGGCTCTGAAATTATCGTCGATTGTCCAGGCGATTGTGCTGCTGGAGATTACCTGTTAACACTTTCTGAGTTGGATGAAGATGATAATGATATCGAGCTGATGGATTCATATCATTTAACCATCGGTGCGGTTGGTCCCGCTGGACTAGTCGGGGAGCAAGGAACTCAAGGCTTGACTGGTCCGGCTGGCCCGATTGGTTCACAAGGCATTCAAGGTCCGCAGGGTTTAACGGGTGCTACCGGTCCAATCGGCCCACAAGGACCTCAGGGTCTAACGGGGTGGTTACCGGTCCACATCGGCCCAGCAAGGACCTCAGGGGTCCTCAACGGGCGCTCAAGGTTTAAAAGGTGATCCGGGCGTTGCAGGTGCAAAAGGGCCTGCTGGATTACCGGGCGAAACGGGAATGCAAGGTCCGCAGGGTTTAACGGGTGCTACCGGGCCAATCGGCCCACAAGGACCTCAGGGTCTAACGGGCGCTCAAGGTTTAAAAGGTGATCCGGGCGTTGCAGGTGCAAAAGGGCCAGCCGGCTTACCGGGCGAAACGGGAATGCAAGGTCCTCAGGGTTTAACGGGTGCTACCGGTCCAATTGGTCCACAAGGACCTCAGGGTCTAACGGGCGCTCAAGGTTTAAAAGGCGATCCGGGCGTTGCAGGTGCAAAAGGGCCCGCCGGCTTACCGGGCGAAACGGGAATGCAAGGTCCTCAGGGTTTAACGGGAGCTACCGGTCCAATCGGCCCACAAGGTCCGCAGGGTCTAACGGGCGCTCAAGGTTTAAAAGGTGATCCGGGCGTTGCAGGTGCAAACGGGCCCGCCGGCTTGCCGGGCGAAACGGGAATGCAAGGTCCTCAGGGTTTAACGGGTGCTACCGGTCCAATTGGTCCACAAGGACCTCAGGGCTTAAAAGGCGATCAAGGGGCTGTCGGGCCCCGAGGTCTGCAGGGACTAAAAGGAAATACAGGCTTTACAGGTCCTGCTGGGCCTCAAGGCTTAAAAGGCGATAAGGGATTTACCGGCGCGCAAGGTCTGCAAGGGCCTCAAGGCTTAAAAGGCGATAAGGGATTTACCGGCGCGCAAGGTCTGCAAGGGCCTCAAGGCTTAAAAGGCGATAAGGGATTTACCGGCGCGCAAGGTCTGCAAGGGCCTCAAGGCTTAAAAGGCGATCGCAGGCGTTGCCGGTGCACAAGGACCAGCAGGAGCAACAGGACCAACAGGACCACAAGGTCCGGCCGGAGCCGATGCTATTTTCAATCGAGCTTATGTGTCGGGGCAGTTGGAGTCGGACATTGATGCGGGGATCATTCCAGGAAGAACACTCAGTTTTAACAAAGACATTAATTCGCACTAATCTTAGGATTAGCTATACCGATAATTTTAGAGTGGCACCTTTTGCAAATTCAACGGCTACTGCGAGTGCATGTAGTTGGGAAATCCTAGTAGACGACGTTTCTTGTGGTTCAGGAGCTTTGATTTATAGTTCTTATTCACAGGGAACGCAACCACTCTATATCCATTCTAGCAGTACCTTCGTTGGTTATTGTCCTAACATACCGAGTGGTACTCATACGCTCTCCGTGCGGGTGGGCCTTACAGCGAATATTGATCCTTCTGATTGCTATACGGGGTGGAAGTCAACCTTTATGCTTGAAGTTGAAGAGGCAAAATAATCATAATTTTAAATACCTTTAAACCTTTAAACAGGCAATAGAAAACCTCTAGATGAGGTTTTCTATATTTTATAATGAGCAATCCACTTTGTTTAGGGTGTAATTCACAGTGTATAGCGGATGGCTTTTTTAGCGAGCTTGCTTTGGCTTGTACAGTTTTTAATATCTTGAATAGAAAAGACTTGAATCAAATCTAGATTATTTTCAAAATTCTTAAAGACTAGGGTAATGTGTTCATTTTTTTTCAAAGAGCGCATTGTTCTACCATAGTCACACAGCGTAGTTAAAATTAAATCTGATTTATGTTGGTTGCTTTTTTTGATTGCGGTTTGTTTTTTTTGAGTATATTGGTCGATTTTTTTCTTATAAGTTTCCATTTTATTTGCTAAAGCCGCCATCTTTTTTTCAAGCGCTTGTTTGTTTTTTCTGACCTTTTTTGAGTCATCTTTTTCTCTTCTAGCTTGCCGTTCTAGCTCTCTAACGCTTCTTTGAAGCTCTCTAATTTCTTCACGTTTTTGCCTTTGTGCATCACGCAAAGCTTGCATCGCTTCTTGTTCTAACTCGTAGGCGCCAGCATTCTTTTCCCAGTCTCCATCTGGCATAGGCACTTTAGGAAAAGAGGGAAGACTAGGCGCAGTTACAACCACTGGCTCATTATTAAAAATATCCGCTGTGACCGATTCAACTAGAGCGCTGACTTCATCTCCAAAGGCTCCCCAGTCAGCAGAAGCAACAAAATAGGAGGGTTTAAAACTAAAACTAAACACCATTCCCTGATTAGCTAGATAGGTAGACTCGACACCTCGTCGAGCGGAAATAAACGAACGATGGCGACGTGATTTTTTTGCCTCGCTCAGTGATGTTTCAAAAATACCTGTCATTATGGTTAGTTCTTTCTTCGTTCTGCTGTAGTCCACGGCCGATAAATGAAAGGATAGCAACGAAGAACAAGCAATTACTACTAAGATGGCTATTTTTCGTGAGTTTGATTTGTTACCTAATTGATTCATGATGGTTACTCGCATTGTTTTGAAAGTTAAAAAGCATTTTGTCTTATAGCTATAGTCGGTCGTTGCAATCAAAAAGTTTTCTAGTGCTCTAGTTTTGATTGAGAAACATGATCGATGAGTTGGTTGATTGCTTGATTATTTTCGATTTGGTTATCAGCGATAAAGGATAATTGCCTATCCACTAGCTGCTGATCTTGGTAGCGTTGAGACTGCCAACCGGTCATCACAAAACGAATATCTTGCTGTCTTTCGATACGGTTTTTTTCCAACCATTCCGCTAACCTTAATCGCGCGATGCTATCTTGTTGCTTGATGGCTAGTTGCATTTTTTGGTCAAATAAATAATTTTGTTTTTGCTGATATTCTGCTAGCTGTTTTTGTACCATTTTCTCAACAATTTGTTGAGATTGATTGTCTCCAAAAGCGATGTTCTGCCCATTTGCGCTGTAATTGATATTAAGCTGAAATAGAACCATTAATATGGCTAGGCTTGAAGTGGCTAAGGCACTCCAGCTTAACCAATGACTAGCCGCTTGGTGAGACCGAGCAACATATTCCGTGCGATGCCAAGGCACAACCTTTTGTATTTGCCAATCATTTGCCGCTTGCAATAGTTTCTGGCTTTGTTCGACTATGTTTTGGCATTTAGAACAAGTTTTACAGCTATGCTGGAATCGCTTGTTAAGCTGAGGCTTCAGCGCTTGCTCTAAATAGTCATCGATATGCTCTATCACAAATTGATGATCACATGACATTTTTTATCTCCGAATCATTTTTTAAACTGGTTAATGCAGCATAAAAACGTGTTTTTATGGTACTAACAGAAGTGTTGGTTTGCTGGCTAATTTGTTCAAACGTGAAATGTTGAAAAAACTTTAATTCAATAACCAGTTGTTGCTCCTGTGACAGACAACTCAACATGGCCAGAATGTTTTGGTTTTTGCTGTGTCTTTCATGGTAGCTCGCGGGATCTTGGTGTGCCGGAACAAAACCTTGATTTGCTTGCGAGTTGTTACTGTTAAAACACTCGTCGCTAACTTCACTTGCATTGTGCAACGGGTTTCTACCCCGACGTCGTAAAAAGTCGGTTGTTTTATTAGCCGCAATGCGCATCATCCAGCCTTTAAATTGCCCACTGCCACGGTAACTAGGAAGGTTGCGATAGACAGCCAAAAAGACTTCCTGCATTAAGTCCATCGCATCTGAGTGTTGAAATGTCATACGCAAACAATAGTTGAAAATCAGATTTTCATAACGCTTGACCAATTTAACCCAGCTTCTTTGTGAGCCTGCTAATGCTTTGTTTATAAGCTTTTCATCCTTATTAATGTTTAGCATCTATGGTCTCTTTTAATTGTTGTGTGTTAAACACTGATTAAGTCGCTAAGGATAAGAAAAAAGTTTGCTTGATGGGGTGTTTTACGGTTTTGTGGTTTAAAAAAAGCAATTTTTAATACTAATTTCAAAGATCAATAATTATCTCGAACTTCGATAATATCGGCTTTCTGCCTCCTTGTTAAATACCGTCCATCCATGGACATAACCTAGAACCTAGATTGTTGCTCTCTCTCTAATCCGAGCAATCTCTAGCTCAATATCCACTCTTTGTGCTAAACACAAGGATAAAAATGCAAAACCTGCACCCAAATAAAATACAAGCGCCGGATTAGTTAGCCACAAAATGCCAAATAAAACCGGTATGACCACTGCTGCGATATGGTTAATAGTAAAGCTGACACCGGACGAAGATGCGATATCCTTTGGATCCGCGATTTTTTGGAAAAAGGTTTTTAGCGCAATTGCTAGGGCGAAAAATAAATGATCAACCACGTAAAGTGCGGCAGCGAACATAGCATCGTCCACCAAGGCATAACCAATAAAAACCAGAATAAGGCCACTATATTCGATAGTGAGAGCTTTCCTTTCTCCGATTCGTCCAATCCAGCGCCCAATCTTTGGTGCTATATAAAGGTTGGCTAGGTGGTTTATCATAAACAGACTGGCAATATTGGCAGCAGAATAACCAAACTTCTCAACCATCATAAAGCCAGCGAAAACCATAAATATCTGGCGTCTTGCACCGCTAAAAAAAGTCAGTAAATAGTAAAGCCAATAAATTTTTCTAAAGATTAACTTTTTGTGCTGTTCCACTGGGTTTTCAAAACGGGGAAAATTGAGCCAAAGCCATATAACGGCTAATAATCCTAGTCCGCCGAAAATCATATAGGCTTGCCAATATTCAATGCTAAACAAGCTAAATAATAGCCAAACGACGGCATAGGTAAATAGTGACGCAATGGCTTTAACTGAAATAAGTTGTCCAAGCACCGCTGGCGCTTCATCTCGTTTTAACCATTGTAAACTTAATGAGTTATTAATGGTTTCAAAATAGTGGAAACCAATGGACATTATCACGGTGGTGACATATAAGCCTATTTCAAAGGGAAATAGACCGGTTAATGCTACACCGATAGAAAGTAGTGCCAAAGCTAACAAAGCAAAAGTCTGTTCGCGTAAAATTAACAGTACGAACACCGCACTAAAGGCTAAAAAACCAGGGATCTCGCGGAAACTTTGCAATAAACCTATTTCAACCCCAGTAAATGCGGCTTTTTCTATGACAAAGTTATTTAATAGGGCTGTCCAAGCAGAAAATACGAGGGTGACTAGCGCAACACTCACAATTAGAAATACTTTCTTGGTTTTTAGATCTTGTGGCAGCATGGTTGGTGGTTATAGAGAAGAGGGCAAAGCAGAATAGCGAGACTGGTGTTTTATGTCCAGTATTTGTCAGTTCATTTAGTTATAGCGGATCTTAATTTTTGTCTTCAAGAAAGAGTCATAGCGAGATTCCAATCAAATAACTCAAACTATAAACACTAGTCATAATGATATCTATATGATATCATTAAAGCATCTAAGTAGGTTTGTTTTATTATTATCAGGAGCTAAATATGAGCCAAGACAAGAAGAATTATCAAGAAAAGGTTATCAATTCCCCCAACGGCATCCTAGTGTTGTTACTCCTATTTATTCTGCAAATTAGCACGGTGATTGTTACTTTCCAACTGGCTAGAGGGGGTTCTCTTATGGCTTTGTTTGGTATTTTGGGCATTATTTTTGTGTTTATCTGCTGGTTTGGGTTTTTTATGGTTAACCCCAATCAAGGTCGTGTTTTACAATTATTTGGAAAGTATGTCGGAACAGTTAAAAATACGGGTTTGCGCTGGGCTAATCCCTTCTATTCGAAATCACGAGTCTCTCTAAAAGTTAGAAATTTTGAAAGTGGCCGGTTAAAAGTCAATGATATGAATGGGAATCCAATTGAAATAGCTGCAGTCATTGTGTGGGAGGTGGTCGATACCGCAGAGGCAATTTTTCAGGTTGATGATTATGAAGATTTTGTCAATATTCAAAGTGAGGCGGCTCTACGAAATCTAGCCACAAGTTATCCCTACGATAATCATGAAGCCGAAATATCTTTGCGTAGCCACCCTACAGAAATTTCCAAAGCACTAAGAGCCGAGGTTCAAGATCGGCTAGAGAAAGCCGGTGTTCATGTCATTGAATCGCGAATTAGTCACCTCGCTTATGCTCCAGAAATTGCTAGCGCCATGTTAAAAAGGCAGCAGGCTATGGCGATTATTGCCGCCAGAAAAACCATTGTTGAAGGTGCGGTCGGTATGGTCGGTATGGCATTAGACAAGCTGTCGGAGCAGAAAATCGTTGAATTAGATGACGAGCGTAAGGCGGCGATGGTGAGTAACTTGCTGGTGGTCTTATGTAGCGATGAATCAGCATCGCCTGTGGTTAATGCAGGAAGTTTATACTAACTACTAAAGAGTAATTAGTTTAGGCTTGTTTTTGATTGAGATATTGTTTAAAAAATGCCGAGTTTATTCTCGTCTAGACCCAAGATTAAGCTTTAAGTAATCGAATCTTTACTATAACATTTGCTAATGCTGGTGTTGTGTAACCTTAAATGTATTTGTAGTCTTTTGGCTAATTGACGGTTAAAGAGGGCATCGCTGGCGCAGCCCATTGGAGTTAATTGTGACAAAAAAAGCATACCCTCTAAGGATTAATGAAAAAATACTCAACGCCATTCAGCGGTGGGCAGCAGATGAATTGCGCAGTGTTAATTCACAAATAGAATACCTACTTCGCGACGCCTTACGCAAAGATGGTAGGACTGAAAAGCTAGAGGTTGATCCGGTATTAATAGAAGATGATGACAAAGAAACTCGCCAACCACCTAGAGTTGACTAAGGTCGTTGATATCAAATAGTCCTATTTAAGTGACTGCCTGTAGGCTACTGAAAAAAACGAGCTAGTGTAAATGTGTGGAGCGTCACTGTTTGTTTGTTGCAGAAAGCGATACAATTCATCTTCAAATACATCTGAAAATTAAGTGGTGCCTGTCGCAGTATTGAAAAGATACTTCATTGGAACTATAAAAATTGCCGGTTTCAAATATTTTGAGCATCAGGTAAAATAATATTAATTATAATAATCATAAATTAGGGAAATAAAATGGTAGATCCGATCAGCTATGTTTTTAGCAATAATGCCGTTGGCTTTGGTATTCTCACATTGATATTGGGGTTTGTTTTTTATACTAGCCATAGTGAACATCCCTATTTTAAAACTTTTTATAAGTTTGTTCCAACCATCTTGGTTTGCTACTTTTTACCTTCCTTGTTGCACTCCTTTTATATTGTACCTTTTGACTATGATTGCAGTGAAGTGCTTTCGGGGCAGCTAGATGCCGGAAGCAAGGTATTGCAACAATGTCAGCAACTGGCTAATCCGCAAGATGCAAAAATACCAGCCATAGGGGCCAATATTTATTATGTTGCGTCGCGCTTTTTATTGCCTGCCAGTTTAGTTTTATTAACTTTAAGTATCGATTTTAAAAAAATACGAGCGCTAGGTTGGAAAGCCATTGTCATGTTTTTAACCGGTACTTTTGGTATTGTGATCGGTGGGCCTATCGCACTGATGATTATGTCGGTAATTAATCCCGATGTCGTATCTGGCGATGTGTGGCGAGGTATGACAACCATCGCCGGTAGCTGGATTGGTGGCGGCGCTAATCAAGCCGCAATGAAAGAAATTTATGAAGTATCGGGTGAGCTCTTTTCAAGTATGATAGCGGTGGACGTCATTATCGCTAATATTTGGATGGCAGTATTGCTCTATATGGCAGCCAACGCGAAAGCGATAGATGCCAAAACAGGTGCCGATACCAGTGCGATTGAAGATCTTAAACTTTCGGTAGAAAAATTCAATCGAGAAAATGCGCGCAACCCGGAAGTGAAGGATTTAATTTTAATCATTGCCATCGCTTTTGGTGCAACGGCATTTGGGCATATTGTCGCCGATACGCTTGCACCTTATATTGCGACTCATTGGCCGGCAGCCAAAGATTATTCTTTAACCAGCAAATTTTTCTGGTTAATTGTTACAGTCACCACTTTAGGCTTGATTTTTTCGAATACTCGATTACGCAATTTTGAAGCAGTGGGTGCATCCAAAGTAGGGACTGTATTTATCTATTTATTAGTTGCCTCCATCGGATTACATATGGATATTACCGCCATCGCTAAAAGTCCTTGGCTCTTTGTTGTGGGCGCAATATGGATGACGGTTCATGCGGGGTTAATGTTACTGGTGGCAAAATGGATAAAAGCGCCGCTGTTTTACATGGCTGTCGCTAGTCAAGCGAATGTTGGAGGTGCGGCTTCAGCCCCGGTGGTTGCTTCGGCATTTCATCCTTCGTTAGCACCGGTTGGCGTTTTATTGGCGGTGTTAGGTTACGCTCTTGGTACCTATGCTGCTTGGTTTTGTGGTCAGATCTTACAAACGGTCGCTGGTTTTTAGCTGATTGGGCGGTTTTAGCTCAATTGGGGGCAAAATGAGTGTGATATCATCATTGATCCTTTAAAAAGCGATTTTCATTCGGTGAAATTGCCGCTATTATAGGCTGTTGATTGAAACAGTGGTCTCATTGATTGATGCTAGTGAAATAAATCACCGATTAGAGGTACTTTTTGAGATCTGATTGAAGACTAGAGCTAGCATTCAATAAAAAATCAGCTAAAATAAATAAAGAATATAGGAAACCATTCAATTCATGCTGAAAATTCAATTTAAAGATCGTCGTAAGCCTGCCATGTGGTTGGTAGATTCTTCTATACGTATCGGTAGTGACCCCAAGTGTGATCTACAGATTGATGAAGCGTCAGTTGATCCGGTGCACTGTGAATTACTGGTGGATCAAGATGTAATAACTCTTACCTGCCTGTCAAAAAAACGAAGTGTGTTTGTGAATGAAATACCTGTGGTCAGCTCTCAAACGCTGAAAGCTTGGGATATTATCCGTGTTGGAGCGTCTGATCTTGAAGTGATTGATCCCTTATCACAGGATAAAAGACCCGCTGCCAACAGTGAATCCAATAAAACCATCATTCGGCCGGCTGTTTCTGACTGGATGCTAAAAGCTAATACGGTACCCTTTGTTGGGCAATTTTTTTCCTATCAGTTCAGGTTTTATTATCGGACGTGATGAAAGTGCTGATATAGTGATCCCACTTAGTTTTATTTCTCGAAGTCATGCTAAATTAATTATTAAACAGGGCGTGTTAACGGTTGAAGATACTAAGTCCTCGAACGGAACCTTTGTTAACGGTACGCGTGTTAAAACCGAAGAGTTATCCAATGGAGACGATCTCAGACTTGATGAATTTTCATTTACAATCATTGGTCCAGAAAAAGCTAAAAGCAAGTCGGCTACCGCTATGCGCGGTAAAAAACAATCCACCGAAAAAAACAAACTTAGCCCGAGTCAGACCAACCAGAAATCAGAGTTAGCCAGTTCTAAGGTTTTTTTACATGACATTGATAACAAATCTACCGGTAAAGTTTACGAAATTATTAGAAAGGAAAACCATTTGAGCAAAATGCTTGGTCATCACCTTTCAAGAAGTGAGATGAGCGTGTCAGCTCGCCATGTTTATTTGATTGAATCTGATGTTGGTTGGGAAGTGCTTAATAATGGTGCTGCAGACGGTCTGTTGGTTAATAACAGTATGCTAATAAAAGCGGTGTTACAAGATGGTGATGAGTTAACCGTTGGTGGAACCTTGTTAAAGTTTCAATCTATCGGCGATACGCCGCGTAATTATTACCGACCAAATAAAAGTAATAGCGCCTTTTCTAAAGGGGTTGTTTTATTCGCTAGTGTTTTGGTTCTGATCGCCGTCGGTTTTGGATTAGGCTGGTTCTAATTTAGATCCTATTTAATCTAGTTGTGAGCAAATGATGTTAGCTTGAATAAACGAGATTCCTCTAAAGTTGGTTTGCTTGCCTACTTAACAAAAACTTTTACTAGTAGAACAACTATCACCACCAGACTAATGCCCAAAGCGATACTCAGTTTTTTACTGTGGTCCACATTGGACTTTTGAGCGATGGGTGCTTTTTTCTTGATTTTTGTTTTTTTCTCTTGATGCTGTTGTTGCATAGCGGTCGTATTTTTTTCTTTTTTAGTGCCTAAGCGGGATATTTTTTGCAATTCAACCAGTATTTGTTGAGCTGTTGTTGGGCGGTTAACCGGATCAATGGCTAACATTTGGTCAATCAATTTTTGTAGTCTAAAGGAGGGTTTTAACCTAGTGTGGGATTTCTTACCACCGATAGCAAATCCATAAAGCATATGATGAAAAATAGCACCCATGCAGTAGATATCATATTGCTCACTATAGGCTTGTTTTGAAGGTGGGTGGTATTTCGCGATATTGGCTTGTTCATCTGCAGTGCTTCTGATTTGTCCAAAGTCACCGATTTTTATATTTTGTTGCTGGTCAAATAGGATATTTTCCGGAGATAGGTTGCAATGTTTTATATTATTTTTATGAGCGAAAGTCATGGCCGACGCAATTTGACAAGCTTGCGATAAAAACTCTGGCTCTTCCATTTCCTGTAATAGTTGGTTGGCTAAGCTGCCTCCGGAAAGATATTCACTGATCTGAATGAAGTTACCACCGCTATTGGCTGCCGCATAAATTTGTACAATATTAGGGTGCTTAATACTGCATAAAAGTCGCGCATGTTTCAATCCATCGAGGCTGGCTTTCTGCTGTTTGATTACCAGCAATTTTTGATTGGATTTTTTCTGGAAAAGGTAAACCCGCTTTTGATGCGTTTTGCAAAGAACATCAAGCAGATCAAATGAGGCACTGAGATCTTTAGTATCGTTTTTTGCTTCTTCGATATTGGTCTTATTTAAGTGACTACCTTGCGAAATTCTAAGTAGGTGGTCCCTCACGTCGGCTAAATCAGCATAGCGTTTATCGGGCTCAGGATGACAACATTTTTCGATTAGTTGCATTAAGTCTTTAGAGTTTTCAATTTGTGGTATATCTGAAACTAAGTTATCCGACAGCGATAAATTCTCCGCCGCGTTCAATTGAAACAGATCTTTCAGCAGCTTACCAAAGGAATAGATGTCACTGGCAATTGTGGCGTTGGCATAATTACCTTCTTGCTCTGGTGCAATATAACCTTCAGTTCCAATAATAGTGGTTCTTGTTCGTTGGGTTTGGTCTTTGGTTTTGGTTAGTGCGATACCAAAGTCTAAAATTTTAGGATGGCCGTGTTGATCAATAATTACATTTGCTGGTTTAATATCTCGATGAATCACGTGATTTTTATGAGCGTAGGCTAAACCTTTACAAATTTGAATGGCGATATCAATTTGCTTACCGAAGGGCAAAGTCGCTCCTGTGACTAATTGTGATAGGTCGATACCATTAATTTTTTCCATCACAAAATAGGGTTGTGAATCTTCACTGATACCCTTATCAAAAACCTGCACGATGTTCGGATGATTTAACTGAGCAATGATAAGTGATTCTCGCTCAAAAAGATCCATCGCTTCACTGTGATCAAGTAGTGAGCGACTTAAAAATTTTATAGCAACCGGCCGATTTAGCGATATTTGAGTAGCATCGTATATTTTTGCCATGCCACCGCTGGCTAATTGCTGCTTTATTTCATATCCTGTGAGGCTAGGTAGTGGCATAACTATTTGATTATATTGGTTTTTAACCTATTTTCCTTTTTAATATAGGGGGAGTGGCGATCATTAGCTTTTATTCTTTTGAATTTGCCTTAAGTTTAGATGGCTTTTGCGCTTTTTACCCAATTAATCTTGCAATCAATCGCCATCTAAAGGCTGAATAAATTGTGCTATAGTATAATGAAGCTTTAGAATGATAAGTTAGCTTGGGGTTTGCGCCAATAAACCATAGCAAGAATCGGGTTTTGATCTTAAGGCTGAAAGTCTTGACCTGCAATCTGTTCAAATAATTCCATTAGAAAGCGGCCTTTAAAACGATGAAAAAATTACTGGTATTTACAATTTTGCTTACAATAATCTTGGCCGGCATTGGTTATGCTGTTTATTCGGATCCTGATTTTAAACGGCAACAAATCTTTATTTACACCCTAAAGAGCTTTGCTAAGCAGCTCAAACCGTTGGAATCTCAGTATAAACTTAAACAAGTAATGCTACCTCAGCGTACAAGCTTTACTGTTTCTTATACCGATGCAGAGGGACAGCAGAAAATTGATATGATGATGCAAGTCGAAGCTAAACTGGTTCGGTTAAGCTACCCCAAAGAGGGTGATTTAGACGGTGAGACGATTGTATTAGAACCTGTCATCAAACAACAGAAAGTGCTATGGAAGTGTTTAAACGGTAGTTTGTTAACACGTTATCGGATTAAAGACTGCCGTCTTGGATACGCGGTTGACCTGCACCAGATAGAGGCCAAGCTGCTGCCGAACTTTTAGCTATTAATTCTGCTTAGAAAATTCTCCGCTAGCATACAACGTGCGCTGCCACCACCGACTTGCTCGATTGTCTCTATGGCTAACACGGCTAAGCTGCCATGTTGTTCAAGACAATTTCTTTGTTCACGGGTAAAGCCGTTATAGGCAGCGCGAGATAAGGCAATCACCGCTTGTCCTTTGGGGTCTATCAATTGTAAAAGATTACCGCAAAAATAATGTCCCATCTGTTGCTCGCTGATAAGCAATAGATCATTCACTGAGTTTTCTAGTTGCTGAATCACAGTTTTTCGCTGCTCTTGGCTAATCACTGAATCCGCTAGTATTGCAAAATCCTGGCCACAGGACATCACCACATTGCTATGGTAAACCGAGTTTCCGAGTTGGCTAGAGGTATTAAATTTAACTGCTTGGTAACCTATTTGTTGGCTATATTGGTCGACTGCACTACTGACACATCGTTCTGAAATAGCGGTGTATACTTGCCGCGAAGGATGGTGAAACACCAATGCACCGGTGCCTTCCAATATTTGGTCTGGCTTTAGAATTGGTCGTAGGTCACAGGTTTCAGTCACTTGATAACCGCTCTTATTTAATTGCACTATGAGGTTATCAATCTGTATTTCATGCTGACGGTTAGGTGTTTTCATTGGAAAGATGGTGAGCTGTCCCTTTGAACTTGTCGAAAACCAATTATTAGGAAATATGGCATCCGGTTGAGCGATGTTGGACGGTGATTTATCCAGTGTAATAATATCGATCGCCAGTTTTTGTAAAACCTTTTGTGCTTGTTCAAATTCTTGCATGGCTTTGGTTTGAATCTGTTGGTCTGATTGGCAGGGCTTTTGTTGAAAAGAGTTATCGACTGCCGTTTGTGGGTTAAAACCAAAATCAATAGGTTTTACCATAACCACCGACGAGGCTAAGTGGGGTTGAGTATTATTTGAGTGGTTTGATTTAAGCATTAATAATGATTCACTATTTTGTTGCTGATCAATCGGATACTAAGACAAATGTTGATTAAATCAAGTTGTTCTTTAGGTCACTCTATTTTACCGGATGTCATCTTGAGTTTAAACTATTTCTTACTCCAGCCTACAGGCAATAATTTCATCGACTAGTATCAAGCGGATTAAAATTGAGTATTATCAAGGACCCTTATTGAAAGTTGGAATAAGGATTAAAAGATTTAAGCAAAAATTCGTGTTATGCTCAGATTTTAATATCGATGATTGAATCAGAGTAGAACAACCATGACACAAACCTTTCTGCGTTATCCCTCCATCGCTCTTGTTAAAGAAATTGAATCACCTGAAAATCCTGGTGGGTTAGAAAAGCGTGTCGCTTTGATACCTAGCGATGTCGGTAAATTGGTTGAAGCTGGGGTCGAAGTCTATGTTGAAAAAGGCGCTGGAAATGGTGTGGGTTTTAGTGATGAAGAATACATTAAGAATAACGCCATCATGCAATCGGCGGATCAGATATACCGCGATAAATCGTTGATTATTAAGTTTAAAGGCCCAGCGCTTTCTTCGATTGCACAAATGAACTCCGCTAGCACCTTGTTCTGCATGGCACATTTTCACTCCTATCCAGAAAGAGCAAAAATGCTACAAGATAAGCGTATCAATGTTATCGCGATGGAAGAAATACTAGAGTCACCAAAGTGTGAATCTGAAGAGCGAATTCTTGGGCGTGTGGCTATGAAGTCAGCATTAACCCCTTTTTTTAACAACAATAGTGTCGGTGGATTGCGAGTCAGAGTGATTGGCTGGAGTGAAAGACTTCGAGGCGCCATTAATCGCTGCGGTAATCGTAATCCACGGTCCTTACAAGTGATTCAACCCTCACTCACATTTGATGAGCTTGATGCTATCGGTGACGATGCTCTTTATTTTTATGATAGCCAAAGTTTTAAAGACACTAATGCTATTCTCAGTCGGTTACGCGGCTTAAAAACCCATCTATTTGATCTCACTGAATTTGAATCAACCCTAGGTCAACAAGCCATTGCTGAATATCGAAAGGATCATCCACCGGCTCCATTTGGAATTCGTCGGATTCAATGTTTACATGAAACCGGAAGGGCCGGTGCGCGCTATGGTTTAGGGTTATTGGCCGATAGCAAGCCTTCACTAACTAGGGAAAAAACTAAAGCCGTGATCCTTGGCTATGGCAATGTGGCTCAGGGAGCACTAGATGAATTGTATCAACAAGGGGTCAAAGCAATTCCGCTGTTAGGCCGAGCTCATACCGCCAAAGGGCGAATCGATTATTGGCTGAAAAATGCTGATATTGTGATTAATGGTGCTGAGCAATCGGCCGAGTTAAGAGGTAAGAATTTTTTAATCAGTAATTCGCATATCAAGGAATTAATTCCCAATCACTCAGTTGTTATCGATCTGGTTGGTGGCAGTCCTACCAATCGAAGCCCGGTAGAAGCGGTACTCAGTTGTAGCTTTTTAACTAAGCCTTATTTTGTTCAAGACGATGTTTTGGTTTCTTCCCTATGGGGTTGGCCAATGATGGGCATGATGCGCGAAACTGCCATTCGTTATTCGGGGCAAATCGTTGATGTACTAATCGGCCGAGAGCTATTAATTGAAGGTTTAGGGTATTTAACACCCGGTGTTGAGCGGGCTCTAGTTTGTGGACCTTTTTCATCCCTAAACAATCAATAAAGATCTCATCTAGTTTCATTCACAATTATTAGCGAGTACGCACAAAGTGTAACTCGCTGGTTTTTGAAAATTTTCTTCGCCCTTCGTTTTTTATTTTTACAGAGTAAACAGTCACTTTAACTTAATAAATATTGATCCTGATCAAGGCAAAGAAATTGATATCCTCCTATCCTAGAAATGCAAAAAAAGTGTTCTTTCGATGTCCTGCCCGCCGTTGTTTGCTACGGACAAGCCCATCCCAAGTACTGAATTAACGAACTAAGAATGTTAATCAGCTAGGGTAGTTGTATTCTCTACTTGATTCATTCGTGGAGAGACAAAATGAAAATCAATACACTTACATTATTTGGGGCTACCTTTCTGTTAATAATAGCTTCCCTAAACGTTAAGGCTATTCCTGCATTTGCAAGAAAAACTGGCGTCGCTTGTTCTGGCTGTCATACTGCTGTTCCATCCTTAAATTCTTTTGGAAGAAAATTCAAAACCAATGGGTACCGTGTAGCAGCGGGACAACTTCCGGCGAGAAAATTTAATGACTATCTAAACTTGGATAAATCTTTTCCGATTGCAGCCGCTTTTAGCTCGTTGCCGTATGATAAGAGCAAAAATGGAGAAACTAATGTTGCTGCGATTAATGAACTTGAATTATTTGTTGCCGGTTCATTCGGAAAAAATTGGTCAGGATTTCTAGAGTTTGCTGGAGGCCCTGGTGAGCCTGCGGGGGTAGACCACGGTCAAATAAGTTATGCCGTTTCTCCTAAACTCAACCTACAAATTGCCTGGGGACCCACTTTTTGGAGTGATCCTTACGACACGCTGACTCATATGCGAAGGATTACAATTAGTAAAAGCTCAATTATTGGTAGCGAATTTGGCGGTGCGGATGGACCCGTGGGAGAGAATCGTTCATACATCAGCGCCAATGGTTATTTGACCGACAAGCTTTATTATTCCGTGGGTTTTGGTAGCCAGATTGATAATGCCGCTGGTACCGATCCACAAACCACCACAGGAAGAATTGCTTTTGATATAACGCCAAATATAATGATAGGTGCATTTACGGTAAATGGTACTTGCACTATCGTTAGTGGCAGTAGTTTTTGCCAATTGGCTGATAGAGATTACAGCAGAAGCGGTGTTGATTTTCAAGCGGATGTCAATAATTGGAGATTCACGGGCGTTTATTTAAAGGCAACCGATGATAATGAATTAGCAACTGCATCTGAGAGCAATAAAGCGGTTACCGGTCGAATTCTGTATGCGGTAGAAGAAGATGGTCGTCCGGTTTGGGTTCCTTATCTTCAGATCGACAAGCATGAACTGTTTAACGGTAGTGAATCGATTACTGATACTAGTTTTGGTGTGATCTATTATTTTGATGAAAATATAAAAGGTACCTTGGAATATATTGATACTGCCGGTGCGGGTAGTAGGCCGGATGATGCGAGAACGACCTTCGAGTTATCCGCTTATTTCTAGATAAATATCCATTCAACAACTGAATAAGGCTGGGCTTTGCTCGGCCTTTTTTATTGGCTAAAGAATATGCTAAACACCCATTAAGTATGGGCTTGTCTGATGTTAACATCCCATTTATCCGATTCCTAAGAGAAATAATTATCATTTAATAGCAAAAAGTTCTTTAAATTGATCCTTTTTAGAGTTATTTTGCATAGTTGGAAGATCTTTATTTTGCATCAGCGCAATCCTGAGACTCAGCGAGGTTGATATAAATAAGACGACTCACTGCTTCAGTGATCTTTCAACTGGTTGTTGTAGGTAATTTAAACCAGAGTTAAGGGAGTCATTAGAATAACTATTTTTAATGACCAATTAAGCGTTCAAAAGAGGAATTGACATGATAACTGATAAAATTATAAAACCTAACAAGCTGGCCTGTATTGTTGGCCTAGTCTGTACGGGGATGTTGCCCGCACTGGCCTATTCCGCTGATCAAGATGACGGGGCGGCCAATGAGAATCGAGTGATAGTCACCGGCTCTCGGATTAGACAGGTTCAGGAAGAAGGCAATGCACCGGTAATGATCTTAACCCGTGATGAGTTAACTCAAAGCGGATTTACTTCGATAGCAGATATTTTGCAAAGATTACCAGCCGCAGGTTCGGCTCTTAATTCTCGATATAATTCCAGTGGTAATTTCGGAATGCCTTCAGATGGTGGCGGTGTTGGGGCAGGTTCGGCTGAAGTAGACCTTAGAAATCTTGGCTCTAAGCGTACCTTGGTTTTGGTTAATGGCAAACGCTGGGTCAATAACTCATCTGCCAGTGGCTTGGGGCGAGCAGTCGATTTAAATACCATTCCGATGGCGGTTATTGAGCAGATCGAGATTTTGGAAGATGGCGCCTCATCTATTTATGGTTCTGATGCTATGGCAGGCGTGGTGAACATCATTACTCGTAAAGATTTTGATGGTATGGAAATGTCATATTATGGTGGCCAATATGATGTGGGTGATGGAAAGACTAACAATATTGAAATGTCATTTGGTTCAAGTAGTGAAAAGCATAATTTCTTCTTTGGTCTCAGTTATCGTGATCAAGAGTCTGTTAGTGCGGCTGATCGTTCTCTCGCATCAACACCTAAACCGGGTGGGCTAGGTCGTCATGGTAGTTCAGCCACACCGGAAGGACGTTATCTTTATATCGATGCTAATGGCAATTTGGTTAATGTGACAATTAATCCAGGGGTGACTAACCCAACGTTTGATCCGAATAACCCTGGTGGACCTAATGATGATTTTCATGCTTGGAGTAATGCGGATCGGTTTAACTATGCGGCATACAATCTTTACGTAACACCTAGTACTTCTACCAATTTATTTGCCCAAGGGAACTATGAAATTGCTGAGGATACCAACTTTAACTTTACCGCTATGTACAATAAGCGAAAGTCAAAAAACCAAGCAGCTCCAGAGCCCATTTTTATAGGGCCTGAAGCGGGAACTGGCAATGCTTATGCCGATGGCGTGGTGATTGACGTAACCAACCCCTACAATCCTTTTGGTGTTACCCTAGACTCTAGCAATTTTATTTTCGCAGGTCGTCGGCCTATTGAAAATGGTCCACGTCAGTATTTTCAGGATGTTGATACGCTACATGTTGCCGCTGGATTAGATGGCGTATTTGAACCTTCAGGCAATCCATTTTACTGGGATGTCAATTGGTCCTGGTCTAAAAATCAAGCCAGCCAGTTGAAAACAGGCGCACTTAATGCTCGTCGCATTAATTTAGCTTTGGGTCCTGTGGCGGCTTGTAATGCTGATCCTCTATGTGTACCTTTAAATATTTTTTGGTACTGGCAGCATGACGCCAGAAATGTTGAATTATATTTCATTTGTGCAACATGATAATAGCGAAATTAACCTGCAAACCTTCTCGGCTAATATTAGTGGCGATTTAATGGAACTACCAGCGGGACCATTAGGCTTTGCCGCGGGTATCGAGCATCGACGCGAGTCAGGAAGTTTTGATCCCGATCCTATTGCTTCTAATGGCGAAACGATGGGTATCCCAGCATCTCCAACTTCTGGTTCAATTGCCGTGGATGAATACTATATGGAAGCGAGTATTCCACTATTGGCGGATGCCTCATTTGCTAAAGAATTGTCTTTGTCATTGGCTTTTAGAAACTCTGATTACGATCTTTCGGGCAGTGAAACCACCAGCAAGTTTGGTGTGTTGTGGCGTCCAACGGATGATTTGATGTTTAGAGGAACCATCGCACAAGGTTTTAGAGCGCCAAGTATCGCCGAGCTATTTGCCACAGGCTCTCGTTCGGATGTGACTCTTACCGATCCTTGTAGCACCACTGACCCAGCTGTTCAAGCAACCTGTACCTCTATTTGGAGCAATATGAGCTATCCGGCTTTTAATGCCGTTAATGCCAGCCAAATCGGCGTCCGTACTGGTGGTAATATTAACCTTAAGGCGGAAACATCTGACTCTACAACCTTTGGTATGGTTTATGATGCCAGTTGGGCGGCTGAGTCTGACTGGGCTAAATCACTGGTTGTTAGCATTAATTTCTATGACCATCAGGTCGATAATGCGATCCAAGCTATCAATCCACAACTGCAATTAAATCAATGTGTTTTAGGCGGTGATCTTGCGGCTTGTAACGGTATTTCACGGGTTGGTTCAGGTACTATCAATGGTTTTGATAATGCGTTAGTCAATGCTGGAAGTATCAAAACTTCCGGTTATGATTTTACCCTAAGCTATAAATTACCTGAAACCAGTATGGGTGATTTTGGTATCATTTGGCGTAATACCATTATTGATGAATATATTGAAAATGGTGGAGCTAATCTAGTCGGTAAAGAGTTTGGTAGTGTGCCAGACCGAGGTATACCTGAGTGGAAATATGACTTGAGTCTGAATTGGAAAAATGGCGCCATGTCAGCCAACTGGAATATTCATTGGATTGATAGTTTGGTTGAATCATGCTCTGACTTTTTGGACGATTCACCGGATAGTTTAACTAATCAAGGTCTATGTTCAAATCCTGATACAGCCAATAATGGTAACTCTACCAATACTCTTGATGCGACTTTTACTCATGATGTTCAAGCAAGTTATGAAACAAAATTAATGAGTAAAGAAACAACTTTCAGTGTCGGTATTCAAAATGTATTCGATCAAGATCCACCCGCTTGTACTTCTTGTGATCTGAATGGTTATGATCCAGGTGTATACCAAGCACAGGGTCGGTTCGTTTATTTCCGAGCGATGGTTAGATTGTAATCACGAACTAGAAAAAACGGCCTTTTTTAAGGTCGTTTTTTTTACTATAAATATGTTAAAGTGGCGACAAGAATAGTAAACGGAGTTTTGAGTATGTCACAAGCCAACTCAGTTAAATCAATTATATTTGCACTCACCGCTAATTTTTTAATTGCCATTGCAAAATTCACCGCAGCTTATATTACCAAGTCGGGTTCGATGTTGGCGGAAGCGATCCATTCTTTGGTGGATACCAGTAATCAATTATTATTACTACTCGGTCTGAATCGTTCAAAACAACCCGCTTCGGAAGAGCATCCACTCGGGCAGGGTAAATCCATCTATTTTTGGTCTTTTATTGTAGCGCTTATTTTATTTTCTCTCGGTGGCGTTTATGCCATTTATGAAGGCATTCATAAATTAGAGTCACCACAGCCTATTGAAGCACCTTTTATCGCCATTGGAGTTTTATTATTTTCGATTGTTGCGGAAGGGTTTTCTTTGTGGGGATGTATCCGAGAAGTAAACAAGGTTAGAGTAGGGCGCAGTTTTATTCAGTGGTTTAAAGATAGTCGCCAGAGTGAGTTACTGGTGGTATTCGGTGAAGATGTCGCGGCATTATTTGGATTGGTCTTTGCTTTAATTGCAATCGCTTTAACCATGATAACTGGCGACCCTATTTTTGATGCTATTGGAACGATTGTTATCGGTAGCCTGCTAGTTTTTATTGCTATCTTTTTAGGTAAGGAGGTAAAAGCTTTATTGATTGGGCAAGGCGTTGAACCCCATATTAAGAAACAGATGTTGCAACAGTTGATGCAGCAAAAAACCATCGATAAGGTTTTTAATTTCTTGTCCTTACAAATGGGTGATGATGTGATGGTTGCGGTGAAAGTTAAAATGACTGAAAATGTATCCGCAAGCCAATTGATTGATGATATCAATGCTTGCGAAAGTGAGTTTAAACAAGCCTATCCGCAGGTTAAGTGGTTGTTTTTTGAGCCCGACCACCGCGATTAATAATGCAAGGAATTAGAGTATGCTAAACAAAATACTAAGCAGTCTGTTTTTTATCGCCATTGGTATCCTGATCGGATACGCCCTCTTCTCCGATCAGGGAGACGCTAGCCATAATAAATTAGCTAAAAAGATGATCGATCAGCAAGACAAAATAGACAAGCAATCAGCGCCCATTTTTAGCAAGGTAGATTCTAATTATACAGACAAGAAAATGGCAAAAAATGCAGCGCAAGTTAAGCCAACTGAGTTGAGTAAGAAAACCGAAAAAAGTACCCATGAGGATAATTCAAGCGTTAACTCAGACGCGGCGGGCGATGAGGTTTCAAATGAACAATCTCAAGACTCATACCAAAATTGGAATTATACGGCGAACCAACTCATTGATGGTCCTGTTTCTGAATTATTATTTAAAAATGATATCTGGATAGAGCAAACAAAATGCAATGATGATCAATGCCTAATTAGTGTCGCATCCGATGTGAATAATCGACGTTTCCCAGCTTCCATCAGCAATACCATGGATTTTATCTCGAAACAATCGGGATTTACTCCTGGGATAAAGTCAATTCAGCGAGAGGATGGGCAATGGGTAGCACAAATTGTAATGTATAAACCCGGCGCACCTGTTGAATGATAGAAAACACTATTTAGTTATTGTTTTGCATCACTTGCGTTGGCAAGACTTTGCAATAATTTTTCAGTGTCCTGCCAGCCAATACAAGCATCGGTGATACTTTTACCAAACACTTCAGCTTTACCATTGACCAATTTTTGATTGCCTTGTTCAATAAAGCTTTCAACCATGACCCCAAAAATATTTTGATTACCCTTGTCAATCTGCTGACAAATATCTTCGCAGACCAACATTTGTTTATGAAAGTCTTTTTGGCTGTTGGCATGGCTAAAATCCACCATAATATTCGGTTTTAAGCCGGCGCTCTTTAATTGCTCGGTTATTGAATCAACACTCTCAGCATCATAGTTAGGCTTTTTGCCACCGCGCAATATGACATGACAATCAGGATTGCCGGCAGTTTCAACAATGGCAGAATGGCCAAATTTGGTCACCGAAAGAAAATGATGTGGGCTACTGGCCGCACCGATAGCATCCACCGCAACTTTAATATTGCCATCGGTACCATTTTTAAAGCCTACTGGGCAGGATAAGCCCGATGCTAATTCACGATGTACTTGAGATTCCGTAGTACGTGCACCTATTGCTCCCCAACACATAAGATCGGCTATATATTGCGGAGTGATCATATCTAAATATTCTCCAGCCGTGGGCAATCCCTTGTTATTTATATCGACAAGTAATTTCCTTGCTAGGCGTAGACCATGATTAATCTGGCAAGAGTTATCTAATAGAGGGTCATTAATCAAGCCTTTCCAACCCACCGTGGTTCTAGGTTTTTCAAAATAGGCACGCATAACTATTTCAAGCTGATTTTTATATTTTTCACGCAGCACGACCAGCTTATCTGCATAGGCTAATGCCGCCTCTGGATCATGGATAGAGCAGGGTCCAATAATGACCAATAGCCGATTATCATCGCCTTTCAGAATATTATGAATCGCATCACGCCCCGCAACCACCGTTTCGGTAGCTTTTGCTCCTGCGGGAAATTTTTCTAACAGTGCAATGGGAGGCAATAATTCTTTAATTCTTTGGATACGGAGATCATCGGTTTGCTGATTCATAGGGTGACTTCTTATTCTGGCGCCGCTTTATTATTTTTAGTTAAAAATAGGCTTGATTAAAGGTAGCTTCGGCTACCTGTGTTTATAGGGGTTATTATTCTCCAAATTGACAGCTAATAGCAAATAAAATCAGCCTAACTAACTTTTAGTTATAAAATTGACTGAGTTGTGGCATAAATTCTAGTATCATAGGCTTTATTCGGTTTTATTAAGAGCATCAAGCTAAGTGGTAATAGGGGTTAAGTGTCGAAATCACAAAATTAGAGGCAATATCGGTAGGCTAATGCTTGTCGGTTTGCTTGGTGGTGCCTGTAATTTGCCCCTAGAGGCTCAACAAGAGGCTCAAGATGAGCCGCAACTAGCTGCTATTAGTGAGACACAGCTACCGGCTCAAGCGCCGCGGTCCCTATTATTTGAATCTCGATTTGGAATCGATGCAAGCGGTCAGGCAGATTTATCCGTTTTGCAGGTATGCCCTAGTGTAAGCAGCAAGAAACCTTCTCGATACCCAATTATTCTTCAATCTCAGCCAATCCTTGTGAATTCATTAGATAATCGCAGTAACCCCCTAGTAACCACTCGATTGAAGGCAGACAAAGTTCCTGAAAACAGCCAAAACCTAACACGGCTAGAGGGGCATGTTTCCATGCTAACCGAGAAATCATTGTTAAAAGCCGATCTTATGATTAGTGATAATCAGAAACAGACGCTAGTGGCGATTGGTAATGTTTCGGTGGAAACTAGTGAATCATTATTAACCGCTAAAAAATTTGAAGGTGATCAAAAGACCCGTCAAACAAAATTGTCGGATGTTCAATTTAACTTTTTCTCGAATAATGCGAATGGTCAAGCCGAATCCATTAAGCTAGATATAGACAATGTTGCTACCCTGAGTCAGCTTACTTTTAGCACCTGTCCGACACAGGATGAAAGCTGGCGCTTTTCGGCCGACGAGTTGAAACTAGACCAAAACAGTGGCCGAGGTGAAGCTTGGGGTATGTGGCTTAAGGTTAAAGGAATACCCGTGTTTTATTTCCCTTACCTTAATTTTCCCATCGACGACCAGCGTAAGTCAGGGATTTTACCACCAGCTATTAGCAGTGGTGGGCGTAATGGTTTTGATCTGTCATTACCTATCTATTGGAATATTGCACCGCCAGCGGATGCCACCTTTAAATTACGCAATATCGCTAATCGAGGTACCCAAATTGGTGCTGAATTTAGATATCTAAACAAGCTCTCGGTCAATCGTTTCGCTGTCGAGTGGTTAGGTAAAGATCAATACACCCGACAATTATTACTTGAACAGCCGAATTTGGCTGATGGATTATATGGCTTAAAAGAAGATCGCTGGGCAATATCACTGAGCAATGAAAGTTATTTCAACAACCAGTGGTCGGCGTCATTCAATGCCAGTAAAGTGAGTGACCGTGACTACTTTAAGGATTTAGGTGCTGATCTCATCAATAAACAAGGCTATAACGGCCAGTCTCAATTAGTCAGTCGCGGGCAAATTAACTATCAAGATGATATTTGGCATTTTGTGCTAATGGCCGAATCAACCCAAGCATTAAGCGGCACTGAACCTTATCGTTTATTGCCCAGCGTTATATCTGATGCTAATTATTATGATACCGATAGCGGTATTTTATGGCAGTTTGATGGCGAATTAAGCAGTTTTTCTCACTCGAATGCCAGCCTTATAGATGGTAGTAGACTTAATCTAACACCCAAGATGAGTTACCCTATTCGCCGTTCTTATGCTTGGTTAACGCCACAACTTAGTTACCAGATGTCCCAATATAATCAAAACAACCCGCTGACAGGGGACAATGTTAAGGTCAACCGAAACTTGCCTATTTTTAGTCTTGATTCGGGGCTGATATTTGACCGGAGTATAAAGTGGGGTGAAAGCTCGCTTAACCATAGTTTTGAACCCAGATTGTTTTATGCCTATGTACCTTATCGTGAGCAATCACAAATACAGAATTTTGATACTCGTATACCCGACGCCTCTTTTCAACAACTATGGCGGGCAAACCGCTTTGTGGGGATGGATAAAATAGGCGATACTAACCACTTTTCACTGGCCGTGAGCAACCGTTTTAGCGATACTCAAAGTGGCGACCAAAGGTTGTCTTTTTCAATGGGAAGGCGTTTTTATTTAGAACAGCGTCATTTGGCGTTAACCGGCCCTGATGTTGTACAGAATGATCGTTATTCTCCATGGATGGCCGAGGTGAACTTTCAACCGAATAATAAGCTAGAAATAAGCTCTTTTATTGAGTGGAGTGATGTTTCCTTTGGGATTAATCAGCATAAAGGCACTAATTTAGCCCGAACCAGGATAAAATTTGAACCCAAGCGGGATCATATTGTCAATTTATCCCATAGAGTTAGAAATAAAGATGGCTTTTCTAATGAGGAAATCGATTTTTCTTTCGCTTGGCCGGTGAATGATAGGTGGCGTATCGTCGGAAGATGGTATAATGACCTCAAGCGTGGGCGTACAGCCGAGTCACTGATTGGTTTTGAATATGAATCCTGTTGTTGGGCTTTGAGCATTGTTTCACGACGTTATCTTGATACCCTATTAGACGCAAACGGTTTGCCTGTTGTTACCAGTAGCGGGCTGCGAAGAGAAGAGTTTAACAGTGGCATTCAATTACAGTTTGTCTTCAAAGGCTTAGGAAGCGCCGGCCAAAATGGCGTTTCAAAGCTTTTAGAAAGTAGCATTCGAGATTATCGAATGCGTTTTTAGTCGCTTGTTTGAATAACGGCAGTCATGCTGCTTGATTTATAATTTGATAATAGAGACCTTTGCTTGCCAAGGTCTCAATAAATGAGAAAATTGAAAGAAATGAAAAAAATATTAAGTAGTTGGTTAAGTTTAATGATTCTAAGTTCTAGTTTTAGCTTGATGGCTGAAGTGCAATTGCTGGATCGTATGATTGCCATTGTGGATGAAGGTGTTGTTCTAGAAAGCGAACTGGTAAGGCGCACCAATGCGGTTATTTCACAGATTAAAGCCAGAGGGCAAAAAGTCCCTTCTCTTAAATTATTACGTAATCAAGTGCTTGAAAGATTAATCATTGAATCATTACAATTGCAAACTGCCCAACGTGTAGGTGTTCGAATTGGTGATAGAGAGCTTACAGCGACTATCGAAAGAGTGGCTGAAGGTAGTAAGTTGTCGCTTGAAGAATTTAAATCAAAAATTGAAAGCGAAGGCACTGCATGGACTGTGTTTCGCGAAGATCTACGTAATGAAATTATGATCAGTCGAGTGGTCAGTGGGATGGTTCAACGTCGGATTCAAATTAGTGAGAAAGAAATCGATAATCTAGTGGCGCAAATGGACAAAGAAGGTGAGTCTCGAACTCAATATCACCTTGGTCATATCATGCTAGCTCTTTCAGAAAATGCCACACCGGAACAAATTTCAAAACAACGAGAACAAGCAGAGAAAATAATTGCTGCGCTTCGAAAAGGGTCCAGCTTTGAAGAGTTTGCGATTGCCTTTTCTGATGCCCAAGACTCACTCGAAGGCGGTGATATGGGCTGGCGGGGATTGTCTCAATTACCAACCTTGTTTGCTGGTACTGTAAAAAATATGGATGTGAAGGATGTTAGTGAGCCCTTAAGAAGTGGCAGTGGTTTACATATTATTTATTTAAAAGAGAAAAAGGGCGGCTTTGAAGCTCAAGTAGTGGTACAAACTCATGTTCGACATATATTGGTCTCACCCAATGCGATCACTACCGATAAACAGGCATTTGATAAAATTAGTCTAGCTCGAGATCGAATTTTAAAAGGTGAGGACTTTGGTGATCTTGCCAAGGAAATCTCTGATGATAAATCCAATGCGGCACAAGGTGGCGATATGTCTTGGATCGACCCTGGCGTGTTTGTTAAAGAATTTAGCGCTGTGATGGATAAACTACCTCTTAATGAACTGAGCAAACCGGTTAAAACGCAGTTTGGTTGGCATCTTATTGAAGTGCTTGGTCGCAGAGATAAAGATCAAACCGAGGACAAAAAACGTGAAAGAGCTTTTAAAATTTTGTCTAACCGTAAATTTGAAGAAGAGTCACAAACTTGGATCAGTGAGTTAAAAGAGAAATCGCATATTAAAATCATTGACCAAAAAAGCTAGAGTCAGTTGTTAGCAAGCTTCAGGGTGTATTTTCTTTGACTGGTCCGCTGCCAAAAATATTACTGACTATGGGTGAACCTGCCGGTATAGGGCCAGAGCTGTTGGCTAAAATCGCGCAAAATAATTACGACGCAGAAATTTCAGTATTGGCCTCGCCAGCTTTATTGCAAGCGGTTGCTAAGGAGCTTTCGCTTGATTTGTCGCTCACTCCGGTTGATTGGAATGCGGCGCCAGAGGGGCATGTTGCCGGTCGACTTTTGATAGAGTCGGTTGAGCTGTCTGCCCCCGTGCTGGTTGGTCAACTTAACGCTGCTAATTCTCCATCCGTTCTTAGTATGTTATACCGAGCCGGTGAATTGGCTCTAACGAAACAAGTGGATGCCATCGTTACCGCGCCGGTTCATAAGGCCATATTAAATCAAATCAACCCCAACTTTCTCGGACACACCGAATTTTTTGCTGAACAGGCAAATACCGACCAAGTTGTTATGATGTTAGCCACGGATAATCTAAGAATTGCATTAGCTACCACCCATATTCCTCTGTCCAAAGTCAGTGAAACTATCAATTCAGATTTAATTGAAAAAGTGGTGCAGATCATAGATTCTAGTTTGGCTAACCTTAATATCCATCAAGTGAAAATAGCGGTTTGTGGGATTAATCCACACGCCGGCGAAGAGGGCTTGCTTGGCACAGAAGAAAAAGACTTTCTTAACGCCACTATCAAGCAGCTTGCTAATCAAGGTATCCAGATTGAAGGGCCTTTTCCTGCCGATAGTTTATTTACACGTCAAAATCGAGAAAGGTTTGATATTTTTCTTGCGATGTACCATGACCAAGGTTTACCAGTGGTTAAAGCCATTGGTTTTGGCCAATGTGCAAACATAACCTTGGGCTTGCCTTATATTAGAACTTCAGTTGATCACGGTACAGCGATAGACATAGCTCCAAATCGATGCGCTTCGGCCTCTAGTTTGGATTATGCTATTCGCTATGCGATACAACTAGCTAAAGGGGAAATCCCGCAATGAAAACCTTTGATCCTTCAACTCATCGAGCCAAAAAACGATTTGGACAAAATTTTTTGCAAGATCAAGGGGTGATCGACCGAATCGTATCCTGTGTTAGGGCTAAAAAGGATGATAATATTATTGAAATTGGCCCTGGGCTTGGCGCCATCACCAAACAGATTTTACCCGTCGTTGGACAGATGAATGTGATTGAATTAGATCGAGAACTCATCCCCAAGCTTAAGTTTAATTGCGATGGGTTAGGGCAATTAACCATCAATCAAGAAGATGCTCTGGGTGTCGATTACAATCGCTTTGCGGATGCCGGACCGATGCGTATTGTGGGCAATTTGCCCTACAATATTTCGACGCCGCTGTTATTTCATTTGTTTGGTTTTCTCGACAAGATAAAAGATATGCATTTTATGTTGCAAAAAGAAGTGGTATTAAGAATGACCGCACAGCCCGGCAGTAAAACCTATGGCCGATTGAGCGTGATGACACAAAGCGTGTGCGATTTACGCATGCTATTTCTGGTGCCTCCTGAGTCTTTTATTCCAGCACCAAAGGTGGATTCGGCCATTGTTTATTTAGCGCCGCGCAAACATCCTGTGACTATTCATGATCGTCCATTGTTCGGTCAACTAGTGAGTGAAGCCTTTAATCAGCGCCGAAAAACATTACGTAATGTGTGGCGCAATCGAATCGAAGTTGAGAGACTTGAATCTTTGGATATTGATCCTAAACTACGCCCAGAGCAGCTAAGCCTTGAAGATTTTGTGCGAGTCGCCAATCATTTAGCTGAAAATTAGGGATTTTTGCGGTAATAAAATTCAAACCAATCGGATCATTTTATCGGCGATAGTAAGCGCAGCCTTCTTTGTAGCAAGCCGGAATACTCATTGCTTTATCCATAGGCTATCCTCTCGCCTTTTCGCCCTTTAAGTCATACTCGCTTTCTACGTCATTCTCGCAGGCGGGGATCCTTCAAATCGCTCAAAACATTTGACATCAAAACATCAAGTAAGTAACATAGAGGCATCAAGTTAGATAATTCTTACAGGGCAACTAAGTGAGGGCTGCTATATGAGGACAACGTTAACCATAGAAGATGATGTCGCAACTCGTTTAATCGCAACTAAAAATCAATCACATAAGAGTCTTAAAAGCATTATTAATGAGCTACTTCGTTTAGGGTTAAATCAATTAGACGCGGTTAAAGAACCCTCAGCGACTTACGTAATATCACCTGTAAAGTTAGGTAAAAAATTGCCTAATTTAGACAATATTTCTGAAATCTTAATGCTTGATGACAAGGCTCTTTAATTAATGCTTATAGATGCAAATATTCTTCTCTATGCCGTGATAAGTGATTATCCTCAACATTCACAAGCAAAAACTTGGTTTGAACAACAATTAAATGGCCCTAAAAGAGTTGCACTACCTTGGCAAAATTTATTAGCCTTTGTTAGAATATCAACCAGCATTAAACTTTTTTCTCAACCCCTTTCTATTTCAAACGCTTGGCATTATGTTGAGTCTTGGATCAATTTACCAACAGTGTGGGTCCCGCAAGCTCAAATAAAGCATGCTGATATTTTGTGTAATTTATTATTAAAAAATAATATTTCTGGCAATTTGGTGAATGATACTCATTTGGCAGCATTGGCGATTGAGCATGGCCTTACCCTTTATAGTTGCGATCGGGATTTTGCGCGTTTTGAAGATTTAAATTGGGTTAATCCGATTGGTTAAAGCAACGCTTCTGATAATTGAAGCATTGTTGTGACTGGAAATGAATGGGGACACGACTTTTTTTGCTCTTCGTGAATTTTTTACCCAACGACTTACCGTGCTGTAATGATACCCCAAATACTCACCACGCTCTCATTGGCTATATCCGCCAGCAAAAAACTAATGGAAAGGCAGAAATCAGAAGATATCTTCTTTAAATAAAGTTTTTCTGAGGTTTGGTGTTGAAATTAATTATTTGTTTAGGATGTGAGCTATTTTGATTGAATATCGCTTAAATAGCTGAATTTCAAGCGAGGTTCTATCTCTTAGAAGCTAAGATAGGTAGTGGAAATTTATTATCTTTGGAATGGGTTTTAAATGGTTAATTTTTTTTACAGCTAGTAAAGCCTTTCAACCATTTTTTTTAGCTTTTTGCTGCAATAAAAGCAGTTTGCCGACAAAATAACCTTGACGCGTACTAAAGTGTTGTACTTGTCCGAGCCCATTGATTAATTCACTGCGTTTGATTGCCATGCTTCATCCTTGAAGAAACAATTCTAGCTTGATTATTACAAAATTAAATTGGTTGAATGTAGGCAGTCTCTGAAAGTGATTTAAGCGATTGACCAGTGAGTTTGTGAGAGTTTAGCTATGTGGTGGGTGTTGGTTTATTCTTTATTTCATTCAGCTTAGATTAATATTCTTGTGCTAAATTAGATAAAAACCAATAAAGGATAGCTAAGCTTATGAAACTTAAAATTAGTCTGTTTGCGATATTTACCTTAATTTTCGCCTCTGGATGCCGAACTCATGTGGATGGTGGTTACGACTATGGTCACCATGGTAGCGTTTCAGTTGGCGTGCATGGCAATGCTGATGGCGCGGCGGTTGTCGGTGCTTTAATTGTCGGTGGGATTATTGGCAGTATGATCACGGAATCTGAACAAAAGAAAAAGCAGCAGGCGGAAGCCGCTGCGTTACAACAGCAAAATGAACGACAACAGAATGAAGGACAACAGAATCAGCAACCGGTATCGGTGGCTAATTTAGAGCGGGAATTGGCTAAAGCTAAACAAGCTTCAGCAAGCCCTTTGCCACCAGCTAAAGAGTCGCTTACGCAGAATACTCAAAACAGTCGAATCGAGCTGGCTGATAATAGTACTGAGATAGAAAACTATCAACGGCAATTAGCGGAAAAGCCCAAAGCGATTCAATGGTATCAAGTCGGTAAAGATGAACGTTGTTATTTGATGAGTGTGGACAATGGTGTGACTGATATTGTGCAGTCAGTGGATTTAAAAAATTGTAATTAAATTTGGCGCATAGATTAAGCTGAATGAATGATGTCAAAATATGTAACAACTTTAACAACGAATGGAGAAAGTAATGAATAAATTAACCTTAATATTCGCGATCACGGCTACTTTGAGCTCAATGCAGTTACAAGCAAAACCGGAAGCCATGAACCACGATGCATCACGCTCTAACAATACCAACTCCAAAACTGATAATTCTAATTCTACTTCTAGTAGCAATTCTAATATTACACCACCGGTAGGTATCAAGGCGCAAGATTGGAATTCTAGTCGTTCAAATAAGACCTCTAAAACTCAGATCAAGATCATAAATGATAACAAAAAGAACAAATCTAATCAGTCCAAAGATTAAAGTCAGATCAACTAGCAAAGAGCTTGTCGTAAAGCGAAATAAGCATCGCCTCTTTGCTCGTTAGCTTGATTTACCAAGTAAAAATTAGAAATCCTCGATTCTAACTATCGCAATTTCCTGTTAAATCCTTTATAGTAACTCGTTGAAAGTGTTTTTTGCTTATAAAACCCTATAATAATTATGGGTTTAGCGTTGGTCACAGGATTCTTCAGGATCGGCCTGACAGTAATATTATTGTAAATATCAGAAAGCAAGCTTTCATCACACACATCATTCATAACACATATAAATACATAAGTAGGAGTCGGGGATGGATATCGAATTTTTAGTTAATATGTTAACACGTTGGGGACATTTGCTGTTTGGTTTAACTTGGATTGGGTTGCTCTATTATTTCAACTTCATTCAAGGTGGGTACTTTAAATCGGCAACTCCTGAAGCTTTAACCGATGCCAAAGCGAAATTAGCGCCTGAAGCATTATGGTGGTTCCGCTGGGGTGCGATGTTTACCTTTATTACGGGTGTGATTTTACTGTATTTTGTTGAGAAAAATCATCAAATGAACAGCTATATCACTATTGGTGCGACATTTGGTACATTTATGTTCTTAAATGTCTGGTTAATTATTTGGCCAAACCAAAAAATCGCTTTAGGTATGGTGGAAGGTGATGGACCTGCGGCTGGAGCAAAAGCTTTATTAGCTTCACGCACCAATACACTGTTTTCTGCGCCTATGGCTTTTTGTATGTTGGCTGGGCCTCATTATGCAGGCTATGCAAAAACGCTTGCCTCCACTTCAACTGCACTCTATACCGCGCTAGCCGTTGTTTTAATTCTTGAAGTGAATGGTATTGTTGGTAAGCAAGGACCAATTGCCAGTGTCCGCGGTGTCATTGTCAGTAGCCTCGTTTTAACCGGCGTTATAGTGGCTATTTTAGAAATGATGTAGTTAATTGCTCAACCCATAAAAAAACCGACATCATGTCGGTTTTTTTATGTCCATGGATGGACGGTTAGCTATTCGTCTAAAAAGCTACGCAGCTGATCGGAACGAGTGGGGTGTCTTAATTTACGCAAAGCTTTGGCTTCAATTTGTCTAATCCGTTCACGCGTCACGTCAAACTGCTTGCCAACTTCTTCTAGGGTATGGTCGGTGTTCATGCCAATTCCGAAGCGCATTCTAAGTACTTTGGCTTCTCTGGCAGTTAAACCCGATAACACTTCTTTAGTGGCTTCACCTAAGCTTTGAGAAGTAGCGATATCAATCGGTGAATCTTGATTGGCATCTTCAATAAAATCACCTAAATGCGAATCTTCATCATCGCCGATGGGCGTTTCCATAGAGATCGGTTCTTTAGCGATCTTAAGCACTTTACGGATTTTATCTTCTGGCAATTCCATACGCTCAGCTAATTCATCCGGCTGCGGCTCGCGTCCCATTTCTTGTAGCATTTGTCGTGAAATACGATTCAGCTTATTAATGGTTTCGATCATGTGCACAGGAATACGGATAGTTCTGGCTTGATCAGCGATTGAACGAGTAATTGCCTGTCTTATCCACCAGGTGGCATAGGTTGAAAATTTATAACCTCGACGATATTCAAACTTATCGACCGCTTTCATTAGGCCGATATTACCTTCTTGAATTAAATCTAAAAATTGCAGGCCGCGATTAGTGTATTTTTTAGCGATGGAAATCACCGTCGAAGATTGGCTTCAACCATTTCCTTTTTAGCGCGACGTGCCTTGGCTTCACCAATCGACATTCGGCGATTAGTTTCTTTTACTTCATAAACAGTGAGCTTGCTTTCTTCTTCAATTTTGGCGATTTTATTTTGACAGCGAATAATATCTTCGGCGTATTCTTCTAAACTATCATGATAATCAGTATTTTTGGCTAATATTGAATCAATCCAATTGGTATTGGTTTCATTTCCCGGAAAGCTTCGGATAAAATCTTTACGTGGCATTTTGCCCTGCTCAGTAGCCAGACGCATGATCAGCCGCTCTTGCGTTCTTAAACTGGTCATTCGGCGACGCATTCTGCCGCAAAGCTTGTCGAACATTTTAGGAAGAAGGCGGAATTTAAGAAATTCCTCCTTCATTGACTCGATGTGTTTAATTGCATTTTTGTGCTTGCGTCCATACTTATCGATCGCAGCAATGGATTTTTCATAATTTTTTCTCAGCGCGGTAAAGATTTCCTTGGCTAATTCAGGATCGGGACCAAGGTTTTCTTCTTCATCATCATCTTCTTCACCATCCTCATCGGCTAATTCATCTTTAGGGACCTCAGAACCAACGTGAGCTGCGGCTTGAGCTGCTTCGGCTAAGTTGTCGGCATAACCTGTAATAATATCGGTTAATTTAATTTCTTCGGCTGCAAAGCGGTCGTACTCGTCGAGCAGACTACTGACAGTTTCAGGGTATTCTGCGATTGAGGCAAGAACTTGACGGATACCTTCTTCGATACGCTTTGCGATGACGATTTCGCCTTCACGGGTTAGCAGCTCCACCGTACCCATTTCTCGCATATACATTCGTACGGGGTCGGTGGTTCGACCTAGTTCGCTTTCTACACTCGCCAATGCGGCGGCGGCTTCATCAGCAGCGTCTTCATCGGTCGCTGCATTTTCATTCATTAGCAAGGCATCGGCTTCTGGCGCGACTTCAAACACCTGAATACCCATGTCGTTGATCATGCTGATAATGTCTTCAACCTGTTCAGGATCGACAATATCTGGCGGCAAATGGTCATTAACCTCAGCGTAGGTTAAATAGCCTTGCTCTTTACCACGGGCAATTAATAGTTTTAATTGTGATTGCTGCGAAGGTGCTTCTTTTGGTGCTTCATCTGACATTCAAGTAAACCTTAAATCTGGGCGTAAAACATTGGCGCGGCCACATTGTTATTAGCGCATTTAAAACAAAAGTTAATTGCCTAAGACTGTTGTGGGTTTAACCACAAGAGGCCTAGCTTTGCGTAACCGGCACGGAACGCGCAATTATACACAGTCTAGGCATCGATCGGCAACAAAGCGAACTTAATTCTTTGTAATATTTGTAATATTTGCGCTAGTTATCGGCAGATCGGGCAACTTCTATACCCTTATTTTTTGTATTAGTAAAATTCTTGGCTTTAACCGCGCGTAGCTATTTGTGATTGGAGACTTTTTAGCTGCTGTTTTTCTTGCGCTGACAGTGGTTGTAACTTAGATTTTGCAATCAAATTATCCCATTGTTCGAGTAACAAACTCTTCTCTAATTGTGCTAGAAGATCCGGTAGTTCGGCTGCAATTTGTTCATCGTTAAGCAGTAGATCTTGGTTGGCCAGACGTTTTAAAGCCGTTTCTTCCGGTTGGTCGCGCCAATTTTCGATTAGCATACCGGTGGTAACCGCTTCATTTTGTAGGATTAGTTGACAAAGTTTGGAAAAAATTTTGGCTCCAGGGTCGTCAAGCGATTTAACCCAGTCAAGATTGGCGGCGGGCAATGCCTCAGGGTTTTGTAGTAACAGGCATATTGCCCGTCGAAAGGGGCCTTTTTGTTTGGTGGTTTCTTTATTTCTGTCCGGCGAAATACTTTTATGAGCAACATTGTTACTTTGAGGGCTATGTCGGGTGGGCACTGGGGCTTTGGATATGGCAGGTTGTTGAGCGGGCTGGTCTTTTTGCAAGATGCTTTGTATCTGCTGTTCGGAAACACCAGAAAGAAGCGATAATTGATGATCAAAGCGTGTTTTTAAAATGGGATCAACGATAGCTCGACTAAAGGGTAGCGCCAGATGGACCAGTTTAGCCGGCCCTTCAAAGGTATTCATATCGACCTGGGAGGTGAGATGCTGGATTAAAAAATCAAACAGGGTGATGGCTTCGTTGACGCCTTGATTAAAGGCATCGGTACCTATTTTTCGAACCATTGAATCGGGATCTTCACCATCTGGTAAAAACATGATCCGAATTTCGCGGGTATCTTTTAATAAGCTAAGGGCATTTTCGATGGCCCGAATGGCGGCTTTTTTACCTGCTTTATCACCATCAAAGCAGAGCACAATAGTCGGGCAAATTCTAAATAGGCTATTTAGGTGCTCACTAGAGGTGGCAGTGCCCAGAGTTGCCGCTGCATTTTGAATACCAAACTGGGCTAGTGCGACAACGTCCATATAGCCTTCAACCACCAGTATTTTTTCAATTTTTTGCCTTTGCTGGCGCATTTCGTAGAGCCCATAAAGCTCGCTGCCCTTATGGAAAAGACGTGTTTCCGGTGAATTGAGGTATTTAGGTTCACCTTGATCGATAATACGACCACCAAAACCAATGGTTTGACCGCGGCGGTTACGAATGGGAAACATAATTCGGTCTCTGAAGCGATCATAGACCCGGCCTTTATCATTTTTTATTAACATTCCGCTATCGATCAGGTCTTTTTCTAGATCCTCCGATGGGATACTGAGTTGAATTAGATTTTGCCAGCCATCGGGCGCGTAGCCAATACCATATTGTTTGGCTATTTGACCGCTTAAACCTCTTTTTTTGAGGTATTCAACGGCTATTTTAGCTTGCGGGTTGGATTTAAGTTGCTGCTGGTAATAATTAGAAACCTGTTGCATTACCGGAAATAGGTGTTTTATAGGGTCTTGCTTAGGTGCTTGATTTTCCTCATAAACAACCTCTATCCCCATGTCTTGAGCTAAGGTCTCGACCGACTCGACAAATCCTTGACCATCGTATTCCATAATAAAACCGACGGCATTACCACTAATTCCACAGCCAAAACAGTGGAAGAACTGTTTATCGGGGCTGACTGAAAACGACGGTGTTTTCTCATTGTGGAAAGGGCAGCAAGCGGAATAGTTTTTACCTGTCTTTTTTAAAGCTAAGCGGCGCTCAATAACATCGACAATATCTACTCTGGCGAGTAGTTCATTGACGAATGTTCGAGGAATAAAACCGGACATAGTAAAAAGTGAGGTTGGGTAAAAGGGCGCTCAGTCTAACACTGTTAGCCCATAGTTTCGAGATGCGAATGGATAATCTCAAGAAATCTAATGAGAGTCATTTTAGGAGGCTAGATAGTCTATAAGTCTTGGTAAAAGCAATTGATTTGGGGGGCGGCGGTTGTAACTTAGAGGATTAGCCGAGTTTGGCTTTTATCTTGCCGCTGACTGCGCCCATATCGGCTCTACCTTGAAGCTGTGGCTTTAAAATAGCCATAACTTTACCCATATCTCGCATTGACTGAGCAGCGCTTTCCGCTAGCGCTTTATCGATGAGGTTGGCGATTTCATCATCGCTAAGGGCTTGTGGCATGTAGCCTTGCAGCGCGGTTATTTCTTGCTTTTCAATATCGGCAAGTTCTTCACGACCGGCATCTTCAAAAGCTTTAATTGAATCTCGACGCTGTTTAATCATCTTATCTAAGATGGCTAAAATATGCTGCTCAGTTGGTTCAATTCGCTGGTCTACTTCGATTTGTTTAATTGCAGCAAGCAACATACGAATAGCCGACAAGCGCACTTTTTGTTTGTTGCGCATGGCGTCTTTCATACCGCTTTTTATTTCGGTTAACAATTCAGACATGGTTGACCTTGCTGGCTATTTAAAAAATCAGATCAACGGGCTACTGAGAACCCGATGAAAAATTTAGTAAAGACGTTTACGCTTGATTGAATCGCGAGAAACCTGCTTAAGGTGACGCTTAACTGCAGCGGCTTTCTTACGCTTACGAACTGATGTTGGCTTTTCGTAATGTTCGCGTTGACGAACTTCTGCAAGAACTCCGGCTTTTTCGCAAGAGCGCTTAAAGCGACGTAAAGCGATATCAAAAGGTTCGTTATCTTTAACTTTCACTGCTGGCATTGAATCTATCCTAGCTAATATTGGCACTTTTTGCCTTGTGTAGGCCTGTGCGACTTAAATAATGGTTGAAAAATCGTCACTATTGACGAGGGCGCAGATTCTACAGCCTTTTGCTCCCTGATGCAAAGAAAAATAACACAAAAAGCCGTGTAAGATTCAATTATTTTTGATTAGTTTTTGGTTGTTCATGCCGCTCAGGGTATGATGTGCCGTAAATTAAGGGGATCACCTAAACAATGAACACTTAGTACAGGGTATTAATTAGAGATAAGATGACAAAAATATTAGGTATTGAAACTTCCTGTGATGAAACAGGAATCGCGATTTATGATGAAAATCAAGGTATTATAGCACATCAACTATATTCTCAGGTTGAGTTGCATAGTGAGTATGGTGGTGTGGTTCCAGAATTGGCTTCGCGCGACCATGTGAGAAAAATTGTACCTTTAGTTCGTGGCGCGTTGCAGCAGGCCGGCATCCAGCCATCGGAATTATCAGCTATTGCTTATACACAAGGACCTGGTTTAATCGGCGCGCTTTTAGTGGGTGCTACCATGGGACAATCTCTGGCTTATGCTTGGAAGTTACCCTCTATTGGGGTACACCATCTTGAGGGACATTTACTGGCTCCAATGCTTGAAGCCGACAAACCAGTATTTCCTTTTTTAGCCTTGCTAGTTTCCGGCGGACATACCATGTTGGTCGATGTTATCGGATTAGGGGAGTATCAAATTATTGGTGAGTCGGTGGACGATGCTGCCGGTGAAGCTTTTGATAAAACTGCAAAAATTATGGGGTTAGCTTATCCCGGAGGCCCTAGACTAGCTCAATTAGCTGAAAAAGGCGGCGATGATCTGGTTCGTTTTCCACGACCTATGACTGATAGACCTGGTTTAGACTTTAGTTTTAGTGGTTTAAAAACCTTTGCCGCAAATCAATTTAGCGCCTGTGACAAAAGCGAACAAGCCAAAGCCAATATCGCTAAGTCCTTCCAACAAGCCGTCATCGATACCCTATCCATTAAGTGCAAGCGAGCCATTAAGCAAACCGGGCATCAAGCTCTGGTGGTATCCGGCGGAGTGAGTGCCAATCTCTACCTGCGTGAAAAATTAGCTCAGTTAATGCAAAGTATTGGCGGTAAGGTCTACTATCCTAGACATGAGTATTGTACCGATAATGGCGCCATGATTGCCTATGCCGGTTATTGTCATTTTAAAGCCGAGCAGCCTAAACCTGCTAAGCAACACCCTATTAAGGTGCATCCTCGCTGGCCATTATCAGAAGCTTTTAAAAACACTGAATGATTATGGGTATCCTATTGATTGGCAATTAGGGGCTCTTTTCCCTGTAGCAGGTTTGCGATATTGGTGCGGTGTCTAATCATGACCACGGCAGACAGTGCGCAAAGCGCGACAAATAATTCGGGCTTAAAATAATACCCGAAAAAGGGTATGACAAGGCTAGTAAACAGCGATGCAATGGAAGAACGGCCTGAAATGTAGGCGGCGAGTAGCCAACTACCAATAGTGAGTATGGCAAAAGATGAAATCACTAGACTGACCACGGTCACCATGCTGGCAACACCTTTACCACCTCGAAACGAAAAATAAAGGGGAAAGCAATGGCCAATGACGGCCATAACACCAACCCAAAGACTTGCTTCGCGGCCATAACCTAATTTATAAACAAGCACCATTGGTAACGCCGTTTTTAGAAAGTCGCCAAACAAGGTTAGAAAGCCTAACCAGCGACCGGCAATTCGATGAATATTGGTGGCACCAGGATTACCAGAACCTTGGGTTCTAGGATCGGGCAGTTTAAAGAGTCGGCAGAGGATGATAGCCGATGAAATAGAACCAGCTAAATAGCCAAAAACCAAGCTAAAAATAAAAAAAGAGTCGATATTCACGGTTTCAAATCAATGCTTAATCCTAGGATGATAGCTTTCTATTGTAAATCATCCTCGATACAAATAGTATGGTGAATATTGACCTAAATTAACAAAGGAAAAGCAGTGGATATTATTTTTATTCGCGATTTAGAGGTTGAAACGGTGATCGGCGTGTTCGATTGGGAACGAAAAATCAAGCAAAAGCTTATTTTTAATATTGAAATGGCAACTGACATCCGTCAAGCGGCCAAATCGGATGATTTAAATCACACAGTTGATTATAATGCGATTTCTAAGCAGGTTAAATCTCTCGCTGAAGCCTCTAGTTATCAATTAATTGAAGCTTTAGCGGAAGCCGTAGCAAACCTCATTATGCAAGATTTCTGTGTTCGGTGGCTCAGTATTCAGTTGGATAAGCCCGCTGCGATCCCATTTGCCCAAAGTGTTGGCGTAAAAATAGAAAGAGGGCAGCGGTAGTGAGCCTAACCAATGAGTTAAGCCAAGCTAAGGTGGTTATAGGGATCGGCAGTAATATCGATCCCGAAAATAATATCCTCAAGGCAAGGCAAGTACTCCAAGAGGCATTTCCATCCATTGTATTTTCATCCTTGTTTAAATGTCAGGCAATCGGTTTTAGCGGTGATGATTTTATCAATCTAGTGGCCTATTTTGAGCTAGGTGATATTTTAACATTGAGTAGCAAAACATCCACTTTGAATAATCAGCCAATAGACATGGACCATAGCTGTGAGCAACAAATGGTGGGTTTATTGTCCAAACTGTTGAAATCAATCGAGAGCTCACTGGGGCGAAAAAAAGAGCTTCAAAAATTTAGTGCACGCTGTATAGATATAGACATTTTACTCTTAGCGGATGCCTGCATCTCCCAACCAGTCAAACTACCTAGGGATGAAATTTTGGACAATGCCTATGTTTTATGGCCACTTGCGGAGTTATTGCCGCAGATGAAACATCCAGAAAAACAACAGACTTTTGCCAAGTTATGGCAACAATTTGATTGTTCTAAGCAGAAAATAAACCTTTATGAATCGCCTTCTTTCAAAAGTGGGGCTTGAAAGATGACAAATATAAAACCGATTTCTAAAAACAGCCTAAAAATTCCCTTCAAACGTCTCTAATCGAGCAATTTGAGTTATCACCTGAAGCGCTCGCATTAAGTGAGGCGTTACTGAATCAAATAATTAAGGCTATTGAACAGAATAATGGTTTTATCAGTTTTGCTGATTTTATGAATCGAGCGCTTTATACGCCAGCGCTGGGTTATTATCAAAATACCTCGTACAAAATTGGCAGCAAAGGTGACTTTATCACCGCGCCAGAACTTGGTCCTTACTTTGCCTACGCCATTGGTAACAGTCTCGCTGATTTTTTTAATAGCCGTGACAATTCGGCGACAACTAACAATATTTTAGAAATTGGTGCTGGCAGTGGTGCGCTGGCATTTGATTTATTGCAACGGCTGGATCAACTCGGGGCATTGCCTGAACGCTATTTCATACTAGAGCCATCAGCTGAATTGCAAGCCCGTCAGCTAACGCGAATAAAGGGCTTGCCATCAACGCTCGCCGAACGAGTTGAATGGTTAACCGATTTACCGCAGAATTTTAATGGTGTTATGTTAGCCAATGAAGTGGTAGATGCTATTGCTTGTGAGCGCATAAAGCTAATTGATCAGCAATGGCGTCAGCTAGGCGTGGGTGCTAAAGAGGGGCGACTGGTGGAGCTTGAAGGAGAGGTTATTCAACAAACCAAACTTCCGACCTATTTGCAGTCATTAGACACTCAAACGCTGACAGATATGGGCTATATAGAAGGCTACCACACTGAATTCAGGCCACGAATAGCAGGCTGGATTAAAAGTCTGTCACAGAGCCTTTGTCAAGGAGCGATTGTGTTAATTGACTATGGTTACAACCAGTCAGACTTTTATCATCCACAGCGTCATCAAGGTAGTTTAAAATGCTTTATTCAACACCATAGCCATGATGATCCTTATTCATTACTGGGGCTACAGGATATTACGGCTCATGTGGATTTTAGCCATATAGCGGAGGTTGCCGCTCAGCTAGGTTTAAGCTTGGATGGATTTACCAGTCAGGCAGGATTTTTACTTGAAAACGGTGTCACTGAATTAGCGCCACAGAAAAGTGATGGCGGTATAGAACAGTCTGTTTATCGGCAAAGTCAGCAGTTACAAAAATTGCTATTGCCCGGCCAAATGGGAGAGGTCATTAAGGTGATGCAACTTGGTAAAAATCTATCGAAATCAATTAAAGGTTTTAGCTTGCAAGATCACCGATATAAGTTATAGTAAGGCGTTTTTGCTGCTAGCGGATGGATCGGCAGAGCATGATCTTTTCAGGACGATATAAGAGTTTATTGTAAACAAGAATAATTTTTAACCGTTTGATATGGGGCATAACCTGATGCGACAAAAATTGATACCTTTCCTACCATTTTTAGCTTTTATGCCAAATGCTTACGCGGCTGAAATGTTTGCTTGGAAAAGCTACTTAGCGGTAATCATGCTAGTTGCCTTGGGTATTGCTATCAAACTGACCTTGAATAATCCAAAGGCCGAATCAAGAGCCGCTAAAATTTTGTTAACGGGCCTCTATTTTTGGGTGATTACCTTCGCGGAGCTTATTCTATTGGCTCTAATTTACCATTTTACTCAAACTCAATAGTTGAGGCGCTGTTAGTTAGCCTAGCTTGTTGACCGTTTTTGACCACTTACCGATTCGTTGCTTGAGGAGTTTGATAAAATATGGATTGGATTCAAGTCATTTTGTTGGCTATTTTACAAGGCCTCACCGAGTTTTTACCGATTTCGAGTTCAGCCCATCTAATATTACCCTCACAATTGTTGGGATGGGTCGAGCAAGGCTTAGCGTTTGATGTTGCGCTGCATATTGGTTCTCTTACTGCTGTATTGATTTATTTTAGAACACAGGTAGCGGAAATGATAAGGGCTTGGTTCGCCTGGGTTTTTAAAGGTCAAAAATCTGCCGAAGGGCGATTAGCTTGGGCGGTTATTTGGGGTACTTTTCCGGTCGGTATTGCGGGTATTATTTTCAGTTATTTCGATGTGGTCGAAAGTTACTTGAGAACCACTCAGGTGATTGCCGCTACCACCATTATTTTTGCCTTAGTCTTGTGGTGGGCAGACAATCGAGCAAAGGAACAAAGAGATGAAAATAGCCTAACCAGCAAAGATATTCTATTTGTCGGTTGTGCACAAGCCTTAGCCCTAGTCCCGGGTACTTCTCGCTCTGGTATAACTATGACTGCCGCTTTGATTCTTGGTCTTACGCGCTCAGCGGCGGCAAGATATTCCTTCCTGCTATCGATTCCCGCCATTATCCTTCCGGTGGTCTAAAATCCTACCAACTCTGGTCAGAATCAGCACCGGTTGATTGGAACCTATTGCTTGTTGGAGCGTTGGTATCAGCCGTTGCGGCAATATCATGTATCCATATTTTTCTGATTTTATTGGATAGAATTGGTTTTAAACCTTTTATTTTTTATCGCCTAGCACTCGGTGTGGCTTTGATAGTTTTTATCTATATGAAAAGCTAGCGATTATAAAAAAAAGTAATATCGTTACACAAACCCTTACTTTTATTAGGGAATTGCGCTACTCTAGGCAAAAATTTCACTAGTAAAAGGGGTTAAAATGGAAGCTAATAATATACTAATCATTGGTGGCGGGGCAGCTGGAATAAGTGTTGCCGCTAGTCTTCAACGCCATTCATCCGGTAAAAAATTATCAATTACTATCGTTGATCCTGCCGATACACATTATTATCAACCGGCATTCACCATTGTTGGCGGCGGTGTATATTCCTTTGATAAAACTCATCGCCCCATGAAAAGCTTGATCCCTAATGGGGTGACCTTGGTGTCTAAGGCCGCAACAAAAATCGACCCAGATAATAATCAAGTGACCTTAGATGATGGTGAAACACTGGATTATGATTATCTGGTGGTTTGTCCAGGACTCGTATTAGATTGGGATGCGATTGAAGGTGCTAAGGAGGCTTTGGGCAAAAATGGAGTATGCTCTAACTACTCGCCTGACTATGTTCGTTATACTTGGGAAACTTTACAAACGCTGCAATCAGGTAGTAAGGCTGTCTTCACTCAAGCCCCCATGCCGTTTAAGTGCCCAGGTGCGCCACAAAAAATAGCCTATTTAACGGCTGACTATTTACGCGGTAAAGGCATTTTGGAACAGTGTGATGTGACCTTTGCCAATCCAGGACCGGGCATGTTTGGTGTGGCTTATTTTGCTAAACAGTTGGACAAGGTCATTGAGGGCTATGGCATTCATAAAAAGATGCTGCATAAATTAATTAAGGTCGATGGCGATAATAAAAAGGCCACTTTTGAAGTAGTTGATGGTGATGATAAGGGTAAAGTGGTTGAAATGGAGTTTGATATGCTGCATATCACGCCCCATCAAAAAACCCCAGATTTCTTACATGGCTCTCCAATTACCAATGAGGGTGGTTGGGTTGAAGTCGATCAAGAGTCAATGCAGCATATAAAATACCCTAATATATTCTCACTGGGTGATGCTTGTTCAACACCTAATTCAAAAACAGCTGCTGCAATACGGAAGCAAGTACCAACGGTAGTGGCCAATATTAATCATGTGATTGATGGCCAAGAGATTGAAAAATCCTATTATGGTTATGGTTCGTGCCCATTGACGACCGCACGTGGCAAAGTTTTAATGGCAGAGTTTATCTATGGTGGCAAGGTTACACCGACTCTACCTTTCTTTACCACACCCTATAAATCGACTTGGCTGATGTGGATAAGTAAAACCATTGGATTACCATTGCTTTATTGGAGTTATATGCTTAAAGGCCATCATAAGTTCTTTGAGCACTTCGATGGATTATGACGCCAAAGATTAACTCTACATCCGATATAGAAACCGAAAAGGGCCATCAATTATTGATAGCCCTTTTTTATTGTGAGGATTAAATGGCGCATTGGCTACTGAGCCAGCTGAGCAAGCCTATTTTCGAGTTGCTTCAAATAAATCTTTACTTGCGTGACTCGGCTTTGATGAATTTTTTCACCTATTTGTGCCCCCTGTATACCCTGTGAGATGAACTCTCGACTGGTTACTTTTAGACATAGTTGAAATAAGTCTCTCAATATTTGTCCTTGAGGATAATCTCGATCTTCAAATCCGGTCCTGCCGCGGTAATCGGCTTCACAGCAACGAATAAATTGTTCAAATCTTTCGGGTTTACGAAAGGCATCGGTTTTTTCCATTAGCTTAACAATGGTTGTGGGTTTAAGCTGTTCTATTTTATGTAGATGCAAATGAAATTCACTTACAATTTTGGCCAGTTGCCTAAAGGTTGTGGGTACTTTAAGTCTGTGACAAAGCGTTTCAATGATCGCTATTCCATTTTTTTCATGCCCTTTGTGGCTCGGCCACTCAGACATTGGCGTGACGCCTTTGCCGAGATCATGACAAACCGCTGCAAATCGGGTGGCTGATTCATAACTCAATTTGGCTGCTTGCTCTAGTACCATCATGGTATGGACCCCTGTATCGATTTCTGGGTGCCACTTGGCTGGGTTGGGGATCCCCCAAAGGCAATCGATTTCGGCAAACCAATCGGTTAAGGCACTACAATCTTTAAGTGTTTGGAAATAGATCTGGGGTGACCTTTCGGTCATGGCTCTTTGGGTTTCGGTCCAAACTCTGTCAGCGCTAATGCTTGTCAGTTCGCCGGTTTTAGCTAATTGGGTCATTAATTCAAGCGTTTCGTCTGCAATACTAAAACCAAGGTGATGATAACGTGCCGCGAAACGGGCAACCCTTAAAATACGCAGCGGATCTTCCGCGAAGGCGGGAGACACATGGCGCAATAGCTTGGCTTCTAAATCCGCTTGGCCGCCATAGGGATCAATGATTTGACCACTGTCATCCATTGCCATGGCATTGATGGTCAGATCGCGGCGCAAAAGGTCTTGCTCTAAAGTGATCTTGTCTGTGCTATCAATTGTAAAACCATGATAACCTTGGGAGACCTTCCTTTCTTGACGCGCGAGAGCATATTCTTCACCGGTTTGAGGATGAAGAAACACAGGGAAATCTTTGCCGACCTGTTTGTATCCTTTGGCTAGCATGGCTTCAACCGAAGATCCGACCACCACCCAGTCATTTTCACTGGTTGGATAATTTAGCTGCTGATCTCTTACTGCGCCGCCGACTAAAAATATCTGCATGGTTTAAGGGTCTTTTCACACTTCGAATAAACCCTATCTTAGCATATCTATTGTATCTACCGGAAAGATGAAAGCTTATATTTGGTTTTTTAGCAGAAATTACGTTGGCTTAGGTCTTGACTTGGATGACCCTTGTCGCTCATTATGTTCTTTTACGAGAGATCCAACATTTATCAGCCTTTCAAATTGGCAAACGAGACAATATTTAGTAAATAGACCTATGTATTTAGAGCATTTTTCACTTAACGAACGTCCCTTTTCTATTTCGCCCGATCCGCGATTTCTCTTTATGAGCAATCGTTATCGAGAGGCGCTGGCACATTTAACCTATGGGGTTGAAGATGGCGGCGGGTTTGTATTGCTTACCGGAGAAGTTGGCACCGGAAAAACCACCGTTTGCCGCTGTTTGCTACAACAATTACCCGATAAAACGCGTTTAGCTTTTGTGCTTAACCCTAAACTCAATTCATTGGAGCTTTTAGCCACCATCTGCGATGAACTAGGAATTGACTATCCCGAAAACTGTCAAAGTCTTAAGATATTAACTGACCGATTAAGTGATTATTTAGTGCAATGTTTCGACCAGGGCTTAAGTGTCGTGGTGATGATTGACGAAGCGCAAAATATTGATACAGAAGTCTTAGAGCAAATCCGATTATTGACTAACCTTGAGACTAATCAAAAGAAATTATTGCAGATTATTTTAGTCGGTCAGCCTGAATTACAAGAAAAACTAGCTCGGCGAGATCTACGCCAGTTGGCGCAGCGTATTACCGCTCGATATCATCTAAGGCCGCTTAACTTAAAAGAAACCATCGCTTACGTGCTGCATCGTATTCGTATTGCAGGAACAAAAAAACCTTTGTTTAGTCGTTCAGCGGTTGAGCTTTTACATCAAAAAACTAATGGTATCCCGCGTTTGATTAACACCATTTGTGATAGAGCTTTGGTTGCGGCGGCTAGTCGAAATAAATTGGCCGTTGATCAGAAATTAATGCGAGAAGCGATTGCCGATGTGATCGGCGCACCCGATTTTAAATCTCCCGTGAGACAACCGAATCAATGGCGAAAAAAATGCTCTTATGGCGATGCTTTTATTGTTAGTGCTGGGTTTTGTATACTGGCTAGGACAACAATCGGCAGAAAATAAAAGTCCAAATGAACCTCAATCAAAACTAGGAATTATTGTAAAAGATCCGCAGACGCAAGGGTCTGCCGCGGAACAGTCTATTGCTGATTTGCAACCGAAACAAACAACAAGATTAGCGCTCAAACCGCAACTCACATCAAATGTTTCTCTGACCGAACGCATGTTAGGTAATGAGCGTTGGGATAGTAACGGACATTGGTCAATGATCGCTTTATTGTCTTTATGGCAATTAGACTATTCTCCGCTAAATGATGGGCAAGCTTGTGATTACGCAGCTAACTATGGCTTACGCTGTCATCAAGCTAAGGCTAATTGGCAACAGCTTAGAGAATTCAACCGTCCCGCCATTTTAAAATTTTCAGCCGGTTTACAAGGGGAGTTTTGGGGGACTTTGATTAAATTAAAAGGCAGCAATGCTGAACTTAAATTTGGTGATAGAAGTATCACTCTTGGATTGGATGAGTTGTCGACTCTGTGGACTGGTGATTACCAAATTCTTTGGCAGGCTCCGCAAGGTTATCAAGGTGATATCTTGTTAGGGCAAAAAGGTGAGGCTGTAAAATGGCTATCAGAAAAATTGAAAATTTTACTGAATCCTAGTTTAGAAATTAGCGAACATTTTGAACAAAATTTATTAGTCAGTTTAAGCCAGTATCAAAAACAAAGAAATATTCAATCGGATGGTATTGCCGGTATTCAAACCATTTTAACCATAAACGGGGAAACTCTTGATGGCATTCCCTTATTAGTCGACTATTAATTCTGTCGCTACATAGCTAAGCAGGGTGGCTAGCGAGTTGTTTTTATTAGGGGTTTAAACATTGCATACAAATATTTTAATAGGTGACGAAAATTTATGTCGATACTACTTGAATCACTCGAGCAAAAAGGTAATCTAGCCGATGATGGTATCCCTAACTTAGGTGATTCTCATTTTGATGATGAAATGCTAAGTGATGAATGGCTACTTGAAAAGATTAAATTATGGCAACAGATAGCTTCTGCATTGGCTTTTTTATTACTAATCAGTTGGGGGTATTTTTTTCTATCTCTCGCGTCAGTGGATAAACAACTCGATTTAAAGGTGATATCAAACAGCGAACCAAAATTACCCGTCAATGCAAGTCAAAAATCCAACTTGCAGACTAGGGAACTAGCCGACCCTGCAGATCAGTTAAGCAAGCAAAACCAATTACCCAAGTCACAGCAGGCAGGGGCCAATAAAGTCAGCTATAAACCACAGAAAATCAGTAAAAATGCAGTTTCCCCAGAGTCTAATAACAGGCTTAAGAATAATCAACGAGGAAATAAAAAATCAAAGCTTGAATCGACTAAGCTTATCAGTCTGGATTCTGCCGGACTTCCAGAAATTAACATTAGCTCGTATGCTATTTCAGACAATGTTAAAAAAAGTGTTGTGGTGATCAATGGCCAGTTTTATTCTCAAGGAGAGTTTGTAATGCCGGGCGTTAAATTGATAGCTATCAAAAAAGAAGGCATTTTGTTGGAGCATAATGGACAACTTGAATTAAAAAAATATCCTTAATAAATAAAATATCAGTATAAAAAGATAAATGTTGCTTCTAAACTTAAATATTACAACTTTCTAGACATTTTATTGAACCGCTCTTAGCGGATTTAGATTGTTCCTTTGGAATTGATTTGTGCAGGTGTCATGCAACTTACCGCTATATTAAAAAAAACTAAACAGTTTTTCATCAGATTGTCGATTATCGGATTTTTTGCACTGCTTTTAGATCTGATTTATCTCGATTCTCGAGTAAAGAATGCTTTTAGTCATCAAGCCTGGGATATTCCCGCTAAGGTTTTTGCGAGGCCGCTAGCCTTTTACTTGGGGCAAGAATTACAACTCGAAGATCTGTTACAAGAATTGCGCCTACTCGGTTATCGCAAGCGTTTAAAGGCGGTTAAAGCTGGAGAATTCGAACGATATCAGCAAACGCTTATTATCCACACTCGTCCTTTTAGTTTTTGGGATGGTAAGCAATCGTCATTGTTGCTTCAATTAACTCTGCGCAATAATAAAATTGTTTCTTTGATTGATTTTAGTTCTAAGAAGTCAGTTAATTTTTTACGCCTAGAACCTTTGCAGCTAGGTAATTTATTAATTAACCCCGCGGCAATCGAACAAGATCGACAGCTGATTCAATTGCGGCAATTACCTGCTGACTTTTTATCGGCCTTGTTGGTCACCGAAGACCGTAATTTTTATCAACATTGGGGTATTTCGATAAAGAGCATTATTCGTGCTTTTTGAGTAATCTAAGGCATGGCGAACTACGTCAAGGCGGTAGCACAATCACTCAACAGCTGATGAAAAACCATTTTCTATCTAATGAACGGAGTTTGCTACGTAAAATACAAGAAGCGCTCATGGCATTATTAGCAGAATACCATTACGATAAAAATACGCTGCTGCAAGTTTATGTCAATGAAATTTATCTCGGACAAAATCGTAACAAAGCCATCCATGGTTTTGCCAAAGCGAGTCAATTTTATTTTGACCAAGATATTTCTCAATTAAATTTAGCCCAGGTTGCACTATTGGTGGGAATGGTTAAAGGGCCTTCCTACTACAACCCGAGAAGGCATCCTGTAAGAGCCAAAAAACGCCGCGACCGAGTGTTAAAAAGTTTGCTGGAACATAGTCTAATTAGTCAGCATGGATATCAGCAAGCGCTCAATAAAACGCTGATGATTGTGCAATCGGTGCCTCATTTGACTAGCCGCTACCCAGCGCTAATGGGACTCGTTAGGCGCGAATTATCGGATGAATATCAGGTCGAACAATTAAGAAAAAATGGGCTTAATCTCTATACCAGTCTTGATCCCATTATGCAAAATAAAGCTGAAAAAGCCTTAAGTAATCGTATTTCTAGTTTTCCTCAAGCAAAATATTTACAAGGCGCTATAATTCTTTCTGATATTTCAAGTGGTGAAATTAAGGCGATTGTGGGTGACAAGATGCCTAACTATGTGGGTTTTAATCGAGCCATTGACGCCTATCGCCAAACGGGTTCAGTGATTAAACCTTTGGTCTATTTAACGGCATTAAGTCGACCACAGGATTTCAATTTAATGACCCCGATTAAGGATAGTCATTTCTCTCTAACTGGATCGGATGGCAGTCTATGGCAGCCAGAAAATTATGATAATAAGGAACATGGAAATAGCCACCGAGAGATCCCTCTGGCGCAAGGTTTAATCCATTCGTATAATTTGGCGACGGCTCATTTAGCCATTAATGTTGGCCTTGAAGAAGTTACTCAAATGATCTCTAAACTTGGTTTTAAGAGACTAATCGAAGCCTTCCCATCCATCGCATTGGGTAGTAAGGAGATGTCTCCACTAGAAGTTTTAACTCTATATCAAGTGATCGCCAATCAAGGTTTATCCATAAAACCGAGCGTGTTAATTGCGGTACAAGACGCTAATGGTAACCTTTTAACTCGATATGCAAGACGAACGGAGCAATTAATTGAGCCGGAAGCGGCGTTTCTTATTCGTTTTCTTTTGAGCCAAGTGACCCAGCAGGGGACTGCAAAATCGATGAATTGGCGTTTCCCTAATAAAGTTTTAGCCGGTAAAACAGGTACAACCAATAATCTTAAAGACAGTTGGTATGCTGGATTTGATAATCAACAATTGGCCGTGGTTTGGCTGGGTCGGGATGACAATCAACCAATGGGTCTAACCGGTGCTAGTGGTGCGCTGACAGTTTGGAGCGAGCTTTTTAAACAACTGAATGTGCACTCAGTTGATCTAACACCGCCACCGGGGATTGAATTCGCAGCGCAAAAAGGCCGCTTTTTGGGATTATTTACCCATTGCAATAGGGCTGAAGAAATACCTTTTTACTCATCTTATCTACCGGCAGAATTTAAATCTTGCGACTAAGACTCGATGAGCTGTATTCCCTAATGAAAGGCGCTTGAACTAGGAACTTTTTAAGGAAATAAAGCATGACTTTTGAGATTCATCCACAATTAAAAGCGGATAGCCATTTAGTTGGCCGCTTTAAACTGTGTCAAT
>JAUZSK010000015.1 GCA_030949565.1 Enterobacterales bacterium
AAAAAATAATAGACAGGCAGAAATCAGAAGGTATCTTCCTTGAATAGCGTCTTTTCTGAGTTTTTGTGATGAAATTAATTATTTTTTCAGGACGGAAGGCGTTTTGTTTGAATATCGCTTAATTATCCGAATTTCAGGCGAGGTTCTATCTCCTAAGAGCTAAGAAAGGCATTACGATGATGGGTTTTACTTTTGTGTTGTTAAATCATTAATTTCCGGCAGGTTTTAAAGCCTTTTAACCATTTTTTCTTTAATTCTTCAGCTTTTTGCTGCAATAAAATCAGTTTACCAACGAAATAACCTTGATGCGTCCCAAAGTGTTGTACTTGTCCGAGCCATTGATTGGGTTGTAGATTGAGATGAGCAAGGGTGGATTCAATATGGCTGGCATTTTTGATTTGTTAGGATAGGCTATGGATTTTCCTGCCCATTCCACCAGCTCAATATAGTCTTTCAGTTTTAAAACCATGGTACGGTTTTTAATTTCACCGGAAAGGCTTTTGACGGCTTGATTGAGCTGCTCCTCCGTCATGTTTCTAACTCGTTTTTGAATACTGGTATGGTCGCTTTCTTCCAGCGTTTTAGTCATGTTGGCACGAATGGGGTTTAGGTCGACATAGGCCATGCAAGTTAATAATGCCGCTTCATCGAGTAGGGCTTGGGATTTAAAGCGACTCTCCCAGAAATGACCGCTGACAAAATCCTCTTTATTACTCATTTTTGCAATGGGCTCATTAATTCGACTCATTAGCCAAGATAGGCTACCGAGCCTGTTTCTAATGGTCTTTAACTGTTTAGGGTTATTGATAATCGCTTGAAGCCTTAACTCCCGTTGCTGTTGATACTTGGGTTTATCCAGCTTACCAGGATAAGCTTTTAGCCATCGCTCAGCGACCTCTAAATCAGTCCATTGATTGGGCGCTTTTGGGTCAAAGTAAACGACAAGGTGATAGTGGTTAGCTCATAACCGCATAAGCATAAACCTCAATGGCAAATACATTTGCCAGTTCCAATATTCTATTTTCAATCCATTGCCTTCTATGTTCGTAGCTTCTGCCCGTTTCTTTATCTTTACCGCACAGAAAAGTTCGCCGTACACAACGAGTCAACAGGTGATAATAACCTGCGTTTTCATCATCTATTAATTCACTGCGTTTGATTGCCATGCTTCATCCTTGAAGAAAACTCCATAAATGAAATAATATCATCAATCAGCAGCTCACTTTGTAAGCCATTTCTGCAATGTTTGTAGGAAATTGACCCGGATTGTTGTAGGATATTGGCCATAGTTTGACTGTCTGGTATCTTTGCTGAACTATAATTTGCTTCATTCCAAAATCAATGTCTTTAACTCTCAGTCGAGTGAGTTCAGATATTCTAAGACCGCTACCATACATTAGCTTTACCATTAGCTGGTAGTCTCCTTGATTAACTCCTATTACCTGCATGGCTTCTTGATGAGTGAATACAGTGGGAATATTTCCCGATGTTTGCGCGAAGGCACATAGCTTAGCTTGCCGATATCCTCGCGCTTTAAATATTTTTGAACAGAAAGATTAGTGCATTTAACGCGGTTCTTTGGGTGGACTTAGAACAATTCCTTTGTAATACCAGATGATTAAGAAAAGCTTCTATATCTTGTTCGCCCAGCTCATCGGGGTGTTTCATCTTATGAAAGCGAATAAACTGAACCACCCAGTTAACATAGGGTTTTTTCAGTTGCATAAGCGAGGTTTCTAGCCCTAATAAACAGCCGCAATCGATCAATAAATCGAGTTGATGTGTGATCAATATGCTGGGGTATATCGTCCACTAGCAATGCGTCCCTTGAGGCTATTTAATAGCGATAAAATACTACTTATACAAGTAGCTTTCAACTGTTTTTTTTCATAAAAATCCAGAAAACAGCGGAACGCTGCCTTTTTTGTCCGGAAATCAGCATAATTTCACCTGTAACTTATTGATTTTATTGAAGGTACAAATTCATTCAAATACTTAATGCTAACTGAAAAGCTCAGAAAACAGCGGAAACGAACCTTCTTTGTCAGATTAAAATAGATCCAAAAATGGAGTAACCAACTGATTTATATAGATTAGAACAATAAACAACCTGCACTCTTTCACTTTTAATCAAAAAATGTGATATATTCAACGCTACCGTAGAATTAACTGTTAAAAGTAAAAAATTATGCTACTATTAAATTGGCAATTCTGCCAATATTTTAAAAGGATATAATTTATGAAATCAATTTTTATTTTGTCATTAATAGTTGCAATACTTAGTTCTGCAAGTGTATCAAGCTCAGAAAATAATACTTACTATAACAAGCCACATACAAATGAATTTATTGAAGAATTCTTTACTTTACATGCAGAGCTTAAGGCGGCGGATTCATTTATTTATTTGGCAAAAACAACAAAGTAAATAACACTGAAATATTTGTTTCCAAAATATGAAGCCTAGTTTAAGCTCTTTTTACACCCCAATGGCTGTTTCATGCAATGAAAATGAAGATGAGCTCTGCACCACCACAACAAAAAATGGAAGAATCATCGAACAATCATGTAAATGTGTTAAAAAGAAGGCTATGAACTAGTGGGGTACTATAGTTTAGGTCTTTGAGAAAGACAAAAATAGAAAAGTAAAAAAAGCAGTCATATCATTGACCGCTTTTTTTTAACCAGAACCGGCAATCGAAGCCAAAATGCCGGCTCGCTTGCGATTAACGTTAAATCGCTTTCTTTATCCCTCTCCCTTGATGGGAGAGGGCAGGGAGAGGGTGGCGTAACCGAGAATAAAAATAATGGATGCAGCAAACCAAAACCCATCCAAAGCATTTCCCAGCAACAAAATTTGTAGTAAAGTGAGTGTCATAGGCTGGTGGTAAAACTTCACCGCTTTTTTAACCAGTAGCGTCACGCGAAGCCCAACAGCAGGCTCGCATGCGCTAAGACGTTATGTGTTAAAACGGACTCCATAAAATGAAGTTTACTGAACAAATATTTATTGCCTTAATCATCTGTTTTTTATCTGTCAATTCGTATGCTCAGGGTGTACCAGAAAACGCATGGAAAAGTGGTAGTTCGTGGTACTGCAATGATGGTTATAAAAAACAGGGTGACAAATGTATCAAATTTAATGTTCCCCAAAATGCTTGGGTATCTGGCTCTAGCTGGTATTGTAATGATGGATATCGAAAACAAAACAATAAATGTATTAAATTTAAGGTTCCAGCCAATGCGTGGGTGTCAGGCTCAAATTGGTATTGCAATGACGGATATAAAAAACAGGAAATAAGTGCGTTAAACCCAAGTACCGAAAACGCATGGGTATCAGGAGGAAATTGGTATTGTAATGATGGTTACCGTAAGAGTGGTAATAATTGTGTCAGGTTTCGATATTCCAGCTAACGCCTTTGCTCAAGGTGCTCAGTGGTACTGCAACGAGGGCTATAAAAAAGCAAAATGAAAAATGTATCAAAATGTCACCTTCTGAGCTGGCAAGCCCAAGAAAAACAAGCAATACAAAAGCCTCACTGTCTGATGGTACCATTGCTTTTCAAACAAAGATCGATTCTGGATTCAGGCGATATTATAAAGTTAGAGAATGGAGCAATCGTTGAAATTTCTTCGTATTTTGGGTATTTAGGCTACAGAAAAACTGCCGTCCTGTATGGAAGTGGCCGCAGATGCAATATGTGGATAGCGGGTAAGAAATCGTACAAATGTGACTTATTAAAAACTCCCGAAGGGAGAGGAGAGCCTGCAAAGGAAATACATATTTCCGAAGTAAAAGGAAATGGAACTATCTTATTTATGTTAGACGGAAGCATGTACGAAGTCGATTCAATAGATCAGATCTATACGTCCCTATGGCTTGGAATTTCTGATGGGATATTGATTAATGGTACAACGTTAATAAATTTCGATTCAGATGAAGCTGTTAGTGTTACTCGAATTAAGTAATCACATAACAAGGCAAATTCACTCGGACGCCAAAAAGCGCCGCTCGTTCCTCGCTCTGCTTTTTGCCGCCGGTGATTTGTATCGTTAAATCGCTTTCTTTATCCCTCTCCCTTGATGGGAGAGGGCAGGAGAGAAGAGGTGGCGTAACCGAGAATAAAAATAATGGATGCAGCAAACCAAAACCCATCCAAAGCATTTCCCAGCAACAAAATTTGTAGTAAAGTGAGTGTCATAGGCTGGTGGTAAAACGTCACCGCTATTTTAACCAGCACCGGTTGTCGAAGCCAAACAGACGGCTCGCCAACGGTGAAACGTTAAAGGTCATAATGAGAACTATTGTAATATTTCTATTAATGCTATCAAGTAGCGCAGTAATGTCTGAAACATATAAATGTATTGAGCATCCATTGTGGTCAGAGGATAAAAAATTTAAAGCCGTATTAGATATTTCAGAAACAAAAAGTGCAATTATTGCAACTATAAATGCATTAAGCATTAATGCCGCTTGGCCACTGGATAGTAGTTGTGATAAGCCAATTGTAGGAGCCAAGCTAATTGGGGTTAAGAATATTAATGAATTAAAACTTTCACTAGCTAATGAAAAAGAATGCGGGTTTGTTTTATATTTAAGTGTGAGTGCTAATAATCCAACACTACTTTCTCCCAGAAGATCGTACAAAGTATTTGGCGAAAAACCTTACCTAGCAAAATGCAACAAACTTTAACCAATAAAGGTTGGCGAAAACTCACCGTTGGCTCCTGCGTCGCAACAGTAATTTTCACCAACTTAAAGCGTTAAAGCGCTAAAAAACAGAAATTGGAGCAAAGGGAAATCAAAAAACAACGGATGTAGTCAAACAAAACCCATCCAAACTATTTCCTAACAACAAAACATAGAGTAAAGTGGGTATCAAAAGCATCATCAGGCTTTGTAAAACCCAATAAACCCAATAGTGGTGGTAAAACGTCACCGCTATTTTAACCAGTTGCGTCACGCGAAGCCCAACAGCGGGCTCGCATGCGCTAAGACGTGTGTGCCGGGCATGGCACTTAACTAGTCAGGTGAAAGTCCTGATACCAGGTATTCGCAGAGCCGAAGGTTAGCGAAAGGGCAAGGGCAAACTCGTGAGGGAATGTCTGAAGGAAGCTCAACGCGAAATCGCGGGACGATGGACAAGAATCGGATATTAGGTGTGACGTAAGTGGGGCCAGTGGGCACGTGACCACTAAGCCCTCCATCTGCAATTGGCTTACGTTTTATAAATCCGGCGTCTACGCGATGAAAGTTAAGTGTCTTACCCCGGGAGATCTCCTGATACTGCGCTGGGAAACTGCGTGCAGTTGAAAACCGCTGAAGGTCGAGCAATTGGCCTTGAACGTACAGGAGAAGTCAGCAGAGGACATAGTACTAGTGATTACTCGGTTGAGAAATATATTTTCTTAAAAGTGAATGTCTAAGGGAAGGTCCGAACGGTGCTCGAAAGAGCTTAATAAAAGAGAGCAGTCACTTTAACAATGAGCCAATGTATAGCGTCAGACAAACAGCAGGTTCTGCCCTTAAGTGGGGACGAAACATTGACTGGGTTGCAAAGAAACGACACTCCGGTTAACCACCATTTACTCATGGAACGCGTGTTAGAAAGAGGGAATTTATTTCGCGCACTTCAGAAGGTGCAACGTAATAAAGGCGGCGCAGGAATAGACGGTATGACCGTTGACGATCTGCCTGCTTTTCTCAAGCTGCATTGGCCGTCGATTAAAGAGCAGTTGATTAATGGAAACTACCAACCGAAAGCGGTCAAGCGAGTCTTGATCCCCAAATCGGATGGTAGCAAGCGAAAGCTTGGCATTCCAACGGTTCTCGATCGACTTATCCAACAAGCGTTACTTCAAATTTTACAACCAGAATGGGATCAAACGTTTTCCCATTTTAGTTTTGGTTTTAGACCACGACGCTCAGCCCACCAAGCGGTGAAGCTTTCTGAAATCTATGTCAATGATAATCGTCATTGGGTTGTCGACATGGATTTAGAAAAGTTCTTTGATAAAGTGAATCATGATGTGCTGATGCACCGAGTGAAACAACGCGTCAAAGATAAACGAGTGCTAAAACTGATTAATAGATACCTTAATGGTAACTACTCGCACCCTACATCATTAATTTTACCAGCCAAAGCCATTTGAATGGCAATTAATGGATTATATCCTTTGTTTGCCATAGTCTGAAGATAACTTGAAATTCGACAATAAGCTTGAGCGTATCTAACGGTTCTAAAACAACCCGACACCTTTTGCTTTACCTTGGCCATTCTTAAATCACGCTCGGCTCGATTATTGGTAAATGAAACATGAGAGTTCTTCGCAAACAATAATACAGATTGTTCATTCTCACTCATTCTTTCCCATAAATTATGAGCCTCTGATTTTGCTATTCTACCGCGCTTACCGCTGGGTTTGGGTGGCACAGGCGGTAATTCTTTTTCTCCGCGCGTGATAATATTTCTAAACCGTTTCTGTAAATTAGCATAATCTTTATCGGTCAGTTTCTTTTGCTCATTCTTCGAGACCTTGGCACAGGTTTCTTTTAGAAGACGCTTCATATTTTTAGCCCAAACATACCCATTGGACTCAACAACAAACGTCAACTCACGCATCAAATGTGAACCACATAACCCATGCCCACAATGTCGATAGGAAAAATAAGATGCCCAACAATCATGGATGATCACGCCGCCATAACGCGGCACAATATCAATCGTATCAATGGCTTTAATGCCCCTCCCGCGATTCAGGCATTTTAACGTAATATCGCCAGCTGAATAAACATGGACCCAGTGGTTCTTTTTATCCACTCTTAGTGAGGTTTCATCGACATTCATTGCCGGCATTTTTAATAATGCTTCTTTGGCTGAAACCTCCCACTCTTCTAAGGCTTGATGAAGGCGCCATACAAACTTCAATAAGCTTGCTTCTGCAAGTGTGACATCCATCATTGATTTGACTAATTTCTGAACACGGTTAAGTGCCACCATCTGACAAACTAGCAAATTGATCACAAAAGCCTTTAGGCCATCGCCATACTGAAGCGGGCCATGCAAGCCGGCAGGAAACGATGCTTTTACGGTTGAATCACACGATGGACACTGTTTAATTTGAACATCAACATGCTCAACCACTTTTTCAAAAACAATATCAATTTTTGTGCGTCGTTCAGACTCAGTGCTGGCAGTGGCGTTTAAGTCTTCACCACACCGATCACAGTTATAAACTTCAATGGTAGTAACCGTTTCTATCGTGCGTGTATTGTTAGCCGTGAGTGGGTTTTCTGTTTTCCCTTTACCATTGCTTCCCTGAACAGGCTTTAAAGCGGACTCATCTTTATCTGTTTGTGAGGAAGGAATACTCGAATTCTTATTATTTTTCTTGGTGGATTTTTCAAGAAATATGGAAAGCATGAGTTCCATGATCATAAACATACTGTTCATCAGAAATTTTATTTCAGTTGTGATTTTTCCGCTGGCACACAATTGTTCAAAGTCAGCCTTGATGCGACTGACTTCATTACGAACAGTTGTTTTGTCTACGTTTGACACTAAGAAAATCACCTTAAACCTTTGCTGTAGGTTTGATGATAACATGGCTTTTTCGACTCTCTGAGCGGTGCTCTGCTAGACGTTCTCTGTCGGGTTGAAGCTTGGAATCAAAGTTTTTAGGAAACGATCTTATTTGATCCGTTTGGGATCTCTAGCGATCTATTTTATACGGACTTAGGAAAGTAGTTTTTTTTCGTCCAAAAAACTGTCAAGTATTATTTTTATTTTTTCTGAATATGTTCAGTTTTTAGATGCTACTGGGTGAGTAGTTACATCCATTTTAATAATGCTGGGGCTTCCTTAATGCCGATCCCTGTCAGTAATGCCCTACATAAATACTTAAATAAAGAAGAACAAATCGGTGGTTATGAGGCAGAAGCTTTATATACAGAAACACTCAATAGTATCTATTTATCTGCCGCAAACCTCTTGAATTGCTCACCTAGTGAGATTGCTTTTGTCGAAAGTGCAACGCGTGCATGGGATATGGCTTTCTACTCTTTTAAGTTCAACCCCGGTGACAAAATCTTAACCACCATCGCAGAATACGGCAGCAATGTAGTTGCTTATCTACAGCAAGCGAAACGCTTTGGTGTCGAGGTCGTATTTGTTCCAAATGATGAGTTTGGGCAAATAGATGTAAACGCGCTGTCTAATATGATTGATGAAAAAGTTAAACTTATTTCTATCACGCATATACCCACTGGTGGCGGTCTGGTTAACCCAGCTAAAGCTGTAGGGGAAATTGCCAACGCTGCGAGTATTCCTTATATTCTAGATTCCTGCCAAAGTGTTGGGCATATGCCCATCGACGTTGAAGAAATAGGTTGTGACGTACTTTGTATCACTGGTAGGAAATACCTTAGAGGGCCAAGGGGAACAGGTCTGTTATTCGTAAGAAACTCACTCTTAAATAAATTAGAACCACCAATACTCGACCAACACGCCGCTGAACTCATTTCTCCTACAGAGTACCTCATCCGCCCAGATAGCAAACGCTTTGAAAACTGGGAACAATACTGTGCTGGTAAATATGCCTTGGGAGTTGCAATTGACTATGCTCTGTCATGGGATCTAGGTGCGATTCAAAAACGAATATACTCGCTAGCTGGTAATCTACGCCAAAAACTTTCACAGATTGATGGCATTCATTCAACCGATGAAGGAGTAGAAAAATGTGGCATCATAACTTTTACCGCAGATCAACTAGAACCAGTTATCATCAAGCAGGCCTTATTTGAGCAGCGAATTAACGTGTCAACCTCTAAAGGTGCTGGTAGCTTAGTTTCTTTTGAAAAAAGAGGCTTAACAGAAGTTGTCAGAGCATCTGTTCACTATTTCAATACCGATGAAGAAATTGATCACTTTGTGGATGTTTTAAAAAAAATTATAGCAAAGTAATATAACGATGGCTATTTTGAAAGACAGAATCCACCTCAACGATATCAAATAATAAATACCTATCGATTATGTTAATTGCTATCGATAAATAGCCTAGCAGAACAGAACAGAACAGAACAGAACAGAACAGAACAGAACTTAAAGAAGCTAGAAGTGAAAGGACAAGGTCGAGCAACCAAATGACAAAGGTGGTAAAAATGTGACCAGCATTGAACGAATGGAAGATAGTCGATATATAATTGAATTCAAAGTATTTGATTCGATGTCGATCTTAAAACAAGAGAATAAAGAGTTTGGATATTGGGAAGTTTCTGGCGGTGTATACTTTACGATGTTTAGAGGGTGGTTTAAAGGTGAAAAACTTTTACCCTCTAACCCATCAGATGCCTACAACTACGATGCCTATCAAATCGTTGAAAGTTCACCCAATAAGCTTATATACAAAAATTTATCGTCTGCTAACCTATATACCTATACCGGATTTAAGTAATTAACTAAGCAAAACCGGCAGCCGAAAATCACTTTGGCGCCAAAAGTTATTTTCGTTTGCGGTTAACGTTAAATCGTTAGAAACAAATTTAAAATTTAATCCGTCTAAATTCACTTTGCCCGACAATTTCACCACTATCTGATAAGGCGATAACTCGCCAATAATAGGTTTGATTTCTGCTTAAATGATTAAAACTATTGCCACTTAATTTTAAGCGGGTTGTGTTCGCCGGCATTAAAACACCGGTTATAGGTTTATCCTTCTGTTGATTATTCATGTTGCTGCTCATCGGCGGACGACTATATAGTTCTAGTTGATAGGCTTTGCTACCTTCAATGGTGTGCCAAGCGAATTCGGTGGCCTTAACTAAAGCATCATCTGCTTGCGGTTGTAGCAAGTTAATCAGTTTAATAGGCTTTGAGGAGCTAACGCCTAACTGTGCTTTTACTGAATAACGTAGCACCTTTAAAGTTAAGCCGATTTCTGGGCTTGTAACCATTAACCGGATTAGGTAATTGCCATTGAGGTCGGTGGGTAAGTCTGGTGATTGAATTGTTGCTTGATCTCCGGCTAAAAGATATTGCCTTTTAACGATTAATGGAAAAAATATAGGGTTCGATTTAGTACTGGGTGGTGAGGCGATTTCCCAGCGATATTGAAAAAGACCGGTGCCTTTGTATTTAATAATTGCTCTAGCATTCAGTTGGCTAGCCCGTGGAATAATTAAACTAGTTCGCTGATTTTCAAACTCAACCTGAATCCTTTCAATATTTAATTGACCGGCGATAGTCCCAGATGAAAGTTGGAATAGAATATTGCTGGGGAACTCGGTATTGTCAGGTGAATCAAAAAACACTCTTTGAAATATAATTTGGTTTAAGCCTAAAGAGCGTGCTTTTTTAACAACGGTCTGAGGGATGCGCAAGTTTTCTCTTAGACTAAAAGAAGTTGGTTGACCCTTAAAGGATAATTTTTGCCTGACGATTGGAGAATCGATACGACCAAGAACTACTTTAAATGATGAATCAAAAAAAATGCCGGTTTGTGAACGTACAGCAACTTGACTGAAACGGCTAGGTGCAATGATAACTCGCCATTGAATAGGTTTTATGCTAGTTGCTGACAGGCTAATGCTATTGTTGCTTGATGTCCCTTTAGCTGACGTTATTTGGGCAGCGCTTTGACTAGAGTAAAGCGATGTAAACATCACCAGGCTAAACACTTTCCAAAGAGTGGTTGCTTTAGTCGTCACTAACTTTTGTATTGTTATTTGCTTCATACTTAGTCTCATTCTGGTTGTCCAATACGGCTTGGTAAGGTGGCCGTAAGAGTTAAATAGGATTGGAATGCTTCGCTATTATTGGCCGTCCATATTCGATCTTTAAAATCGTTATAAACAGCACTAAAGTCGAGTTGTATACCAAATTCATTGGGGTTGGCTTCAGAAACTAACCAACTTAAAGACAGGTTAGCGGCCATATTATTTCCATCAACTGTTTGGTCGCTAGTTTGATCTTGAGTGTAAACAAAGCTGACAGCAGTGGTCAACACATCAGGTACTAAAACGAAGGCAGATTGAAGCGAATAGCTGATTGATGTTGAGTTGGTGTTTAAAGACAAGTCATCAATTTTGTCAAAACTAATAGCAGGAGCTAAACTAATATCAGGATCGATAAATAAATTGCCGTAGAAGCTTAAACTTAAGTTATCGCTATTGGATTGAACTAGGCTGTAATCTCTAAACTGAGTTTCACTTAAGCCTATTCCCCAGGCATTTTGCTCATATGAAAAATCACCAGAAAGTTGCCAGGTTTTTAGCTGGTTGTCGGCTATTGGTAAGGCATAGTTAATCGGTGTATAGCTTTGGCTTTGCTGTTGATCGGCTACAGATAGAGAAAAGCTAGGCGTTCCAAGCCAAGAGTCGTCGGTTTCTAACGATGGCATCCAATTAGCTGCAACGCTTAGCAGGTCAGTTTGAATAGTGGCAATATCTTGTAGATGATTAACATTATTTTTTTGACGATTAAATTGGCTTTGTAATGAAATAGTTTGCCATTCCATCGAGCCCATAGCCGTGAACAAATCGTTATCAGATGCGAGGGTTTGATTCGCTAAACTTTGAAAAAAAGTTCCGACCTTTTGCTTTGAAATACCTAAGCTCCAAGTCATTTCTTGCTCGGTAGTATCTGAGTAAAGCGCGTTGATTTGATAAGCCTTGTCTTTATCATCCGGTTGGCTATCCAAACGTTCAACATCAAATTGGCTTTTTGCGTATTCCATACCAATTTGTAATTTACCTTCGAGCAGGTTGCTTTGACCGGTCACTGACCAAGCATCGTTTTTATTAGCGCCAGTGGGGGCAATGCTTGAATCAAATAGAAAATCAGCGGATTCAAAAGAGCGGGCTGTCAGCCAAGTGCCAGAGACCAATAGCAGTTCTGGTGTTGTATCAATTGGGGATGAACTAAAGCTTATTCCATCAACCCGTCTACTGGCATGAGTCGTTCCAACACCTTTACCAAATCCGGATATATCGAAGCTGGACAGTGAGTAACCAGTAATTTTGCCATTGATCGCAACAATAGGTGTTTGCATGGATATGCCGCGACGGCGAAAATTATCCATCACTAGGTTAGCCGATTCCATATTTTGATGGCCCAACTGTATTTGGCTATCTCCATTACTGATAGATAACAGAAATTCACCATTTTCGACTGTTCGGTCGCTGGGGCGATTGTCCTTCACGCTGGTATAATAGAGGTCGAACTCTCCTTGAGTCAGCCAATTGCCTTGAGTAGATGAAAAGCTCAGCTGGCTAATGACTTCTTTTTGAATTGAATTTGGTGGTGGGTTGGGTAATTGGTTATCTGAGAAACGATAATTAATGGTGGCTTGAGTGTCCATAGCCACTTGCAGTTGTTCACTCGATTTGGCCTCAACAATACTAAACTCTATAGATTGAGGGCTAGGCTGATTGCCGGACGAGGTCGAAACACTGATAACTAATCGGTGCTGCCCAGAACTCAGTGGTTTGATCGGCTGAAATAGCCAATGAGCCTCTTCTTTGTGCATTAGAAGCGTAATATCAATGGAATCGAGTTCAAAGCGCAGTTGTTTGTCAGATAGTTTACTGATTAAGACGAGTGGTTGAAGTTTAATCACTTGAGACGCTTCTCGTACATCTACTTTTTCGCTATCGACAAGCACAAAAAATTGACTAGGATTGTCTTCAGCAAGCCCCCATGGGCTAAAAACTGCGCTCAGGCTGCTGCAAAACGCCAAAATCGCTATTTTTTTCACTTTAAAACTCCCTTCTTTTATTGAGATCTTTGTACGAGACGTATGACAGCTAAAAATGACTAAAATAACACTGCGATTCGTTGTAAAACCTGCAAATAGCCAGCTATTAGCTTCATTTTACGCCTTAATCAGCATTATTTTACTCGATTTTTCTTTTGCCATAGTCTCATGCAAAAGTTTCTTATTATTTTAGGCCAACGGTTCAAAATGAGTCTCTTTTTGGGCTGGTAACCGATGTATCTGCTTCGATAGAGCTTTTTATAGCACCAGAAACCTTTACCCTAGCTTAACAGATTATTGAATGGCTTTAAAATTAAGCTTGGTTTGAAAGAGTCATTTTGTTATCGATACGCTTGTTAATCTACGTCTATTTGATAATAAAAGGGCAAAAAGATGAAATAGACTGGAACTATTTGTATTAACCTCAGTCAGAGTAGGTAAGAACACGTTTTCCCTTGTTCGGTTGTTAGTTAGGTTGTCGGATGTCGCTGGGTCTTCTCCCCTTTTTACTCAGCATGACGAGTTTCCGAAAAAAGTTAGACCATCTAGAGTCACTAGATGGTTTTTTTTTGCCTCAAAATCTATTTGTTTTCCATTATTGAGTCATTATTGGCTTCGGTATCACCCGAATTAGGCTAGTCAGTGAGGTCGATGTATAGACAGAATGACAATTCGATGGATGTTAGATAGCTCGTAAGGGGTAAGTAGTTACATTAAAACTTAAAATTCTCATTTCATTCAATTTTGAACTAGACTAAATAGACCCCCTTAATTTTATTTTAACGATTGTTCTTTGAGGGTTATAGAATTGGCCATGAGTGACCAAATAGTTAATTTACAAAATGAAATCGCCTTACTGCAAAAAGGGCAGCTTCAATATGAAAAGAAGCTTCAAGAGTTGCAGCAGCGCTCGGATATACACTATGCGCTGAATGAGATTCTGCAGTTATCTCTAATTCCTCTTTCCCTCAATGAAACTCTAGACCGAATTCTTATTCTTTTACTGGATATACCTTGGCTTGCGCTAAACCGCAAGGGGTCGGTATTTTTAAAGACGGATGGCAAGGACTCGTTAGATTTAGTGGTGGAATATAACCTAGGCGCTGAACTTCAAGTAAAATGTAAAAAGGTCAAGTTTGGTACTTGTTTGTGCGGCAAGGCGGCTCAAACCCAGCAGATTGTATTCAAAGATTGCGTCGACCATGAGCACCACCATAGACCGCAAGGTATAACACCTCATGGACACTATTGTATACCGATTAAGGGGCGTAATAAGTTGTTAGGTGTGCTTAATTTATATGTGGAACACGGGCATCAGTCAACCAGCCTAGAGCGCGAATTTTTACTTGCTACAACCCATGTGATTGCCGGTACTATCGAACGTAAACGCTTAGAAGAGCAGCTTATTGAACACTCTTTTCGTGATGAATTAACTGGATTGCCTAATCGTCGCCACTTCTACGATAGTTTAAATCGAGCCCTTGCAAGCGCTAAACGACACCATTCTACCATCGCTCTATTTTTTATGGATTTAAATAATTTTAAGCAGGTTAATGATCAATATGGGCATAAAGTGGGAGATGAGCTATTAAGGTTAGCCGCTTCAAGAATGGAGAAATGCATAAGGGCTTCCGATAGTTTAGCAAGAATAGGTGGTGATGAGTTCCTTATCCTGCTTGAACCAACAGGTTCGTGCGAACATATTGAAGTGATTGCTAAGAATTTGAAAAATACAATGTTAAAACCTTTCGTCATTAATAATAGCGTCATAAAAGTCGGTTTAAGTATCGGTACTAGCATTTATCCGCAAGATGGTGATAGTGCTGATCAACTTTTGCAAGCGGCCGATAATATGATGTATCAAGACAAATCAGGCCATAGTAATGATTAATTGTTCTAAAGGAGAGATCCAATGATTGAGAGAAACTCGTTTAAAAAATTAGTAAAGGCTAGTGAATTACTACCGTTGAATTCACCGCGCAGAGTTCAGCCGCAAAGTTGGCTAGACCAAGTATTGTTGGGTAAAAGACATAATAAACCTACTGATTCGCTGACAATATAGTGTTATTTAGAGACCTTTGCACGAGACGTATGACAGATAAAAATGACTAAAATAACACGGGTTTTCGTTGTAAAACTTGCCAATAGACAGCTATTAGCTTCATTTTACCCCTTAATCAGCTATTTTAGTCGATTTCTCTTTTGCCATAGTCTCATGCTAAGGTCTCACTTAATATTTTTGATGAAGCACCTAAAATCTTTCTGATTTAAGCCTTTGCTGACTGAATATCGGTTTTTGTTTGGAATAGGCGTCAACCAATGACGCCTTTTGAGCTTTTTGCAACACACGGAGAAAAGGGTTTTCATGAAAAGATAGCTGGGTGTATTGCTTTTTTTCGTAGGATTCTACATTATAGGAAGTAGAGAGCTGTTTTAAGACGTTGGATACTCGGTTGTCGTCGTCTTACCAGTATTTACCCAAATAATAATTATGGCAAAAAAAACCAATAACAATGAACAATGATAGCCAAGAAATCGATGCTTGTACGGTGTTATTTGCCGATGTTGCTGGAAGCACACATATCTATGACAAAATGGGTGATGTGACTGCTAACCAGATTATCTCTAAAGTACTCCATTTGATGCAAACTATTGCTGAAGCCCACCAAGGTCGACTGGTTAAGACCATTGGCGATGAGATTATGTGCCGCTTTGATGAGGTCGATATGGCGGCAAAGACGGCGATCGCTATTCAAGAAAAACTCAACCTAAGCCTTATTCAAGGCACGATTGTTTCCGTGAGAATTGGTTTTCATACTGGGCCAGCCATTTTACAAGCGGACGGCGATGTTTTTGGCGATACCGTTAATTTAGCCGCTAGGATGACTGATTTAGCGAAAGGTCGGCAGATTATTTTAAGCAAAGCCACGGCAGATTGCCTCGCTATGTCATTAAAGGATAAAACCAGAGAACTTGATTGTATTGCGGTTAAAGGTAAAGCGCTTGATGTGACTATTAGCGAGTTGGTTTGGGAGGATGCAGGCGTGACTCAAATGGTTGCAATGGATAATCTTTTAACACAGCTCAAAAAAACATTAACACTTGAAGTCAATGGTCTTCAATACTTTTTAGACAGTGACGGAGGCGAAATCAATCTAGGTCGGAATCCTGATTGTGAGCTCGTTATTGGTGTTGAGCTTGCTTCTCGGCATCATGCCAAAATAAGCGTTCAGCGCGGCTTATTTGTCATCAGCGATCAAAGCACCAATGGCACTTATTTACAACCGCTAGGCGATGAGGTGATCTTTCTCCGGCGTGGTGAGTTGGCATTGAAAGGTAAGGGCCTAATAAGCCTTGGCGCTAAGCCTAGCGATACATCATCTCAGTGGTTAGTGACCTTCCAAGTCGGGTAAACCGCATTTATACTAGGGCGGTTAACTCAGAAAATCCTCAAGAAACCAAGCCGAAAACTCATGGCGTCCCTCAAGGTTTGATTTAGAATAGATGGTGGATGCCTGTTGTCGTACAGTCTTTTCTTTGGTGTTGCGGACCGCTGCTATCTCTTTAAAACTCAAGCCTTTAAGTAATAGCATTCCTACTTGTTGCTCACCACTGGTCAGTTGCCAATCATCAAATTGCTGATGAATTACTTGACTGTAATGCTTTCTTTCCATACGCATTTTTTCGGTAATATTGTCTACTCGTTTATTAGACTCAAACAAGGTTTCAGCAAGATGGGCTAGGCGTTTACTTCTATGGTGGTTTTCATAAATAAGATAGCCAGCACCAACGGCAGAAAGCAGGACAATAGCCGACTCTTCCAGAATATGCCAAAGTGGTACACCCAAATGGATATCGGTAATTACATCAAAACAATTAAGCACCATTATAATGACGAGCGCCGTGGTTATGAAGTGGTCTTTCATAATGTTCCTAAAAGTAGCGAGATCAACCGAGTGGACAAATGTCCTATACCTCTATTATATGGTCTTTAAAGGCATTTGTCCGATGTTTTTAGGTGAAATCAGTCTAGTATTGCTCAAATACAATGACCCACTACTTGAATTATTTTTGTTAACTAGGAGTTAAGATTGAAATTGATCATTTATTTGGCACAAGCGCTGTCTAAGGGCTTTATTATGCTGCTTTTGTTGACTCACGTTTTTGTTAAAGTGTATGCAAGCCAGCAGAAGGCGGAGCGTAAAATGCAGCCGTCGACAAGTTCACTGAGTGAGCTTGTCGACCGAACACTGAGCCACGGTAGCTTTTCAAATGGCACCGTGTTACCTGATTTTGAATCCAGTGAGTGGCTGGCCGCTTCACCTAGTATTCGTCTTAATCTGCTTAAGAGTCAGCAGAGCTTTGGTTCGGATGAACTAGAAATTGGTATGAATCTCGCGATAAAGTCTACTAGTCAGCGCCGTATTGACAAGCAACTTTTGTCTTTAAAAAAGGCTATGATCGATCAATTGTTAGCCAGCAAACGACTTTATTTCTCGGGTATTTTACGAGAAATATTATGGTCATATCGAATGGCTAGCAAAAAACAAGATTATTTGACAAATAAAATTTTGGTATTAAATAAATTACAAAAGCACCGTCAGTACTTAGCAGATGCAGGGGAATCTTCCCGTTATGGTTTATTAGTTGTTGCTAAGGAAATTATAGCGACACAAATCGCACTGATGGATAACCAAAGCAATCAGTTATTAAGACGAGAGCGATTTGCTCAACTGACAGGTCTAAACAAACTACCTAATGATATAAAAGAGCCTTTGTTTGATAAAACAACTAAATCAGGCTGGCAACACCCCGAATTAAAGTTGATACAATTGAAGCAACAACAGGATGAGCTTATGCTCAAGGAGCAATCGAGCGATGCTTCTCCTTGGAATTTTTCCGTTTCGGCTAAGAATGTGGAATCTCTTGGTGTTTCGCATAAGCAGCTTGGATTGAGTATTGAAATGCCTTTTTCACTTGTAGCGGCTAATCAGCAGAGCTTGGTTAATCAACAATCTCAAAACCGACAGCTATCAGATACTGAGTTTCATAAAAAACGTTTAGAAATAAAGCAGACTTTACTAAGGTTAAAGCGTAATAAGCAGTATCTGCTTAAGAAAAGGACACTTTTAGAAAAATCTGTTGCAATTAGCCAACAGATAATGACGCAGATCGAGCGACTCAAATCTCAAAATGAACTCGGTCAAGAACTGGCCTTAAGACGAGTATTAGAAGCCATGCAGAGTCGATACGATTATCAATTAACAAAACTATTTATAGAGCAAAATAACTCGTTAACCTTACAAGCAGCAGGTATCTCATTGTGACAGTAAAGCCATTAACATTTATTACATTATTCCTATTTTCGTTTCCCTTAACCGCAAATGAGATTGATATCCAATCCTTAGGAAAGCTGCAATTAAATTATTCTGAAATTAGAAAGAGTGTGAATGTACCTGCCAACAAATTAGTCGCTCGGGTGGCAGTAAAAAATGGTGAGGCATTTGTGATGACTTCACCTACCAATATACATCAAATTCAATTTTTAGTCAGTAACGGTGAACAGCTCGAAAAAGGCCAGGCTGTCGCCATTTTGCGTGGTCCCGAAGTGCATCACTTTGTGACAGAGTTCCGTGCCATCAAGTCGCTATACTTATTGTCTGAAAGACGAATGAAAAAGAATAAAAAGCTGTTTGAAAAAAAGCTGATCGAAGAAGAAAAATGGTTAACCATTAATAAAAATTACTTTTCAAATCTTTTAGAATATGAACATATGTTACATTTCTATGAGTTGATTTCTGCAATTGATGGCAATACTGATTCTATTACTGTTATTTCACCGGTGAGTGGTCTGATTAAAAGAGATGAGTCTGTATTTCGCTTTACTGAAGGTGATGCGATAGCCACTTTCGTACCTCTTGATAAAATACGTTTAAAGCTTCAGGTAGCTACAAACAACCTAGAACACTTAAATTCTGTTCGGTTTAATGACTGTCAGTTAAATATTGAGAATGTGAGCCGAGTGGCTCAAGCTGCTTTTGTCAGCGTATGGACAGAGTCGGTTAAGCCGTCTTGCCATGTATTTTTAGGTCAAACTCTTTTAGTAACACCTTTATATCAGATCAATGCTTATCAAATCAACCAGCAAGCTATTTTCCGTTTAGATGGAAAAGATCAAATACTGATTCAAAATAATGAACAGTTAGAAACTGTGATAGTTTCATTAATAACCCGTGAAAATAACCAATACTTTTTTACCTCAGAGGTTGATTTAACTAATAAAAAGGTACTGATTAGTTCTGTGAGTGCGGTGCAGGGAATCCTCTTAGGGCTGGGAGGTGAGTAGAATGTTGAACTCCATTATTCGCTTTTCATTAACACAAAGACTTTTTATAGGCATTACGTCCTTTATCCTATTAGTAGTTGGTTTTAGAGCTTGGCTAAACTTGCCGGTTGATGCATTCCCTGATATTTCACCAACACAAGTAAAGATCATCTTGAAAGCACCGGGCATGACTGCTGAAGAAATAGAATCTTTGGTGACGCGTCCGATTGAGACCGAGCTTCTAGGTATACCAAAGCAACAGATGTTACGTTCCACCACTAAATATGCAATTGCAGATATTACTCTCGATTTTGTTGAAGGTACGGATATCTATTGGGCTAGGCAGCAGGTGAATGAAAGACTATCCAATATACGAGATTCTCTACCTAAAGATATTAGTGGTGGTGTGGCGCCGATGAGCACACCACTTAGTGAAATGTTGATGTTTACGGTTGAAAATCCAAGCATGTCTTTGATTGAAAAACGACAACTTTTAGATTGGGAAATTAGGCCACTTTTAAGAACCGTTGAAGGTGTTGCCGACGTTAATGTTTTAGGTGGTTTTGCTAAAACTTATAGTATTTCTCCTGAGCCTTTATTAATGGCTCAGGCAGAAATTAATTTTTCTGAATTGCAAGCGATTATTCAAAACTCCAATTTAAATGTAGGATTGGGACGTATCGAAAAAGGCAATGATATCTTAATTATTCGGTCAGAAGGACGACTTAATAATATGTCTGATTTAGAGCAACTTGTGGTTAAAGTTTCAGATAACAAAGTCATTAGGTTAAGAGATGTTACTAAAATTTCGATTGGTCATTTAGCACGTTATGGTGCGGTCACTAAAGATGGCGTGGAAACCGCTGAAGCATTAATTATTGCTTTAAAAAATGCCAATGCCGCTCAGGTGGTCAGTGGGGTTAAAGAGAAGTTGGCGATTATTGAAAAATCCTTACCAGCCGGCACCTCAATTAATATTTTTTACGACCGCGCAGCGCTGATCAATACTGCGATTAAAACCATATCTGATGCGTTAATTGAAGCGGTTATATTGGTTATCCTCCTGTTAACTGTATTTCTTGGTAACTATCGCTCTGCGTTAGCGGTCTCTATTTCTCTACCCTTAGCAGCTTTGACGACATTCTATTTGATGTCTGCGATAGGCCTGTCAGCTAATTTGATGAGTTTGGGTGGGATTGTTATTGCCATAGGGATGATTGTTGATTCATCAGTGGTGGTGGTGGAAAATATTGTTAATCGATTGGCTAAGCCTTCTAGTTTACCAAAACTACATTTGATTTATCGAGCAACCAAAGAAGTAGCACTACCGGTTGTATCAGGCACAGTGATCGTTATTATCGTTTTTTCTCCATTATTAACCTTGTCAGGGCTTGAAGGCAAACTCTTTAGTCCGGTGGCAATGACCATTGTGTTTGCAATGTTTGCGGCGCTAGTTCTATCACTTACTCTAGTACCCATGTTTGCCTCATTGCTGGTTGATGAAAATTCAGGGAAAGAGCCCCGACTGGTGATTTGGTTGCAGCGTAATTATTTAAAAAGTTTAAAAAAGGTACTGAAGCGGCCGGCAAAATATGTGGCTTCTGCGTTCGTTGTATTATTTTTAAGCATCGTTATTTTTACGCAGGTTGGAAAGACCTTTATGCCAACTTTGGACGAAGGTGACATTATTGTTCAGTTAGAAAAATCACCGAGTATTTCCTTGGCTTCCTCTATCGAGTTAGATAATCAAATTGAACGAGCTTTGTTGGCTCAAATTCCAGAGATTAAACAAATTGTTGCTAGAACGGGTTCTGATGAAATCGGTCTTGATCCTATGGGACTCAATGAAACGGACGTATTTATGGAGTTAGCACCTCAAGATGAGTGGCGGTTTGAAACTAAGGATGAATTAAAACAAGCTATTAGAGAGGTGTTAAGTCGATTTCCAGGGATTAATTTTGGTTTTACGCAGCCCATACAAATGAGAGTTTCAGAAATGCTTACAGGGAGCACTGGAGATGTCTCAATTAAAATATTTGGTGATGAAATCCAGCAATTATCCCATTTGGCTGAAGTAATTAATCATCTCACAAAAGGCGTTGCTGGCAGTGTTGATGTTCAAACTTCAATTATCGAAGGTGGGCAGTTTGTTAATATCAAATTAAAAACAAGAAATAGCATTAGAATATGGCATGACTTTGGTTGATCTCTCGCGTTTTATGAAATCACAACTGGAAGGCCTTATGGTTTCAGAAATGATTCAAGGCAAAAGGAAAACACCCATTTTAATGGTTCCCATTGAAAATGTCTCAGAGGAGATTTCTAGCATCTCTGATTTAAGAGCCCTGCTTGTGATTATGCCCGATAAATCGTTGCAACCTTTGAACTATGTGGCTGATATTGAATTTAAGCAAGGGCCCATTTTAATTAATCGAGAACAAGCGGCACGCTTTTCAGTTGTCACCACAAATGTTAGCGATAGAGATATTGTCAGTTTTGTAGAAGAGTTAAAACAAAGGATCAGCCAAGAAATTAATTTACCAGTGGGTTATTCAGTGGTTTTTGGTGGTGAGTTTGAGAATCAACAGAGGGCAACAAAGAACTTATTAACTGTAATACCGGTGGCGCTAGGTTTAATTTTAATTATCTTGTTCACTACCTTTGGTTCTTTAGGTAAAGCCGGGTTAGTGTTGGCTAATATTCCTTTCGCGGTGATGGGTGGTGTATTTGCTTTATTTGTCAGTGGCGAATATTTATCAGTGCCTGCATCCGTTGGATTTATTGCCTTATTGGGCGTTGCAGTACTTAATGGTGTGGTTATGGTGAGCTATTTTGAACAAACTAAGTTGTCTGCAGCTAACCTTTATAGTCGAATTGTGGATGGTTCGGTGAGACGCTTACGCCCAGTATTGATGACGGCAACCACGGCTATGTTTGGACTAATACCTCTAGTTTTTGCTACCGGCCCCGGTGCCGAAATACAGAAACCGCTAGCCATTGTGGTTATCGGTGGGTTATTAACATCCACCATAACCACTCTTTATTTGTTACCTTTATTTTATCGAATTTTGGAGCAACGCAATGCCCAATCTTAACTCACAACAATTATTGGTGATTATTGCACCTAGCGACCTAAAAGATGATCTGGTTGACCAGCTTATGTCTTTGGATTTTATTTCGGGTTTTAACTTGATTACGATTGATGGTTATAGTCGTGCGCACAGCCAGTTTGATATTGCTGAACAGGTTAAGGGTTACCGTAAGCTTTATCGCTTTGAGGTGCTACATCAACCCCAGCAGAAGCAGTCAATTTTAAATGCGTTAGCCAAATCTACAGCGAGAGAATCCGTTAGATATTGGATTGTACCGGTTTTAGAGCAAGGTCATTTTTAGACCTTTGCATATTTGTTGTGGCTAATCGAGAAGGTTTAAAGGATACCTTGTCGAGCTAAAAGACTTTACGCTTAATGCCTGTCGAGGCGAGAATCTTGGTGGCTAGTTCTTCCACTGAGCGAGTGGTGGTATTGAGGTAATCAATTTTTAATCGTCGATAAAGGGATTCAACTTCTCTGACTTCAGATTGGCATTGCTTTAATGAGGCGTAGCGGGAATTAGGCTTCCTTTCTGTTCTCACATCGTGCAATCGGTGTGGGTTGATGGTAAGGCCAAATAATTTATGTTTAAACTTGTTTAATTCCATCGGTAGCTTTAAATTCTCCATATCATCTTCGGTAAAAGGGTAGTTCGCGGCCTTAATACCAAACTGCATAGCCATATAGAGTGAGGTGGGGGTTTTGCCACAGCGCGAAACACCAATTAATATGACATCAGCCTTGTCATAATGGCGCATGGTGATGCCATCATCGTTATTCAAAGCAAAGTTAACGGCATCAATCCGCGAGTCATATTCATCGGTATTCTTTAGCGAGTGAGTTTTGCCGACCCGGAATGAGGATGACTCCCCGAGCAGGTCTTCTATTGGCCCAATAAAAGTATGAAAAAAGTCTAATACCAGAGCGCCGCTTGACTGAACGACTTGACGAATTTCAGGTGTAACGATGGTATCGAAGATTAGCGGCCGAAGCTGGGTGTCCTCATGAGCCTGATGAATTATATCACAGACTTGTTGCGCTTTTTCCAAAGTATCGATAAAGGGCAGCGTCGTTTCATCAAATTCACTCTGTTCAAACTGAGAAAGTAGCGATTGGCCGAACATTTCGGCCGTTATACCTGTTCTGTCTGAAACAAAAAACACTTTGCGTTTCATATTTTGTTCTCATGCAGTAAAATAGCATCACAATAGCTTAATTTAATCATGCTCTGACATTCCAAGCAAATAGAATCCAACCTATTTGTCACTAGAACTTTACGGATTGTCAGTTGTTTATCAACTTTGGAGAGTTACCGTGCAACAAAATGTACTTTGGTATGATGGTTTGGGAATGGGAGATGTTGAACGAGTGGGCGGCAAAAATGCTTCACTCGGAGAAATGATCAGTCATCTTAGTAACATGGGTGTGAGTGTACCCAATGGATTTGCCACCACCGCCGATGCCTTTAGAAAGTTTATGGCACAAAGTGGCTTGCACCATAAAATCCAGCAAGAACTAGAAAGTCTTGATGTGGATGATGTCGATCAATTAGCCATTACAGGTAAAGCCATCCGACAATGGATCATGCAAACGCCTTTTCAAGCAGAGCTTGAACAGGATATCTATCAAGCCTACCTAAAACTAAAAGGTGATGCCGATGATGAATTCGCGGTTGCTGTGCGCTCATCAGCGACAGCCGAGGATTTGCCCGATGCGTCTTTTGCCGGACAACAAGAAACTTTTTTAAACGTAAGAGGCTGGGACAATATTAAGTTGGCTTTAAAGGAAGTTTTTGCTTCGTTATTTAATGACAGAGCTATTTCTTACCGCGTGCATCAAGGTTTTGAGCATGGTGATGTGGCACTTTCTGCCGGTATCCAGAAGATGATCCGTAGCGATATTGCTTCTAGTGGAGTGATGTTTACCATAGATACTGAATCAGGCTTTGATGATGTAGTCTTTATTACCGGAGCTTACGGACTCGGTGAAACGGTGGTTCAAGGGGCGGTTAATCCCGATGAGTTTTATGTCCATAAGCCCAGTTTGATAAGCGGACACCATGCCATTGTGCGTAAAAATATTGGTGGTAAAGCGATAAAAATGATTTATACCGATGACCAAACGCACGGAAATTCGGTTGAAACTGTTGATGTTGAAATGGTGCAGCGACAGGCATTTTGCATTAATGACGCCGAAGTACAAGAGCTGGCTAAACAAGCCTTGATTATTGAAAAGCATTATCAAAGACCAATGGATATTGAATGGGCTAAAGATGGCGCCGATGGACAGCTCTATATTGTTCAGGCTAGGCCAGAAACAGTGCGTAGTCGGGATGACGGAAGAGTCATTGAACGCTATGTGCTAGAGAATACTTCTGAAGTGGTGGTTGAAGGTCGCGCGATTGGCCAAAAAATTGGTAAAGGAGAGGCGCGAGTGATTAGCGATTTATCGGAAATGGCTAAGGTCAAAGCGGGTAATGTACTGGTCACCGACATGACCGATCCCGATTGGGAACCGATTATGAAGCGAGCTTCAGCAATTGTGACTAATCGCGGAGGACGCACTTGCCACGCTGCGATTATTGCACGCGAACTGGGTATACCTGCGGTAGTTGGGTGCGGTAATGCCACCAAACTGATAAAAGATGGTCAGGAGATTACCGTATCTTGCGCCGAAGGCGATACCGGTAATATTTATCAAGGTTTACTGGATTTTAAGATCAATGAAAGTGAAATTAGCAATATGCCCGATTTACCCTTTAAAATTATGATGAATGTGGGTAATCCCGATCGTGCATTTGATTTTGCTCGGTTACCACACTTTGGCATAGGCTTGGCGCGGTTAGAGTTTATTATCAATCGTATGATAGGGGTTCATCCTAGAGCGTTACTCGAGTTTGACCAATTACAGGATGAAGCTCTAAAAACCACCATTAAAGATCAAATGGCGGGTTACGCAGACCCCGTTTCTTTCTATGTGGATAAACTGGTGGAGGGCATTGCAACTTTAGCATCGGCCTTTGCGCCAGAAAAAGTCATTGTTCGTATGTCTGACTTTAAATCCAACGAATACGCCAATTTAATTGGTGGGCATCTGTATGAGCCTGAAGAAGAAAACCCCATGCTGGGATTCCGTGGCGCTTCTCGTTATATTTCCGATGAATTCAGGGCTTGTTTTGAACTCGAATGTCGCGCCATCAAGAAAGTGCGAGAGCAAATGGGATTATCCAATGTCGAGATTATGATTCCCTTCGTAAGAACAGTGGATGAAGCTGCTCAAGTGATAGAGCTTTTGGCTGAAAATGATTTGAAACGAGGTGAAAACGGTTTACGCGTGATTATGATGTGCGAATTACCCTCTAATGCACTTTTAGCCGATGAGTTTTTACAATATTTTGACGGTTTTTCTATTGGCTCCAATGATTTAACCCAGTTAACCCTCGGTCTAGACAGAGATTCAGCGATTATTGCCCATTTATTTGATGAACGTAATCCTGCGATCAAAAAATTGCTAAGTATGGCTATTCAAGCTTGTCGTATAGCTAATAAGTACATAGGGATCTGTGGGCAAGGGCCTTCAGATCATCCTGATTTCGCGAAGTGGCTAATGCAAGAAGGGATTGATAGTGTTTCACTCAATCCCGATAGCGTATTGGAAACTTGGTTGTTTCTAGCTAAGGATGAAACTAACTAAAGATAAAACAACGTTAATCAAATAGCGCCAACCTACTCAATCTAAAATCGGTAGGTTGAGCTTATTTTTGGCTAACTCGAATATACACCCGACGATTTTTTGCTCTACCGGCTGCTTTGCGATTACTGGCCACCGGATTTTTTTCACCGAAGGGTAGGGTCTTAAATCGCGCTGTCGAGACGCCGTCTAAAGATAGAATTTCTTGTACCGCAGCAATGCGCTTTTTAGAGAGCTTGTGGTTATACCCTCTAGGACCCTTGCTATCAGTATAGCCGCTGATAAATACCACTTCAATACTGGGATCGTATCTAACATACGCCGCCAGTGCTTTTAATTGATTCAAATAATTTTTCCGAATTGAGGCCTTGTCAAAATCAAAATGCAGGGTCAGTCGTTGCAGCTCATGTAGTTTAAAGGGCACAAGACTGCTAAGGCAGTTAAGAAATTGGTCAAATGGCTGGTTAAAACCGACAGATGATAGAGAAACTGCTACCTGATCTTGAATAGAATCAAAGGCTTGATAACGAAAGGTGGGGAATCGACCGTCTTCTAGTTCATTGAGTAGCTTCCAGCTTTCGACCTGGCTTGATTTGAAAATACTCTCACCTTGTCGGATCGGCGTTTGTCCCATTGGTCTTGCACGTCGATGAGGAAACCAAGCTGGACTTAAGGATTCGATCGACGCTATTTTAACCTGACTAACTGGGTGGCGTTTATAATGTAAATTGAATTGTAATGGTTGTTTTCTTCCTGCTTGACGGTTAAAAATTGCCTCTCCGTAGCGTGGGATCTGGTGACTGAGTTGACAGTTTAATGGATTTCCTGAAAATATCCACTGCGACTCTGATAGCTCCGCCTCATAGGTTTTATAGCTTGCATGGCAGCTAAAACTAAACAATAGAGAGTAGCCAAGGATCTTTATGAGCGTTGTCTTTTTCATACTTTTCAAACCATTGGTAATAAGTTAAGCTAATCAGTCGATAGATTTATCTACTTAGCCTATATCGGCTAAGAAATCACCGACTTAAATGAAGTCCTAGTAAAAACCTGAATATTTTGCTCAGTCGGTGGTAGAATAAGAGTCAATATTGTTGAACCATTAAATAAGTCGCACCTACATGAGTATTATGAAACGCCGTTTTCGAGGATTTTATCCGGTTATTCTAGATGTTGAAACAGGGGGTTTTAATCCTCAAACCGATGCATTATTGGAAGTTGCGGCTGTCACACTTAAATTTGACGATCTCGGTAATCTTTTTCCGGACCAAAGCTTTCAATATAATATTGACCCTTTTGAGGGGGCTAACCTTGAGCCAGCTGCGCTGGAGTTTACCGGTATCGATCCTAGTAACCCTTTGCGTTTCGCGGTCTCTGAGGAAGAAGGGTTAAAACAATTATTTAAGGAAATTCGCGGTGGTCAGAAAGCGGCAGAGTGCCAAAGGTCGGTTTTAGTAGGGCATAACGCAGCCTTTGATGCGGCTTTTATTAATGCGGCAGCCTCCCGTATTGATGCCAAACGCAATCCATTTCATCCCTTTACTTGTTTTGATACAGCCACTTTGTCGGGTGTAGCCTTAGGACAAACAGTATTGGCTAAGGCCTGCGCCGCGGCTAAAATAGACTTTGATAATGATGAAGCGCATTCTGCACTTTACGATGCCAATAAAACAGCAGAGTTATTTTGTTTTATTGTTAATCGCTGGAAAAAATTAGGTGGTTGGCCACTTGGTGATTAACCTGTTTTTAACGATGCTTGTTTTACCAAGAGCTCGATTAAACTTATGCAGAAATGGGTGTACCAAAATGCTTGATAACCTTACTGTCTCCCTTATGGTCGTAGATGTTATTATCGGGATCACAGCCTTTTATTAGGTTAAACATACGCTTGGTTGAGTGGGTAATTAGCTCAATTAGTTGTGCATTTACCTCATTTTTAAAATGACATTGATCAACCAATTCCATCAAAGATTGCCAGTGATATTTTAGCTCTTCTTGCGATTGGCAGATCATTTTCACCTCTGCTAAATTAGGTTGTTTGATTGAACCTTGGTTAATTATGGCAGGGATTTGTTCGACTCGAATGGTTTTTATAAGCCTGTCTTTTTCTTTAACCAAGGATTCTAGGCTTGTAAAATCACGCTTTTCTAATGCGGATTGTTCACTATTTAATATGTCATGCAACTGGCGATATTGTTCTTTCCAGTGATTAATAAGTGTCAAATAGATTTGTTGTTCGTTCATAATATTCTCCATTCGTATAGCTTCGGCTTAAATACTAGGCCGTTAAACCCTTATGTTTTAAATTATTTTTCTATGTTCAATGAGCGTGTTATGCTTAACACTCAAAAATATCTAATAACCATAGTAGCTTGATTCAAAGTCCAACATTTTGTCGGCAACCTGTTGATATTTAATCTTATACTGACCTTTTGATAATTTATCTTTTACTGGCGATACACGGTCGGGATCAAGCGCCGGTTGGGCTTTCATCTGGTCTATTAACTGCGATATTTGGCTTGCTTGCCCGGTAATACTGACCGAGTCCTGATCACTAGGCGCATCACCGAGTAGCGATGATGTTGCTTTTTTCTTTTTGGATTTTGAAGTTTTTCCAATCAGAGCGTTAGACTGACCGGGAACTAAACTTCTTACATCTAATACCATTTTAGTTTCCTTAAACTTATTTCGGATTTAAAGCTTTACTTTCAGCTGATTCTTACCGGTGACTACAGCATTGAAAACTCGTTTCGATTTTGCATTTCTAACGAGGGTTGTTTCTCCGATGGAGGCATCAGCTAGTGCGATAGCTTCAACATTAATATTAAAAAATCGATTTTGAGCGGTGATTTGCACGCTATCACCTTTACAAATCAAGCAACTCAAATATTCAAATACAACGCTGTCACGCCTAATTCGACGCTTTGCGCTAGTACCGATCACATGACTGAGTTCGGTGATCGGTCTTTTACGAAGGTGACTTACTTCAACTCGTTTAATGGCAACATCTTGTGCCGTTATAATGGCACGACGATTGATGTTACGTTTTGCAATGACGACATCTTCATATGCGAGAACTTTGGCTGAAACAAATACTTTCCATGCCACCGGTGCTGGGCAACTAACTATTAATGTTGTCTTGCCGATTCGTTTTTCTGAATTCAACCGTCTGACGTCTAAGCCAAGGTCACAACGTCGCAATTTTAATCGAGGATCCAGCTTGCCTATAATAATCTCAATGGCTGAGTTATCGGCAGCAGCAGTCGATTCCTCAAGGAATATTTTTGCGCTCCTAAGAATTTGCTGATTGTTTTGGAAACGTTGCTGTATGGTGTTTTCAAGCGGTTCAGCTGCTATATTATAGCTGCCTAGCAGCAATAAACTGCAAACAAGTCTTTTCTGAATTAGGCTATTTCTAAATAGTTTTAAAAATCTCATCTTTATCCTACAGTTTGGTGCATCTTTACTATACTTAAAAAGATGGCGGTATTTTGCCGTGTAATACGCGGTTTTTTGCCTATTACTCGATAAAAGTCGCCGCAGTGGGGTTATTTTGACCCTTACTCAAGTACTTAGCAGAATTTGTGCCAATTTAAGTTTTATTTAATAACCCATAACGGTTTTAATTAGAACCAAAACGAAATAAAGAGGAATTCTCAAATGTCCAGTATTTTAGATTCGGTGAATCAACGTACTCAGATGGTTGGGCAGAACCGTTTAGAACTGTTGATGTTCAGTCTCGCTGGTAAACAGTTGTACGGTATCAATGTATTTAAGGTCAGAGAAGTCATTCAATGCCCGCGTTTAACAACCATGCCTGGTTGTCATCATGTGGTTAGAGGCGTGGCTCAAATTCGAGGTAAAGCCATTTCTGTGATTGACCTAAGCCTTGCTGTAGGTGGCCCATCGCTGGGTGAAGTCGAAAAATGTTTTGTCATAATTGCAGAATACAATAGAAAAGTTCAAGGATTTTTGGTCAAAGCGGTGGAAAGGATAGTGAACATGAATTGGAGCGATATTCATCCACCACCAAGCGGTTCGGGACGAACACATTATTTAACCGCTGTAACTAGCATCGACGATCATCTGGTTGAAATTATTGATGTAGAAAAAATACTTTCTGAAATTACACCCAATAATGCCAGCGTCAGTCAGGAAATTGTTGATCAAAGTTTGGAAAAAGCACCGCAAGATCGCTTTGTTTTAATTGCTGATGATTCCTCTGTGGCGCGTAGTCAAATTAAGCGTACAGTTGAACAATTAGGCTATAAAACTAAAATATTTAAAGACGGCAAAGAATGCTACAACTATTTACTTCATGCCGTTAGTGATGGAAAGTCGATTGATGATGACGTTTTGATGCTTATATCAGATATTGAAATGCCCGAAATGGATGGATATACACTAACCGCTGAAATAAGAGGTAACGAAAAATTATCCCATCTGTGGGTGATGCTACATACCTCATTAAGTGGCGTATTTAATGAGGCAATGGTAGAAAAAGTTGGGGCTAACGACTTTATTCCTAAATTCAATCCGGATGAACTGGCGAAAGCGGTTCAAAGGCGGATGGAATTAGAAGATTAGGAAAGAGCCTTTTCGCTTTAGTAATTTGATGCCGAATTTTTTAGGGGGCATCCTGTTTTAAAACCAGGCTGTAGCGTAACGAGACAGTCAGGAATTAGGTTATTAATGGATATTACAACTTCAGACTATCAGCGTTTTTGCCAATTACTGGAAACTCAAAGCGGTATTCTGCTTGGTGACAACAAGCAATATCTTGTCGAGAGTCGATTAACAAACTTCATAAAAAACAACCAGCTAGACTCTCTGTCTGAATTAACGACAGAGATATCTAAAGCTTCTGGTCGTCATTTGTTGCAAAAAGTTGTGGACCAAATGACCACCAATGAAACCCTTTGGTTTAGGGATGGTTATCCTTTTGAATATATGAGAAAGGAATTAATCCCCAATTTTTCAAAACAGGGACGCTTTAGAATTTGGTGTGCAGCCTGTTCTTCTGGTCAAGAACCTTTTTCAATAGCAATGCTACTCGATCAATCTTCTGCTTCGGGTACCGAGATTATTGCCTCTGATTTGTCCTCCAAAATTTTGGAAAAGGCAAACAAGGGAGTGTATCAAGATATCGAATTAAAACGCGGTCTTCCCAATGACAAATTAAAGCGTTACTTTAACCAAGTAGATGAAATTAGCTGGCAAATAAAACCCAGTCTAAAGAGTCAGATCCGTTTTAATTCTCTTAATTTACTGGATTTACCCTATCGTCAGGGGCAATTTGAGATCATTTTTTGTAGAAATGTCCTCATTTATTTTTCACAAGACAATAAAACCAAGGTCTTAGATGGACTAATCAATAGTCTAAAACCTGGAGGCTACTTATTTTTAGGTGCTTCTGAATCTTTAACACGAGATTGTAAACCCTTGGAAATGGTTCGCTGTAATCCTGGTCTAGTGTATCGAAAATCGCTCTAGGTCTCGCTAAAATATTTATCTTCGACAAAACTATTACTTTTACTCCCCCTTCCTAATGAATAAGAGGTTTAAAGGCGAATGAATGATCTCTTGCCGCTTTTGCGGAATCGCCTTGCCGCAAAATAACTTCCCAAATCCTTCAATTGCCGCATCTGTTGGCAAGTTTCTTAGCCTTAGCCCCAATCTATTTGCTTTAGCTGCTAATCCATCGCCTCTGGTTGGCTTCTTTTCGGTTGGCACATCAATTGCAAAAGAACTCAATAAACGTTATTCAATTTAGGTGTTTGAGTTGAATGACAGGTTAGGTTAATAGACAGGCAATAAACAATGGCTATAAATTTTGAAAAGGCGTTTGGTATTCATGAAACCGCTCTTAATTTAAAGGCGACAAGAGCTGAAATCTTGGCAACTAATTTGGCTAACGCCGATACGCCGAATTTTAAAGCTCGCGATATTGATTTTAAAAAGGCACTGCAAAATGCCCAATCTAGCCATGTAATGGGCTTGACTAGAACCAATGCCCGACATTTTGATACGCGAGGCTCAACAGAAATACCAGGGCTTTCTTATCGTATACCTTTGCAACCTGATACCGGTGACGGTAATACGGTAGAGGCTCAGATTGAACAGACTAAGTTTGCCGAAAACGCCATGCAGTATCAAACCAGCTTAACTATTTTAAGCGGTAAAATAAAAGGGCTAATGAGCGCGATTCGAGGCGACTAGGGTCAACGAAAGGATAAGATCATAGGGCTAAACACAAATTAGGAATAAAATTATGAGTTTATACAATATATTTAATATCAGTGGTTCGGCGATGTCGGCACAAACGGTTCGTCTAAATACCACGGCGAGTAATATTGCTAATGCTGACAGTGTAGCCAGTAGTTCAGGTGAAGTTTATAAGGCAAGACATCCTGTGTTTTCTACCATTATGAATAATTTTTCTGGAGATGCCAGCAGTGTCGGCGGCGTTAGAGTTGCCGGGATTGTAGAGAGTAATGCTGAATCGATTGCAAGGTATCAACCCGATGACCCAATGGCTGATGAAAATGGCTACGTTTATGCTCCTAACATTAGCTTGGTAGAGGAAATGGCGAATATGATTTCCGCTTCGCGCTCATACCAATCCAATGTACAGGTTGCCAATATGGCTAAAAAACTTCTGACCAAAACGCTATCTTTGGGTAAATAAGCCATTTATTAGTGACCAGTTATTAAAAAAAATATTATTGAGAGAAAGATTATGCCAACGATTAATAATCCTACCGATAACATCTATACCGATATCGGCATCAATCGGCCCCCGCCTACCGATCAACCAAACCGTGGAGAATTAGGGCAGTCGGATTTTTTGGCACTTTTAACGGCACAACTGGCCAATCAAGATCCACTATCACCGACTGATAGCAAAGAATTTACTAGTCAAATGAGTCAGTTTGCGTCACTTGATAGCTTACAGTCTTTGGTAACAAAGTTTGACGACTTAGCAACTTCATTAACTTCTAACCAAGCATTGCAGGCATCTTCCTTGGTGGGAAGGCAGGTTTTATTTCCTTCTGCAGTGGGTTACGTCGCTGATGAATCTGGCATGGCTGGACAAATTAATGTTCCAAGAAACGTGACTAATTTACGCTTTGAGATCAAGGATGCATCGGGACAACTGGTTAGGAGTATTAACGTGGGAAGTAAGCCTGCGGGAGATATTGAGTTTTTCTGGGATGGTCGTAATGAAGCTGGTGATTTCCTAGGCGCTGGTCAGTATGAAGTTGCCGCTTTTGCAACGGTTGGCGATCAAACTGAACAGTTACCAACTTCTATAAGAGCGCAAGTACAAAGTGTCAACTTAGCCGCTTCTAGCGGAGGAATTTTCTTAAACCTCACGGGTTTAGGGCAAATAGATTTTAACGATGTGAAAGAAGTCGGATAAATTTAATTTTTAGTAGGATTACAGGAGATAAAATATGTCATTTAATACAGCACTCAGTGGTCTAAACGCCGCGCAAGCAGAGCTTAACGTAACATCTAATAATATTGCCAATGTAGGTACCACAGGATTTAAAGAATCTCGTGCTGAATTTGCCGATATTTATTCAACATCATCATTTGGTAGCTCTGGAACCAATATTGGAAACGGTGTATTACTAGCGAACGTGGCGCAGCAATTTGGCCAAGGTAATTTAGAATTTACTTCAAATACTTTGGATCTTGCTGTTTCAGGTGAAGGGTTCTTTGTCTTTTCGCCCAGCGATACCAACACAGATAGCATCTTTAGCCGAAATGGCGAGCTGGGAGTCGACAGCAACGGATTTGTAGTTAATAATGCCGGCGCCAGGCTGCAGGTTTTTCCAGTGAATCCAGATGGTACGGTGGCGGCCAATAGTTTATCCAGTCTGGTACCTTTACAGTTGCCGCAACAAGCTGGCGTTCCAACAGTTACTACGTTAGTTGATATAGGGATTAATCTGGGTGCCAGTGAGCCTATATTATCGGCAGCGGCTTTTGATCCTCTACAAACATCGACCTTCAATTCTTCAACTTCTTTAACCGTTTATGATAGCTTGGGCGATAGTCATGTCGTCACGGCTTATTATGTTAAGGTTGCAGATAATCAGTGGGCGACCTATTACAATGGCACTGATGCTAACGGAACAACGCTACCAATCGATATTGCTGGCGGAACGGCTGGCGTTAATGGCCAACTTTATCACACCATGAATTTCGATAATACGGGTAGCTTTGTTTCTAATACACCCGATCCTTTGACTACTACGGCAATTGATTTTGGTAACGGTTCAGATCCCACTCAAACCATTAATTTTAATTATGCCAATAACAACACCACCCAGTTTTCATCGCCCTTTACAGTAAACACACTCAATCAAAATGGTTTTCCCATTGGTCGTTTAACCGGCCTTGAGATTTCAGAAACCGGCGTGGTTAGAGCTAATTTCAGTAATGGGCAAACCACTGCTTTAGGTAAAATTGCATTAGCACGTTTTCAAAATGCACAAGGGTTGGGGCAGCTAGGTAATAACTCTTGGCAAGATACAATTGATTCCGGTACACCTTTGGTCGGTGAAGCATTAACCTCTAGTTTTGGTCAATTACGTGCGGGCGCGTTAGAAGTCTCAAATGTTGATTTAACTGCGCAACTGGTTAATTTGATTGCGGCTCAAAGAAATTTCCAAGCCAATGCTAAGTCAATAGAAACCAATAACACAATCACTCAGGCCATTATTAATATACGTTAGTTGGTCGCGTCAATTGGCTATTCCTAGGCTATTCAACAGACAAGTTTAGGATTAAGCCGGTTGACCTTTTATTTGAAGGTTTTTTAAAAATATCATGGATAAACTACTCTACATTGCAATGACCGGTGCTAGGGAATCTAGTTACGCACAGTCACAGACTGCGCATAATTTAGCCAATGCCTCCAGTATCGCTTTTAAAGCGGACTTAGCGCAGTTTCGCTCTATGCCTGTTTATGGCCCCGGTCTTCCAAGCCGAGTGTTTGCTATGGCGGAGCAGCCAGGACATCGATTAACTGACGGAGGATCAACTCCGACCGGTCGTGACCTAGATGTTTCTATAGAGGGTCAAGGTTGGATGGTCACAAGTGGTGAAAATGGAGAGGAATTGCTAACTCGTCGAGGTGATCTTAAATTAGACGCTAATGGTAGTCTTACTAATGGAGTAGGGCAGGTAATTATGGGCGAAGGTGGTCCCATCGCGATACCTCCTTTTGAAAAATTAGATATATCAGCTGATGGCACCATCTCTATTCGTCCCTTGGGTGCGCAAGCTAACGAAACGGCAATTGTTGACCGCATACGTTTAGTCAATCCGGACCCAAAAGGGCTTTATAAAAATTCTCAGGGACTTTTTGCCAGCCATGACACCGATGTTTTTGATGATGATATAAACGTCAAACTACAAACCGGTAGGCTAGAGAAAAGCAACGTCAGCGTGGTAGAAGAGCTAAGTTCCATGATTCAATTGTCGCGTCAATATGAAATTCAAGTCAAACTAATGAGCTCGGTTAAGGAAAGAGGCCAAGCATTGGATCGATTATTGCAGCCTTAAATTAAACGATTAATAAATGTCACATTTTTTATGCGACCAGAATGAATAATTTAGCAAAGAGGTATCACTTATGCATCCCGCACTTTGGATTTCTAAAACCGGATTAGAAGCACAGACGATCAACCTATCGGTTATTTCAAATAATTTAGCTAACGCGGGAACCGTCGGCTTTAAACGAGATCGAGTTATATTCGAAGACCTTTTTTATCAAAATATCAGACAGGCTGGTAGTCAATCGTCGCAGGATACCCAACTTCCGTCTGGCCTGCAAATTGGTACCGGTGTGCGAGTAGTCGCTACTCAGAAACAATACGGGCAGGGGGACTTTCAAACTTCTTCCTCGCCCTTGGATATGGCTATTAAGGGTAACGGTTTCTTTCAAATTCAATTACCGGATGGCACTCTTGGCTATACTCGAGCGGGTAATTTTGCAACCGATCAAGCTGGCCAATTAGTTACTTCCGGTAGTGGCTATCTGCTTGATCCAGCAATTACTGTTCCACCGAACACTACTAGTTTTGATGTGGCGGCAGATGGTACGGTGACGGTTCAAGAGCAAGGACAAGCGGCACCAACTAACATAGGAAATATCACATTAGCAACCTTTGTTAATCCCTCGGGTTTGCAGTCTATTGGTGGAAACCTGATGGTTGAAACTGCTAGCAGTGGAACGCCTGTTGTTGGTACGCCGGGTCTAGATGGTGTGGGTGAGCTTTTAGGATCTCGATTGGAAACTTCTAATGTATCTAGCGTGGAAGAATTAGTGTCACTAATTGAAACGCAACGCACCTACGAAACTAGTGCCAAGGTTTTATCGGCGGTTGATCAAATGCTTCAATATATAAACCAAAACTTATAATACTAAAAGGCTTTATGATTATGATATTTCGTTTTTCAATTACGTTTTTATTGATGCTTTTAGCTGGCTGTACCACTATTTATCATCACGAATATGATGATGATCCTCGCTGGGCACCAAGTTATCCTGAAGAAGAAAATAAAGTAAACAAAAGTGGCTCCATATATGATGAAATCACCGCCAAAATGTTATTCCAAGATAAAAAAGCACTTCGAATAGGCGATATCATCACGGTTGTATTAACCGAAAATACCAGCGCAACAAAAAATGCCGATACCAATCTAACTAAAGATACTGGCATTAGTACCACAGAAACTCCGGCACTGCTGGTGGTAATGTGTCCTGGCAGGCTGGAGCTGGTACAAAAGATTTTGGTATTAATTTATCCAGCAAAAATGCCTTTAAAGCAAAATCTGATACAAAACAAAGTAATTTGTTACAGGGCACTATTAGTGTGACAGTTCAGAAAGTATTTGCTAACGGAAATCTGGCAATCAAAGGTGAAAAATGGATTTCTCTCAATCAAGGTAATGAATTCATACGCATTTCCGGCATGATTCGTCCTGAGGATATTGATAAAGATAATCAAGTCGTATCGACAAAGGTCGCCAACGCCAGAATTTATTACGGTGGGACCGGGCCTTTAGCAGAGTCAAATGAAGAAGGTTGGTTAAGTCGCTTCTTTAACTCAGGATGGTGGCCATTCTAATTGCAAGAAATTTGGATTACTCGATTGCATAGGAATGAACTAGGAGACAGAAAATGTCTTTATTAAGCGCCACCGTAAAGGCTTGAGTATTAATGACTGAAAAACAAAGCGAGAAATAATCTCGCTTGTTTTGTGTTAGTAATGATTGGCTTTATGCTAACCAGTTTTCCTGTTATGGCTGAACGAATAAAGGACATTACCAGTATCCAAGGTGTCCGAGAGAATCAATTGATTGGCTATGGTTTAGTGGTCGGCCTGGATGGTACGGGTGAAAAAACCAAATATACCGAGCAAACTTTTCGTACCATGTTGGCGCGTTTTGGGATAAATGTTCCCGCAGGTAGCCAATTGAAACTGAAGAATACAGCAGCGGTAGCCATTAGCGCCAATCTTCCGGCATTTGCCAAAAAGGGGCAACAAATTGATGTGACAGTAAGCAGTCTTGGTGAAGCTAAAAGCTTAAGAGGTGGAACCTTATTAATGACCCCGCTTAAAGCTGTAAACGGTCAAATTTATGCGATTGCACAGGGTAATTTGGTGGTTGGTGGTTTTGGTGCACAGGGTGCAGATGGATCATCCATTACTGTGAACGTACCAACTGTGGGGCGTATTCCTAACGGTGCATCGGTCGAAAAAACGGTTGCTAGCGATTTTTTAACACTACAATTTATTACGTTTAATCTTCATCAGCTAGATTTTACCACCGCTGTTAGACTGGCAAAAAAAATTAATCAGTTAGCAAATGGGATCTCGCAAACAAGCAGTGCCTCTAGACTCAACCAGCATTCAAGTTTCAGCGCCGAGAGATGGTGCACAACGTATTAATTTTTTTATCTGTCATTGAAAACATAGAAGTCACTCCGGCGGAAGCAGTCGCGAGAATAGTCGTAAATTCTCGAACTGGAACTGGCCGTTATGGTGTGAAAAATATTCACTTAAGAGAGGCCGCAATCGCTCATGGCAATTTAATTATTAAAATTAAAGAGAACCAAGAGGTGAGTCAACCCGCAGCTTTTTCGGAGCAAGGAACAACCCAGTTGACTCAGGATAGCCAGGTCGATGTCGAGCAGGAAAAAAATAGAATGTTTCACTTTCAACCCGGTGCAACTTTGCAAGAATTGGTTGAAGCTGTTAATGCCGTTGGTGCAGCGCCGGGCGATGTGATGGCTATCCTTGAAGCATTAAAAACAGCAGGCGCCATTAGCGGTGAACTCATTGTTATTTAAAGTAATGATATTTTTTACTCAGTAGTAGAACTGCGGATTTAATATTGACGACCACGATTAATCTATCATCGCGCGATTCATACAGACTTGGGGTCATTGGATAATATACGAAAACAAGCACAGGTGGATTCCGCGGGTGCGATTAAGGCGGCGGCTAAAGAGTTTGAAGCCTTTTTTATGAAGATGATGCTTAAATCGATGCGTCAAGCCAGTGAAGTAATCGGTGAAGATTCGCCTTTACCAGTCAGCAGGAGAAATGTATATTGAATGTTCGATGAGCAGTTATCGGTCGAGTTATCCCAAAAAGGAACTCTTGGTATTGCTGATCTGATGACTAGAAATATATTAGGTAGCTCTTATCAAACAGATAAAATCGATGCATCTTTAGTTAGCACTCCTTTTTTAGATTTAAATCGACCAACAGATATTAATCAAAAGAAAGAGTCATCAAATACTGATGCTTCTATAGCTAAGGTAGAACCAGTCAGGCTTCTAAGAAGTCTTTTGCTCCGGCCAACAAGATATTCATTTAACTAGCTTTTGTAGATTTAAGAAAACAGGGTGACAATTTGAAGCAAACTTTGAATGTTGTTTCACCCTTGATTGATTTAAATACAATTCCACTATCAGACAATAAACCGGCAGAAAAAAAATCTCTGTTTGATTCTCCAATCGACTTTATTAAACAGCTCTATCCGGTAGCCAAAAAGTCTGCTGAGGCACTTGGTATTAATCCTAAAATATTATTAGCTCAAGCAGCGCTAGAAACTGGTTGGGGGAAATATGTTATGCATTCTGGAGAAGGTGAGGCAAGCCACAATTTATTTGGTATAAAAAGCAATAAAAGTTGGTCGGGTGACACGGTAGCGATTGACACTTTGGAAGTGGCAAAGGGTGAGTTTAAGACGACTAAAGCGGTTTTTAAAATGTATCAAAGTTTTGAAAAATCTTTTGAGGATTATGTGGACCTTATAAAAAATAATCCACGTTATCAGCAAGCTGTTGAAGGTGTTGGGGATGCTACAGAATATTTATCATCATTGCAGTCAGCAGGCTATGCCACAGACCCTAATTATGCGCAGAAAATCCTCAGTATTTTTAAGCGAGATATTATCCAGCAAGCTGATAAGTTTGTCCAATAGGTGGGTTAGAAATGAATAATAATTACTTTTTTGGAGGCGAACAAAATGCCTAGTGTTTTTGGAATAAGCATTTCAGGGCTTCAGACTAGCCAAGCGGCACTGAATACAACGGCTCAAAACATATCAAATGCCAACGTTGAAGGATATAGCCGCCAAAGAGTTTCACAAGAAACTCGCAACCCAGAATTTATTGGTGGAAATTATTTTGGATCTGGTGTTGAAGTGGGGCGAGTGGTGCGCATTTTTGATAAAACACAACAACTAGAAATTCAAGCTGCCACGGCTAGTTTTAACCAACTTGAGTCTTATTTAGCTGAGGCTGGTCGAGTCGATGGATTGCTAGCTGATAGCGACAATGGCTTGAATCAGGCTATGCAGTCATTTTTCTCATCTCTTCAAGGTGTGGTAAATGATCCAGCTTCTGTTTCAGCAAGACAAGTTATGTTAAGCCAGACCAATGGTCTAGTTTCTCGATTTGCTTCTATCCATGGTCAATTAGAAACTCAATCAAACCAAATAAACACTAATATTGAATCCATTGCAGAGGAAGTTTCTGCGTTAGGCCAATCCATCGCCAGCCTAAACAATCAAATTTCTGGCTCTTCAGGTACGCCACCACCTGATTTTTTGGATAAGCGTGATGCAGCTATCACTCGACTAAGTAAATTGGTAGCAGTACAGACTATAGAGCAATCCGATGGTAGTTTTAATGTATTTATTGGTAGCGGCCAGTCTTTGGTGGTTGGCTCCATATCAAACTCTTTAGTTGCTGCTGTTGATGATCAAAATCCACGTCGCCGTGTACTTAATTTAACCGCTGGTTCTTCTGCTGTAAATATAACGAGCAATTTAAATGGTGGTAAACTT
>JAUZSK010000016.1 GCA_030949565.1 Enterobacterales bacterium
GGTGGTTCGATCGGCTGAAAATAAAAATCCTTAATCAACTCCCACGCATTATCTAGCTCTTTACTAAGTAATAACGCACGAAAGGTTAAGATCGCTTGTCCTCCTTGTATTTCCCAACGTTGACCCGCTCGTTTGCAGCGCATTTGTAAAACGGTTTTACAAGCCGATTCAACAATGCCGGAGCCAATCGGTTTGTTTTCTTCTGCTAGGCGAGCATATTGACAACGTGTTCGGTTTCGAGTGAAATAAGTGATTTCTGTTTTAATCTTTTCTTTCTTAGGATGATTCTTAAACTGATATTTTAAATGGCGAATGACTTTTTCGATCCCTTTTTCATCATGACGTAATAGGTGACGATATTTTTTATACTCTACAATCGTTTTAACATCGTTTTTACCGTAAATAATTTCCATCGCATTATGGAGATGAGTTGAGGCATGGTAAAAATCTAAAACGCATTCGCCTTCTTTAATTTCATCGTTTAAGAATGTCCAATTATCTCGCGCGCCATCGGCAATTTTTACCATTTCAAGTTCTGGTCTCAATGTTTTGATCTGCTCAAACAACGTCGCTAATTGTGACTTAAGTGTTTTCTTTTTATGCTCAGGCATTCGTGCTAGAAATTTTGTTCGCAATAGCTCACCTTCTTTATCGAAAAAGCTCACCGTTCCGCAACAAGCTTCACACCAGCGAGAGTCGCCAGGAAGAATTTGAGCATAACGAGTTGAGATCATGACGCCATCTAGGGATACTGCGCAAATAGCGGCTTTGGCAGGTATTTCGAACACATCGAACAAGTGCTGCTCTAACTTAACCCGATTAGACTGCCAATAGTTATCGAGCTTTTTAGGCAGCCTGTCTAAACTGCTTTTTGAGGGAGACATTAAACCAAACTCATTGAATATTTGCTCAGCTTCAGCCGGCGTATTTAAGCTGACTAAATGAATGGCTTGCTTAGCCGCTTGTGGAGTCCAAAAACCTTCAATGAGACCCGAGTTGAGTTCCATAGGGCATGATGTTGGGCCATTTCGTACTGTTCGATATAACGTTCGCTCTAATGAAACTTCACCCGCTAAAGTCATATACTTTTTTTGATTGCGAGAGGCCTTTTTATAAAGTTTATCACCTGAGAAAAAAGAAGGATAATCCCAGTCATATTGTTTCAGCAACTTGGCCATGCATTGACGTTCAGCTTCGGCAAATTTTTGATGAAGCTCAATTTCTAAGGTTGCAAAAGCCTCTTCTCTGGTTTTTTTACAGAGCGACTTCACAGAATCGGACAATTGTGTGAATAATTTTGATGTTGATATTGCAGTGGTTGACTGAGCGTGAGATAGTGACATGGAAAGCACCTTTGTAAATGAAATTAATTTTTTGTTTATGCAAAACAAAGTGTGCTTTTTTATGCGTGTAATTCTGTGAACTATTGATCAAATTTGATCAATAGTTACCTCTAAGTTATTGATTTTGCGCTCAGAGGCAGATCTACACCCTTTTTCATAGTTGGCATCTCAATTGTCTTTGTTATCGTGGACAGCATTGCCTATAGGCGGCTCTACTTTTTCCTTTAAATCTATTTATCATTTATTTAAACTTAAAATAACCACTTTACGACGAAGCTCTTTTTTGTCTTGCTTTCCATAACGAATAATAATTTGTTGTTGGCCGTTGTTAATAAGATCACTGGCAACAACCATCGAGCCATTTGTGGTAGTTTAATTTTGTATTTCTTTACGTAGAGCGAAAAAGCTCGCTATCTTTTACTCCTTGATAAATAGCTAGTTTATTATCGCTTGCCGATAGCATCATCTCGTTGAGACCATCACCGTTAAAATCAGCGGCCAATAATACCGCTTGCCCCGATCGCCCAGAAGACAAACTAAAATTAAGATCCACCTCTTCTGAAAATAATGGCTCTTTACTAAATTTGCCTTCATCATCTAAAGCAAAGATATAAACATCTTGGTCAATACTACCTGATAACAAAGCGCCAATAATTTGTGAGACACCAATATCAAAAGATGACACTAATATTTCTTTTTTCCCATCTTTATTAAAATCAATAATATCAAGCCCCGACAAGGTACCTTCCGCTCGAATGCTTGTGTTAGCCGATTGATTAAATTTTAGCTGATTTTCTTGCAATTCACCGAAATAAATCTGATAAATATTTTGTCGATCAAAAACACCCGAGCTATTGGTTTCACGTAACATAAGATCAACAATGGAATCACCATTAATATCTTCGATGGTCTCTAACATTAAATGCTTTAAACTACTTTGATCGAGTTGTTCACCATCAGCACCTCGAATACTCCACCAAGGCCGAGAACTAATTGCTATCGGCAAGCTTAGTTGATTGGCTAAATCACTAAAGCGTCCATCGCTAGTCTGTTCAAATACCATCAAGGCTCCATTTTCAAGCAACATAATATCGTCTAACTGATCGCCATTTTGATCGCCTAAATAGATAGACGTTTCAGAAAAACTAATTTCACTGCGACTCATATCAACGCTAGCTTTAATAGGCAAATCATTAGCAACAAACTCGCCACCTGGCTGTTGCAATAAAATACTTAAACGGGAAAAGTCACTAATGTAAATGTCATCTAAGCCATCGCCATTGAGATCTTTAACCAATTCCTTTTTAGCTACAAAACTGTGGCTTTGGGTTTAAATAAATAGAGGATAGTTTAATAGAAACTTCAGCCTTTTCAGAACTAAAGTCGATTAAAAATATCTTTTCAGATTCGACTAATAATAATTTATCAATCCCCTTTGGGTCGGTTAAGAAATCAAAAGCAACACTATTTTTAGGGATCGTTCTTTCAATAAACAACTGATATTTATTCGCCTCATGGTTAAAGGTATATAAGGCCAACTTGCGGTTACCGTCATCATCTTCACCAAAAACCAGTAACTCCTTTCCGCATCAGCCACAAAGTTAGCACTCATAATAGGATGCGTAATATTAAAGCTCACCGAGAATTCAGTCTTATTAAAGTAGGGCTTTTTTTTCTTTGCCATTAATGGCTGACAAACTAACAAAGCTAAGCTAATAGCTATAACAAAATTCAATTTATATTTCATTCAGATCTTCCATGTTTAAAGGTTTGATTACTATTAAGTCCGACGGCTATTTTGATATAGTTAATGGTGCAAATGACTGACAAGTTGGCATAATTTCTAAACGATTAATATTAACGTGCTCAGGTAAGTTAGCGCACCAATAGATACTTTCAGCAATGTCCTCTGCTACTAACGGCTGAACATTTTCGTACATGGCATCGGCCTTAACTTTATCACCTTGAAAGCGTACTTCAGCAAATTCAGTATGTGACAAACCCGGTTCAATATTAGTTACACGAATGCCTTTTCCGGCTAAATCTGCTCGTAAATTAAGGCTAAACTGTTCAACATAAGCTTTGGTGGCACCATACACATTACCGCCGGGGTATGGGTAAGTCCCGGCAATCGAGCCTAATTAATAATATGACCCGATTGTTGAGCAACCATTATCGGTAAAATTGCGCGGGTCATTTGGGTTAAACCAATAATATTGGTTTCTATCATTGTTTGCCAGTCTGAAAGCTCTGCTTCATGAGCTGGCGCTAGTCCTAATGCTAAGCCGGCGTTATTAACTAAGCAGTCCACCTTTTTCTGTTGCGCCAAAACAAACGCGACAAAGTTTTTAATCGAGTCAGCACTCGTCACGTCAAGTGAATGGATAATACAATTCTCTTCACCTAATTGCTTTTGTAAACTGAGGAGCCGCTCTCTTCTTCTAGCGGCGACTATCGCTACCCAGCCGTTAGCAACAAATTTTTCGGCAGTTGCTCGGCCAAAACCAGAACTTACCGGTAATAACAACTAGTTTAGGGATCCGTTGACTGATGCTTTTTCTGGTTGATAGCCTCGTTGTCAGATTTTTCAATTGGTTTTTTGTTATTTATCGACATAAATACCTCGATTTTTTAAAAATAGGAGCAGCCAAACTATGGCAACTTACGCCATTGGTGATATCCAAGGATGTTACCAGAGTTTTAGAAAACTTCTCAATGAAATTAACTTTAATCCTAATAGCGATAAACTATTATTGGCGGGTGATCTGATTAACCGAGGCCCAAAATCGCTTGAAACTATGGACTTTATACTCACGCATCAATCAAGCATTCAGGCGGTCCTTGGTAATCATGATCTTCACTTTCTGGCCATTGCTAATCAATGCCAAACAATCCAGCCAAAAGATACTTTTAGTGATATTTTGGCTTCCGATCTTTGCCAGCCAATCGTACTTGTGGTTGAGTCAATGCCCGCTAGTCCGATTCAATAGAGCGTTTAATAGTCTTTTAGTTCACGCTGGCGTGCCTTTTAATTGGTCAAAAGAACAAGCGCTCAGCTACTCGAGCGAAGTTTCCAAGATCCTCACTTCCGACAAGGCAACGAGCTTCTATCATTCAATGTATGGTAATGATCCCGACCAGTGGAATAGTAACTATTGGACAACTGATCGCTACCGCGTTATCACCAACGTGCTTTCACCCGGAATGTGTTACTGCTACCCTGACGGACGTTTAGAACTCACTATTAAATCACCGCCAAAAAGTGACCAAACTGATTCTCGCCAGCTACCACTACAACCTTGGTTTAGTTTTAATCGCGAAAAATATAAAGGCACCATTCTTTTTGGCCATTGGGCGGCATTGAGAGAAAAGCAACAATAACACGATTGCTTTAGA
>JAUZSK010000017.1 GCA_030949565.1 Enterobacterales bacterium
ACGGGCGCGTGGATTGAAACTCTAAGAGCGATAAAGAGATATTAGTATGCGATTAGTGTCAACACCGATGCAAAACTGATCCACTCCACCGGTTGAAATCTGATCCAGTTGGTTCACTGCCGCACAGGCAGCTTAGAAATACTAGCAATTTATTTCCGTCCATCCGGCAAGCAAATCATCGAAGGCGATGTTTATTTGCATCTGATTGAACCTGATAATCAGCAATAACAGTAAGTGGATCTTCGGTTCACCGTTTTTTATTCTATTCGAAAATCACTATGTAATTTTAGCCAATGTTCTCTCAGCTTGCTTTTGTGCTCTTCATCCATCGGTAAATGATCTAAAGCTTTAGGCCATAACGCTCTTACCTTCTCCATGGTATCGTTAATATGTGGCTTAATTGCTCGCCATGCTATACCCGCCTTTTTTGCCCAGTGAACAAAATTTTCTTCATTGACTGAAAACCAGTTTTTCCTTTTATCGAAATTTAAAGCGTATTCCTGCTCGTCTTCGATGTAAACGCTAGTGGTCACGATATCATATGCGGGAGATAGTCTTGGTGTGACTGATCTTGATAAAGAAGGCTCCAATTCTTTAAATGGGCATCACCATTTGCCAGCAATATATTCACCAGCAATCGTCTGGAAAATTGTTGAATATCAGCCAAGCCATCGCCAGAGAAATCATAAATCACTTTTCCAATTTGCTCGTAGTTGGCAGAATCATATTTTTCGTGCGGATATTTGACTAAGATTTGAGCAAAGTCTTCCATATGAATTCTGGTATCACAATCACGATCAAAACGTTTGATGGCAAATGCCAACTTCTCATCGGGTAAGTTAATTGGTGGTAAATGATCCAGCCTATTTATTTCAACAAGCTGGATTTCTGGGAATATCGACACCCGCTAATTCGGCTAAGGACATGGCGGTAAATTCATTTAAAGGAAGATGCTTATGTTTAGTCGATGGCGTTTTGATGATCCAATCACCTAGCTCTCCATTTTTAGTCAGGTTATAACGTCCATCTTTTTCCTTCATAGAAAATTTCATTTGAACGCCAGCTAATGAAAACTTATTTGCTTGATCATTGGTTTTTAATCTAATTGCTTTTGCTTTGCCATGTGTGGTCAAAATACTCAATGGAACTTCATTGGGTTCCATTGGCGTAGCGACCAACGCTCCGGGTAAATCAAAACCGAGATAAGAGAAAATCTGAAATTCATTATCACTATGGGTTTTTAGACCTTGAGTGATTAATTCTCGCAGAGAACCTTCCGGTAGTAAATTCGATAAGACAGGATGTAATTTTTGATTTCTAGCCCATGGTTTTGACATGAGCTTTTTTGAATGAGGAAAATTTGAATGCGTTATTAAGCTAAATGTTGGTCGCGCCGGATCTTTCTTGAATTCATCGGCAAAGCTTAATACATTGCGTCCATTTTGGAAGCCCGCCAAATATCCAACGAGCCTACCATGTAGGTTCAGTTTTAAAACACCAACCTCTTCTATTTGTTCGCTCATTCATCATCCCCGAGTAAATGCTTCCATGGATCATTTGCAAGAGTGTTTTCCTCTTCTTGGTTTGATGCTTTGTTTGGCCGCGTATTAGGTGAGAACAATTCTCTTTCTAAAATCTCTTTTACAAGACTTGCTTTTTCATTTGGTATAAGCATTAATTCGCTTTTAAGTCCTTGAGACACAAGTTTAAGAGTATCTAGCCTAGGATTACCTTTAGACTCTATTTGTTGGTACTGCTGGCGTGATATGCCGATACGAAGCATCATATCTTTTTGCTTCATTCCAAGCGCTAATCGGCGCTTTTTTAGTTGTTCAAGTAACTTTTTCATAATATAGGCAGCATCATAAGCAATATATAGATTGCTTTTGCAGAATAAGAAGTATATTAGTTTCTTTTTCGGTTAAAAGCAATAAATAAATGGCTTTTGGTGTTTTGTAAGGTGGAATTAGTAAAAGCAAGCTATAGGTTTCTATTGTTATAGTTTGTTCAACGCCTAAGTAGCAAGGTCTATCTGCAAATCACAACTGACATCCATTCTAGAGGTCATTTTCTGGGAATGACTAACCAATTTCTATTGATAGTTGCAAAAAAATAATTCAAACAAGTGTTTGAATTATGCCCACAAGTCGCTATAATCAACCCATCCAAAGAATCTATTCTCACAAAACCGAGTAAAACCCCCTGTTTTAGAGTGTTAAAACCCTGTTTTTACTTGGAAAAACCATTCACGGAGTAACCCATGATTTATAAAGGTCAATCGATCCGCTGTGAAATGCTTGAAAACGGCATTGCAGAGGTCAATTTTGATAGCCAAAGTGGCTCGGTCAATAAGTTCGATAAGGCAACCCTTGGCGAGCTTAATTCAGTCGTTGCAGCGTTAAATGCAGAATCAAATGTTCGCGGTGCGATTGTCACCAGTAGCAAAGGTGTATTTATTGTTGGCGCCGACATTAATGAATTTCTCGCCATGTTTAATGACACTCGTGAGCAGATGATTGAGTGGTGCGCTCAGGCGAACGCGATTTTTAGCGCTTTTGAAGACTTGCCTTTTCCCACGGCGGTGGCGATTAACGGCTTTGCTCTTGGTGGTGGTATGGAAATGGCCTTGTCTTGTGATTTCCGAATCGCCACGCCCGCGGCTCGAGTCGGTTTGCCAGAAACTCAGCTAGGCATTATCCCTGGTTTTGGCGGAACCACGCGTTTACCGCGTTTAATTGGCGTGGATAACGCAATTGAATGGATCGCTACAGCTAAACCGCAACGACCTGAAGCGGCGCTTAAAGTGGGCGCAATTGACGCGGTGGTTGAGGCGGATCAGCTGAAAGCGGTGGCGTTACAAATGATTAATGACGCCGCTGATGGCAAACTGGATTGGAAAAACCGTCGTCAGGTCAAACAAAGTCCGATCAGACTGAATAAGATTGAACAAACCATGGCTTTTAATGTGGCTAAAGGTGTGGTTGGCGCGAAAGCCATGCCGCATTATCCAGCGCCGATGGAAGCCATTGCGGTGATTGAAAAAAGTGCTAACTTAGGCCGTGATGAAGCTTTAAAAATTGAGCATGAAGG
>JAUZSK010000018.1 GCA_030949565.1 Enterobacterales bacterium
GGCACGACGCAATTTTTAGCACTGGTAGACATCACTAACGCGGTTTTTAATCCACGCGCCCGTGTAGGGCCGCTGACTTGGTGCCTTTGTTCCAAGAAACTTGTTCCTTGTGTGTTCAATCCACGCACCCGTGAGGGCGCGACGTGGATTGCAACGCGGTTGCAAAACTGGGGTTGGGTTTCAATCCACGCACCCGTGAGGGCGCGACCTTTTATTTGCGTCAAGGAAATGGATAATATGGATGTTTCAATCCACGCACCCGTGAGGGCGCGACGACTAAAACCGATGTTAAATCGGATAAAAGCGTAGTTTCAATCCACGCACCCGTGAGGGCGCGACTGTTGAACTGTATGCTTTAAGCCCGGTGATTACGGCCGTTTCAATCCACGCACCCGTGAGGGCGCGACCTTGAAATCGCATTGCAGTGATCCACTTAGCGTTGTAAACGTTTCAATCCACGCACCCGTGAGGGCGCGACAGTCAGATGGGTAGCAGTCGGATTCGTATTTTCCGTTTCAATCCACGCACCCGTGAGGGCGCGACACTATTGAACAACTGAGCTCTAGACATGCTAACGCTTGTTTCAATCCACGCACCCGTGAGGGCGCGACTGGCGTTTAGTAGGCGATGCAAATGCAGACACTCGTTTCAATCCACGCACCCGTGAGGGCGCGACGACGTTTGATGAAGCTGTATCAGACATGATAACTTTTGGTTTCAATCCACGCACCCGTGAGGGCGCGACGAAAAATGTCTCAAGTTTTAAATTATCCATCACAGGGTTTCAATCCACGCACCCGTGAGGGCGCGACATACATGAATACTTGATTGATTCGTGTATAATGATATGTTTCAATCCACGCACCCGTGAGGGCGCGACCGCCCAATTATAACATCCTGTTTTTTAAAGAACAAACGAGTAAAATCCGCTAACAACGAGAAATTTACTCAAGAAAACAAAAGTTGAGTGACTGAATATTGGTTTTTACTTTATAAACAAGCGGATACAATCCCGCTAACCACCTTATAAAAAGCAGAGAGCTAACGGTTAGCGATTATATAATTAGTGCATCCTTGTGTGGGTCTAATACAACTTTTGTACCAATATGCTCTACTTTTTGTCTACCTTTTTTACCTAAAGAATAAAAACGGAGGCTATCCTGCGTGGGATCAAAAGTTTCATGCAATTGTTTTTTCAGTTCTACTAATTGAGCTGGTGTCACTTCGCATTCGAAAACAGAATTTTGCACTCTCATACCGAAATCTAAACAGATTTTTGCAATTCTACGTAGACGGCGTTGACCACCTTCGGACGTAACACATACATCATAGGTTATTAGTACAAGCATTATTATTTTACCAAATAGGGTGGGTAATACTGGGTATCCCCTCTTATGTGCCGTGCTAACAGCATTGCCTGGCAATGGGGGAGTAACCCTATAGGTACTTTTTCCTGTAAATACGGATGCATAATTTCAACCTGTTTCCGTTCTTGCCAAGCAGTTAGAAAGAATTTTCTCGCACCGTCTTTTAAGCGTACAGCTCCGCTAGCTTCGGTAATGAAGTCATTTAGTTTAATTTGTTTGCGATTGATTAATGTCAGTATGAATCGGTCTGCCCATGGCGCTCGAAATTCTTCCAGTAAATCAAGCGCCAAGCTCACTCGTCCGGGTCTATCTTGATGCAACAAACCAACATACGGGTCAAGTCCAATTCCCTGTAAAGCTGATGAGCATTCGTGTGTAATAAGTGTATAGGCAAAGGAAAGTAGGGCGTTGACTGGATCAGTCGGTGGTCGTCGGACTCTGCCATTAAAAATGAAGCCACTGCCGCGCAATAATTCATTAAATACTGAGAAGTAAGTGCTGGCAGCATCGCCTTCTATTCCCATAGTTTCCCCAACACTGTTCGCATGTTGAACTCGGCGCATGCTGGTTGCAAGTTGTTTTGTCGCCTGATTAAGTACTGCGTTATCACCGTGGTTTCTTAGCTCTCGCATCAGTACAGAGCGAGCATTGGTTATTTTGGCTGCGACAAATAAGCGTGCGACTAAAACGGATTTTTCTTCGTTATCCGCCCAGCGATATTGTGTTCGTCGTAGTAAAACATTGCCAGTCTGTTTTCCCTGAACGCGGGCAAGAAATTTTCCATATTCGCTATAAAAAGCTAAACCAATACCTTGTTCGCCACAAAACCCCATGAGAAAAGGTGAAACAGAAACCTGGCCAAAACAAAAAATATTACTAATGCTAATGGCCGGAAATTGCCCTAACTTATCTTTCCCTTGTTTTATAACGATGGTTTCACGTTCTTTATGCAGGTAACTTTCCTGCCGGGTAATGTAGAGAGTATTGAGGAGTTTTTTCATATTTTCCCGGCTTTGTCTTTTCCGATAGTTTTTTTAGGCGGCGAAGACAAATAATTATCAGTTGTAACTATTTTATTGCCTGTTTTAGTCTCCAGTTCCTGACGCGCTTTTTTGGCAATGCCACCACCCATTTTAGCCGCTATTTTATTTTCATCCATCCCTGTAGCGGTTTCAGTTTCAGCAATTTGGCGGGTGGATAATTCAGCAAGTGCGGTAAAAATTAACTCTGCCTCACTCATGTGATCACGCAGGTTCTGGCTTTTTAGGCCTTTCAGTTTCTTGTGATCTTTTACGTTAACATCGGCCCATTCCTGGTGGATGATATTGGTGAGTATGGCAAATTCTTCACCTTGTTTTATATCGTGATCACTCCAGTAATCGGTGAGTTTATTGCGAGTTTCCTGCCCAGTCATGCGCTGTTGAATCCACTTATCACTGCGCCCGTGTTTCTGCCAGGTTTCTCTGGCGCGATTAAGTGACATGGCCGGGTCAGTCATTTCCTGCATTCGCTCGTAACCCACTTTGGCTAGCCAAAGCTTGATAGGCTCTGCTTTGGGGCTGGGCACCGATTGCACTAGGCGCAGCAAGGTTTCCGCGGTGGCAACATCAGTGAGGCGTTGCTTGCCGTCTGTTGCTGTCATTTTCAACCGGTTACAATTTGTAACCAGTTCACTTCCTTCTTTTTTTAGCCTGTTTTTCAATACCTTCCAGTAGTTCCTGGCAGCCTGATGATCAACTTGTTGAGTTAGTGCCTGCACAATATCAATCACGCTAAACCACCAGATTTCAGCTTCGTCATCATAGACATGACGAATTTTATAATCTTCAAATAAGGTTACATCCTTTTCCATCGATATTTCTCCATGTTGTTATTCAAATTATTAGGTTTTAATTATCCAATTCTAAAAACATTTTTTCCACATACTGCTGCGAATAATCACGTCGAAAGGTATCAGGTTCACACAAATCAAACAATGAACAGGCGCGACAGCGTTTTTTATTATCCGTTGGTGGCGGTGTTACACCTGTGGAAAGCAAATCATGTGCTCCTTTAATGGCGGCAAGCGTTACCCCTCGCAAGGTTTCGTCAAACAACACCGGTTCACGCTTTCTTACCTGCCAGTACCATAACGCCCCTTCTTCAATATTTATTTCACGCATTTCTTCCAGACATAAAGCCTGAGCACAAAGCTGAATTTTGTCCCAGTCTTCTGTTTTTGGTTTGCCTCGCTTGTATTCTACAGGAAAGTATTTTGTGGCAGGTTTGCCTTCAATTTCCAGCAGATCAAGCTTGCCGGTAAGTTGTAATTGCTGGGATTTAACCGCAACACTCCGTTCAAAACGCACATTACCGCGTTGCTCTGGCTCACAACTGTCAACACGTTCATGTAACAAGTTACCATGAGCCGTGAAATAGTTTTCTGCCCAGACTTGTTCGATATGGATTAAAGCAAACTGACGCGGGCAATAAGCGTAGTGTTGCAAGGCGGAAAGCATGATGGTTTGTGTATCATCGCTCATTTTTTCTTATCTTTATTTTGCAAACCCAGCAATCTGTCAAAGTCTGATTCAAATAATCTATCCTGCACTATGCGATATTTTTCAAACTCGGTTTCTGCATGGGTCCTGGCGATTTCCGCCGTGACCTTGCCTGCATCCTGCAATATTTCGCGATCCCAGAGTTTCAGAAAACCGCCAAGGCGTTCCTCCCAATCCTGCATGGTCATGGGAATGTGTCGCATAGCCTGAACTTCCCTGCTGCCTTCGGCTTGAACTATTAAGTATTTCTTAACAGTTGCCTCCCGCGTCAGCTCATTGTCGGCAAAGATACGCTTAAGGTGCTGGTTAATAGCAGGCACCGAAACATCATAAAGGGTGGCCATCATCTTTTGTGTTAGCCAGATATTCTCGTCTTCATAGCGCATTTCGACACTGGTCTCTGATTGGCCGCCAGCGGCGACAAAGGTCAGGTATTCAGCAGCGGATGAGCGAATAATAGGCATTTCGGTTTTCCCGGATTTCGGTTTTTCTTTGCGCGGGGCCATTATGTATTGCTCTCCGGGCGAACCAAAAGACGGTTTTTCCTATTTTTGGTCTGGTAGATTATTATTTTGGAATGCACTTAGCTATGCATATATTCAGCCTAACATTTTTATCAATTCAACACCGTCAGGCCAGTTAGATTCATCAATATCAACCTGATAATCATTAAAGTTTCTGGCTACATCGACTTCATTTTTTCTTTCAGCGTGCACGCGATCAAGCAATGTCGTTGCAGGTGCATTGCCAAGTTTGTTACTGTGTTTAAACACATATAAACCTCTGGCACTCATTTCACCACGGCTTGCAGAGCGATCATGGTCAAACATTTGTTCAAGAGATTGCCAGAAAAGTTCAAGGTCGTCTTCATTAAAACCTGTTTGTTTTGCCAGATGGGCAGAGATAAATCCGTGACAGCGGTATAAGCCGTAAGGTACAGTAAATTTTCGCCCCATTGTGCGGTTTGCACCATCCTGTTTTTCCGCCTCTTTTTCGGTCGTTACCGCCATTCGAGTAATAGTGTGTTCGGATGAAACAATCGGGTCGATTGAGCGTGAGAATGTGATTTGCACGGGGCCACGTACCTGCCCAGCATTTTTACCTGTACTTAATACCGCACCGAATGTTCGAATATCATAATAATTTTCACACATCCATTGTTTTGCTGCTTCTGTTTTATCGCCTTTGGCTTTATCTTTTACACCTTCCTGTTCGTGTGATTCATCAATCATATTATTTAAAATGGCTTTTTCACGTACAAATATTTTCCGTTTTGGATTATCTTCCTGTGTCATTTGCACGAAATTTCGCACCTTTCTTTTTAGGCAAACATCGGTAACCAAACCCATGCCTGTTTCAGCATCGGTGCGTGGTAGGTTGCCTGCATCGGGGTCACCATTGGGGTTACCATCTTTTACATCAAATAATAAAACAAATTCATAACGGTTATTTAAGCTCATACTTCTTCTCCCTTTGTGGTGTTTTTATGGTCAGTTTTTTTAGTGTAAAAATCCTGTTTTTGGTGGTAGTAACCAATGGCGAATAAGCCCTGATTTTCCATGTTCATGTTGGATGGAAAATCAGTAATTAAATCCATTACACTACTAATTCGTTTTTCAGCATTGATTTTCCAGCCAGGATTTTCGAGTTTCTTAATGTGATGCGTTGATAAACGCATGAGTGTGCCAAATACTGCTTTGGGCGTACAACTTGCACTACTGTAATAACGGTCACGTATGGTTGCATTAATGCCGGGTTGTGCATCTTCCTGTAATTTTTCAAGGACGGCAAACAAACGGCCCAGACTGTAACCTATGCGTGTTTCTTTTTCATTGAGTGGCACTGTTAATTCCCTCTTATTGGTTATACGATATTTTCGGTTTAGATACGCTTTTATAGAACAGGCTCGATGAAAACTTACATTGCCTTGTTCAGCTTTTATACGTCGAATAATTGCTTGTATAAAAGTATCGGGTAATGGTGCTCCCGCTAAAATACAGCGAATAATGTCGGCAGGTAAATTAGGCAGCACGTTGTCGTCTTTGTATTGCACGGCGGTGGCGCGTAATAATTTTTTTAATGGTGGATAGCCGTAGTGGTCGATACCAATAATTTCTAAATCCTGGAACCAACGTGAGATATGTTCAGAGAATTTTGCGATGGTGCCGACATTCCAGTAACGGATGACAATTCGTGCTGAATTGGGCGCAAGGGCTAAAACATAAAATAAATCATTGCCGTCTTCATTTCTGTAAGCACCATTATGAACCCAGGAAAATAAATCTTTAACCGCATGCGCGCCACTGTCCGGGTTGTCAGATGAATCAGAAAAAATAGAAGCAAAAATCCCTTCCAGTGGGCTGCTTTGTTTTTCTGACCAACAAACATAGCTTGTTTCGCCGATCCGAAACTTCGTCTGTGACTTTTTTTCGTAGTAAATAATTAAGAGCAGTCGCGTATTTAAAAGCAGCATTGGCGCTAACTGGAAAATTAAAACCTTTGTCTTTACCGTAAGAGGTATAAGCGGGTTCATTAATCGCCGCCAGTGGTGCTGGTTTCTGGCTTACCCCACTAATGGAGTCATGCAAACGAACGATTTTTCCTTTTTCTCCAGTGATTAAACAGAGACCTTCTTTGGCGTTTTCTTCTGCTAAAGGTTGTTGTTTCACCCATTCTATAACCTGCGGTGACTGGCAGATGGGATGGCTTTGCCCTGCTAGCTGAAAGGTGAGATTACAGCCTTTTATTTTCAAACATTCCTGCCATACGGAATGTGATTTCAATTGCGTTAATTGGGTCGAATCATTTAAAAACAGGTCAACGGCATTCACACCTTCATCTTCGGACAAATCCTGCTTTAAAAGGGTAATGCATTTTTTAAAACTTGTATGTTGTTTTTTTGCATCATTAATTTCTTTCTCGCCAGGTGTCGCATCAGGTTTTGCCAGTTTAGGCTGTTCGGCAACATAACCGAAGTGATCCCATAAACAATATGCGGTTTCATACGATTTTGCACCACTGCGCCCAGAGGCTTTGGGTACGGTGATAGGTCGAACTACGGGTTTGCCGTTTTCTATTCCACTATTATTTTCAAGGTTTATAAACTGTCCTTTATTATCAATAATAATCGTGAATGGAATGGCTTTTTCTTCAAAACCATAATCCGGTAAATCTTCTTTTTTCCGGTCATAATAATCACAAAGTGCCTGTAATATCATCCTCTTACTGCCTCGCTGTTTCTATCGGGTATATTGATAATGCCCTTGTCCATAATCGCATTAAAAAACAGGGGGGAAGGATTGCTTGCACTTTGATAATCCAGGTCATATAACATCCAGCCTAGAGGACGTGATTCTGCAATGGCGGTCTGTTCTGTTTCTGGATTATCAATCAATTTGAAGTCACAGGAAAATTCGCGACAGCCCAGGTACGGTTGATTAAAACACTGGCCTTTTGCTGCTCGGCGTTTAAACATTTCTGCAAATTTTCTCGCGTTATCGTCTTTTCCCGCTTTATTCGTTAAAGAAAAACTGCCATGAAGGCGGTAGGCAACTTCTTTAAGAAATAAGCCGGCGCGTTGCTGGCGCTCATTTTCAATGTATAACGCAGGTAATGCCCCACCTCTCATGGCTTTATTGATATTGCCTATGGGTAAAACCGCTCCCACTTCGTTGCGCCGGATATTGACCCACTGAATAGGGTTTAAAACTTCCATTTTATGAATATGCCACTCGATGGCGGGTTTCCATAGAATGGCTTCAAAAATTGCACGAGCGGCGGAGGGGGTAATAATATCGTAACTAACCCGCTCGACTTTCATCTCAGGTCGAGTAAAGCAGGCGAAGTCGCCTCTTACTTCTAAACAGAAACCCATTCTATTTCCTCCGTTTTGATACTTATTTATCTGATGACAGCCATTTTTCCAATCGCTGCAACAAAGGTGTAAGTGTTTTTGCACCTAATTAAACCTCATCAAATTATTTCTCTTGAGTTGCGCATTGGATTAATGCTAACAATTAATAAAACAGAAATCAAGATATACTTCTATTTATCTATTATTCCATTTACCTTTAGCTTTATCTTTGTTATCATTCTTCCGTCACATTATTAAAGAATGTGTGGATTGAAACTATTTATCTATAATTCTGACAAGAATGTCGCGGATACTTGTATCCGCGACACTTAATCCAATATGCAACCTTCGGGTGAAATTAAAGTATCCGCCGCATCGATTCCCCAGCGTTTATGATAATAAGTCTCCAATAACACAAATAATCCCGCTCTTTCATCAATACATTTATTGGCATATAATTCTTTTACTACACTTTCAGTTACGGTCACGGTAAAGCGTTGCAGTTTTTTATATACCCATTTTTGTGATGGGTCGGCTTCAAGCTGTGCTATCCAGCCTTCTACCGGGCTTGTTTTTTCACTTTGACTTTCATCTTCAAATACTGATTTAAACGGCACAATAATGGCTGTGCCATTATTATCAATTAGTCGAAACTTTTTTGCGGCTTTTCTAAATTGAATAGCGAGAGGCGCATCGGTACTGCGTTGTGCGGTTAATAACGGAAGGATATCGTGTTTATCTCGATCACCTTTTTCATTTATGAGTGAAAAATATTTTTCAAAATTTTCAGGCGAGAGTATTTTTCCATTATTAAAATCACCTGTTGCCATCATGTTCAAGGTGGTGTCTTCGCCCTGCCGTAGATAGCCAGGCATTGAGGCTTGCTCCGGGATAAAGACATAAACATTGCCTTTACTCAGCTTTCCATTGTTATCTTTTAATTTACCTTCTCGGTTACAACGCCCCGCTGCTTGGGCGATGGAATCCAACCCCGACATGGCGCGATAAACAACGGGAAAGTCTATATCAACACCGGCTTCTATAAGCTGAGTACTCACTACACGTAGTGGTCTAGGATCCTCCCCCTGTTTTTTGTTGTAGGCGGTTTTTTATATCCTTAATAAGTATGCTGCGATGTTGGGCGCACATATTGGCAGAAAGGTGCAAAGTGCTATCATTATCAGGCAGTAATTCGCAAAGCATTCTTGCCTGTTTGCGGGTATTAACAATCACCAATGCGCAATTTTCCTGTTCAATTTTTTCGGCCAATGCTGTCCAGCTTGTTACCTGTTTATCAAAGGGTAGATGTACCTTAACTCGGTTTAGGGTTTCGGCTAGTGCAACTGGGTTGTCGATAATTTCTCTCACATCATTTAAGCCTTCAAAAATGGTTTTACCAAAGGCGTTGCTTGAATTTTTGAGCACGGGTTGTGTTGCTGTGCATAATACCCATGTCACCCCATAATAATCTGAAAGCTGTTGCATAACGCGGGTGATGGGCGCATGAAAATCGCGTGGTATTTGCTGCGCTTCATCGAGAATAATAATGCTGTTAACAATATTGTGAAGCTTTCTACATCGGCTAGTGCGTGAGGCATGAAGTGATTCAAATAACTGTACGTTGGTAGTAACAATTAATGGCGCATTCCAGTTTTCAGTTGCTAATCTTGCTCTGCTATTTTCCTTTGTTGGTGTAACGTCAAAATTACTGTGATGTTCAAGAACGGCATTATCATCTTCAAGAAACTTTCTGAATACATCGGCATTTTGTTCAATAATACTGGTGAAGGGTATGGCATAGATGATGCGCTTTTTATTGTGTACTTGCGCGTGTTTTAGCGCAAACGCCAGGCTTGAAAGTGTTTTACCGCCACCAGTTGGCACGGTCAGGCTAAACAGACCGGGCCTTAACTTTGCTGCATCGGTGCATTGTTTTAAAATGGTATTTCTTATGGTGTTGAGTGGTGATGGTACGCTGTTATTTTGCAGTTTTGCCATAGAATCAAAAAATTGACTCTGTAGTTTATCTAATGGAGCTGGGGCTTGTCTGTCAGCAAATCTTTTCGGCTGCATGTAGCGTTCAGTGTCGAGAAAGTCAGCATCAACCAGGCAGGAAAACAATATTCTCATCCACAGAGCGAGCGCCTCTGGCTTGTTTATGTGCCGGGGAAGAGTTGGGCCATCGCCTATTAAAATATTGTCAGGTATATTTTCAATAAGGGCTTCTTGATACTCTGCCAAACCATCGTGTAAACGATGATTCAAACTTCCTTTTCCACCCGACCAGTCAGGCAAGCCCGCATGGTGCCCGGCAATAAGATAAGCAATAATAAGGCCTTCGCCGGATGGTAACTGTTTTACCGCATGAATCGCACCGGCAGTTGAGTGAGGCGCTCTTTTTCCATTTTCAATATGGGCATTTTCTGCTTCATAACCCGATTGGATACGGATGTAGTCCTGAAATCGTTTTCGGTATTTGCCCAAGTCATGCCAGCGACCTGCCAGCTCTGCCCAGTCACTGCCCACACATTGAGCAAAGGTTTTTGTTAACTGGGCGGTTGCAAGTAGGTGTTCGGATAATTCATGTGATGTAGCCCAGACCTCAGAACCATCTTCTTTTCTGACATGCGCGATATATTCTTTTTCGTGATGTTCCAAACTCATCTCCATGTTCGTATATTGATACATCTACCAAACACCCAAAAAAACAGCGTTCAACCCAGCCCCGCATTTATAACACTCCACATTCTCAAATCATGAGAATACAGCTTATTTTGTATTTTCTTCTGTCAGGTGACGGTCAAAGGGCGAACTAACCCAGCCTACTGATTATTCATCCCTTGCCAAATCATCCAGCGCACCCGGCGCTCTGGGGCGGACCCCAGCAGCTATATGTTTAGTCATAATAAATTGCTATTTTTAGCGCTTAAACACCCTTTTTGCTATCAAAAAGCTAACTGGTAAGTACCAATTTACTCTCCTGTAACACAAACATTATCCACTAAATAGATTGCCTTCCTTAAAATAATGAAAATGGCCCAAAAACAGCCCTTTTAAACCTATATTTGACCCTTACTTTAACACTTTATTACCTAAATTCAATCAGTTACTGAGGCCCGACCCTGAAAATCGCTGAAAATACAACAGCAAAATAGAATATTAAGATTATCACCGGATATTGGGATAAAAAGTAGATCCTTGTTCTATTAAGCTCTTTTTTCAACTTTAAACTCAAGCTTAGTTTTTTGTAGGTTCCAAATGCTATGCTAATGATAAACTTAAAATCTCGGAGCAATGGATAAACGTTCGGATCGTTATCAATGGAATTTAATCTTTGCAGCCCGCCATCTTTTTGTAAAATTCGGCACATTTCCAAATAGAAAATGTTGGCTCTTTTAGAGTGGAGTATCGCTTTAAGGTCGGTTAACTGTTCCATCTTGAGTCGATTTTTTAATTCCGTTTAATAAAATATATCACTAACACTGCCTCAATCCAATAACTTTATACATCTTGACCATAAAAATCTTGGGCGCGTTTGTTTTTATGCTAAGGTATCTGGATAATCAACGCTATACCCTAAGTTTATTATTTTTAGAGGCAAAAGTTGAAAAAATTTGCAAAAATGACAAGTTAGAATCTTGCTTGCCCTTACTAAATTAGTTAACCTGTTATTTCTATAACAAGAGGTTGCACCAATGAAATCCGCGATTGAACAGTTATCTACCTATAAAAGTGTACATCTTAATAAAAATAACTTAAAAACCCATTTTGTGGGTATTCCTTTGATTATCTGGTCGATTTTTGTGGCTTTTGCGACGATTCGCTTTCAACTGCCGTTTCAGTTGCCTTTGCTTGAGAGCAATGAAATTAGTTTTGCTAGTCTTTTTGTTGTACTGGTGATGATTTATTATTTTATGCTCAATATTCCTTTAGCTTTGGGGCATTTGTTGTTTATGTTGCCTACTTTATACTTTGCAGAACAAATGGCGATGCAGGACAATGCGCTTTGGATTGCGGCGGCGGTGTTTGTGGTTGGTTGGGTTTTTCAGTTTGTCGGACACTATTATGAAAAGGCCAAACCGGCTTTTGTGGATGATCTTAATCAGCTATTGATTGGTCCTTATTTTTTGATGGCGGAGCTCTTTTTTATGCTGGGTGGTTTAAAAAAGATGGAGCAAGAGGTTACCAAACTTGCGATTGATAAACGTCGGATTTTCGAGAATAATAAGCAAGCTAGCAGTGACTAAATTTTATTAGGAAACTTTATTATGGCTAATATAGCGCATCTTTACAGCGAGCATCTTGAGCAACTTGTTGCTCGGCATCGTCAGCTTATGCTTGAAAATCAACTGGACTATTTACTCATTCCATCGGGCGTTCCGGTTGGGATTTATTTAGATGATATGAATTATCCTTTTAAATCGAGTTTTCTATTTCGTACCTATTTGCCCTTAACCGAGGTGGCAGATAGTTATCTGCTGCTAGGTTTAAACGATAAGCCGACTTTAATTTACTATCAACCGGTGGATTTTTGGCATTCACCAGCGAAAGATCCCGATGGTTTTTGGCCTGAGCATTTTGATATTAAAATCATTACGGAATTTGAACAAGCGAAAGAATTTTTTCCAACCGATTCGAACAAGGTCGCTATTTTGGGTGAGGAAACGCGGCTGACACAATCTTTTGAAAAAGCGCAGCGTAATCCTAAGCCGCTGCTGAATGCCATCTACTGGCAACGCGCCTATAAAAGTGAATATGAAATCGAATGTTTGAGCCGTGCCAATCAAAAAGCAACCAAAGCCCACAAAGCCGCAGAGCTTGCTTTTAGGCAAGGCAAAAGTGAACAACAAATTCATTTGGCCTATTTAAATGCGTGTGGCGATATGGAACATCAAATGCCCTATTCGAATATTGTGGCGCTTAACCAACATAGCGCCATTCTGCATTACACTGAATGTGAGTCCACTCGACCACAAAATCCGCAGTCCTTTCTGTTAGACGCAGGTGTTAGCGTTAATGGCTATCATTCGGATATTACTCGTAGTTATGCCTTTAAGGGAAATGAATTTTCAGCCCTCATTGATGCCATGGACAAGATGCAACTGGCTTGTATTGACTCTATCCAAGTCAATCAAGATTATCTGGATTTACATATTCAAGCGCATTTAAGCATCGCACAAATTTTAAAGGATTTTGATCTGGTTGATATGAGCGCGCAAGCCATGCTTGAACAGGGGATTTCTGGCACCTTTTTCCCCCACGGTTTAGGTCATCTTATCGGCTTGCAGGTACATGATGTGGGTGGTCAGTTTGCTGATGCCAGCGGTCAAGCTAATCCGCCACCGGCAGCACACGCTTTTCTACGCAGCACTCGTAAAATGGAAAACGATATGGTTTTTACCATTGAACCAGGGCTTTATTTTATTCCTTCGCTATTGGATAAACAGCGTCAATCAGCACATAGCAAGGCGTTTAATTGGGATAAAATTGAACAGATGATACCTTTTGGTGGTATTCGGATTGAAGATAATATTGTTATTCATGAGGATGGCGTCAGAAATCTAACGCGAGAAGCCTTTGCCAAGTTATAAAGTGCCGTCTTCTGATTTAGAAATACAAGAAGTCATTAAGAACAGCCATTTTATTACTCGGATCTACAACAAAGATAGTGCTGAGGCGGCAAAAGCGCAGATTAAACAGCTTAGACAGCAATATCCCGATGCCACACATCATTGTTGGGCTTATATTGTGGGTAAACCTCAGTCTACCACCCTGATTGGCTGTAGTGACGATGGTGAACCTTCGGGTACGGCGGGAAAACCCATGCTTCAGGTATTACAGCATTCGGATGTTGGTGATATTTTAGCCGTTTGTACGCGCTATTTCGGCGGCACAAAATTAGGCACCGGTGGTTTAGCTAGAGCCTATGGCGGCGGCGTAAAATTAGCGCTAGAGCAGCTGTCATTAAAAATCAAAATAAGCTATCTGCCACTCAGTTTTGAGCTGGATTACACCCAACTTCAAGATTGCCAGCATTTAATAAAAGACTACCAAATACAAAACCTCACTATTGATTACCAAAGCGAGATAATCATCCACTTAGAGATTTCAGAAAAACAAAAAACTGGATTTGTCGCAGCGCTGACTAATCTAACCAAAGGGCAAGTGGTTTATTTAGACCCTAGGAATGACGGTTTACTGAAGTATATTCCTTAAAAACCAGTTACAGCAAGGAGGTGCGATGCGGCGATCTGTAGGACTGCTGCTAGATCTCAGGAGCTTAACCCCATCAATTATAACTCCTTTATTTTGGTAAGCAGCGCCTGCCTCTGCTGAGCAGCGTTTTTAACCACCTGCGCAATCTGATGATCGATTTGGGTGTTTTCCTTAACCTGCAATCGAGGCACTTGAGCCTTTTTATACTGATTATCAAAGGCTACCAGATTGTAGTAAGCACTCACGCAAGGCTCTAATTGACTATCACCAATATCCCGAAAAGCCTCGGTTTTAATCATCATCGATGTCTGACCCACAGCAACCACTTTGGCAGTGGTTTTAATTGTGTCTCCAACCCGAATGGGCTTGGCAAAATGTACCGCCTCGACTGAAACGGTAGAAACCTGCATCTGACAAAATCGTTTGGCCGCCATAGCTGCTGTGGTATCCATAATAGCCAGTAGATCACCACCAAACATGACGCCATTGGGATTGGCCTGATTAGGGAAAACCAAGGTCCAGTTTTGGATTTCTTCCGCTATTTTGGACTCACTTTGAATTGACATAAACTTTACATCTCAACTGAACAGGGGGCTTATTTTATGTTGACTGGCTGCTTATTTAGCTGATTCAGGTCAATTTTTTGATAAATCAAGCTATAACAAGCCATTGCCGCCTTAGATTGCCTGTGGTATGTTGCTTTTATAGACTTATATGCAAGGAACTAGCCATGATAAAAATAACAAATCGACTCCTATTTAGCCTTTTAATTACTTTGATCTTATCCTCTTGCGGCGACGATAAAAAGGATACGAAAAAGGTTTTTCAATCGCCAAGTTATAGCCAGAAAAATGATTCTCAACCGGTGCAAGCTGCGGACCCAAAATATCGCTGGGATGATTATGTTGCGTTTCATACCGAGGGCTTTATCTCCAAAACATCGCGAGTGTCTATTTCTTTTTTAAGCCCGATTATTGATGCGCAACAAATAGGAACTTCTGCCGAGTCATTTATTCAGATAGAGCCAAGTATTGAAGCGAGCGTTAGCTTTATTAGTGAGCGAGAAATCGAAATTATTCCGGCACAACACCTTAAATCGGGGCAAAAATATCAGGTTAAGGTCGCCACCAACCAGTTAAAAGGCTTCCCCAAAGAGCTGGCTCAATATCAATTTAATTTTTCGGTGATAAAGCAGGCTTTTGAGCTGATGATTGACGGTTTAACCGCTAGCGAAGCCGGTGATAGTTTAACCATTGCAGGGCATATCACCACCGCCGATGTGGTTGATGCGAGTCATATAGAAGATATGTTAGTCGCCGACTATTTAGATCAAAAGGTCCTACTTGAGTGGCAACACGATGCAGCAGGAAAGTTGCACTCTTTTTCAATTAAGGCGCTACCACGTCACAAGCAGAGTGAAGCATTAGTGTTGACCTGGGATGCCAATAAAATCCAAGTAGCAGATGTTGGCAATAGAAAAATAGAAATTCCAGCCATTGGTGACTTTAAGGTAGCTAATATTCGCGCAGTACAAACTGACCGTCAGCAAATTGAAGTTAGTTTTACAGATCAACTGCTGGCTTCACAAAACTTAGCAGGATTAATCTCTCTCGGTAAACAAAAATTTACTGCGCGGGTGGAAGGTAATCTAATAAAAATTTATCCCGACGGTATTTTTCAGGGACAGCTGCAGTTAGTTTTAGATCAGGCGATTAAAAGTAAAGCAGGTTTTAAACTTGGTAAAATTGTTGAAAAATCACTCGTTTTCTTAAGTGAAAAACCACAGGTTAAATTTGTTGGTAAAGGGGTCATATTACCTAACGCAACAAAACTCACAGTGCCATTTGAAGCGGTCAATGTTCATTCGGTGCAAGTCACCGTATTTCAGGTTTTTGCAAATAATATGGGACAGTTTTTGCAATCCAATAATTTAACTGAGGATTATGAAAATTATCGAGTGGGTCGTCATTTATGGCGCAAACGGGTTTCGCTTTCAAGCCCGGTACAAGACGCTTGGAATCGATATCAACTGGATGTATCAGAATTATTAATCAAGTACCCAGGCTCGCTGTTTAGAATTACCTTGTCCATCAACCGTTCTAATTCTATTTTTAGTTGCTCTGACGCAGAAAATGCGGTTCCGGTTCCGCCCGAACCGGTTTTAACCAGCCAAGAAGAAGACAATGAAGATGATGATTCTTATTGGGACTTTGCGGATAATTATTACAATAGCGGCAATGTTCAATGGTCTCAACGTAATAATCCTTGTAAAGATGGCTATTTTAAATATGCTAAAAATACCGATGCAAGCCGCAATTTTATGGCTAGCAATATTGGTATTATTGCCAAACGTGGGAGCGATAAATCATTATTGCTAACCACCACTAACCTACAAACCGGAAAACCTTTGGCAGCTGTTGAACTTGAAATTTATAATTTTCAAAACCAGCTTTTAGCCGCTGTAAAAAGTGACCAAAAGGGTTTAGTAGAAACGCCGCTCAATTCAGTTCCATTTTATGCCAAAGCCATAAAGGATAACCAAGTTGGTTATTTGAAACTAGCCAAAGGTTTAGCACTGCCTACCAGCCATTTTGATGTGGGTGGTTTGAAAATTAGTAAGGGAATAAAGGGATATCTGTATGGCGAAAGAGGCGTTTGGCGACCGGGTGACGATATACACTTAACTTTTGTGTTGCAGGATATTAATGATCGTATTCCCGCTGGACATCCGGTCACTTTGGATTTTTTCAACCCTAAAGGTCAATTAATTTCCACGGTGACCAATAATAGCCCAGTGGATGATTTTTATCGTTTTAAGTTATCCACCAAAGACAATGCCATGACTGGTAATTGGAAGGTCATTGCCAAACTTGGTGGAGCCCATTTTCAAAAGCGAATTAAAATTGAGGCCGTTATCCCTAACCGCTTAAAAGTGGAACTGAGCACCAAGGATAATCCCTTGCTCGGTTTTAAATGCCTATTTCAGGAAAGCTTTTTTCACAGTGGTTACATGGCGCTAAAGCCTCTAATTTAAAAGCGGATATTAATGTTAAGTTCCGTCCCACCAAGACACACTTTGACCAGTTTAGTGATTATAATTATGATGATCCCGCCCGTGAATTTAATGCTCAAAAGCAACAAGTTTACTCGGATTATTTGGACGAAGAAGGCAATATGTCTTTCCAGGTGATGCTACGTCCTAAAGGCAAACCAGCCGGAATGCTTAATGCCTTTTTTACTTCTAGAGTTTTTGAGCAAGGCGGTGCTTTTAGTAGTGAAAGCCAAAAAAATTCCTTACCACCCTTACCGTCATTATGTGGGTATAAAATTACCTAAAGGTGATGCCAAGCGCAATATGTTGCTAACCGATACTCAGCATACTGTCAATATTGCCACGCTTGATGCTTTCGGCAAAAAAGTATCCATCGATCAGCTAGAGGTCACACTGTATAAAATTGATTGGAAATGGTGGTGGGACAAGTCTGGTGATTCACTAGCTAAGTATGTCAGCGCCTATCGAAATGATCCCATCGAGGTGGGGCGAGTTTCGACCCGCGAGGGTGTTGGGCAATGGCAGTTTGAAATCAAATATCCTCAGTGGGGTCGTTATATGGTGCGAGTGTGTGACCCTCAGGGCGGGCATTGTACCGGGCAAGTTTTTTATATTGATTGGCCCGGATGGGCAGGTCGCGCTAAAGACCAAAAAGGGATCGGCGCATCGGTCATTAACCTAACGGCGGATAAAGAAGAATATCAAGTGGGTGAAACGGCAACCATCAATTTGCCAGCCTCTAAGCAGGGCCATGGTTTGGTGACTATTGAAAACGGCAGTCGGGTGATTGATCGTTTTTGGGTGAAATTAACGGAGCAAAATAAACAGATCGTTATACCATTACGTGCCGAGATGAGCCCTAATATTTATGTTTCTTTATCGTTGATACAACCACATCAAGGCAAAAATAATGATCTTCCCATTCGATTATTTGGTATTTTGCCAATTAAGGTGGTTGACCCGCAAACTAAACTAACGCCGCAAATTATAGTCGCTGATGAATTGCTTCCACAGTCGGTGGCGGAGATTAAAGTCTCAGAAACCGAGGGCAAAGCAATGACCTATACCCTAGCGCTAGTGGATGAAGGCCTGCTCGGTCTTACTCGGTTTCGGACGCCAAACCTACACGGTTATTTTTATCAAAAAGAAGCCTTGGGTGTTAAGACTTGGGATATGTTTGATCAGGTGGTGGGCGCTTATGGTGGAGAACTTGAGCGTATTTTAGCTTTAGGTGGCGATGAATCATTAGATGCCGATGATGCTAGCGCTAAAAAGAAACGTTTTCCACCTGTAGTGCGGGTGTTGGGGCCTTTCCATTTAAAGGCTGGTAGCGGCACGAAATAATAATAATGTCTATATACGGTGGAAAGGTTTCACATGTGAAGATAAATGTGGTGAAAAACAAACAACACTTGGAATGTGAAAC
>JAUZSK010000019.1 GCA_030949565.1 Enterobacterales bacterium
AACCGTTTTCGCATTTATCGTGAAACGCTTTCGCGGTACACTACCATAAACAGCGTTGCCAGCGCCAATATTATTGCTATTTTAGGGGCGGTCATTGCCATCTATACCGGCGCAAAATTTAAACTAGTCAAACCCTTTATGCTGGCTTTACTCGTCGCGGCAGTGGGAACTTGGGGTTTAATTTTTAGTCAAAGTGAAGCCGTGTATTTTTGGCTTAATGCCGTTTTAGGCATTGCGTGGGCCTTTGCCATCCCCTACTTTTTAACCATGGCGGCCAAGTTTGATGAAGCTGGTCAAATGGCAGCTTTAGGTGGTTTTGCATCTAAAATGGGCTTAGCTTCCGGCCCTTGGGTGGCGGGAATACTGCTCGCCGATAGCAATGATTATATCCGATTGATTTATATTGCCGCCGCGGTTCTTGTGGCTAGCTTGTTGGTCAGTTTTTATCCGGCTAAGGAAATTGATGAACATGAAGCGGCTAGTCTTTAAGATGAATCAATCTAGGGTGCTGCGGTCGCGAATTATAGGTTGCGGTTCATCTTTTTGAAGCCAGCAAGATGGCGTAATTAAATTTATCAATGTTAAACGGCCTTATTGGTTGATTTATTGTTGGCTTTCAAAACCGCTCAACCGCAACCGGCTATTGGTCTAGTGTAAAACTTATTTTATTGCTGAGATAGCAGCACAAATAAGGCATAATAACCTTAATAATAATGACAATTTAATGAGGGTCTTATCCATGCAAGCCGATATTCTAACCAAACTGGTTCTTCCACTATCTTTATTTTTCATTATGTTTGGAATGGGTTTATCTCTCAAAGTGATGGACTTTAAACGCATTTTCGCGTTTCCAAAAGCCGTAGCGGTCGGTATTGTGGGGCAAATGGTTCTTTTGCCATTGGTTGCCTTTGCTATCGCTAATCTGTTTAAAGTGCCACCAGAGCTAGCCGTTGGCCTGATGATTATCGCTTTGGCACCTAGTGGTGTGACATCAAACATGTATAGTTATTTGTTTAAAGGCGATGTAGCTTTATCCATTAGCTTAACGGCTTTAGTGGGGTTTCTTTCACCCTTTACTATCCCTTTGGTGGTTCTTTGGAGCTCACATTATTTTATACAAACGGGGCAAAGTTTTGACCTGCCGATTTTAAAAACGATCATTCAATTGTTGGTGATAACAGTGGTACCCGTCTTTTTTGGTATGGTGTTTTTTAAAAAGTGGCCGAACACGGCGGAAAAGATGGAGAGGTTTTTTAAATGGTTTTCAGTCATCATTATGTTTGTGATTATCGGACTAATTATGCACAAAAATTGGGAAAATATGGGTCAGTTTTTCGCTGATGTCGGTGTTGCTACCATTACACTCAATGTCAGTGTACTGATTTTAGGTTTTTATCTCGCCAAATGGAGCAAACTAGATAAAAAACAATCCATCACTATCGGTTTTGAGGTTGGCTTACAAAACGGCACCTTGGCAATGGTGGTTGCTGGTAGCATTATTGGAAATACAACCATGATGATTCCAGCGGTCACCTATGGTCTTTTAATGTTTATTACTGGTGGGATTTACGGTTGGTTAGTGACGCGGGATTGAATTGAGGTTAGATATAAACTTTCTTTTATGCAGGCTAATAGGAGCAAGTTGAGGGGGCTTTGTTATCTACAGGAAGTGATTTTACCTGACCAAAGTAGTTCACAAAACCGCTGATAAGGCAATACTCTGATCCCGTCAGCGGTCAACCTTTCTTTTTCGTCTAAACAGACGATAATTCGCTGTTTGACAGAAGGATGGTCTTTCTTTACCTCTCTCAGTCCTTTTAGGTGAGTATTTTTTATATTTTGGCTTGCCTTGGCTTCTATTGCTATTTCCATGTCATTAACAATAAAATCGACCTCGACTCCGCTAGTTAATCGCCAATAACTCAGCTGATAAAAAGTGCCTGAATATTCTGAATAACATTTAAGCTCATGGAAAACCCAGTTCTCAAAGGCTTTGCCATAGAGTTCAGAACCTCTTACTATTTGATAGCGTTTAGCGAGCGAGTTAACAACCGCTATATCATTAAAGTAGAATTTAGGGCTACTGGTGATTCGACGTTTTGGTCTTTTTCGATAGGCTGGTAGCCAATGACCTAATATCGTATCTTGTAAGATCTGAAAGTATTCCTTGGCGGTGTTGCTAGTAACACCGCAGTCACTCGCAATATTAGTGTAATTAACAATCTCTCCGTCGGTTAGCGCAACGGCATCTAAAAAGTAAGAAAAACCAGATAGATTCCTGACTAAACCTTCAGCCGCTATTTCTTGCCTTAAATATTCAGAAATGTAAGCTTTTATATTGCGACGCGGATTCGACTTGTCATAATGAGAGGGTAGATAGCCATGATTAAGTAAGCGATCGAGATCGAATTTTTTGCCGAGTTCAGAAGATACAAGGCCATACAATTCATAACGAATGGCTCTTCCGCCAAGTAGATTTGCTTGACCTCGCTTTATTTTTCTGGCGCTAGAGCCACACATAGCAAAACAAATGTTACTATTTTCAATTAACCAATGAACTTCATCGAGCAATTGTGGTACTTTCTGAATTTCATCAATGACCACTATCTTTTGACTCGATAAGGCTGCTAGCTCCTCTCTCAATAACTCAGGTTTTTTGCTGTATCGCCTAAATTCGTCATTTTTTAAGAGATCAATCCAAAAAGCGTCGGGGTAGGTTTTTTTAAGTAGTGTTGATTTACCTGTTTGCCGAGGTCCCCAAAGGAAAAAACTTTCGCTAGGACAGGTCGGTAATATTAGTTTTCGGTTATACATTAGCTCAGCCACCCAGTATATTTTTCTAAACTTAAGTAAATCTAGCACATGCCAGGTATTTTAAACATCAATAATTCATGAAATATTGCAATTGAGTCTCGAATATTCATGAAAAAATGAATATTTAATAGGGGCAGTATCTGACCAATCCTCATGAAACGCTCAATAAAAACAGGGTTTAGTATTCAATGGGACCAGACACTGAGCCTAATTTTCTTCATATTTGCACGAAGGTTGTGTTTGATATCACGGTTGGTTAAGTAAATAACGTTTTGTTAGGTTACCGGTGAGACAGATACCCATAAACAAGGGCATACCGACTCCAACAAAAATGCTTAGAATCTAAGTTATACACTATAAAAAAGGAGAAAAGAATGAAACAACAAATGACAAAACAAATCGGAAATGACCCAATTTACTTTAACCTTGACTATAGAGCTGCCAAAAGCGGCTGGTTTTGAGAAGTTTGACTAGATGGATTTGGTTGATTTTATCTAGCCATTTATGGCGGTACGCAACAATCATCAAACGGCTCAGTGGATACAAGATAATGGCAGTAAGGATTGCTATCACAAAACTCCCCATCACCCCGCTGTAGTAAAAATCACTCCATCGTCCGATGAGGGTGTTAAAAAACGCGGTCCAAAAGTCGGTTAAACTTGGCGCTTGTAGTAGGCTACTCCCAACTTGTTGGAACCAAGGGGATAACAGATAACCGAGCAAAGCGAACAAAGGGTATGACAGGATCAGCAGGGTTAAATTAACGCGAAAAATCAATGCAATAAACAGGATCAGGATATTGTGTAAGGACAGAAAAGGCGTTAGCCCTAAAATGGCGGCTAAAGAGATGGCAATGGCCAATTGATTTGGCGATTGTTCGGAATTTAACGCTTTAAACAACTTAACTAGGATGGTTAACATGGTTTGTCCTCAATTATCTATGGTTATTATCGGTCGCCAATAAAGATTTGTCTAGTGTAATGGCGATTACTGTAACCGCGATCATGTTGAAAAGGCATCCTGTTTAACGGGGGTCATGCTTGACTTGTGCTTGGCAAAGTCCTTGCTCACATTGTAATAAAGGTTTTGCTACATGCAGGCAGATTGAATTAGTGCCAACATTTTGTTTTTGCTGATGCTGCTTCACTTTGACTTGGTTGTAGTCACTGATCACTTGTTTTAATTCTGTTACTGGGGTTTTCCAAAGGGAATAAATCAAATAGTCCGCGTAGCCGCCGCAGGCTAGTGGTCGAAGACCAGTTGCTAGGCATTGGTTACTTTTTTGACATTGGCGGTTGCTCATTTGCGAATAGTGTCTAGTTTTGTTTTGGCTTGCACCGGTTCTTGAGCTTGGTGGCTTTTTTGCTGACAGGCGCTAATCAGCAAGACGATTGCGGCGTATTTTATGCATGTACCAAATGTCATAAACCGAGTCGAGGAAGAAAAGGCTAGTTGCTTTGAATTCAATTGAATCACCTTGAGATCATTTGACCCAGCGGAGATAGATAGCCACCAATCTAACTGATTTAATGGTTAAGATCCATTACTTGATATTTTTTTAGCAGCTGTTTGCCTATTATTTCGCAGGCTTGATCGACGGTTATTTGGTGACGACCGGCAAAATTATCAATAAAGCTAGCGCCATCAAAATGATATTCTTTAGCTAAAATTTCTAAAGTCTGATGTTGCGCCATAAATTGGGATAAATACTGTACCAAGGCTCTTTCGCTATTAGTGGTGGTTATTTGCCATACCTCTTCGGCGGGGCTCGGGATGTAGGCAAGCTGTAATAGAGTACCACCCTTGTATTCAAAATAAATCAAACAAGAAGAACCCCATTTAGGATGAAAAGCGGTGGCGAGGTGGCGTCTTATGGCTTTGTCTTGCTGATCACTATAGTGTAAAAAACGCCGATAAGCTTCCACTACACCATCTTTGCTAGGTAAGCCTAATACCACGATTGATGAGGCTTGGTTAATGATTTCATCAGGAAAATCGGGGGTTAAAGCTTGTGAAATAAAACAACCAAAAATTTTGCGGGCGCGCCCTTCTTTTTCAATTTGTAGCACATTATTATTAATGACATTAAGTTTAGAGGCGCGGTGATATTCATCGACAAAAGCACACTTTAAACTTGATTCAAGATCAGAAAGCCGCTGCATTTGATAAGCCATGTAGCGTTCGGGACAGATGGCTTCGACTTCTTTGGCTCGCATAAAATATTCACCAAACAAAGCATTCCATGCAATGCCGTAAAATAATGAACTGGTTTTTTGGGTGATGGGATCGCTGGCCGACGCTTTTGGCGCAGCAATTTGAAGATTAATAATTCTCACCTTTGAAGCTTGCCAGTTATGTACGCTACGATGGGCTAAAGCCGGAAACTGCTCGGCAATATTATTAATGGTTGATGATACGTAGCTGATAGCATCTTCGCCGTAGAAACGTTTATTGCCATAGTTGGTGCGAATATGGGTGGAATCATTAACGATTCGAACCAGATCAAGCAAGGTTGGAACCGCGTAGGCTTGCGCTACATAGGCGCCTTCAATTTCACCGGCATCAAATAACTTATCTCTAATTTGATAGAAAGACATTGGCTGCGCTAGATCATAGCGGAAATCAGTTTTGTCTAAAGCTCGGTCAATCACTGCATTGCCTGGGTTATAGATCCGCTGTTGGTTGGATTCAAACTGATGATAGGCCTCGGCAATTAACGCATTACACAGCCCAGTCATGCCTGCAGGGTGTTTATCACTGCCAGGTTCGGTGAGAAGCGTTTGTAAAAAGCCTGCGGCAAACTCTTTTTGACTGAGAGGTGGTACGGATAAACCAAGCGGTCGATCTAAAAAGTTCATTGCATCTTCTTTGGCATGGGTAGGGGTGACACACTGAACTAGATAATGCAGTTCTTTAGGTAATGCAGAATAGATTGTTTGCGCCCAAAAGGTTTGCGCCAAGCCATTATCGATCACACCGATAGGAGGAAAACGACCACCGACAGAGGGTCTAAATAAAAGAGAATTTAGAATATTGGCTAAAAAGGACGACTTACCGGAGCCAGATTCAGCGGCTATCAACATGCTATAGGATTTTAGCAACGGTGAACCAAACTCCAGCGGGTAATTTTGTCCGTTAGGTAAAATTAAAGTGAGATCGGGATTTTTAAACAGCGGAGCAGACACCGAAAAAAGGCAGTAGCGGTACTAAATCTTTAAACAGCCAAGGATGCTTAGGTGGCGATTTAGATCGACTGCCGAACAGTGGAATGGTCGATAGTAGCGCATCGATAGTATCGCCTCTTTCGTAATGAGTACTACAACCGCCCCAGCTGCTAATGCCTGCCGCCATAATTTCTCGGTTGCGACGCAGTGTTGCGGCATCTTTAGCCCAAGTAACGAAAGAAAAGGATACATTAACGCCACTTTCTCCTTGTTTTAATCGGCTCAGAAAATACTCTCCAGCCTTATATATATCCTTATTATTTTCATCAAATATTTTAAAATTTCGGGCCCGTGATGTGAGTAGGTTAGCCGTACTTTTAACCGATTCATTACCTGTCAACAGGTGCACCGCCATGCGAAATGGAACCTGATCAATTAGCTCTAATAAATTTGATAAAGGTTTAGGGTCAAAGGGTGCGTGGGGTAAATAAAGCGGTGCAAATAGGTTTTCACCTACCGCTACCAATGTGGGATCGCTCTCCACAGGGCTGAGATCTTCATTCAGTATTTGTTCCGCGACGGATGGTGCGGTTAATCCATTTTCCTTATTCTTTTGAGAACGACGAATCGAATAAGATTGCGGTAATAATTGAAATGTTTTCTTGTTGCCGCGAGAGGATACCCGATATAACGCATCGTGCGCTCGATATAAGGTTTCATCGCAGCTAATTTGCTGCATTAAGCAGATTTTTCCTAGCTGGGTTTTAAAGGCCTTTGTAAAACTGAGATGCTTATTAAGAAGTTCGCTGATGCCGTTTAATTGGGACTGATCGGGTTTGAATTTTGGGGCGTTTTCTAATTTCTGATAATGTTCATCAAGGATTGATTGTCGTTCCTGTTCTGATAAAGCGGATAAACCGGTAGTAATGGTCAAGGTAATATTAAACGGTTGTAACAGGCGTTTGAGGTGCTTTTTTCTAGCGGCCGGAATGGGTGATTTAAAGCCCAAGGTGTTAAGGGATTTTAACGAAGTAGTAAAAATATTTTTAACCAGTTGATTGGCGTTGCTAGCACTGCGGTCGAGATAAAAAGACAGGCAGTGACCCTCGGCACGAAAAAGATCCTTTAAAGCATTATCAATGGATGCGGAAAAATTTTCGATATCATCTTCTGCGATAAAACGCATGGAGCCAGCGAAATTAAAACTACTAATAAAGCCGCCTTCTTGCGTCGTAAAAAGATCACGGCTAACATTAGCAACAGCTTCACAGCGCTCGTAACTTGATTGTCCAGCAATTCGCTTAACAATGGCATCAAGGGTTTCTACTAACGACATTTAATTTATCCTAGTGTAATAAACAGAGCGCATTAGGCGCCGTAATGTTTCGCATCATAGCTTATGGTTTTTGACTTAAACTTATTTCTATTTTTGAATTTCTACAAAAGATAATCAGTGACTGATTAGCTTGGCAAAAATCATTTCCAAAGAGTATTGAGCAGTTATTCAATTGAGCAACAAATCGGTGATGCTTATTTAACGATAATTGCTGGCCCAAGGCAGATTCACAGCAGGGATAACCGCCAATAATTAAATCCACTTGGTCGATATCAACTTGTACTTGGTGCTCATGTAAAAAATACCGGTAGAGAGCTTCCGGTGAGCTAGGTTCCATCATTCGAAAAGAAGATTGAAGATCATGATCGTGTAAGGATAGAGTTTCCCAGGCAGGTAATGAATAACTTGTTTGCACTTTTCCCTCAAATGCCCTTAGGTCAATATGACCATGACTGTTAGCACCGTATCGTTGCATTGAATTCACTTGGTAGGCTCTAACCGTCCATGTATTTGAATGAAATTGGTTGTTGAAACAACGATCACAAATATAAAAGCACAAAAGATTATGCGTGTTCAGATCGGTCGTTGTTTGAAATTTAAAGCGCATCTGCTGTTGGCAAAAATCATGTTTGCAGCGTGGCCATTCATCGGATACATCAACATAGGGCATACCCCCAATTTTAGTATCAATCGAAGGTAAAAAAGCGGACAAGTTTTTGCTAAATGAAATGCATTCAGTTTGATGACTTAAGCCAATGAGAGCTCGATGGATACCATCGTCATAGAGAGGTGAAAGGTCATAGTGGGTGTGAGCGACCGAGGGGGTTTCTTTCGTTTCCCTGTACGTCCTATTGTTTTGTTTTATCTGAACCATAACAAGATTCCTTAACATGTTATATTTAATCGCAGTCGGCGATAATGTGCATGGTTATTCTATTTATGTCAACCTATATTTGCTAATAAATTGGAGTTGACGTTACGGTTTATTGGCCTTTAGGCGGTGTTAGTACTATCTTTACATTATCTTAGAAAAAGGTTTGTTTGTGAAAAATAAAGATATTTCAGCGGCTTAGCAGTAGAATAATACTCCATGATCAATCCAAATCAACCAAGGTTAGAGGTTGAAACAACAGCTTTTAGAACCAGTAATTGTTTTATCTAGATTCATAGTGTAGAATTATTATATCATAATATAGATGGTTACATTGCGGTGCAATATGAATGAACTGATACGATTTACTCGACCCATTGATGTTTGGCTAAAAGCTCATTCCAAAACTAATACCAGTTATTTACGTAAACGAAGCATCATGATGCATTATTTCAGCTTAGCTGGCGGAACCCATATTTCTTTGATCGCTAAACAAAATGCAGTCACTCGGCAGTATGTAAATACAGTGGTTAATCAGATAAAAAATTTTATCCATTTTGATCCTCGCAGCTACCTGTCAAAACTAAAGGTGTCTTACTTGGGCTTGCTAGTCGATTTATATGGTCTGACACCAGCACCACTGGATAAGGTATTAAACCAATTTAAACAAAGGTCTTTTGTTCCTCGCAAACTGACATTACAACAATTCAAAGTTTTGTTAGTGAGAATAGAAATTAAACATCAAATCATGCAACTTTGGCAACTGTCATTTTTAATGGCACCTACACCGTCTATCAAGGACCAGAAAATGAAGTCAAAGTTAGTAAAAATTAAACAGAGCCTTGAATACCACTTAAAGCGAAAGTTGATCATGTCGGTGCGACAATTATCCATAATACTAGGTTGTGAGCAGTCATTGCTCGATTTTGTCATTGCACACAGCAGAAGTTTTATATACTTTAAATCATATATTATTTATAACTGGTCACAGCAGAAACGCAAAACAGAGTTTGCTTATTTAATCGCCAAAGTTTTTGCACTTTATCAAAAACTATCAAGCGAAAGTCTTTTAAAAATCATTCGCTCTAGTTGCCGTTTAAACTTAGACGGTGTTTATTTATCCAAGCTATCGGATGATTTACTTATATCATCCCTCATCTCGGCAGGCTTGGTTAATTACAAACAAGGATATTTTTATGCTGAAGGTGAAGCAAGATATTTAATGCCATCGGAACGTGGTGTAATTGCTGTTTTAAATAAAACCAAACGCCTACAAGCTCGTCACATTATGAGCTTGTCCTTACAAAGAAACTGGGATAAAGGCAGCAATAATCGCTTAATTAGGTCTCCTTTATTGGATTCTAGATCTGATGGTTGGTATCAATTATTTCCATATCCACAGCATTCACTAGAGACCATAAAAACATTATTTTAGTCTAGCAATAGGAAGTAAAGCGCCATGGTTATTTTTGATTTACCAGATACGGACATATCAGCTCAGACTATTATGCAAGCGACAGCAAAGCAGTTTGCAGGATTAATCGACCGGCAAAAACAAAAACTACCCTACTGTATAAAACAGGCGGCGAAAAAATATCAGTTAAGCGAACTTCTATTAAAAGCTTTACTTAAGCAGGAGGGCGGCGCGATAGGCCAGGTTATGCGCCACTCTAACGGTAGTGTAGATTATGGTCCTTTTCAAATTAATCGTAAGTTTTGGTTGAGCCAAATCATTCATCAATACCCTGATTTAACTTGGGTTGAACTAGCTTTCGATGCATGCACCAATACCTTTGTTGCCAGCGCAATTTTACGATCCGAAATTGATAAAGCACAAGGTGATATTTGGCGAGGCGTTGGAAACTACCATCATGCAGAGTCCAGCAATTTGGTGAGGCATTATGAATATACCTCTGGCGTTATTCAGCAATATGTTGAGTTGGTACAGCAGAAAATGAACCATATTTTTGTACCAACTGCCAACGGCAATCAATAGAAGAATTTTGAGCAGTCGTAAAAACGAACGAACGTTCGTTTTATTTTGCGTAAGCCCTTAAGGTCGCTATTTAATAGCTATTAAATGGTGTTTTTTAGAAAAATGACTTGCATTGTTAGGCTTAGGCTTTCTATAATGAGATATTACACCATCTATATGGTGATATATTAATGGCGGTGAACTGTGGTAATAAATACCGCCTAAAGGCAATGTTAACAGCCGTATAGAATTAAAATAGGAGCTTAAACTAGTGATAGCCGGACAAAAATCAGCGCTAGCCTCACTCAAACTAGCGGTTTCGCTGCTACGTTTGTGCAGCCTACTAGCGTTAGTTATTCTTTACTATTTTTCCATTATTCAGTGGGTTTATGTCAGTGCAGCATCCACCGATGGTCGGGAATATTCTATTCGAGTAATGAACAGTGACTAGATTTGATGCAAAAGTAGAAGCGCAACAGGTCAATTTCTATCATCGGGCGACTCTAGAAATTAGTTTTCATTTATTTCTTATCACTATATGCTTGTTATTTTCAGTTTATTTTTATTGGTTTGATCATCCCGATCAGGGCAGTACTGCGAGTAAGGGCTATCTGATCAATGCTGCCAAGTTGCAAGATCCTATGTATCACCCTGCAGAGCCGATTGCATTTTTAACCAAATCACTTTCCACTCGGATCCACTATAACTTTTTAAATGAAGCCATTCGCCTAGACGACTTTGGTTACGCGTTTTCAACTGAATCACAGCAAGCAATTAAAGGATTTCTGAGCGCTTTGGATCTCAATCCTCTGCAACGGCAATTACAGGTGAGCTTTGAAGCAGAATTTGCTCCCATATTACTGGATTACGAGGCACCGTCCGACCAACCATATCAATGGGCTTACGATCTTGATTTTTTGTTACTACTGAATCCGCTGCAAAATAATCAGCCGAGCCAACAAATAGGCCCTTTCCATCTTCGAAGCATAATAAGCCGCACACAACAGCCGGTAAATGGTTACCTACTGCAAATAAGCTCTATTGTGTTTAGTCAGGATATTTGAAATGAATCGGGCAATTATTAGCTTACAACTATTGGTTTTTTGCTTTTTTGTAATTTGTTTTAGCATCACGCCAAGTCGCCAGATTTACTATTTGAATGCCGATGATCATTGGCAACCGGTTGATCTAAAAGTCAATAGCGCTATTTCTGATCGTAATATTGCCCTTTGGTCAGAGCGCGAGTTATCACGAATGCTGAATATGCCTCCCCCGATAGAGCAACAAACAGAGCCAGCTTTTAGGCAGCTCATGGCTTCCTTTATGGACCATCATACAGCGAGCCAATTTTTTATTGAGTTGAATAAAGTTGATTTTTTTGAGCACTTGGTTGAACAAAAGCAACATAGTATTTTTGCCCCCACTCAAGCAACGGTGGTGGTGTCTAAATGGAACCAAGAGTTCTGGATTGTTCAGACCAAAGGTCTATTAACCTTCCGTTCAACTAAAGGTGAATCGACCATCAAACTGATTTTCCAAATGAATATTAAAATAGATAAACGCTCTGGTAAAAAGCGCTTTGCCTCAGGTCGATTAAAGAGGGTTGCTTAATGCCAGCCCTAAGAAAATACATACCCATCTATATGGTTCAGTTGAGTCATTTTTACCTACAGGTTGCTAAAAAAGCGAATAAAGCGGTGTTGTTAAGTTTTGTTCTCTTGTTGTCTTTATTGTTATTAATATTGGTTATGACCAGCCTTGCTTCAACACGGTTATTAGCTCCCATTCATGCCAATGGTATGCCATTGAATGAAAATCCAGAACTCGCACTGTACAGTAAATCCGAAGTGCTACACTGGAATAGCTTGGCTGTTTCGCATCTATTTGATCTCTCTTACCGGGAGCAAAAGCGTTACTTTAATGAGCTCAAATATGACTATTTAACCGATAAAGGTTTTCGAGAGTTTTATATCGCGTTACAACAAATTGATATGATTCAATGGTTGGCAACAAAAGGCCATGCTTCGATTTTTATTCCTATCAATCAAAAAATGATACGCCACGGAGTTTCATCAAGTGGTATTTATAAATGGCGTATTCAGGTAAATGGTACTTTGGTTTTGTTGAATGAAGGCAAAACTTCACAGCTACCCTATCAGCTGACGATCGATGTTTTGCGTGTTTCTCAATTGGCCCATGAAGAGGCAATCCGTATTGACCGAGTGATTGCCGAAAAAAGGAATTCAGCGTGAAGTTTTGGATAATTTATTTTGCTTGGTTTATTTTAAGCAGTAATCTGTGGGCGACCCAGCTTGATTCCACAAATCCACCCAGCGCAGATGAACTGGCAAGTTATGCTAGTCAGCAGGAAATGAAATTTATCGAAAGTCAGCTGGCTAATTTGGAGAATCTGTCTGAAATAGAAAAGCAGCAATTAAGACGTTTAATCATTGATATTAAAATTAGAGAGTCAAAAAATATCGCAGAAAATGAGCAACGTCTAAAACAGGTTCAGTCTGAGATTAAACAGCAGCAATGGATTGCTAGTACTTTTCAAACCAAGCCTGAAAACATTATCAAAACTCGCCAATTAACTGAGGAAGTAGACCGGGCGCAACAAGCACCGATATTTAAGGTGACACACCTTAATCATACTCTTGAGATTAATTTAAATGAACCTAAAGCGATTGATATTCCCATTGCGATTAATTGGGGCGCCACCATTATTTTTGTCGACCGTTTTGGAAGCCCTTTTCCTATTCAATCAATTGGTGATTTTACCGGCAATAAATTCACTCTCAATTCTACTGAAATTATTGAACAGAATAATGTGCTAACCGTCATTAATAATATTTCCTATACCAAGGGTAATGCATCAATATTTTTAGCGGGTCAAAACTTACCTTTGATGCTGACTTTTACTTCCAATCAAGAGGTCAATACCTCACGTCTAATTATTCGGGTGCAACAAATCAGTCCGTTAACCCAGCAGGAAAGTATTAAACCAGTTTCCGCTGAGGGGGTTAACCGCACGCTTTATCAAATTGCCGACTATCAAATTCCTGCTGATGCTAAAAGTCTTTATCTTAGTCATAATATTGGAAACGCATGGTTAAAAGACGGTTTTATTCTACTGCGTACACCTTATCTATTGCTCTCTCCATACACGCCGGAAGCGTTAGAAAGTCATACCAATGGAATAGAAAATGTCTACCGTTTACCTTTCTATTCTCAGATGTTGCTTAATATTAATTCAAAAAAAGTGATGGTTTCTGTTTCTAAAGAGCCGATGCAGCAGATTAATATTAACCAGTCTACTGAAGGCGTTAAACATGGATAATGACCCTCACAATGATGATATAGAATCCATGTTAGATGAGCAATTAGAGCAAATCGAAAAAGCAGAAAAACGCAAACATAAATTCTATAAAAAACTACATGTAAAGCGCGGCATGCTAGTGATAGGAATTTTATTGCTGATGAGCGCAGCGGGAATATTGTCTTTAGTTTCTGGAATTAATAGCGCTGTGAATAAAAATGAAGCGATTATCGCCGAATCCAAACGAGAAGCAGACAAAAAAGGAATAGTAAAGCTATCGGCTAAAGGATTAGCCTTAAAAAAACAAGCAACCAGCAATAAGACAAAGGTAAAATTAGAAGACCTGCAGCGAAAGGCATTAATAGAAAATCGAGAAGATAACAATGAGAAACAGCGATTATCTGATGCCAAAGCTTCAAATCGATCGGTAATCGCCAAGCTTGATGTGTTAAAAAACGATGTGAGCAGCGAAAGAGAGCCGTTGTCGAGATTTAACAAAATCAATCACCCTAGAAAAAACATAGACCTATCGGCAGCACTACAAAGACTTTTCAATGCTGGGTTTAACCTTCCCGGTGCTACTTCTGAGAGCCAGCAAAATTTTGAATGGTTGGTGGCGGCCAATACCGGTGGACAAAATGCGGACCGTTTCAAGGCTTCTATTGAGTATCATAAAATTGATCTGAGTAATACATTTAAACAGCTAGCCGATCAAAATGCAGAAGAACATTCTGGTGATGATCAACCAACATCCGATGGAGAGCCAAATATAAAGACCAATAAGCAGTCATCACTGGCAGATAATAGGTCACGCAATACTGAAAAAAAGAAGTTAGGCATCACAAGACAGGTCACTCAAGAAGAATCCGCAATGCTACTTATGCAAATAGATTCATCAAAAGATTCACCGATTACTGCACGTATTATGGATACCCGATCGGATCTCGATGGCGCAAAGCTCGCGTGTGAGTTTAACCTAACGCAAGACCAACAAGCGGTACAAATAAAATGTAATAAATTGGTCATTCAACATCAATCCTATAGCGTTAATATCATTATGCTTGATCCGGCCACTCGCAATGCCAATATTGCCGATAAGGTGGATACTCATTGGTGGAAATGGCTGGCTTTTTCTGCCACAACCTTTGCCGAAGGTTACTTAAATTTTGCTACCACCAAGACTACAGTTATTAATACAGATGGTTCTCAGACAAGCCAAACCGCCGCTATTCAAGATGCAGGAGAGAGAAATCGAGCCGCTATAGCCAATATTGGACAAAGAGCTATCGCCACCGGTGGCAATATATTGGATATACCAAATCAAGTTTTAGTTGATGAATACCGACCAGTGATCTTACTCTATTTAGATGACTTAAATATATGAAGGAGCTTTTAGGGTGAAAAAGGATGACCTGTTAGATCAATTAGATGATGATCTTGACACGCTTAAGAATGAGGATTCGGAAGATTTTCTGTCGGATGAATTTGATGGTGATCTAGGCGAACCGGATCTTATCCAGAGGACGCCTGATTTATCATCGGATGACATAGAAAATGTTCTACAAGATCATGAGATCCCTGCCTCACATCAAGCGTCGATGGATCGTTTGGAGCAACTTATTGATCTGGAGAAAGACAACCAACCAACCAACAAGCAAACCAACATTAAGCCCAATCCTAATAGAAAAAAACGAGTGATGCTTTTAATACTTGGTGCAGTGATGCTTGTGATAATCATACTAGTGGTTGTTTTAAATCTAGGTGGCGCTTCACCCCAATCAACAACTCAACAAAAATTGCAGGTAGAAAAAAATATCTCGCTTACTAGTAATCATGCATCACCGAGAAAAACAACTAGCAAACTAATAAGAGCGATATCAGCTAACCCATCAAGCTCGCGTCAATTGCCCGATAACCAGCTTATTTCGCCATCTAAATCTAGCGGTGCACAATTGATTGAACCGCAACAGGTGTCTAATACTGAACTGCAAAGTGCTTTAGACTTTGACCCAGAAAATCTAGCCAAAGAAAAACAGCGACAACAACTGCTTAAACTCAAGCTGATTAACCAACAATTAAATTTTCAACTAAAGCAAAAACTTAAGCTAATTTCGCGCCAGAAAACACAACTTGAGTCATATCAAAATGAATTGAAACAGGTCAGTGACCAAGTCGCAATTGCCGGTCGTACCCGAATAGGTGGGTTGCAGATTATTGATTTTGCAGCCGGAGGAACAGTAGCGGTGGTAGCCAGTCAATATTCCAAAGTAAATCAAATTATCGCCCTTAGTGAAGGTGAAATGCTTAAACTGGGTAATAGTAGCTACAAAGTCGAAAAGGTTAGTGAGATGGATAAGCGAGTGATTATTGGTCAGTATTTTTACATCGATAAAAGTCTTGTCAGTCAGCCTATTTTAGGACTAGAAAAAAAGCCAAAGCCTGCACAGAAAAAGATCAAAAACAGGCCTAAGACAAGCAAAGAAAGATTACAACCGATCCGCAATTGGACCATCCTTTTTGCCTCACAATCCGGTGACTATTCGGTGATTGCATCAAAGGATAATCGTGCAAAAAGATTGTCTCGTGGTGACCGGCTATCACCTTATGGATCGGTTAAAAATATACTCAGGGACGGTTCAATCGTGTTTAATAAACATATTATTCAATATCAATCAACTGTAAAATAGGAGAAGTAAAATGAAACTAAAAAAATCAATAAAATCGATTAGAAGGGCTTTGTTTGCCTTGGCTGTTGGCTTATCAAGTTTTTATGCAATGGCAGAGTTTAAGCCACCTTCGCAAAACTCAGATAGCGGTAACCTAGCAGGGCAGCTAGACAAAGTGATTGGTTACTTCGGTAATTTTATTTATGTGGTTTTTGCCCTAGCCACCCTATCAGGCGTGGTTGCCGCTTACTCAGGTATTACCGGTTGGCTAAAAGAAACTCGTAAGGGTGAGCAAGGTGTTGCTGATTATAGCAAGCACGGCGCCAAAATGATTGCTGCGGTTGTTTTACTAGGCTTTTCCTTTTGGATTAGTGTGCTTTATGAAACAAGCATTGGAACTAAAGAGCAACAAATTGAGAATAAAAGTGATTTTTAATCCTCAATTCAAGAAAATTTAAAAGCTACCTAGCAATCTTAAAAGCCCTTTTTAAAAGGGCTTTTTTTTGTGTCTATAACTTAGATAGTTTATTCGGTTTTTCAAAGTAGGCCAGTTGTTGAATGAATTTTAGATAGTTTGTTTCACTGTAGCTTGGGATGCCAGGCGTAATTTGTATACCATTGGCGAGTAGTTTGTTGGAAGCATAACCATTTTTAGAAAAAATAGCGGGCGTACCGCGAGCGGCTTTAACAAAATGAAAAGATAATTTAATATTATTTTCAACATTCCACTTTGCATCATCACACTCAGTGGGTTTTTTAGGATCGCGGCGCGCCTTGTCTATAAATAACTGGTCAATTTGATCAAATCGATCATTCAAGCAGAGTGCCCATTGCAAGCGTTTTTCTACTTGTGAATTATATTGGTAGCTCCCATCGGGATTAACAGCGGAGATTCTAGCCACCGGAAAATACCGTACATTGTAGCCATCTTGGAGTAGTCGAGGCAGATACTTAGCATGGAATTCACGGCAATGGGGGCAACTCGGATCAGTAAATACCACTAACGAGTCCTTAACCTGCTTTGCGTTGGTGGTGTAGATCAATGACATTTGGGTAGGAATTTTTGAAAATAAATAAATAGGCAACTCGGATAATATTTTTTGATTTACTTCGCCGTTAGTCATTTTAATCGGTACGGTGGACGCGGGTTTAAGATTTTCTAGGATCTCTTGACTGGGCTTAGGAGTGCTGTTTTTAATCTGCTCAATACTAGCATCAAGTGGTGAATTTTTAGATAAAGTAGTAGTTGCTTGAGTGGAAACTTCCGCAACGAGTCTATTGGTTACTAGTAGTTTAGTTGGAATGGTGCGAGCATTACCTAGTTGATCGATTAATATTAAATTAGCACTATTATGGTTAAACAACACGCTTTGAATATCCGAATAGTCCAAGGCTTCGAGCTGTTTAAACAAAAGATCGTGACTAATCCCCAGTCGCTTGTGACCGCCAATTTGACCACTAAAATATCCAATTACAAAAGTAAGCAAAAAGCTGATAAAAAGTGTAATTCGGTGAGCCATAGCAAACCTCCTATTTTTGAAATAATTGTGGGTAGTAGTCGGATAAAAGTGAGGCAACTGCAATCGGATGTTGCGCTTTAATTAATTGAGCCAGTGCTTTGTTATATGCTTGTGGCCAACAAAGCGCTTGCTGTTTATCTTGTGCTTCGACTAGCGCGATTAAAGTATTTAACAGAACCACTGCATTAAGAGCCTTACTAAGATAATCTTGGTGTTTCCCGCGAGTAGCGCGTTTTACTAGTTCTTCGGGACTAAACTGTAGCAGGAAATAATTAGATAAAACTTGTTGGGCTAAATAAACTGACCGTTTAAAAACTTAAAGGGGCTGCTATGGCCATCCAGCGAGCGTGCAAATTTTAGAGTGAAATTAATCTGCTTAGCAATATTGATTGCAGGATTTAAACTACGGGCATATAACCAATAAATTAGGCAATTAGGACTGCTACGGCTAAAGAACTGAGGCTTTAAATAGGTCGACCAAAGTAGTATAAAAGCTCCAATCAAAAACAGCTGCAAAGTTTGCTGACTGAGTAGACTTAAAATGCACAGGATTAACCCCATAAACGCTATTAAATAGTTGGGTTTTACTTGGTTTTGTTTTAAATACTTGGCGCATTCATTAAGCAGTTGTTTGGGTTTGTCCTGACCTTTTGATGAGTGTTCTATGTTGCTTGTTTTTCGCTTGCTTTTTTGCTGTGGTTTCGGCTTGGTCGTTGGCTGTTGAGGCATATCTTGTATTGGATTTGTCATGCGTGAGCCCAATTAAAATATAATCTGCAGTATAGCGGTTGTAAAAGCCACACAAAACCCGATAAACAGGTGATGGTTTTTCTAGCCTTAACTGTTGTCTCGATTGTGATACCAGTGATAAATAGCAAATTAGTTTTTGGGATAAAGCTTCTCTAGCTACAAGCTTAGACTTCGCACGATGATCCAAGGTAACAAAAGCACTCTTTAACAACTTCAAGGTGCGTTTAAGTTGTCGAATTTGACGTTGTGATTGTGCATATTTCAGCGCGCTGGGTTGTGACTTTTTAGTTTTATGCTGGACAATTTTAGTCGATGATTTTGTCTCGACAATGGCTTGACTTGATTGCATGTTTATGGAACGAAGATTGGCGCTTGGGTAGTGAGTCGTTTGCAACTGCAGATAGGTTTTTTCTAGGTTGGATTTAGAAAGAATTTGACCGCAGGATTTTAAATAACCCACGGCATCAATGACCTGCTTGGCACTAGAGGGGTAACTGGTTTGATAGTTTTTTACCCAGATTGCCGCTTCTACCCATTCGGTCCACTGACTCCAACTTAATAAACCGATTTGTTCGAAGGCTTCTCGTAAATCCAGTTCACTAGTAAAGTATAAGCGTGGTGAAAGCAGATCATCATAGTCACAATCGAGTAGCGTGGTGGCAATTGAATGGACTGCCGCAGACCAGGATAAATTGCAAACAAAACCTTTTAAAAGTAGATGTCGCGCATCTTCACTGGCTGAACGCTGATGCGGTTGTAACGGTCTGGTTTTAACAAGGGCAATAGACACTATTTTATACTCTATTCCATGGCTAGTCCGCAAGCAATGTAGCTCGCGGTAAGATTGATTAATTAGAACAAATATATCACAATATCAATGGTATTCAAATAATTAATTTCCTACAGGGAAATGTTGGCCTAACGCAATGGTTGAAAAATGTGATGAGTCGGCACCAATGCCAAAAGCGATTGACGACTAGGACAATATCAACCCTGTCGATGATGAGTTGTAATGGCTGTATTCGATAAGGGTGATATAGTAAGTGTTTGTTTAAATCCAACACAAGCAAAAGAGTTAAAGGGTGACTTTAGACCTTGTTTAGTTCTATCGCCAAGAGCTTTCAATAGACTTGGTGTGACATTGATTGCGCCTATTTCCCAAGGCGGTAACTTCGCTAGAGTACAAGGCTTTAGGGTAAACCTGATGGGATGCGGCTCAGAGACACAAGGGGTTGTATTTCTCTCTCAAAAAAACGAGTAAAAACAATTTGGATTGTAAGTCTTTCCTCGGTGATTTTTATTCAGTAGGTTGTAGATAATAAATCTTGATAAGATTTTGCGGATCTTGCCAAGTTTGAACAATTTTTAGCTGCGCCTTGCTGGCAATTGTATGCAGCATTTTATCGGAATATTTATGTGAGTTTTCGGTATGAATGGACTCATGCTTGGCAAAGTTAAAATGTTGCCCGTCAATCGATACCTGTTGATTTTTTTGGCTGACCAGATGCATTTCAATGCGTGATAATTGTTTATTAAATCGGGCTTGATGTTTAAACTGTGAGAGCTTAAAGTTAGCGTAGAGCTCTTTATTAATACGGCTTAGCAGGTTTTTATTAAAGCGTGCCGTAACCCCCTGTTTATCATCATAGGCTTGTAATAGGGTTTGCTCTGATTTGAGTTGGTCAATACCCAAAATAATCGCTCCCTTGGTTCCAACCAGTTGTCGCATATTGTTTAAAAATTGAATGGCGAGCGATGGTTCAAAATTACCTAGGGTTGATCCGGGAAAAAACACCACACGATTAGGCTGAATCTTTTGATCTAGCCAATTAATCGGTTGGGTAAAATCAACCTGAATCGGTAGCACCTCAATCTGTGGAAATTTGTGTTGAATAATTGAAGCGCTGTAGAATAAAAAGTCTTTAGAAATATCCATCGGAACATAACTATGTGGGTTTTTAAGAGCGCCAAGCAAGGTTTGGATTTTTAATCCTGCACCTGCTCCGGGTTCAATAATGAGAGCGTCTTGCCCGATTTTATGGGCTAGCTCATGTTTAATCTGATCGAGCAATTTTAACTCAGTTCGAGTAATGTAATACTCATCTAATTGACAAATTTCCTCGAATAGCGCAGATCCTTTTTCATCGTAGAAATACTTGCAGGGGAGAGTCTTTTGTTTTTGCTGAAGACCTTGAATAACTTCTTGCAAAAATAATTGTTGTTTTTGATCCAGTATATAATTTTTGGGGTAGGCATTTTTTTGCCTAGCGACATCATCTTGCAGCGCTGTAGGGTTAATTATTGGCATTATGCATCCTCCACAAGACGAATGCCACTGTATTGCCAAGCCG
>JAUZSK010000020.1 GCA_030949565.1 Enterobacterales bacterium
GTTCACAATGAATCGTGCCAGTGCCACGAATCACAAGTATATGTCGTTAAACTCCGCAATCGATCACCATCAGCTCACTGAGTAGTAATGGTAATAATGCGTTAATGCATTTGGCGAAAGTCTTGCGTTGCGAACTAGCCACACCGAAGCAAGCCCTTTTAGAGTTAGTGCTTAAACAAGATAAGGATTCGACCAGTGCAGATATCAATCAATCAATGTCTCAACCACTGGATGAAATGTCCCGTTTAAAACGAACCACTCCCATCGATTGTCTAAGAAAAATTAACCAAGCATTCACTAGTCAAAATAATCACCCCTACTCAGTCTTTTTATGCGGGCTTTTCTCATTTGATTTGATTGCCTCATTTGAACAACTACCGGCGGTTAAAATGGGTAATAACCTATGCCCTGATTATGTATTCTATTTAGCTGAAGAGCTACTGGTGATCGATCACGAAACCCAACAATGCCAAATTTATAGCTGTGTTTTTGATGGTGCCGATTTTGACAAAAATTTCTATGAGCAGTCTCGACGTCTGTCATTAATTGCACAGAAAATGACCCAAGGAATCGACCAACTTGACTCACAGCAGCTAGCAAAACCAGCAATCACAGCAGAGAAATACCAGTCAGTGGCCTGTGATCTTTCCGACCAAGCCTACGCCGACCAAGTGATCCAATTAAAGCAAAATATCCTGGCCGGTGATATTTTCCAAGTCGTGCCATCGCGCAGTTTTTCTACACCATGCAAGGACAAATTATTAGCCTACCAGGAATTAAAACTAGCCAATCCCAGCCCTTATTTATTTTACTTGGAAGATCAAGATTTCACTCTATTTGGCGCATCACCGGAAAGTGCCCTTAAATATCAAGCCTGTGACCGAAAGGTTGAACTCTACCCAATTGCAGGAACTAGAGCACGCGGAAAATTGGCCAATGGAGAAATTGATTTTGATCTCGACTGCCGCTTTGAGGCCGAGCTAAAATTAGACCAAAAAGAAGTTGCCGAACACATGATGCTAGTGGATCTTGCACGCAATGATATTTCTCGCATTTCAGAGCAAGGGAGTATCAAAATTCCTCGCTTAATGCAAGTTGACCGCTATTCCCATGTCATGCATTTAGTCTCCTGTGTCGAAGGTACCCTGTCAAAAGATCTCGATTGTCTGCACGCCTATCAGGCCTGTATGAATATGGGCACCTTAACCGGAGCACCTAAAATTAAGGCCACTGAATTATTACGCCGGTGTGAAGGCAAACGACGCGGTAGTTATGGCGGCGCAGTAGGCTATATTAACGCAGATGGTGATATGGATACCTGTATCGTTATTCGAAGTGCTTATTGCCGTGATGGAACCGCTTATATTCAAGCCGGTGCGGGAGTGGTTCACGATTCCGATCCTATGGCAGAAGCTGACGAAACGCGTAAAAAAGCAGGTGCTGTGATTGAGGCCGTATTAAGAGCGAATGAGCTTATCGAGCAAGGCAGCTTGATCAAGGGTGAATTGAATCAGCAAACGCCGCAGGGAGAGAATTAATGATTAAACTACAAGATCTGGAAATCTTATTAATTGATAACTTTGATTCTTTCACCTATAACCTGGTAGAACAATTAAGAGGCTCGGTCAAAGCGGTTAAAATATTCCGCAACAATATCCCTTTAGATTATTTCTTATCCGAAGTGATTGAGCCAACAAAGCCACAAATAATTTTACTCTCTCCGGGGCCCGGCAATCCTCAATCTGCAGGGATTTGTTTGTCAATTATTGAACAGTGCAAAGGAAAACTACCGATCTTAGGTATCTGTTTAGGCCATCAAGCCATTGTTGAAGCCTTTAATGGTAAAGTCTCATCGGCGAAATCAATTATTCATGGCAAGGCCTGCAATATCACTTTAGATGAAGAAGAAGCCAAACTATTTGCTGGACTCCATAATCCTTTTAGAGCGGCACGATATCACTCACTAGCTGCCAGCCAGATCCCTGAGGAACTTAAAGTGATTGCTAATGCGAAGCAAGAAGTGATGGCAATTAAACACCGTAACTATCCGATTCTTGGATATCAATTTCACCCCGAATCGATTTTAACCACACAGGGCAACCGCCTGATGCAACAATCCATAGAATGGTTGATTCAACAGCATAATTTTGAGGTTAACTAATGCAAGATTTATTGCAACAATTGTATTTAAAAAACCATTTGACGCAGCAGCAATCTGAATCTATTTTCACACAATTGATTCAGGGTCAATTAACTGAATCTCAAATGGCTGGGTTGCTGATTAGCTTAAAAATGAATGGCGAGCAAGCGCAAGAAATAGCGGGAGCTGTTCAAGCACTAAAAAAAGCCAGTAGGCCTTTCAGCAATCCTTTTCAGGGTTCAGAAAAAGCTTTAGCCGATTCTTGTGGAACCGGAGGTAGTGGCAAGAACACCTTGAATATTTCCACCATGGTGGCGCTGCTACTTGCCTCCATGGGAATGCCAATGGTAAAGCACGGTAATCGGTCGATTTCATCAAAATGTGGCTCCGCCGATCTGTTAGAAAAATTCGGTGTGAAAATTGATATGAATAGCCAACAAGCGCAACAGTGTTTAGCTGATACCAATTTTTGTTTTTTGTTTGCACCAGCATTTCATCCCGGCGTGAGACATGTGATGCCGGTGAGAAACCAATTGGCAACCCGAACTATTTTTAATCTAATCGGCCCGCTGATAAATCCGGCAAATCCAAGCCTTCAACTTATGGGCGTGTATGCGCCTGAGTTATGTCAACTTGCCGCAGAAACGTTAAAATTATCAGGCTGTGACTCTGCGATGGTTGTGCATTGCGAGGGTTATGATGAAATTACGCTCCACGGTGAGACTCAGGTGGTGGAAGTTAAAGACGGCTCGCTACTACAATATTCATTAACCAATAAGGATTTTGGTTTTGCGCCGTGTCAAGCTGAAGATATAAGTGGTAATGACCCTCAATCAAATGCAGATTTCAGCTTATCGCTACTAAAAGGCGAGCTAGATAGCGACAAAAAAGTAGCCGTCGCCAATACCATCGGTGCCAATGCTGGTGCCCTTTTATATCTATCCGATAAAAGCCTTAGTCTTAAACAGGCTAGTCATAACGCTTTATCCGCATTAAGTAACGGCTTGGCTTTTAAAACATTGCAGCAGGTGATTGATTATAGTCAGTCACTTACCGCGACTGAAGAGTAAGAGAAGATTTATGTCAAAATCTAGAGATGTTCTTGCTGAAATCGTTTGCTATAAACGAGCAGTGGTTAAGCAGCAACAGCAACAAAAGCCCTTAGCCGATTTAATTCAACAGCTAACGCCCTCTTTCCGAAGTTTAGAACAGGCGCTGTGCAACCCCCAATCGGATTTTATTTTAGAATGTAAAAAAAGCTTCACCTTCCAAAGGTTTGATCCGACAAGATTTTAATCTAGAAGAGATCATTGGGCATTACAAGGACTATGCCAGTGCTATTTCGGTATTGACCGATGAAAAATATTTTTCTGGCAAGCATGAATATTTAAAAATAGTCAGTGAGTTAGTTGAGTGCCCCGTTTTATGTAAAGATTTTTTTTATTGCTCCCTACCAGGTTTATCAAGCCCGTTTATTTGGTGCCGATGCGATACTTCTAATGCTTTCAGTACTCGATGATGATGACTATCGACAATTAGCCAAAGTTGCCGCCGAGCTGCATTTGGATGTTTTAACCGAAGTTCACGATCAAAATGAACTAAATAGAGCGCTTAAACTTAATGCGGCCATCATAGGCATTAATAATCGTAATTTAAAAGATCTTTCTATTAATCTGCAGACCACCAAACAGCTAATGGATTTGCTAACAACAGAACAACGACAGAAGCACATTTTTATTTCGGAGTCAGGGATCGACGATTACAGCCAAGTCAAATCCTTGGCGTCAATACCGAATGGCGTGGATGGCTTTTTGGTGGGTTCGAGCATTATGTCAAAGCCGGATATTTCCGCGCAATGTAAACTACTTTATATGGTCGAGTAAAGATCTGCGGTTTAACTACAGTGAAGTCGGCAAAAATAGCCGCTCAAGAGGGCGCGACCTATGGTGGTCTTATTTTTTATTCAAAGTCACCTCGATGTGTTACTTTAGAACAAGCGAAAAGCATTGTCATATCGGTCGATTTAACCTTTTGTTGCAGTGTTTGTTAATCATCCCATAGCGGAAATGTTTGAAATTATCCAGCAACTTGAATTAACCCATATACAACTCCATGGTGATGAAACGGAAGAAACTATTCAGACAATTAAACAGCGCTTACCAAGTTTGGTCATCTGGAAGGTTATCAAAGTAAAGTCCGATCTTTCTACTGATATTAAAAAAATGCTAGAGCATTCTAAAGCGGATCATTTTCTTTTGGATAAGGATGCTGGCAGTCAAGTAGGTGGTGCAGGAATCCCTTTCAACTGGGAATCTATTCAGTCAAATTTGGACTCACAATCAATATCTAAAAAAATTATACTTGCTGGTGGAATTAATTTTGAAAATGTGCAAAAAGCTGTTGCACAAAATGCTTTCTGCATCGATATTAACTCAGGCGTTGAATCAAGCCCTGCAATAAAAGATGAAACAAAGATTAAGCAAATAATGCAGTCTCTAAGAGCTTAATTTATCAATAACCTAAGGAATTAAAATGAAACACAACGCAAGATATTTTGGGGAATTTGGTGGCATGTTTGTCCCTGAATTGCTAGTACCCGCTTTGCAACAACTGGAGCAAGCATTTAATTCCTCACAGGATGATGCCGAGTTTGCTAAAGAGTTTTCTGATCTTCTAAACAATTATGCTGGACGTCCTACCCCTTTAACCTTGACGCGTAATTTGTCGCCCAATGACAAGGTGAAAATTTATTTAAAGCGCGAAGATTTACTGCATGGTGGCGCCCACAAAACCAATCAAGTATTAGGTCAAGCGCTGCTGGCAAAACGTATGAATAAAACAGAAATTATTGCAGAGACTGGTGCCGGTCAACATGGTGTGGCAACCGCGATCGCCTGTGCACTGCTAGGTTTAAAATGCCGGGTGTATATGGGAGAAAAGGATTGCGCGAGACAACAACCCAATGTATTTCGGATGCGCTTATTAGGCGCGGAAGTCATTCCTGTCACCGCAGGCAGCGGCACCTTAAAAGATGCTGTTAATGAAGCCTTGCGAGATTGGTCGTCCAGTTATCAAGATGCTCACTATCTATTAGGCACCGCCGCAGGACCACATCCTTACCCAACCATGGTGAGAGAATTTCAGAAAATGATTGGTGAAGAAGTGCACCAGCAGATTATACAACATGAAGGAAAATTGCCTGACTATGCCATCGCTTGCGTTGGCGGTGGCTCTAATGCTATCGGTTTATTCCATGAGTTTTTGCCTCATGAATCGGTGAAACTCATCGGTGTAGAACCCGCTGGCAAAGGCCTGGATACGGATCATCATGGCGCCACTTTAAACAAGGGCAAGAAAGGGATTTTGCATGGCACCTATACCTATGTGATGCAAGATAGCGATGGTCAAATTGAAGAGTCCTATTCGGTTTCAGCCGGTCTAGATTATCCGGCAGTCGGACCTCAGCATGCTTTTCTAAAAGATAGCGGTCGAGTGGATTATGTAAGCGTTACCGATCAACAAGCCCTCGATGCTTTTGAACTCCTTTCTAAAAGTGAAGGAATTATTCCAGCATTAGAGTCCTCGCACGCCCTCGCTTATGCCTTAGTGTTAGCTGAAAGCTTGCAACAGGAAGCAACCATTGTAGTTAATTTATCTGGACGTGGGGATAAAGATCTCGACTATGTCAGACGACTTAAAGAGGAGTCCAGTCATGACTGATCAAACAGCTAATCAATCACGCTATAACCGCCTTTTCGAAAAATTAGCTAAAAAAAATCAAGGCGCCTTTGTGCCCTTTGTGACGCTTTGTGATCCCAACTTGGAACTTAGTTTCAAAATAATACAATGCTTGGTTGAAAGTGGTGCCGATGCTTTAGAGTTAGGTTTTCCCTTTTCGGATCCGATTGCCGATGGTCCCGTCATTCAAGCGGCATCCATTCGAGCGTTGCAAGCAGGGTCAAGCAACCAAAAGTGTTTTGATCTGATCGCACGAGTCCGCCAAGCCTATTCTGAAATTCCTATCGGTTTATTGCTCTACTCCAATCTAGTAGTCGCCACAGGTATAGAGAGCTTTTATGAAAAAGCCAATGAAGCCGGTGTTGACTCCATTTTAATTGCCGATGTTCCAATCATCGAATCACAAGCCTTTTGTGAGATTGCACAAAAACATCAAATTGCACCGATATTTATCGCCACGCCTAATGCCTCAGCTGAAACATTGCGACAGGTTGCTGAAAATGGCAAAGGCTATACCTATTTATTAAGCCGCGCCGGCACAACGGGCACTGAAGTTAAAGCGGAAATGCCAGTGGATAATATTCTTAACCAACTTAGACAGAATAATGCATCGCCACCACTATTAGGTTTGGGATCTCCGATACCCAACAGGTCAAAAAAGCCATTGGCCTAGGTGTTGCTGGCGTGATCAGTGGTTCTGCGGTGGTAAAAATCATTCAAGATAATTTGCAGGATGAAGGGAGAATGCTGAACGAATTAGGGAACTTTATTAGGGATATGAAGCAGGCGACTATTGGTTAGTCTTTGCTCCCGGCATCCGACCGACAAGGACCTCGGAAGTGCAGAAAATGCTGGAGCAATTTGGAGCCATTCCATCCATGGAGATAACCTAGAACTTTGCTATCTCCATCGCAATTAAATCAACCAGCTCTTGCAATGATTTTTCCAATTGATCAACGGCGTGGTCGTAACCGTCCTCTTTTAAACTCCGGTTTAGCGAGTAACCTTGTTTTGCTAATATTTTACCCTGATGATCATACAGCCAAAAATGTCCGGTAGTAATGGTCTGTGAATCTCGTCCAATATGAAATTGTTCAAGACTAATTTTAAGTTGATAGGTTTCCTTGTCACCATTGAGACGGTCATTATCTTCAAATCTGTATTCAGTTAATTGAGCGGAAAGTCCATTTAACATCAATCGCGTTACTGCACCTTCTAAATCTTCCGCCCATTGGTTTCTATTCGAAATCTGTAATTGGTGAGCGCTAGTTTCCATCATTAACCCTTGTCTTCTCAGATAGTTTGCCAGCTCCACAGATTTTAAAATAACCAGTGGTCGAGTCATCTCTTGTGGTGTTTTTTTTGATTGTTGCGCAACTGGAAGTGTTTTAGCCGATGACAATTTATAATAATGAATTTGTTTTGGGCTATTGGCACATGCTAATGAAAAAATAATTAAAGAGAATATAATAAGAATTCTAGTCATTGGACTTTCCTTTGGGTTCAACTTCATCATCTGATTCGCCAGCAAAGATCAAGCTGTTAGGCTGATTTTTCAATTGAGTTAAGATAGGAGTTATCTGCTTGAGCAATTTTTCTAGTGTTTGTATCGTCGAGATAATCTCTTGCTGTGTTTTTGATCCGGATGAGAAGTCTTTTGCTAGATTTTCAATACTATTCAATGTTTTATTTATCTGTTTTATCAACCCAGCGCTTTCTGGATTATCCAATAAGCCATTCGCCCTTGAGCCGAAGCACTACTGAAATTGATCATTGCTCCGTGCATCTCATCCATCGCTTTACCAGCATTGTCGATTAGATTCCCTAGCGCTAAGTTATCGATAGTCCCAAGTATATGATCTACTTTCTCCAACAAACTATCAATTTCACTGGCGGCTGTCGGTATCACTAAATAATCGTTAAACTGTGACAGCTTTGATTGAGTATTCACCACAAATTGGATTTCAATATATTTACTACCCGTTAACAGGCTACCGGAGCTGATAAAAGCATGTAGCCCCTTAACGATCATGCGAGAAATCTCCTGCTTTACTTTTAGATTTTGTTCGGCATTGTCATCGAGTCCAAGCCGAGCAGGTTCAATTTGAATAAGAACGGGAATACGCGATTTTTCATCGAGTAGATTACCCATTTCTGAATAAAATATATCGGTTCTGACTACCGAACCGATTCTAACACCCTTAAATTCTACTGGTGCGCCAGTGCTTAATCCTCGGATTGAGTTTCCAAACAGCAATATAAACTGTTGGGCGTGACGATATTGTTGTTGCAACAACTCTGATTTATTCTGGTAAATTGTAAAAAAAGGTTCGCTCTGTAATAACTTTTCCTTTGGGTAGGTTTTCTGGCACATCAAAGGTTACTCCTCCACGAATAAATGTTTCTAAAGTCCCTGTTTGGATCCGCAGACCATCCGCATTTAAGTCAAATTCAACCCCGTCAATTTTCCAGAATCGCGTGTTAGTAGTAACCAATTTATCATAAGGGCTTTGAATAAATGCGTCATAGTAAACCTTTCTTTGTTCAACATTAAAATGAACATACTCAATGCGTCCTACTTGTATGCCGTAAAAAAGTATCGGGTCGCCCACTTTCAAAGCGGTTTGGTTATTACTATCGAGTGTAATTCTTAATCCCGGAGTACCCGGTGAGGTAACGGGTGGGAGCTCCAAACCAACAAAATCGGTCCGTTTTTGTTCAGAGAAGCCCGGTGATAATTCGATATAGGATCCCGAAAACAAAGTCGAAAGCCCAGAAATTCCACCATTACCAATTCGCGGTTTCACTACCCAAAAATCCGTATCAGTTCGCAATAATTTTTCGGTGTTTTTATCAAGCCTCGCGGTAACCTTTACCCCATTAAACTTGTTATTAAGTTTTATCTCGGTGACTTGACCGATGGTTATCTCACGATATTTTATTTTGGTAGTACCTACTTCCAGACCTTCTGCAGTTTCAAAAAAGACAGTGATTTCGGGTCCTTGATTAGCCCAAGTGTTTAGTACCATCCATAACCCAACAAATAACGACACAAGAGGAATCAACCAGACCAATGAAATTGAACGAGTAGGGCTAACCTTAGCCGCAAGGATTTCATCTGACTTATCTACTTGAGACTCATTATTTGACACTAGGATCACCATTGGATTGACTATCTATTTTTTGCCATATTAATTTTGGATCAAAACTCATGGCGGCAATCATGGTAGTGACTACCATAGCTGCAAAAGCAATCGATGCCTCGCCCGGATTAATGGTCATAATATTCCCCATTTGAATCAGCGCAACCAACACTGTCACCACATAGATATCGACCATTGACCAACGACCAACGAGTTCCGTCATGCGTAATATTTTATGATGGTTCCCGTAATCAACTCGTTTGCTATCCATCGCAAAATAACAGAGGGTTGCCAAAGCCATAATTTTAACTACTGGAACCATAACGCTGGCAACAAAAATAATAATAGCGATGGGATACGAGCCATGACTCCACAAGGTTAACACACCACCGAAAATCGTGCTTTCTGTTCTATCACCTAAATAGAGGGTATTCATTATGGGATAGAAATTAGCCGGAATATACAAAATGATGGAGGTCGTTAACCAAGCCAGGGTCTTTTGCAACGCGCGTTTATGAGCAACTAAAACTTTAGAATCACAATGATAACAGTAATTAGTTTCCAATGAATTAACTCGAAAGCACATGGAACAGACTTTTTTCTGCTGGCTGGTCGCAGTATGTGGATAAAAATCAACCATGGGCAACAAGACTTACCTTTTGTTTATCTTTAATCCAATTCCAGCATTGATAGCGATCCAAATAGAGTCGCGTCAGCGCCATTGATACCACATAGAGTGTAAATGCATAAAATGAAAAACCAAATTGAACCTGTGCGAGGGACTGAATTTTAACCATACTAACCAAAATACCGAGCAAAAATATTTCAGTCATATTCCAGGGTTTCAAATGAAAAATACCTCTCAATATGGGCTTAACCTGTGGTAAGTTAATTTGGGTATAGGTGGATATAAGGACATAAATCATGCCAATTAGCATTAAGAGAGGTACTATTACTGTCGTGATTAACATAAACACTACCAAAATCAAATAGGTGTCACTGCCTAGACTCATTAGGCTTTGCAATAGAGTGACGCTTTTAACGCTACCTTGAGCGCTAAAGTTTAAGAAGGGAAAGTAGAAACTCAAAGCAAAAAATATAAGGGCAGATAGTGAAAAAGCCAATAACTTACTTTTAGCTTGCACAAAGTAACGAGTAAAGACAAAACCACAACGCGGGCAAGCAGCTTTAGTATCGCGAGTCATTAGCGGCAACTTGAGAATCAGATCGCATTCATGGCAAGCAATTGGAGTGTCTTTAAGCAATTAAAATTCCATAATTTCTAGTGAGTTATGCTGAAAGAATATGCTAAATAGCGGCTAATTACAAATGCTAAACATTGCCACATGACTTTTATCACTAGCCCAATTGATAGGCGCGAGACAACCACTGATAAACGAATATTTTATTCGAGTAACAGCCGCTTTTTTGATGCTAAATAACGCGGTATTAGTGTATTATTAACTGAAAATAGCCTGATTACTGCCATATTCTGTAGGATAAACGACATTTTATGAATATTTTATTCAAATATCATTCAATTAAATCTCTTATTTTAACCCTTCTAATGGTCTTATCGGCCTGTAGCGGAAGCCAAGTTAAGCAGATCCCCTCGGCCAATCATAATGATCGTATTCGCTATTTAGTAATCCACTACACCACTATTGACTATAAAGAGTCGGTGGAAGTATTAACCAAAAAGGACAGCGTGAGTGCGCATTATTTGGTTCCTGAATCCACTGATCCCAGCTATGGTAGCGATAAAATAGTTCCCATTCAACTGGTCGATGAGTCCAAGCGGGCTTGGCACGCCGGTCAAAGTTACTGGCAAGGGCAACAGAATCTAAATGACCAATCCATCGGTATTGAAAATGTCTACAAAGCACCCTGCCCCTTAAAACAATCGAATGGAGGAGACGAAAACACCGGTCAAAAAAACGATCCAACGCTCGATTCTAGTCGCCTCAATATTCAAGCCACTTCGGATCGTATCTGTTTTTATCCTGATTTTGATCCGAAACAGATTGATGCACTGATCCAGCTAATCAAGGGAATCTTAGCTCGCAATCCTGAAATTACGCCTTCTCGAATTGTCGGTCATGCTGATATCACACCGGATAGACGAGTCGATCCTGGCCCTCGCTTTCCTTGGTACCAACTGTATCAAGCCGGCATCGGCGCATGGTATGATCAAGCAAGAGTGACTCACTATTGGCAAATGTTTCAGCCAGATCCAATCGATGTTGGGCTTACCCAGGCAGCACTTAGAGCCTACGGTTACGGTGTCCTTGAAACCGGTGTTTTAGACGCCGCAACCATCAATGCTCTAACCGTTTTTCAAATGCATTTTAGACCTTGGAAAGTCGATGGCAAACCATCCGCTGAAACTTTAGCAACACTTTTTGCATTAATAGAAAAATATCGAAACTCTCGACTAGAAAAACTGACACGTCGCTACCAACAACAAAAGCAAACACAAACAATTCGTTCCTTGGATAGCCCAGGTCAATTTGCACAAATATTTCCTGACACTAATCCAAGCAGCCGTCAACTAGTAAATCAACGGCGACGATTTAAATCCTATGCTGATAGCGGCAAAATCGAAATCACAAGCTTAGGCACCACCTCCGCAAATATCTGGATCAATGGGAAAAGATTAAAACTCAAAAAAACTTTAAGTAAAAATATAAGTTTCAGGCAATCCATCGCAAAATACACCCGCAATGGATTTAATAGCTTAAAGGTCGAAAATATCCAACCCGCAAATAGTCAACTAAAAATCCAGATCCCTTACCCACAATTAAATCAATCCACCGCCAAGCAAGTCGGCTTTGACAAGAATAAACTAAAGAAAATTGACCAATATATTCAAGCTGAAGTAATGCAAGGCTTCCCCGGCGCAGTACTGTTAATTGCAAAAGATGGCAAAATAATTAAACACTCCGCCTATGGTTTTGCTAAGCGCTATGATAGAAATGGTAAGCTACTTTCTAGCCCCATAAAAATGCAAAAAGAAACGCTTTTTGATCTCGCTTCCAATACCAAAATGTTTGCCACTAATTTTGCCATGATGAAATTGGCGTCCGAAAACAAGCTAAATGTCAACCTACCAATACATTATTATTTAGCTGACTATCAAGGAGATGGTCGAGAGTCTCGACTGGTCAAAGATCTATTAACTCACACCGCGGGTTATCCACCCGTGATCGACTTTCATCGTAGAGATAACCGGTTAGGCGAAGCCTTTTTCTCGCAAAATAAAGCCCATACCCAACATTTACTAATAGAAAAAGCACCGTTTATTCGAGGTCGAAACATTAAGATGCAATACAGTGATGTTGACTATATGCTTGTTGGGACATTGCTAGAAAGGATCACCGGAATGCCTCTGGATGAATATGTCGAAAAACAGATCTATCAACCACTTGGTCTTACCCACACTCTTTTCAATCCCCTACAAAAAGGAATTAAAAAACAACAAATTGCAGCCACAGAGTTAATGGGGAATACTCGTCATGCCACTATATCTTTTGATAATATTCGTAGTCAAGTAATCCAAGGTGAGGTGCATGATGAAAAGGCTTTTTATTCTATGCAAGGTGTTTCTGGTCATGCAGGGCTTTTCTCCAATGCCAAAGAACTGGCAATCCTCGCCAGTGTTATTTTAAATCGCGGCGGTTATGGTGATGTGAAACTCTTTGATCCTAGCCAACTGGATCAATTTTTAAAACCCTCGGAACTGGATATCACCATGGGACTCGGCTGGCGACGGGCGGGTAACGGCGAACGCCAATGGCAATTCGGTCCCTATGCAAGCCCTTACGCCATCGGTCATACCGGTTGGACCGGCACAGTCACGGTAATTGATCCCTTCTATGACCTGGTAATCGTCCTTTTAACCAATAAAAAACACAGTCCGATGGTCAACTCTGAAAAAGGATTAATTTTTAGTGGCGATGAATTTCAAACCGGACAGTATGGCAGTATTGTTTCTTTAGTTTATGAAGCATTTTTGGAAAAGAATTAATAGCGAGTATGCAAACATTAAAACGATATGCTCAGTCTAGTCTGGTAACCAAAAGCTGGGTTTGTTACACGACGTTCGCAATAAAGAATTAAAGCTGCTGAATAATTCGATCCACGCCATCACGCATAGGATCAACGCAAACCAGTTGGTATTTTTTCTCTAGCACCTCACAGGCTTGCTTTGCTTGAGTTTTATCCATATCCGATGTATTTAAAGCAAGCCCCACAAAGCGAGCCTTTGGGTTGGTTAAATGCGCGGCACCTAAATTAGCCCGTAGGGTTTTATCCAAATCAGGTAAGGCAAAATGATCCAGACCTCGCATACTTTTACGTCCTAACTGATGACATAACACTAAAGCGTCAGCTTGAGCGCCGTGTAAAAGCCCCAAACTAACACCGGCAAAAGCCGGATGAAATAATGAGCCCTGCCCTTCAATAATATCCCAATGATCTGGATCATTGTCGGGGGATAATGATTCCACCACGCCAGAAATAAAATCTGAAAGCACACAGTCGATAGCAATACCTTTACCGCTAATAAAAATTCCACTTTGGCCAGTGGCAATAAAATGACATGCCCGCTGTTTTTCTTTCAGGGCTTTTTCAATACGAAGGGCGGTATACATTTTTCCAATGGAACAATCAGTCCCCACTGTTAATAAACGCTTTCCACTCCGTTTTCTCCCGCTACCGGTTATCAGTGGGTAGTCGGCGTGGCGCACATCGATCAAACGACAAGTGTTACGCTGTGCCGCTTGAGTTAACTCCGAAAAATCAGTTAATTTTTGATGCAAACCGCTGGCAAGATCAAAACCCATTTCTAATGCTTGGATTAAATCAGGTAACCAGGCTGAATCTATTTTACCGCCGCTATTAGCAAGCCCAACCACCATCGTTTTAACACCCCGCTGCTTCGCTTGGGCCAGAGTTATGCGACCAATTCCAGTGCTGACCTTGCAATCAGATAAGGCTAGTTCACCAGCACACAACTCCGGACGCCAATCTTTAATGCCTTTTGCGATCTTGATCGAAAGTAGATCTTGAGCATTGCCTAAATAAAGTAAATAAGGCGGTTTGATTAGCATTATTAATATCCCGCGGCTTGAGCATCGCGACTTCTTGGATCTGCCGCTCCCCAGTAGCCTTGCTCTGTGACCATAATGGATTGGGTGCTGCCCATAGCAGATTTAACGACGATAGGATGACCCATGGCTTTTAATAAACTAATAGTATCTTGGCTCAGCCCTTTTTCGACTCGGATTTCATCGGGATACCATTGATGGTGAACACGACTGGCGTTAGTGGCTTCGGCAATATTCATTTGATGATCGATCACATTGAGAATAATCTGTAGTGTGGTAGTAATAATTCGAGAACCGCCCGGCGAGCCCGTCACTAAAAAGGGCTTGCCCTGTTTTAAAACAATACTCGGTGTCATTGCGCTTAAAGGGCGTTTACCTGCGGCGATCGCATTGGCCTTTCCACCGAGTAATCCATAGGCATTAGGCACGCCCGGCTTAGAGGAAAAATCATCCATCTCATTGTTCATCAACACACCGGTACCCTCGGCGACAAGACCAGAGCCATAGCTAAAATTTAAGGTGGTAGTGGTTGACACCGAATTACCCCAGCGATCAATCACCGAATAATGGGTGGTTTGATTGCTTTCGTAAGGTGCTAGATGTCCAGGCTTTATGGCTTCACTGGGAACAATTTTATCGGCAGAAATATTATTATAAATTTGCTTGGCATAGGCTTTAGAAAGCAGCGCCTTTTGCGGTACAGGATAAAAATCTGAATCGCCCAAATATTCACTGCGATCCGCATACACATATTTCATTGCTTCGGTCATTTGATGGATACTGGCTGCGGTATTATGACCCAGTGCGCGGCGATCACTATTTTCTAAAATATTGAGTAGCTGAATCAAATGAATACCACCGGAAGATGGCGGCGGCATGGAGTAAACCTGATAGCCTCGATAGTTAGTGCTGACTGGCTTGCGAATAATCGCTTGATACTTAGTCAGATCTTCAAGACTCATTATTCCACCGGCTTGCTGGATAGAATCAACCACTTTGTGTGCGACTTCGCCCCGATAAAAACCAGCGCTTCCCTGCTTAGCAATCAACTTGAGGGTTTTTGCTAAATCGCCTTGAATAAATTGTTCGCCCGGCTGGTAAGAGCTTCCATCCTTATGATAAAAAACTTTTTTACTGGAGGCCCATTTTTGTAAGCGTTGTTTTTTATTTTCCAGTGAACCAGAAAAGTCATAACTAACCACAAAACCTTTTTCGGCTAATTCAATGGCTGGTTGAATGACCAGCGATAGAGGAAGACTGCCATAATTTTTTAAGGCTAACGCCATACCCATGACTGAACCGGGAACGCCAGAAGATGCACCGTGAAATAAAGAACGATTTTTTATAACCTTACCATTTGCATTGAGGAACATGTCCTTTTGCGCTTTATTTGGCGCCATTTCTCGGTAATCAATAGCGATGGTTTTGGCCACTTGTTTGTTTTGTTGATTGGCACTTAAATGAATCAACATGAAACCACCACCGCCAAGATTGCCCGCTCTTGGATAGGTAACCGCCAGCGCAAATCCGACAGCTACCGCAGCATCCACTGCATTACCGCCCTGCTTTAAAATATCAACTCCGACTTGCGTGGCTAAACGATTAACACTCACCACCATACCATGTTTAGCCCACACCGGTTGCGCGGTTTGCATGCTGGCAATAATGGGAATTGGATTTCGCCCCGTATAATTGTTATTTTCATTGGCTCCAATTAAGGAAGCAAAAGAAATGAATATTCCAATAACAATACTGACCATTTTTTTAACCACTCTATGACTCCTCAAGATAAATTCTTTTTACACGTTGGCTGATGCCGGTAATCAAATCGTAACCGATCGTATCGGCATATTCTGCCACGCGATTAGCCGATAAATTTTCGCCCCAAAGTTCTACCTTGTCACCAATTTGAACCTGCGAAATATCGCTGACATCAACGCTAATTAAATCCATCGATACATGACCAACCAAAGGTGCAAATTGTCCTCGAATATAAACTGGCGTACCATTCCTTGCCTGTCTTGGATAGCCATCAGCATAACCCCACAGCGAGGGTTGCAATGCTTGAATTTTTTTTTGGCTGCCAGCGGCGACTGTAGCCTACAAACTCTCCTTTTTTTAGTTGACGAATAGCGATCACTCGCGTGTTAAAGGTCATGGCGGCTTGCAAGGCTTTGTCACTGGAATGAGATTGTTCAAACAAGGGTAAACCATATAGCATAATGCCTGGTCGATTCCAATCAGTATGGGACTCGATTATCGAGGCTAATGCGGCAGAGTTGGCAAGACTGCGTTCTAAATTTTGGCAGCCTGCTTGAGACTCAATAAGCTGATTAAAAACCTCAAGTTGTTGGGCCGAAGTGCTTGAGGTTAAATCGCCAGCACTACTAAAATGACTGGATAAAACTAACGCTGGATCAACCCAAGCGCAGGCTAACAAATCTTCGATTGCTTTACGATATTGCTGCGGCAATATACCTAATCGATGCATACCGGAATCCAACTTAAGCCAAAGTTTTATCGGTTTTTTTAATTGAGTGCTAAGGACCAAATCAACCTGAGATGGATGATGAATGGTTAACCAAAGATCAGCATCACTAGCGGCCTGTAATTCTTCTGCCTCATTCACACCCTGCAAAACCAGTATGTTTTTAGTAATGCCAGCCTGACGCAAGGCTAAGGCTTCATCAATAATCGCCACACCAAAAGCGGCTACATGTGGCTGTAAATAGGTTGCGACCTTGAGCAAACCATGACCATAGGCATCGGCTTTTATTATGGCAATATTTTTAGAGTTTGGCGCCCATTGATTGGCTAATTGATAGTTTTGTTTAATCTTATCGAGGTGAATAATTGCTTGAGTTTGACGTGACATGGCAATATCTTCTATGGCTGGCTAGAAACTTGAGAGCAGTTTGTTTGCTTTAGCTTAACAAAGCTTAAATCTTGGAAATCAAAACTAAAATCGGTTTTACTGGAAATAGCTCGCATTTTTAATTGCGCCTGATCTTTCTTATCATCAAAAATAAGCCAAGCGTCTGCTTCAAAACTTCGGTTATCCCATTTCACCCACCAGCGGCCTTTTTTGTTAACATAAACCTTACCAAGCATTCGTGGTGACATCTCTGATAGAAAGATGATCTGTTCTTTTTGCCTTGTCAATTGGATTTTTCCAAACCAAGGATCTTGATAAAAACCCAGCCGCGAATGATTGTTACAATTTTTTACAATAGCTAATTCTCTCGGTGATTCAATTTTAGGCCGATTTATTTTATTTGATTTTGGTTTGCTAGCGACTTTGACTTGATAGTCTTTAAACCAATTTTTATCCTCAGGAAAATCTGCCAAAAGAGCCTCCAATAACCCATAGGATAAAACTCGCCTAGCCTCAGACGACTGCTGATTGGTTAAAATAACAATGGCTGATTTTTTTCTCGGTAATAAAATAATCCGTGACATAAATCCAGCCAAACTACCGGTGTGCGATACTAGGTGCTCCACTCCATAATTACTCACCCGCCAACCAAGGGCATAACTGCGATAATTAACCTGAAATTGTTTACGTATTCTGTTTGATATAGGCAGTGGTGTAATCCCCTGTTGCAGAGTTTGTTTTTGTTTTGAGGATAAAAGATTTTTTGCCCCCTTGTGCAAAGGATCATCTAACATAAAGTTGGCCCAAATCAGCAGATCCTCAAGGCTACATTTAATACCACCAGCGGCTGCCATTAAACTGCTTTGATTATTAATTCGACTCACTTCAAGAAGCTCTAGCTTACCATTGACCACCGCATGAGGTGCAGCTAAATCTTGTTGCCTATCAAGCGGAACACCACCGGCATAACAGTGCTTCATACCCAGAGGTTTAAATAGATTTTTCTCAACAAAGGCTTCCCAAGACATACCGGATATTCTTGCAACCACTTCACCCGCCACGATATAAAGTAAATTATCATAGGCATAGGCATCGCGAAAACTTGCAACAGGTTTTAAGAACCTAAGATTATGCACGATATCCTGCCGAGTAAATCGGGTTGGCTCTGGCCAAAGCATCAAATCACCAGCACCCAAACCCAAACCACTGCGGTGGGTCAAAAGATCACGGATATTAAATTCTTGTGTAACCCAAGGATCTTGCATTTGAAAATCGGGGAGATACCGGATAACCTTGTCATCCCAAGCCAACCTATTTTGATCAACCAAAAATGCTAAGGCTGCAGCTGTAAATGCTTTACTATTAGAGGCTATTTTAAACAAAGTTTGCTGGCTAACGCCTTGCCCGCTTTTAAAGTCGGCAAGACCAAACCCTTTGGCATACAGAATTTTATCCTGCTTTAAAATTCCTATCGCTATACCCGGCACTTGATAAGTTTTGCTTACCTCTTGTAGCAGTTGCTCAATTGAATCAACCGAATGACTCGGCTTTTTGGCTAAAGAGAAACCGCTATAACTGATTAGGCAGATCAATAAAAGAGCTATTCTTGCCATCTTGTCAACACTCCAAAAAAAGGCAATAAAATTGTTTGAGACACATTTTATATCATGATTAAGCTGGCAACTAAATACATAATAATGGTAATACCGCCAGCTGTTAATGCATAGGGTAGCTGGGTTCTCACATGCTCCAATAGATCACAACCGGAGGCGATTGCTGATACTGCCGTGGTATCAGAGATGGGCGAACAGTGGTCACCAAATACGCCGCCACCTAAAATAGCCGCGAGTATGAGTGAAGGTGGCAACCCCATCTGTTGAATAATGGGTACCCCGATGGGGATCAAAATAGCGAAAGTGCCCCAAGAGGTTCCTGTTGAAAAAGAAATAATTCCACCGACGATAAAAATCATAGGAGCAATCAGATACAAAGGCAAAAAATCGCCCACTATTTGTGAAATATAAACGCCCGTTCCTAGCTCTTTTAAACTCGCTCCAAGCGCTAAAGATAAAAGCACAATTGTCACCAAGGGTAACAATTCAGCCATACCATTAAACCCTATCTTAACTAGTTGTGCATGTTTAAAACGACCGCTGAGCAGCATCATGCTATAGGCGACTAAACAAGCTAATGAAGTAGCATAAAAAACGGATTTAGAACCGCTACCCTGCGCTAAATCACCATTGCCAGTCCAGATCATAAAACCAACCATTCCAAAAACCATGGTAAACAATGGAACAAGCATAAACATAGCGTGTCCGGCTGGCTCTTGATCTTCAGATCCTGATTCTGCGGCCTTTAATTCGGCCATATCTTTAGCCGGTGATTTAGCTAACGGACCGTAATATTTGCCGGTATAAGATGAATAAAATACAATCACTAAGGTCACCAGAGCATAGAAATTAAATTTAACGCTACCCCAAAGAATTTCCACCGAGGATTGACCCAGATCATAGGTGCTCAATAATGCTAAAACATAGGCTCCCCAGGCATTAAGCAGGATAAGAATACAGATAGGAGCGGAGGTACTATCAATGATATAGGCGAGTTTGGCCCGACTTAAACCAAATTTATCAAAAAGCCCCCGAGATAAAATGCCAGCGGTAAGTACACTTAGATTTGATTCAATAAATACAACCACGCCTGCAAAACTCGCCATCAAGGACACCTGACGTGGCGATTTTGCAAAACCTTTTGAAATAAGGCCATTGACCAAACCAACAACACCTCCAGATGAGCGCATATAAGCCAACAAAGAACCAACTAAGACACTAAAAATCAAGATACGAGTGTTTCCGGCATCAGAAAAGACATCGGTAATTCGGTCTAGGCTGGATAATCCACCAAAAAAGGGTGAAGCCACTAGACTAGCATCTATGAGTAACCATTCAGACACAAAAATGGCCAGTAACAAGGCAAGAATCACTTCTTTTTTCCACAGAACGATAAAAATGGCGACCAGTGGCGGTAATATTTTAAACCATTCCATATTAAAAACCCTTATTTGAATTATTGGTGACTTGAATGCTAGATCAACGGGCTATATAGGCCATATTTTGTGGATAAACGCGTAAAATAAGTCTATACGTAATATCTTTTTAAATTCGCTGAAGACAGAGCTTGAATAATAATATATTATCTATTTTTATTCTATAGGAATATTTTATTTCTAACAACTTGAATAAATCTAGTTTATTTATTCCTGTGAAGGTGTGACATCCTTTTGACAGTAGCTTGACCTAATTAAATTACCAACCTATAAGTTTTTATTGGAGAAACAGGCTTGAACCATTATCAGTACAAAAATCAACACCTACATATTGAACAAGTCGCTATCAATTCGATTGAAAAACAAATCGATACGCCTTTTATTGTTATTCACAAAGCTCAATAGAGCAAGCATACCAGAATTATCAATCCAATTTGCAGCCGATTGATCATTTAATTTGTTACGCTGTTAAAGCTAATTCTCACCAAGCCATCATTAAAACCTTGGCGCAACAAGGCGCTGGAGCCGATGTGGTTTCAGAAGGCGAGTTAAGACGTGCGCTGAAGGCTGGTGTACCCTCTGATAAAATTGTTTATTCGGGTGTTGCCAAAACGGCCAAAGAAATTCAATATGCTCTGTCTCAAAAGATCTTGCAATTTAATGTCGAATCAGAAAATGAGCTAGAGGTTATTAATCAGATTGCCATAGAAATGCAAACCACTGCGGCAATCGCCTTTAGAATCAATCCCGATATCGATGCCAATACCCACGCCAAGATTTCTACAGGTAAATCAGAAAATAAATTTGGCATTCCGATTAGCAAAGCCCGTGAAATCTATCGCAAAGCCAGTGAAATGAAAGGCATTAAAGTACAGGGTGTCGATGTTCATATTGGTTCGCAATTAACCGACCTAACGCCTTTTCGTCTAACCTTTGAGCGAATTAAACACCTAGTAGAAGACCTAACGACGGATGGGATTAATATTGAGATCATCGATCTTGGAGGCGGTTTAGGCGTCAATTATGAGCATAAACAACAAATTGACCATGAAATATCTGATTACTGTCAGATGGTTAAAGAGATCTTTGCCTCCAGCCAATGCAAAATATTACTGGAGCCTGGACGTTCATTAGTGGCAAACAGTGGCTTACTAGTTTCAAAAGTGGTCTACAAGAAACAAGGTGATGAACGATTGTTTCTCATCATTGATGCGGCGATGAATGATTTATTAAGGCCCAGCATGTATGACGCTCATCATGAAATTCTATCGGTGCACCAGAAACAAGCCAATGAAACCTATGACGTTGTAGGACCAGTATGCGAAACAGGCGATACCTTTGCCAGAAACCGTCAAATGACAGCACTAGAAGAAGGTGAACTGCTGGCAATAACGAATAGCGGAGCTTATGGTGCGGTAATGGCCTCAACCTACAACACCCGACTATTGATACCCGAAGTTTTGGTGAAAGACGCTGAATATAGTATTATAAAAGCGCGAGTATCCTATGCTGAGCTAATTGATAGAGATCAATTGGCTAACTGGCAATAACCGCTGCAAGCTAACAAAACTGAATTAATCACAATCAATTTTTTTCATATTCTATTTCATCACTGTGTGAGGTAACACTATGCTGTTCATTCGTATTATTGATTTCAAACCACTGCTAAAATTAACAGCCTATGCTTTATTGCTAGTTGCGCTCAATGCTTGCGACCAATCAACTGAGACACCAGCAAAAGTACAATCGAAGGGCCAAACCCTAGATGCCGCCACTAGCCAGCCCTCTTCACCGGACGCAGCCTCTTTAAACGATCAACAAGTCAGCCAGTTGCATCAACAACTACTCACTTTAGACAGTCACGTGGATATCTCTCGTGAATATATGCGAGAGCCAGCATTTGATCCTGGCAAAAAGACCGACATGAAGGTGGATTTTGATAAAATGAGACGAGGTGGACTTGATACAGTGGTTTTTATTGTCTATGTTGAGCAGAAAAAGCGTGACCAAGCCGGTTATGATGCTGCCTATAAGGCCGCGATTAAAAAGTTTGATGCTATCCATAAGATGACGGATGAAGTTTACTCGGACCAAATTGAACTGGCCTTGACCCCTGCTGATGTTTATCGAATTAATCAACAAGGCAAGCTTGTCGCAATTATTGGTGTGGAAAATGGTTATACCCTCGCTAAAAATCTAAACCGCTTGGATGAGTTTTACCGACGTGGTGCTCGCTACTTAGGCTTGACCCATAGCGGTCACAACGATATCTGTGATAGTTCAGCGGCCAAAAAATCGCTAGGTGATGTGGCACAAGAACATGGTGGTATGTCTGAATTTGGGCAACAGGTGGTTGCTAGAATGAATCAACTCGGAATGATGATTGATCTGTCTCACGCCTCCGATAAGTGCGTTGAAGATGCCCTTAAATACTCTAAAGCACCGATTATAGCGTCGCATTCTGGAGCAAGGGCGCTACATAGTCACCCGCGAAACCTGCCCGATAATCTTATCAAAGCTATTGCCGATAAGGGTGGGGTGGTACAGCTGGTGGCTTATTCGGGCTTTATAAAGGACGATCCCGCGCGCGACGCGGCCTATAAAGCAATGAAAGTTGAAATTGCTAAAACCTACCATGCTGAAAAATTTGATTATAAATACCATGAACATACAGCAGAATATGCGTCAGGCATGATTCAACTCAATAAAGACTATCCGCTTGCCTCTGTAAGCCAGTATGTAGACCAAATAGAACACGTGATTAGGATAGCAGGAATAGACCATGTCGGAATTAGCTCTGATTTTGACGGTGGTGGTGAATTATCCAATTGGCAAAATGCTAGCCAATCGTTGAATATCACAAAGGAATTAGTCAAACGAGGCTATAACAAGCAGCAACTTGAAAAAATATGGGGTAAAAACTTTCTTACCAGTTGGGCGTTGATACAACAAAGCAAGTCGTTGAATAAAGAATAACCGAGCATTATGCCCTGAGATTATAATATTTTTTGTGACACGGTTCACATTTTTAAAATCGGGAAATATCAACCAATTTGACTAAACAATTGTTCATGCGCAACACCAAATTTGCTCGATATTGTTGCTAAGGCTTGAGTTTATTGACTCCCAATAAATTCAAGCAGCACCACTCGCCTTTCATAATATTCATGCCAGTTTTTTTAGCGATAATTTTAGCCTAAAAATAATCATTAAATAGCCCTAATAGCGCTTTACAAGGCTATCTGTGATCTATATATTGTGTACCCAACAGCGAACATACCACCAGATATAGTAATTCGTTGATTTTTAACAATTTTTGATATTTTGTTAATTAGTGGTTAATTATTCACTTATTATCCACAGTGTTTTGCAGAAGTTATACCCTATTTACTCACAACTAGAGTCAACTAATGGGTATAAATGGGCTTTGGATGACTGGTTATTGGCAGATATTGAGCACTCCTGAGAGCCCCCTGTAATCAAGGGCAATTACCCGACAAGGTTTAGTGTAATAACGATAAGAAAGACAGTTAGCCACTTTTAATTGTAATACCCGTGGTTTTAACAAAATATTTAGCTTTAAGTAGACATTTATTAAGAAATAATAATTTAATTTAGAAACAAACAATGATAACTACAACAGGTTCTGAGTCTTTCGGGGCAGTCAGATCTTCAGAGGGAAACTGTTAATGACAGCATCATTAAAAAAATCAAATACACCTGAAAACTATCAAATCGACTTTCAAAATACGTCGGTCGATATCTGGGAAACTAAATATCAGTTAAAAACCAAGGAAGGTGTAGCGGTCGACAAAACCATTGATGATACCTATAAAAGAGTCGCTAAAGCCTTGGCAGATGTCGAAGATGATAATGATGTCAAAGAGCAAGTCCATAAGGATTTCCTGTGGGCACTGCGTCATGGCGCAATACCAGCCGGTCGAATTACATCCAATGCGGGCGCTTTGGCGCATAAGCCTGCCACCTCAACAATCAATTGTACCGTGTCGGGTAGCATTACTGACTCGATGGATGGCATTTTAGAAAAAGTGCATGAAGCTGGGTTAACCCTTAAGGCCGGTTGTGGTATTGGTTATGAATTTTCAACTCTACGCCCTAAAGATGCTTATGTATCAGGCGCCGGTGCTTATACCTCTGGCCCATTATCCTTTATGGATATCTACGATAAAATGTGTTTTACGGTCTCGTCGGCTGGCGGTCGCCGTGGCGCTCAGATGGCAACTTTTGATATTAGCCATCCTGATGTTTTGGACTTTATTCGAGCGAAACGAGAAGACGGACGTTTAAGACAATTCAATTTATCTTTGCTGATTACTGACCCCTTTATGCAAGCCGTGATTGAAGACAAAGACTGGCATTTGATTTTTCCTGTCACGGAAAAAGAAATCCAGCAAGATCATATTGACCTTGATGACTCCAATGTAATTGTATGGCGCGAATGGCCTATTACCGAAAGTTACCATGTTAATGAGCTCGGTGAAGTCGCCTGTAAAATCCACAAAACGATTAAAGCTAAAAAGTTGTGGAATCTTATTATGTCTTCAACCTATGATTTTGCAGAACCTGGATTTATTTTAATTGACCAGGTGAACAACAATAATAATAACTGGTTTTGTGAAAACATTAGAGCAACCAACCCTTGTGGTGAGCAACCACTTCCTCCATACGGTTCTTGCCTGCTTGGTTCAATTAACCTAACTCGTTTTGTGACGAGTCCTTTTAGCGAACAAGCCTCTTTTGATTGGGACAAGTTTAAAAAGGTGGTCAAAATCTTCACTCGAATGCTCGATAACGTGGTTGAGATTAATGGTTTACCCCTTATTGGCCAACGTGAAGCAATCAACTCTAAACGCCGCCACGGTATGGGCTACCTAGGCCTAGGTTCAACCATTACCATGCTGTGTAAAACCTATGGTTCACAGGAATCGGTTGAATTTACCGAAAAAGTGACCCAAGTGTTAGCCGTTGAAGGTTGGAAAGCGGCATTGGAACTGAGCAAAGAAAAAGGCCCAGCCCCAATCATGAATGAAGAATTCACAGTAACGGGTGCCATGCTGCATAAACGCCCCGAAATGGTCAAAGATGGATTCAAAGTGGGTCATAAAATTAAAGGCAAAGTGTTACACACAAGATATAGCCGTTATATGCAGAAAATAGCTGAAGTAGAGCCTGAACTAGTGGAAGCTTTAGCCAAGCAAGGCGCACGATTTACTCACCATTCATCCATTGCACCCACCGGTACAATTTCACTCTCTTTGGCTAACAATGCAAGCAATGGTATTGAACCTAGCTTTGCTCATCATTACGCTAGAAATGTCATAAGGCAAGGCAAAAAGAGTAAGCAAAAAGTTGATGTATACTCCTATGAATTGCTCGCATACAGAACATTAGTTAATCCTAATGCCATGCCTTTTTCTGAAAAAGAAGGTGAAAAGCTGCCCGATTATTTTGTGACCGCCGATCATATTACACCAAAGCAGCATGTGGATATTCAAGCGGCTTCACAGAAGTGGATTGATTCGTCTATATCTAAAACGGCTAATGTTCCCACAGATTTTCCTTTTGAAGACTTTAAAGATATTTATCTTTACGCATATGAGAAAGGATTAAAAGGATGTACCACATTCCGTTTTAATCCTGAAGTTTTCCAAGGCGTTCTTGTTAAAGAAGACGATTTAAAAAATACCACTTATCAGTTCACCCTAGAAGATGGTACAAAAATAGAACTAAAAGGTGACGAAGAGGTTGAATACGATGGCGAAAGTCATACCGCTGCCAATCTCTTTGATGCTTTAAAAGAAGGCTATTACGGCAAGCTGTAAAGTCTAAACATATTATTAAATAAACGATTTAAACAACGGAAAGATTAACGCTAATGGTTAAAAAAATTACATCACCTATCGTCGGTTACAAAGTAAAAAAAGATGATGCTGAATTAGAACAAGAAAATGCTGGCAGCTCGGTTTCAAAAAATAAAAAGCCGACGGCTGAAATTGTACAGATGCACGAAAGTGTCAAGCGTCCTGAGATGCTTTTGGGTTCGACTTATAAAGTGAAAACGCCTTTATCTGAGCATGCACTTTATATGACCATCAATGACATTGTGCTTAACCAGGGTACGGAGCATGAATTAAGAAGACCTTTTGAGATCTTTATAAATTCAAAAAATATGGATCATTTTATGTGGGTGGTAGCCCTCACTCGAGTCATTTCAGCAGTCTTCAGAAAGGGTGGTGATTGCACTTTTCTTGCCGAAGAATTAAAGGCAGTATTTGACCCTAAGGGTGGTTATTTTAAGCCCGGTGGAAAATATATGCCGTCTTTAGTTGCTGAAATTGGTGATGCCATTGAATCTCATTTAAAAATGATTGGCCTACTTAAAGATGATGGTTTAGATGAGCATCAACAAAAACTAGTGGATCAAAAACGTGCTGAATATGATGCCATGCAAGCTGAACAAGTCGATAATAGTACTGATTTTCCTGATGGCGCGCAAATGTGTTCTAAATGTATGACTAAAGCAGCCATTTTAATGGATGGATGTATGACTTGCCTCAGTTGCGGCGATTCCAAATGCGGCTAATTTTTAAAAACGTCGCTAGGTTTAACTGAAATAAGGATGAATTTCATCAAATAACTAAAGGATTTAAATATGCACTAAACAAGTTTTTAGAGCATATTAACAGTTTGCTAATCTCTGCCGAGTTTAGCTTTTTCTAGGCCTGATGATTTTTATCAGGCTTTTTTTTTGCTGAATTTAGAGATTTCAAATAAGTCATTTTATAATAAAATTAAACTGATATGGACAATTTTTCAATTAGTTGGAAAATACAATGAAAAAATACTTACTGGTTTGACCTCTAGCAAAATACACCCATAAAAGAGTCTAACTACCATAAATAGGTAGCCATCTTATGAAAATAAGCCTAACGACTTTATTTGATGATCGGTGCCCACTTTACAGCCTATAATTTGTTATGTTACGGTACTCGCTGACTGAAAAATTCGGTCCATTAAAGGCGGCTATTGCTGTCGCACTAACTGCCTTAAATTAAAACAACAATAAGAGGTACAAGAACAATGAATAAACTAGGTAATATTTCATTTCTACTCGCACTCATTATCGCTCTTGTGGCAACTGCCGGTGTCGCAGCAGTCACAGACTACATGTGGATCATGGCGCTTCTTGGTGCGGTTTTTGCTATTATTTCTTATCTGAAGACAATGTGGTTGAAACCATTGTGCTAGCAATCGGTCTAAAAATGGCTGCCGCAGGACTTAACGCTATTCCCGCAGTTGGCGCCTACATCGGAGCTTTCGCTGGTCATATGGTAGGATTCCTAATGGCTGCTGCGTTAATCGTTGCGCTTAGATGGCTTTGGAACACAGGTAACGTAATGGGATTAATGGCTAAGCCATAATCTTGTCATTTTTACTTAAGCAATTAAAAACGCCAGCTAAATTTTGTTGGCGTTTTTTGATCAGGAATTAATTTTTTTCACCCTTATAACCCTTATACCATTGCTTCGTTTTGTTCCATTTAGATTTCGCAAAGGCCTTCGCCTTATCGATTTTAGGTTTGTTTAGGCACTGAAGTTTTAAACTATAACATTGACTTCGACAGCCCTTTTGCCAGAACTTTGTTTGAGTATCATCAATACAATGTGTTAAGCAAGATTGATAACTCGTTGCGCATTGCACTTTATGCTTTACGGTTTTTGTTTGCTGGTTGCTACTTTGCTGCTCTTCAGCTTTACTAGCTAGGCTCATAAAACACAGCATTATAAATAATAGGATATACTTCACTGTTAGTCGCCTCTTACGTTACGAATAATCGAAAATCATATCATAAAATAGATGTTAATGCCGAGTTTATCAAAAAAAAACCTGAACACTTAGGTTCAGGTTTTAAGCATCCTAAAACAATCTGTGGTTACAATGCTTCTTTTAACTCCGGCAATACATTAAACAAATCTGCCACTAAACCATAGTCAGCGACTTGAAATATCGGTGCTTCTTCATCTTTGTTGATGGCGACGATGACTTTGCTGTCTTTCATACCCGCAAGATGCTGTATTGCACCGGATATACCCACCGCAATATAAAGATCAGGAGCTACGATTTTACCGGTTTGTCCCACTTGGTAATCATTGGGAACAAAACCCGCATCTACTGCGGCTCTAGAGGCGCCGACGGCTGCACCTAGCTTATCGGCGATGGCTTCCAGTAGATGGAAGTTATCACCACTTTGCATCCCGCGACCACCAGAAATAATAATCTTAGCGGCGGTCAATTCAGGGCGTTCTGAAACCGTGAGCTCCTGTGACACAAACTTAGCATTAGTTGCAACATATTGGCTGGCATCGATAGCTTGAATTTCAGCGCTACCACCTTCGGCGCTTGCTGCGTCAAATCCGGTTCCACGTACCGTCATTACTTTAACACTATCAGATGATTGCACGGTTGCAATAGCATTACCCGCATAGATAGGCCGCTTAAAGGTATCTTCACTCTCCACTGCGATAATATCAGAGATAGGTTGTACATCTAGCTTGGCACCCACTCGTGGCATAAAGTTCTTACCGGAAGTCGTGTCACTGGCTAAAATATGACTATAGTCGCCCGCAATAGCGACAACAATGGCACTCATACTTTCTGCCGTCGCATGTTCGAGACTCGCATCATCGGCAAATAAAACTTTTTTAACGCTGTTACAAGCGGCCATCTGATCGGCGACCGATTGACATCCACTGCCAATCACAAGGCCATGGATATCGCTGCCGATTTTTTCAGCCGCTGCCAAGGTATTTAAAGTGGCAGCAGCCAAATCTTGATTATTATGTTCTGCAATTACTAAAATAGCCATTTAGATCACCTTTGCTTCATTTTTTAATTTATCAACCAGTTCTGCCACCGACTCAACCTTAATTCCTGCTTGTCTTGACGCTGGTGACTCAACTTTTAAGCTAGTAACACGCCTTGCGATATCCACCGAAAGATCTTTAGGTGTCATTTCCTCTAGCGGTTTGCGCTTGGCTTTCATTATATTGGGCAAAGAAGCGAATCGAGGTTCGTTTAAGCGCAAATCGGTGGTGACTACGGCCGGAAGATCTATAGCAATGGTTTCTAAACCGCCATCGACTTCCCGAGTGACGGAGGCTTTACCATCTGCAACAGTAACTTCAGAAGCAAAAGTCCCTTGTGGCCAATCTAAAAGAGCCGCTAACATTTGACCTGACTGGTTATTATCGCCATCAATCGACTGTTTACCCATAATCACCATATCAGGAGACTCTTTTGCCACCACTTCTTTAAGTAGTTTTGCCACGGCCAAGGGCTGAACTTCTTCATCGGTCTTGATCAAAATGGCGCGATCCGCACCTAATGCAAGAGCCGTACGGAGGGTTTCTTGTGCTTGTTGCGGCCCGATCGATACCACCAGGATTTCGGAAGCCACACCTTTTTCTTTTAAGCGTACCGCCTCTTCTACTGCGATTTCACAGAAAGGGTTCATGGACATTTTTACATTGGCTGTCTCGATGCCAGATTGATCGTCTTTTACACGAACCTTGACATTGAAGTCAACCACTCGCTTTACCGTCACTAGTAATTTCATAGGGTTACCTGTAATAGTCTTGATTTAATATTGGAAACTTGTTAAAAGTAGCGCGATTTTGCCGTTTTATCCGTTTAACGTCAACAAAAATCGGGTATAATGGGACAGTTTCGCGCAATATCGATCGCTGACTTTCGTTAATTTCAGTTTAACCCTTATTTTAGCCGTTTTTTGGAGTGGAAAGCATGGATCAATCAGCCATTGTAAGAGAATCGATGGAATTTGATGTTGTCATTGTTGGAGCTGGGCCAGCGGGCCTTTGCTGCGCCATTAAATTAGCTCAACTCGCTCAAAAAGAGCAGCGAGAGACGAGTATTTGTGTAGTCGAAAAAGGCTCTGAAGTGGGCGCGCATATCCTCTCCGGTGCGGTTTTTGAAACCAAGGCATTGCAAGAGCTGTTCCCTGATTGGAAGGAACAAGGTGCTCCGGTAGCGGTAGAAGTCAGCGGTGATGAAATATATCTGATTAAATCCGCCAGCAAAGCACACAAAATACCAAACCTATTTGCCCCAAAAACCATGCATAACCATGGTAATTATATTATTAGCCTCGGCAATCTTTGCCGCTGGCTAGCTGAAAAGGCGGAAGCCTTAGGTGTTGAAATTTTTCCTGGTTTTGCCGCCAGCGAGGCCATATTTCATAAAGATGGCAGCGTTAAAGGCATTCTGACTGGAGACATGGGCGTGGCTGAAGATGGCTCTCCTAAGGACGGCTATATGCCCGGTATGGAACTTCATGCAAAATACACCATTTTTGCTGAGGGATGTCGTGGTCACATAGGTAAAAGTCTCATCGCAAAATTTAATCTTGATAACGGCAAAGATCCGCAACATTATGGAATCGGTATTAAAGAGATCTGGAAAATCCCAGCCGAACAACATGAGATAGGTAAAGTCATTCATACCGCTGGTTGGCCTTTGACCGAAAGCGATAGTGCTGGCGGTGGTTTTTTATATCATATTGAAGACAATCAAGTGGCGGTAGGCCTCATCGTGGATCTATCCTATAGCAACCCTCATGTCAGCCCTTTTGACGAGTTTCAGCGTTATAAGCATCATCCTATCATTGCACGGTATTTAACCGGTGGTGAAAGAATCACCTATGGCGCTCGAGCCATTGTTAAAGGCGGTTTACAATCTCAGCCAACAATGCATTTTGCCGGCGGTCTTTTGATCGGTGATGACGCTGGCACCTTAAACTTCGCCAAAATTAAAGGTTCTCATACAGCCATGAAATCCGGCATGCTTGCGGCCGAATCAATTTTTGAAGCGCTGGGTAATGAAATACCTGAAAAATGTTTAGCGGATTACAGCAGCCGCTATCAAAAATCTTGGGCTTGGAAAGAACTCCATATGCAACGTAATTTTGGCCCCGCCCAACATAAATGGGGTAACCTTATCGGCTCCGCCTACGCCTTTATCGATATCAATATTTTTAATGGCATGTTGCCTTGGACCTTACAAGATCCAAAGCCCGATTATGCACAAATGAAAAAAGCCTCTGAGTGTAAAAAAATTGAATACCCTAAACCTGATGGCATTTTATCCTTTGATAAACTATCTTCGGTGTTTATTTCCAATACCAACCATGAAGAAAACCAACCCGTTCACTTGCAATTGAAAGACAAGGATATTCCGATCCAAGTTAATTTAGTTGAGTATGATGAACCGGCTCAACGCTACTGCCCTGCCGGTGTTTATGAAGTCATTAGTGATGATGATGGCAACAACCCCCGTTTTCAGATTAATGCGCAAAACTGTGTACACTGTAAAACCTGTGATATTAAAGATCCCAGCCAGAACATCAACTGGGTAACACCAGAAGGTGCTGGTGGGCCGAATTATCCGAATATGTAACAAGGATTATTATTTTAACCTGCACAAGATCCTCGATTAACGGAGCTCAAGGATGACTCAGTTTCTGTTTCGAGGATAGCCTGTTTTTACCTTTTATTTAACTCAAGCACCATAGACTGCAAGGGTTCTAATCTAATAGAAATGCTGGCCTCGTTCATTGAAACGATTAATTTCGAATTGTATTCACTGTTAGTTAGTTTTTCAGATAACTGATATTGACCAGAATTTAATTGCCACTGTTGGATTAAATCTGGCGTGAGTTGTAGCTTAAATTGAACTCTGTTTTTTTCTGAAAAATTACTAACCACAATCAGTTTTTGCTGTTCATTCCAGCGAGCGAAAGAAAAAAGCTCATCCGAATAACCCTTCTGATTAAGATTAAATGAATGAAGTTCCATATAGTCGCCACGCAAAGCGGAAGCCGAGCGACTTAGCTGTAATAAGCTTTGATAAAACCACTGCAGATTTTTCTCTTGTACAGTCAGCATTGCACCATCATATTTGCCGCCATTACTCCAGCGCTGCAAAGTCTCAAGCCCCCAATAGTCAAATAAAGTGGTACGACTAGCCTTACCGAATCCTGCATCCTTTAACGCCGCCTCACCTAAGTCTTGCGCAAAATAAATAAGATTTGCCGCACGATTAACTAAAACCGAAACCACCATCGCTGGTTTAGCTTTTTCTGCGCTTCCGGCAAAAGCTTGACTTGCAATCCGCTGTTCGTCATGATTCTCTAGAAAATGTAAAAGATGCTGATCAAAATTTCGGTGCTTGTTGACTAGATTAATTAAACTAGATGTCGGTTGACGTTTTTGGATAACGGCTTTTAAACCATCATAAAAACCCACCTTGTCATAAAGTAGATCCATTTTACCTAAATCAATATAATCCCGATAGATATTCGGATTGTATATTTCTGCAATAAGTAGTGCATCGGGTCTTTTTAATTTTATATTTGAATTAAGATAACTCCAAAACTCCACTGGAACCATTTCCGCCATATCATAACGAAAACCATCAACCCCCTGCTGTAACCAATAGTTGGTAATTTCTCGCATTTTTATCCAGGTATTTGGGACATTTTTATCCATCCAAAAATCAACATGCTGCTGGTAATTTTTACTTGAGTAGTTTTTTGGTAACCGCTCAAAATCGAGATCACCATTGGCTTTAACACCGTAATTGAGTTTCACCGTTTCATACCAATCCGATAGGTTTGGTTTTGCCAGACGGACATTATTACCGGTCCATTTAGCGGGACTCTCTTCGAATAAACCATCACTCAAAGTATGTGCTTCGCCGTTAAGCGGTCGATAGTGGCCATCACTGGGTACTTGAAAAGAAGCGCCAGGAATATAGTAGAAATTATTATCCCGTCGATATTCAACTGCAGAATTATCTGACTGTCCAAAATCTTCCACATCGGCAGGCTTTGATATTGACTGATATTGGCGCGCCACATGATTGGGAACGATATCAATAATCACTTTCATACCCTGCTGGTGAGTTCGTTCGATCAATTGTTTAAACTCTTGTAATCGATGGGCAGGATTGTCGGCTAAATCGGGGGCAACATTATAATAATCTTTGATCGCATAGGGCGACCCCGCCCGTCCCTTAACCACGTCAGGATCATCATCGGAAATACCAACTGACTTATAATCAGCAACCATCGCATGATGCAACACGCCTGTAAACCAAATATGGGTGGTACCCAGTTTTTTAATGGCTTTAAGAGCGGTTTCGGTAAAGTCAGAAAATTTACCAACACCATTTTCCGATCGAGTACCCCAAGCTTTATTGGTGTGTTTTTTATTGCCAAAAATTCGCGGTAGCACTTGATAGATAACGGCTTTACCGGTTTTAACTTGAGTGTTTTTTGCAGCATAAGCTAGATTGCTATTGTTTGTTTCTAAAGTTAAAGAATTTCGCGTTTGACTAGCAGTATCAGTTTTCAGATTTGATACGCGATCAAATTGGTAGAACAATAGCCCGGCCAAACTAGTGACAATAATAAATGTAATTACTGGTGCTTTTTTCAAGTTTTATTCCTTCAAATTATTTTTCCGTGGAGCCAATAACCAGTTGCTTATTTTCATGATCCCATACTAGCTGAATGGTTAAAAGTTTTTCATTCTGGTCATAAATGATCGCTCGTTTTGCAAGCGCTCGCTGCGCGAAAAAAATCTCGTTTGGTTGTTGCAGCCATTGATGTATCTGCACAATAATTTTTCGAGTCTTTAGGGCTGATTTAAACTGTCTAGCATCACGAGAAAAATCAATGGTCAAGGCTTTGTCATTTCGCTGAGCAACAAAGTTAAGTAATTCATATTGATTATTTTTAATGCTATTAAAACTTCCATCATCGACAAATAATTGATAACGACTGGTGTTAACACTTTGATCGGCATAGTAATGCAAGATTAATTTATTAGTCTGATAATCATTGGTATTATTGATCGGATCAATCATCGGAATAAAGGCACCAGCTTTCACAAGTAACGGCAGTTTTTCAAGTGGTGTAGTGATTTCAATGGTTTGATCGCCGACATAGCGTTGGCTATTCCAAAAATCAAACCAGATCCCCTTAGGTAGATCGATTTTTTGGATGTTTTTATTCGCTTCAGTAATCGGTGAAACAAACAATGAATCACCCCAATAATAGCTATCTGTGCGCTCATATAAACTCAGGTCGCTTTCGTCATCAAAAAATAAAGGTCGCATTAAAGGCATACCAGTGGTTGTGTTTTCATAGGCCATGTTATAAAGATAAGGCAGCAACTGATATCGAAGTTTAATATATCGCCTTACTATTGAAATCGTTTCAGCATCTTGAAAAACCGGCTCAGGCGCAATATGATCTTGACCGTGGGGACGAAAAATCGGTTGAAAAACACCATACTGTAACCAGCGGATATATAGCTCTTTATCAAAAGACTCACCGCCAGCAAAACCGCCGAGATCAGAATGGGTATAGGCTAATCCCGAAAGCCCCATTGTCAAGGATAACTCAACCTGTGACTTTAAACCCTGCCAGGTTCGAGAAACATCACCGGTCCAAGGAATAATGCCGTACCTTTGACTGCCAGCGAATCCAGAGCGCATCATCACAAAAGGACGCTTAGTCGGGTGATTCTTTAACTGATTGAGAAACACCATTTTAGCCCATTCATGACCATAGGCATTGTGTAAAATATCAGCTGATACATATTCTTGGCTTTGTGATAAATAGTGCTGTAACTCATCTGGATGCACTTCTGGTTCTCCCAAATCACCCCAAACAGCCGATACACCTTGCTTGTCTAACCTGTCGTAAACATCCGCAAACCAATCTCTGGCTGACTGATCAAAAATATCAACTAACCCAGTATTACCAAAGTAAAAATCAAAACGTTTAACCAATTTTCGATCAAGATCTTTAGCCAACACAGAATTTTTAACCGCATCTTTCCAACCTTCTGAACTGCTGAGTATAAAAGGTTCAGTAACTAAAATGCTGTTGATATTTTTCTTTTTAAGCTGCTCAATCATTTTTTCAGCATGAGGAAATGTGCTTCTGTCCCAGTCTAACTTTCCCATAAGCCCTTTTATTTCACTACCGAACCAGTAGAGATCAAGTACCACTGCGTCTAGCGGAATATCCTTTTGTTCAAACAGTGCGACTGTTTGCAAAACCTCCTGTTGATCCCGATAACCAAAACGAGAGGCAAAACTACCCAAAGACCAAAGCGGAGGGAGTGGCTGCTTACCGGTAACAGCAACATATTTTTGAATTAGATTAGGAAAGCTTGAGCCGGCAAAAATGATATAGGCGGCGCGACCACCAACAGCCTCAAAGCTTAATTCATTGGCTGATTTCTTACCAATATCTACCCAGCCCTTCGCAGTATTATCAAATAGAACCGAATAGCCTTTACTAGATACTACATAGGGCAAACTATAATACATTTGCTCCGAGTGATCGGTATACCCATAGTGTGCTCGATTATAAAGTGGCAAGCGATAGCCACGACGATTCATGCCTAATACACGCTCCCCGGCTCCCAGAATGATTTCGGTTTGATCGAGTGTAAATGTAAACCCTAGATTTCTTTTTTTAAACCAAAAGGCTTTTTGTTTAGTCAACAGTTTTTCGTTTTGATAAAATTCAGCACTAAAATCCTTTTTGTTGATTACCGCTTTAACACGACCATTAACGAACACAATATGTTCATTGGTCTCTGTCACCAATGGTATTTTTATTAATAATTTATTCTTTTTAGCAAATGAGGGAAATTCTTTTATACCCTCCGCTTGATATCGAACTTCGATAGCGTTACCGGCCAATGATTGATAGATAAGCTGTCCTGACTCGGTCTTAATGATAAGTTGTTTATCAACTAGTCTAATGTCATTACTTAGAATTTTTGCCTGCAGTTGTTTTGCCCACACCGCTAGCAGCAATAAAAAACAAAGGAATATAGATAAATTGAGGCTTTTGACGTCTCTTTGTTTGCTTAATATCAGCACGTTATTGATACCATCCATTAATTAATTTTTTCTATTGGAATTGAAGTATTTATTTCAATTATCAATGCTTGTTTTGCATCCACCAAGATCGATTTATTGAGGTTAATAGTTTTTTGTGTCAGTACCTCACGTGAAAAAACGCTTCGCTCTTTTTGACTAATCATACTTTTATAGTGTTTCGGGTCGATTAAAACCGCATGATTATTTTTATTAAGGACAACCATTATCTTATTTCTGGCATTATACCTAAAATAAACAGTAGACCTCTTGCTTAGGCAGGTAATGAATTAATTGACTTGAAGCCATCAAGGGTGAATTTTTGCGCCAATTAAATAGCATTCTAGTAAAAGACTTCATTTCGATCTGGCGTTTAGAAAGCCCTTGGTTGCTAAATGGGCCAGGAGAGAATCATTTTTTCCAGCCACCGGGAAAATCTTCACGGATACTACCATGATTATGCTTTAGTTGATTAGCCTTTAGCACTTCAGTAGCATAGAAAAACTGCGGTATACCTCGGGTTGTCGCCAAAAATACCAATGCTAGTTTAGCCAGCTTAATATCACCGCCAGGCGGGAGTAAGTAAACGGTCCATATCATGATTATCCGCAAAACCATTAAACCATTAGGATTTGGATAAACACATGATCAGTTGCGATAACAGCATAAAGTTTTTTGATCCCTTTATTCCAATCTTGCTTTTCAGTTAGTGCTTCGACAAGCGATTTCTGGGTTGGAAAATCCATCAAAGAAGGTAAATTTGATTGATAGCCATCATAGTTTTGTTTGCCCTTTTGCCAATAAGCAACCACACTAGGATCGACCGACCATTCCTCCCCGACCATATTAAAGTGGGGGTATTCTTGAAGTATCCTTTGGCTAAATTTTGCAAGAAAAGTTTTATCCGAATAGGAATAGGTATCAATTCTCATTCCAGATAAATCAGCAGACTCTATCCACCAGATATTATTTTGAATTAAGTAGGTCGCTAGATAGGGATTTCTTTGGTTAAGATCTGGCATTTCAGGAACAAACCAACCATCGG
>JAUZSK010000021.1 GCA_030949565.1 Enterobacterales bacterium
GTTAAAAGCCGCTTAGTAATTGCTAAGCGGCAACGGATTAACACACAACTTTAATTAAAATAATGATTATGGTAACGCTGTAACCGTGAGGCCGGGGTTAGCCGAATCAGGGCCACTGATCTCAAAACGGTAAAGGCCAGTAGCTGGAATAGTAACCGTCATATTAGCGCCAACCGCTGCTAATATCTTGGTGCTTCCGAGTACAACAGCTTCTTCACCAGAAGTAGCGCCAAAGTCGACGGTTGACCAATCGCTAGAAGCTACTTTAAATTGATAAGCGCCAGCAGTCAGATTGAGGTCAACCGAGTAGACTGAATTGCCGAGGTAAATCAGTTCGTCATTGGTCCCCCAGCCATTCATTTCACCACGAACGTAGATAGGCGTAGCACCGTACATTTGGGTTTTATGAACGCCTAAGGTAACAGCGGTCAAATCAGATGCATCGAACAAGAAGGTAAACTCACCGGTTTCTAAAAAGTCCATTAACATATTGGCTGATGCCACCGCTAAACTTTCAGCAACACCTTCAAATACTGTTGGATCGGCTTCACCTGAACCATAGTCAACGGTACTCCAGTCTGCGGAAGCAATTTTAAACTCCTGCACACCGATGGCGCCAATGTTAAAGATTGCGCTGTACTTACCACCACCAATATAGGTCAAGGGTGTTGTTGTACCCCAACCATTGAGACTACCTCTAACGTAGACGGTCGTACCAACGAAGGGTTCTTCGTTACGAATAGTAATAATCGGTGCTTCTGGAGCAAAGGCATTGAGTTCAAACACATAGGTTCCATCAACGCTAGGCGTAAATAGTAGATTTCCCGAAGCTCTCGCTAGTGTTTTTGCAACACCCTCAGTCACAGCCGCAGTCGGCGATCCAAAATCAACCGTACTCCAATCCGACGAGGCCACTTTAAAGTTATAGCTTGTGGCGGCCACTAAAGGTATAGCCACTTGATACACCCCATTGCCTTTATAAGTCATGCTATCAACAGCACCCCAACCATTCATATCACCGCGGATATAAACCACGGTGTTACCGTAAGGAACAACGTCTGGCGCGCCAGATGTAGCGTAAGCCGATAGCCCTGCACCCTGAGTTGCACCCTGAGGTTTAACAAATACAGCGGTTGTATAAGCCGGTACAGTAAAGGTTCCGGTCACAGCTGCAACATCTTCACTAAAGCTTGCATTTTGCACAGCGCCATCGGCTGATGCCATCTGAATGGCATGCAGTTGAAATCCGCTAGCGGTAGAAACTGTATGGCTTTGCTCTGAAGAAGTACCATTAACCATAACCACGATAGCATCATTGTTTGGATCAAGATCCACCAGACCAACACCATCATCCAGACTCATCACAATCACCCCAGGCGTTTGATTTGAGCCGATATTATGGAAACCAACACGCTCTATAATATCGCTAGCGGTAGTAAGTCTAAACAGTTTGCTGGACTTTCTGATGGCTAAAAACTCTTGAAAAACTGCCGTAGAAAACATCACTTCCGAGCCACTGATCTGAGTATTTGGGTTACTAGAAATATTAACAATCGTATTCCAGTTATTCTGGTTATCTTGCGCTAATGGTAAGCCAACATTCCAATTACTGCCCATCATGCTAAAGTCAACGCGATTAAACCAATCACCAGAATCATAACTATTACGGTCCATTGATTTGGAACGAATTAGATCATTACCCATCTGAACAAAAGGTACACCTTGACTCATCAGCGGAATAGCTGCGGCAACATTTTGTACCCTCACTCGGTCACTTAAGCTCATGGATATATCGAGACTGTACTGCAACTTGTCCCATAGAGTTTCATCATCGTGTTTGGATACATAATTAATGATATCCGCAGGATCAAGCGCATAGGCACTAGGATTAAAACTGCTACCAGTACTTGCTATATCACCACTACTTTTTAGCACATAGTCCGCCAGCGTTCCCGCCATGCCTAAACGTAAGATGTCTAGATCATTGAGGTTAGCGTTGGGATTAAATGGAGCGGCATAGCGTACGCTATCTCTTAAGCGATCATTGAAAGTACCGATTTCTGTTCCTGCCATGTTAAATTGAGTCGCATTTTCAAAACCACGACCATCTCTAGGCCAACCTTCACCGTAGAAATAGGTATCCACATCGACAGCTCTCACGGCTTCTCGCGCGGCAAGCATTTGAGATTTTGAACCAGCGCTCATAATATCAAAGCGGAAACCGTCAACATCATATTCATTAGCCCACTGAACCAAAGAGTCTGACATAAATTTATCCATCATTCGATGTTCTAAAGCGGTATCACTACAACAGGTGGTATTAAGCACACCACCCGTGATTAAGTCCCGACTTTGATAGTAGCCAGGAACCACTTTATCTAATACAGAATTGTCCCATAAACCGGCAGAATTAGTATGGTTGTAAACCACATCCATATTCACTCGCAAACCAATTTCATGCAGAGCCATAATCGCTGAACGCAGTTCTAAAATACGTGCTTCGCCATCAGCATTTGAAGCATAAATACCTTCAGGAGCATTAAAATGCTTAGGATCATAACCCCAGTTAAAGGAATCATAACCTCGCATTGAATCGACTAAGGCTTGTGCATCAGTCGAAAAAGGTAAATAACTTTCTAATACCGATAACAGCGTGGCACTATTACTCTCAACACCACAAACTGGCGCATTGGCATTGACCGCACAAAGATCAGCGACGGTATCCGTCATATCAACAATACTCGCGGGATCTTCATTAATGCTGGCGATATCATTCACTGGTAACATTTGAAAGTGAGTAAGACCATTGGCTGCCAAGTTAGCTAAATGACTCATTGGCGCCGAAGTCGTTTCTGTAAAGGCTAAATACTTGCCGCGATTAGCTGCTGTTGTACTTTGGTCATTGGCGCTAAAGTCACGAATATGACCTTCATAAATAACAGCGTCTTCTGGATCGGCGATGGTTGGAATAATCTGCGTATCCCATCCAGCAGGTTTTAAGTCCGCATCCATTAGATTAACAAATTGAGAATAATAACCATTAGTTGATAAACTGACCGAATAGGGATCGGTGACATCGACTGTCTCAATCGCTTTATTTTGAGAATGATAAACCGTCATGGTGTAATTAAAGAACTGCCGGTCAAGTGCTGAGGTTCCGCTAAAACTCCAAATACCCGTTGCAGGATCTTCGAGCATCTGTTCCGTGCTGACGAGATTCTTTGACCCATCATAAACATTCAACTTAACATCTTGCGCAGTCGGAGCCCAAAGATTAGCCGTGATATTACCACCGGCATAGACCACACCTAAGCTTGCTTCATCTGCATCATTGGCTCCCTTTGTATAAAGGTCATCCAGTACTTTTGCCGCTTGCACATAAGTTGCTAGATAGGCCTTACCATCGATGTCATAAGCGGCAAGAACCAGCTCATCTTTCAATATGTTTTTTATCGCGTCAGTAGTTTCAGCAATTGAAAAAGCTAGCCAACCGGCGGTAAGAGGATAAGCCGCTTGTTGCTCCGGCGTTTGCGCGACCGCCTGAAGCACTACAGAAGTACCGTTGATGGTATCATTTAAATCAGCTTGTATGCCTGCCACGTTTGAATGATGCAAACGCACTTCGACTAAATTATCCAAATCAAAACCGGTGATGTTCCATACGAAGGTATTGGTGTCAATCCAATGTGCTGCCGCATTTTCAATTTTAAGCGGCTGAGGCCCTAAATCGGTAATTGGATATTCAAGCGCGGTTGGATATCCAGAGATAACCCAGTTCATTCGGGTGAATGTTGGATCATCCTGCACTAAATTCATCTGCTTATCACCACCGCCCATTTCCTTACCCGCATCATCGGTACCAACATGAATAATGAAATTACCACAAGCGGTATGATCCGTTTTGAGTGGAATAATCCAATAGGCACCGTAGTTAGGATCAATACCATCAAACACATGAGTTGAACCCCAAACTGAAGCATCATAAGGCGCGGCATATGAATTACAGGTTGTATCATTCGAGGTATGTAAAACATAGCCAGTATATTGTGGGTCATTGGGTAGGTTAGTCGCACCACGATTAGCTCTGTTATAATAGAGTATCGCTTCATCGGCCCCCGGGAATACACTTGGGGTCGGGGCATTAGGATCAGCGCCAACCTCACAGCCATCATTGAACTCATTAGGCACTAGAGGTGCCGGACAAGAAATTGGTTCAGGCTGAATACACTGGGTACCTGCCACGTTAGGAATCATAGGAGCCGCACAGGTGAGTAAATCCTTACCGGGGCTAACTGATTCGCCAGAACATGCAACCATCACCAAAGCAATGAATACAACCGCTATAAAGTTTGTAAATTTTGAGTAACTAGCCATTAGATTAGCTCCGTTAGTAATGTTTTTATTTTTTCACTTAGTTTTTTAAATTTAAAATGATTCATTGTTTTACATCCGGTAATTAACACCTAAGAAATATTGGCGTCCGAAAAACTGAATGGTTCCGGTTTGTTGAGTTTGTCCAAAATAACTTTTGGTTGGCTCATCGGTTAAGTTGATGGCTTGAAACATCACGCTGAATCTATCATCGAATCGGTAAGATGCTTGATAATCAATCACCATTTCGCTATCAAAAAAGGTCCGCTGTTCATCTATTGCAAACTGAGAAGAAACAAACTTGGAACGATATCGAACATTTAGACGCGTATCAAAATTATCATAATTCCAAAACACCGCACCGTTGATAACATTTTTTGAAAGACCAGGAAAAGTGGTCTCAACTGTTGGACCACCTAAACTCGTCGTAGTTAAACCAACTATGGCATCTATTTTACTTTGAGTGTAAGCATAACTCGCCGATACACCCAAGCCACTCCATAAATCGGGCAGATTAGTAAACATTTGCGTATAAGCCAATTCGATACCTCTAAAATAACCTCCATTGGCATTATTAACAGCTGTCGTATAGTTACCGTTAATCGCTCTTAATGGTGGGAAATTATCAGGGTTATTTGGCTCATGACCTGGCACATATTCAGGTAAAATAACACCATGGGCGGCAAAATCGAAATCATTGATAGTAAACTCTTGAACAAAGTTTTTAAGATCCTTTAGAAAAACGGCGACAACAAACGCGCCTTCGGTCTCGGTAAAATAGTATTCGTAAGATAAATCATACTGATTGGCTAAAAAGGGTTTCAAGTAAGGGCTATTGGTGCTACTTGCGTGATACTTACCAATACTTTCATCAAATCGTCCGCTAACACTTGATGCTAAACGATTAATAGGCGAACGTGCCATAACGCGTGCCGCTGCAAATCGAATTTGACTATTCTCACCTATTTCGAAATTTAAATTCAACTGAGGTAAGTAGTCAGTATATTCTATTCCTTCAATACCAGGAGCGTAATTGCTATTCACGAGTCCGGCTTCATCCACAATATTTTGTGCACCACGTAATGGGTCACCACCAACATCAACTAGGGTAGTTGCCGACTGTTTGGTATTAACAATTCTTATTCCAACATTTCCTGTAAATGCAATATCAGAAACTTCTGAATCGAGATTAGCCACTAGATAGCCAGAGGTGACATCTTCCCATACGCTACCCGATTGCAATACAGACCAGGCAGATGAATTGTTAATGTTACCCAAATTATCGGCGCCCCAAGTCGTTAGTGGCTGAGGTACACCATTGGGAAACCATGCATTTAACGCCGCATCATAGTCAATCGCTAGGTAACTTGGAAAGCCAGAAAAAGCACCACCAAAATTGACCACAGACGTCATCGCATCAGTTAAACGCAATGGCGGTTCAGTCGCAGCAAAGGCACTATCCGAACCATATTCAAATACCGAACGTCGATTGCTGTACTTGCGTTCTGAATATCGGAAGCCGGATTCAATGGAGGTAAATAAGTCATCATTTCGAAACTCATAAATCCCGTCAAAACGAGCGGCATTGAGGGCGTCTTTGAATTGATAAGGATAAACACCATATTTGCTCAACATCACGCGATTTAAATCAGTAAAATTTTGATTAAAACCTAAATCGGGTAAATTAAGTCCATTCAAACGGTAAGAAATACTCACATTTTGATCAAAAACAGGATTAGCAACGGTGGCGTCTTCTGCCACTAACGCCCACAACAAACCATTTCTAAAATCACTGGTCGCAGCAGAACGAGAAACATCGCCAACTAGGGTGAATTGGTCGGTCAGATTCCATTGAGCATTGAGACCAAAACTATCAGAATCATCCACTTTAACATTATTATCATTAACAATTTCAACCCGTGTATTACCGCCTATTCTGGCGCGACTTAAATCTGCACCAATCACTGAATTACCATTCAGAACAGGATTAGCAATATTGGCGGTTGAGGAATCAAACTTGACACGAAAACCACGCGCAAATGCCTGCTCGTCAAATTTCGAAATAAAGGCATCCGCTTTTAATACAAAATCATTGTTAGGTGCCCATTCAACTGCAGCCACATAACCGTCACGAGTAGAAACGCCGCCTTTATGCTGCATTTCAAAGCCTTCACTTAAATATTCATTTTGCGGATTGGTGGCTGGACCATCGGTATCATTGGCTAAACCATCGACATCTCGATTAACGTTATAGGCAAACCCGATAAATTGTGTTGCAACGCTAGGTTGATAGAGTCGAGCGAACCCTACCGAAATACCAATCGTGTCATCGGCAAATTTTCCTTGATAAGCAGCGCTAATGCGATAACCATCGGACTCAGCGTCATAAATTTCATTCGCTCGGTCATTAAACATACCGCGAGCGTTTAGGGTAAAGCTTTGTTCCTTTTTCATAGACAAGGGGCTTGCGGTTTTTAAATCAACACTACCCGCAACACCACCTTCTATTAGCGAGGCTTTTTGCGATTTATAAACCGTCGCACCGGAAATTAATTCAGACGGATATTGCGCAAATTCAACGCTTCGGCTACCGCTTGTAGACACCTGTTCACGGCCATTGAGGGTGGTGTGCACAAATATTCCGGATAAACCACGAATATTGATTTCGGAAGCCTTACCACCGGTTCGGATAGCTGCAACACCGGGTAATCGAGTGAGTGCATCGGCGATTGACACATCAGGCAGTGAACCTAAATCATCAGCAGTAACCTGCTCGGTAACCGTATCGGCGGTGCGTTTTTCAGCAATTGAACGAATAAGACTGCCTTGATAACCGGTGATCACTAACAGCTCGCCCTCATCTTCATCGGCATCTGTTTGATCGTCGGATTTTGATTGGACGCTACTCGATGCAACGATCTCAACATCAGTGGCAGCTTCACCAGTATCCGGCATTACAGCCTGTCTAGATGCATTTTTGGCGACTGTTACAACGCCTTTATTTGCTTGTGCGTCGGATAGCTCTTCAGCGATGACTGATTGTGCAGACATCCCTGCAGTAATCAGTGCGATCACCAGCAAGCTTGGTTTAAAAATATTCGACTTGGTTGTTGCCATTTTATAACTCCCCTAACAGTGTTGATATTTTTATTTTTTAATAGTTCTAACTGGTATTTGCCTAATGGCAAATTACTCATATCCAAGTCAGCCGCTATCAGCTCTATTTCTACTGGATACAATAATAATCATGACCGATAGCGAAACACAATTAAATGCATACGTATTCATAACCGAGTCATGCAAAAAATAACTTAAATTGACCTTTCAAAATAACATTTGAAAGTAGAAAAGGTTCAATTAGCGGCCACTCAGTGCTGCAGTGGTGCTTAAATTGTGGTTTCACTAGAGATCTAGCTTTATAACTGGGCATCAATCGACACACGCAATTGATCTCTGTCGAAATAACTAGGTTAAGTTCTTACCCTGTTTTGCATACGTATTCATAAGACCCTAAACTACGTTTTTACAAGCTACAAGCTGGTATACTTTTTTCTAGGTAAAATTATCCACCAACAACCTTGTCGATTTCTTCAAGGATATCGATTTTCAGAGGACCCTATGCCAAACAAAATAATCCTGACTATGCTTTTTATTCTACTGATGGTTTATTATATATTGGATCAAGGGCAATCGCAGCAATCATCTATAAAATCATTAGGTTTAAATAACAATAAAACGTCAATAGAATTTGTACCCGCTTGGGCCAAATCCGCAATTTGGTATCAGATTTTTCCCGAACGATTTAGAGACGGAGATCACGGTAACAATCCTACCATGCAAGATATACTTGGTGCCGACCCTGCAGAAAAACCGATGGTATGGCGGATTCACCCGTGGGGTAGTGATTGGTATCAACTACAAGATTATGAACTACAAAATGCGGAGCCAGAACTATGGAAACATCTTTTGAGGAGGCGTTACGGGGGTGACCTCCAAGGGATCATTGATAAAATAGATTATCTTAAAGACCTTGGCGTGAACGCAATCTATCTAAACCCAGTATTTGACTCTCCCTCCTTACATAAATACGACGCTGCTAGTTATCATCATATTGATCCGAATTTTGGACCTAATCCAGCCGACGACCGGCTATTGATAGCAAAAGAAAATCCGCAGGACCCCAGAACCTGGGTTTGGACCAGTGCAGACAAGCTTATGTTAGAACTTATAAATAAATTACATCAAAATAAAATAAAAGTTATATTTGATGGTGTTTTTAATCACATGGGAATTAGTAGTTTTGCGTTTAAAGACCTCGAACAAAAACAACGGAATTCTGCCTACGCCAGTTGGTTTAATGTCATCAGTTTTAAAGACTCAAAAAAACAAACCAATTTTGAATATGAGGGATGGTATGGAGTGAAATCATTACCCGTTTGGAAAGAAGATAAAAATGGATTAGTTGAGGGACCCAAGAACTACATTTTTAGTGCCACAAAACGTTGGATGAATCCTGACAACAAGGGAACAGAATTCGGCATCGATGGTTGGAGATTAGATGTGGCTTTTGAAGTAAGCCATCTATTTTGGAAATCCTGGCGGAAACATGTTAAAAAAATTAATCCTGACGCTTACCTAACTGCTGAAATAGTTGATGAACCCGAAAATGTGACCCCTTATTTTCAAGGTGACGAGTTTGACGGAGAGATGAATTACAACTTTGCCTTCGCACTAGCTGAATTTATGTTTAACCCAAAACCAACAAGAATAAGCGCTAGCCAGCTAGATACGAAGCTAGAGAAACTCCGAACTCTCTACCCAAAAGGCGTCTCTCAGGTCACCCAAAATTTATTTAATAGCCATGATTCTAATCGCTTAGGTTCGCATATAGTCAACCGAGGCATCGGAAACTTTAGGGACTGGAACAACTATTTCACACTTTCAAAAGCGGCTGAAAACCCTAATTATAACGTAAGAAAACCTAATTTAAAGGAAATAGCACTTCAAAAATTATTCGTTATTTTTCAAATGACTTATGTCGGTGCTCCAATGATTTACTACGGTGACGAAGTCGGAATGTGGGGTGGCAATGATCCAGATAGCCGTAAACCGATGCTCTGGTCAGATATTTTTTACAAGGATGAGGTCTTTTTACCTAATGGTAACCGGCGAGAAGCCAGTTTAGTTGACAAAGTACAAGTCAATGACGATCTCTTAAAACACTATAAAAAAATGATCCATATTAGAAATACTTATCCCGTTTTACAATTTGGACAATATAAAACAATAGCAACTTATGACAAAAAAGGTGTGTTTATATTTAAACGCTATGATGACACAGCCATAACAAAACACGTTATCATTGCGATCAATAATTCTAAAATTTCTGCCACTGTAAAAATCGATCGGCAGGATAATCATTGCTATCGCAATTTACTAGAGAGTAACATCTTAACCACTAAAACAAATCAATTCAACGTTACAATAAAACCAAAATGGGCTGTTATTTTGGTTCCTGCAACCAAAGGATGTCATTATTGAGCGCATTATTCTTTTAATAAAAAATCCTCATGCGTTGACATTTTAGACACACTTCGATCAACCAGAGTTTTAAGGCTAGTCATCAAATCTTTTATTTGGCTATCAGTTAAAGTATCCGCTAACGGATGATAATCTAACGGAATGCCTCCTTGACCGAGCATCACCTGCTTCCATGCAATCTCAGTAAATAAATCGTCTTGCTCTCGAAATACTTTCCCTGTTTTTTTAAATAGGGCTATACGATGTGACAAGGATTGAGGTACTTCCATCCGTCGGCATTCTTTCCAAAAATCACTGTCGTTGCGTTGATTAAGCTTATAGTGAAGAATTATAAAGTCGCGTATTCTCTCATATTCATTTTTTGTTTGATTATTATATTCATCAATTTCCTGATGCTGAATTCCATTATGTGAAAAATTTTTAAGTAGACGGATAACAGCCGTTTGAATTAGGTGAATATTAGTCGATTCTAAAGGTTCAAAAAAACCAGCGGAAAGCCCAATGCAAACAACGTTCCGATGCCATTGTTTTAACCTTCGTCCAGTGCGATAGCCTATCACTCTTGGTTGCGTTAATAATTTTCCATCGATATTTTTTAGTACAAGATCAATCGCTTGGTCGTCACTTAAATATTTGCTAGAAAACACTAAACCATTTCCCGTTCTGTGTTTAAGTGGTATTTGCCATTGCCATCCTGCATCGTGAGCAATAGAGCGTGTGTAAGGAATAACGGGATCGAGCCTATCGCTCTGAACCGCTACAGCTCTGTTACAGGGTAACCAATGCGACCAATCATCAAAACCAGTGCTCAATGTTTTCTCAATTAATAGGCCAGCAAGGCCGGTACAATCGACAAATAAATCGCCCTCGATTTTCAAACCATTTTCTAATTGAAGACTATCGACAAATCCACTATCCGAGTTTAGGTTCACCTGCTTAATAATGCCTTCAACTCGCTCGACACCCTGTTTTTTACATAAATCGCTTAGAAACTTTGCATAGAGAGAAGCGTCAAAATGATAAGCATAAGAAATACCTGGTAGGTTAGTCCCTTCTAGATTATTTAGTTTAGCAAATTTATTATGGCTAGCCGCTTGGTAATTTAATGAATAATCCCAAAAATTTGAAGGGATACCCATTTGTTGACTTTTTACCCAGAAATGATGAAATTCACAAAAAGGAAAGTTCTTACCTATGTCTCCAAATGCATGCATGTAACTATCACCGAGCTTGCCCCAGTTTTCAAATTGTATACCCAGTTTGATAGTTGCATTAGTCGCCTTTATAAAATCTTTTTCATTAATACCTAACGCATTATTAAAGGCTATAATTGGTGGGATGGTTGCTTCTCCAACCCCAATGGTACCTATTTTATCTGACTCGATTAAAATTATTTTTATCGATTGACCTAGTACTTTGGATAGTAGAGATGCGGTTATCCAGCCCGCGGTACCACCACCAGCGATAACTATCCGGTTAATTTTATTAGTTTTCATTTTATTTTACCAATGACAGCAATAATAAAGGGGGTTCTAGATTACAACTAAAATCCCTCTGAGTACAAACAAAAAAACCCTAGATTATGCATCTAAGGTTTTCTTGATGGATATCTGTCTAACTTAAAACTTATAATTAACACCTAAGAAATAGGTACTACCATAGTCTTGATAATCACGAACCTGCAAAGGATTGTCTCCACTCAGAGTTGTAAATGGCTCTTCAGTTAAATTATAACCCTGTAAGAACACTGATAAACCCTCAAGATCTGCAAATCCACCTTCGCCAAAGTCATATCCAATTTGAGCATCCCAAATAGTTTCACCAAGAATATCCACCTGAACCGTATTGAACCCTAGTCCATAAACATCCCCTTTAAAATCAGAACGTTTCCTCATACTAGCTCGCGCTTGGAAACCATTCTTTTCATAATAAAAAGTAACATTTTGGATCTGATCCGATAAGCCTGGAAGCTTATAATCGTTGCCATTTTGGTCCTTCATATCGGTATTTATATTAGTATTACTCGCGATAATACCAAAACCATCTAACTTTGACGTAAACACCTCTAACGGCAAAGTAACGGAGAGCTCTATCCCGCTTATAGTACCTTTGCCACCATTAACTTTACCATAACCCGTAGCCGTAGGGTTAGCAGGTACCACACCAGTTAAAGGATCGGCTACACCGGTCATATCAACTTCATAGGTTCCATCAAATATCCAATTGGTAAGATTTTTTCTAAAATACGCTATGGAGAAGTAGCCATGATCACTAAAGTAATTATCATAAGTTAAATCAAAACCTGTAGCTTCTTTAGGTTCTAAATTGGGGTTACCACCACTAACCGTCCAATTATTGCCATTTGCGTCAGGGACCTGGCTATAGTTAACATTTAAAGAGGCATTCATTTCATCAAGACGGGCTCGTGAAATAGTTTTAGCGACACCAAATCGTACATTCTGCGTATCATCTAACTTCAAATTGAGGTTTAAACTCGGCAAGAAATGACCATAGCTATGACTTATAAAGGTTGGCGATGAAACAACTAAGCCATTAGCATCTGTTTGCCCAGCAAAACCGCGTGAAGATTGTTTGGTTTTAATGTAACGAACTCCTACATTACCAGTTAAGTCCATATTACCAACTTCTGTATTGATATCTGCGGATACAAAAGCAGCCGTTAGGTCTTCTTCGACCTCCCATGACTTTGTTAAATGTTGTGTTCCGGTTAGTGATTCACTTAGCAATTGATAATAACCATCTCTAATTAACGCCATTGGGTCATAAGCAATCATATTGCCCATACCGATAAAATCAAGTGACACCGAACCCAATTGATATTGCGCGGGAACAGCTAAGGTACCTGGGTTGGTTGGAAAACCAGTCAAGGTCATGTAAAAACCTTCTGATTTTTTACTTTTAGTTCGGTTTTTAAGTGATACGCCATAGGTAACTTTACTTATAAAATTAGTATCGACATTTTGCTCAGCGGCTAATTTCAGAGAATTAAGTTCGTCGCTAATAGAAGGTGCGTTGATAAATCCATCTTGCGCGGTATTTTCAAGAGCGGTACCAGTAATACCATAACGATCGTTCAAAGCACTGCTCCACCCCCAAGTCAGTGGTCCACCTAATTGAATAAGGTTAAAATCACTATAATCTAAATTATGAGTAAAAGTTGCACCAGAATTTCCAGGGTTAAAAGTATAACCGATATCATCGGCAATACCTTGGTTGTTACCACGCCCAGTTCCTGAATAGCTTTCTAAACTAAACACCTTACGGTCAACTTTAGAATGACTTAAATCAAAATCTAGTGACCAGTCATCATTGGCAAACCACTGCGTGTTAAATCCAGCAGAGGTTAAGTCTGCGCTACGAGTCTCATAATCATTACGTACGACAACTCTTTGTCCTTGAGTTAAACCTTGCGTAATAAATCCAGAAGCATTATCAACTGCAACCGCAGACACGGAACCCTGTCCCCATGCAAACGGAATTTCAATACCTCTGAGTCTCTTTTCGTCCTTAAAATCAACGGTGAGCAAATCAAACGTCATAAGCAAATCATTACTTGGCGCATACTCTACTACGGCCATAAATGAGTCCCTTTCAAGCATAGACGAACGAACGAAAGGCTTTGCGCCACCTAAAACTGAAAAATCCGTTCCATTAACATTAAAGTTGGGGTATCCCCATGCGTTCCAACGTTTTTCCTGATTAGGTGAATTTTTAGTCGAATAAGCAATTGCCACGCCTAATTTATCATCTGCGAATTTATCCATGTAGAAAACCGTTCCACTAAAGCCTTGATCTTCTCCATCAGGATTCAACTTTGCAAAGCTAGTTTTTTCATACAAACCATTCACTTGTAAAATTCTATCTTCACCTTTGGATAAAGGCTTTATGGTTTGCAGATCGATTACACCAGCAATTCCTTCCCCATCAAGAGTGGCATCTGGAGTTTTATAGACAGTTACACCACTCATTATTTCTGAAGGGTATAGATCGAACTCGACTCCACGATTATCACCAATTGAGACCTGTTCACGGCCATTAAAAGTAGTACCACTATTGTTCTCACCAAAACCACGAATAGTTATTTTACTTGATCGGCCATCTAATCGTTGAGAGGTAATGCCTGGCATGCGGGCAATAGATTCAGCAATTGAGGAATCGGGTAGTTTACCAATATCTTCCGCGGAAATAGCTTCGACGATTGAAAAAGATTCCATTTTTATAGCTTGAGAGCGCTGCAAACTACCACGAATACCAGTAACCACAACTACTTTTTCGGAACTATCCTCTTCCTCCGATTGAATGACAGTTTTGGCATCCTGTGTGGCTTCTACCTCTTCAGCATATAAAGGCGTCGTCATCGTCGCCAGTGTCATCATCCCTGTGGATAAAAGGGCAAGAGTTAACTTGCTAGGTCTAAACTTGAGCATATCATTTTCCCCATTTGATAAATGTTATTATTATCTAGTTATTAAATAAAAATAGTTAAAGCCCGTTGTGGCACTCCGACTATCTTTCCTCAGTCCTCTAAAATATATCTTCACCACTAAATCGATATTACTTGTGCAGCTTTTATAATAATGAAAAGTTAGCCCAATGCACAACCCCAATGCATACGTATTCATTTAGAGCTTTACTCTGCCAGACGCGATGTTAAGTCAAACATTTTAAAATAAATGATTCATTGCTACATAGTTTATCTAATTTTAAAAAACATCAGCGATTAGGAGACTATAAGACGGAAAATTATATCCTTCCTCTGTCCGTTTGGCTGGGGCTATTGCTGGCCCCTTAATTTGCTTTAATTGGCTGACTATATTTAAATCAGAGTCCGATAAAAAATGCTCTTGTGAAGAAAGGTTAAAAATCAACAATAATTCCTGATTTTCGTCTTTTCTGAAAAAACCAAGTAGAGGTTCTTCAAGCTGCAAAAAAGAAATTCCGCCTGTAATTAACAAGGGTAACGACTTTCTCCATACCAATAATTGCTTAAAACTCCGTAACACCGAGTTTTCTTTTGATAATTGAATATTTACCGCATTTAATTTATGCGTGTTTGGTATTGGTAACCAAGGTTTAGTTTCAGAAAAACCAGAACCATTTTCTTTTGAATCCCAAGGTATCGGAGTTCGGCAACCATCTCGTCCTTTAAAATTAGGCCAAAAGGCAATCCCGTAAGGGTCCTGTAGTTCATCATATTGTAACTCAGCCTCCGTCAAGCCCAATTCTTCACCCTGGTAGCTGCAAACAGTTCCCCTTAAACAGCAAAGTAACGTAGAAAATAATTTCGACTTTTCATCAGATAATTGATCACCGTTCCAACGACTCACTACTCGTTTGACGTCATGATTGCCAATAGTCCAACAAGGCCAAGAATCACTCATCTCAACTTCTAATTTTTCGACTGTTTTTCGAATGTAAGTTGCTGAAAACTCTTCAGTAAGAAGCTCAAAACTATAACTCATGTGTAAACGGTCATTTCCTTGAGTATATTCAGCCATTGTTACAAGAGAATCTTCCGAAGAAATTTCACCCAATGAAACACTACCAGGATATTCATCCAATAAAACTCTAATATCTTTTATGAACGTAAGGTTTTCAGATTGAGTGTTATTATAGAAATGATATTGGTAGGCATAGGGGTTATCTTCTGAAAAGCCTCTACCTTCACGCCTATCTTCCGGTTTAGCCGGATTATCTCTAAGCTGCGCATCATGATAACAAAAATTGATTGCATCTAACCTAAAACCGTCAACCCCTCGTTTGAGCCAAAACTCTAGGTTATCAAGACTTGCTTGCCTAACTTCATCGCTATGAAAATTTAAATCCGGCTGATTTACCAAAAAATTATGCAAATAATACTGTTTTCTGCGCGGTTCCCATTGCCATGCGGAACCGCCAAAAATAGATAACCAGTTATTAGGGGGGGTTCCATCAGCCTTAGCATCAGCCCATACATACCAATCAGATTTACTCGAGTTGCGACTAGAGCGGCTTTGTTGAAACCAGTCGTGTTGATCAGAAGTGTGACTTAATACCTGGTCGACTATAACCTTTAAACCTAATCCATGTGCACGATGAATTAACCGGTCAAAATCATTCAGCGTACCAAACAAAGGATCGATATCGCGATAATCACTAATATCGTAGCCAAAATCCTTCATCGGAGACTTAAAAATAGGTGAAATCCAAATCGCATCCACACCCAAAGATGCGATATAATCCAATTTTTCAATGATTCCTGGAAGATCACCAACACCGTCACCGTTAGTGTCTTTTAAACTTCGAGGGTAGATTTGGTAGATAACAGCACCTCTCCACCATTCGACGGATGAAGTGTTGGATTGGTTATGTTGTTTAACTTCTGTTTGTTTTTGCTTAAGCATTGTTCCTGTCGCTTATTTCATTTTATCGATGTTGTTCGTCTCAGGGTAACCTTAATTAGTTTTAATGATCAATTTTTTGCATACGTATGTATAAAAAAAAGGTTGGTTTAATGCTCATTTAGCCGTAAATTTAATCCGTATTCAGAGATAATAATAAAAGGTCTTCAATATAATGAAATTAAAACCGCAATTAAATTTTTGGCAAATTTGGAATATGTGCTTTGGTTTTTTTGGCATTCAATTCGGTTTTGCACTGCAAAATAGCAATGTTAGCCGGATTTTCCAAACCCTTGGCGCTGACTATAACAACATCACTATTTTATGGGTGGCAGCACCGATTACTGGTTTAATTATTCAACCCATTATTGGTTATATGAGCGATAGAACCTGGAATCGCTTGGGTCGAAGACGTCCCTTTTTCCTGTATGGCGCATTATTAGCCAGTGCCGCATTATTCTTTATGCCTAATTCTCCAAGTCTTTGGATTGCCGCGGGTATGCTGTGGGTAATGGATGCTTCCATCAATGTTTGCATGGAACCTTTTAGAGCCTTTGTCGGTGATATGCTGCCACAAAAACAGCGCGGTATGGGCTATGCTATGCAGAGTTTTTTCATTAGTGTTGCCTCCGTCGTCGCTTCGGCACTGCCTTGGATAATGACCAATTGGTTTGATATTAGTAATCAAGCTGCCCAAGGAGTTGTACCGGATTCAGTCAAATTTGCTTTTTATGCGGGCGGTGCTATTTTTCTTGTCTCTGTCATTTGGACAGTTTATTCCACCAAGGAATATTCGCCAGAACAATTAGAAGCTTTCGAACAAGCCGAATTAGCAATGACCAATGAAAGCCCAGAAGTTACCGCTTTCCGCTCAGCTAAGGATTTTTACTCTGGCGCATTTATTTGGTTAGCCATTGGAAGCATTTTAACCGCTCTAGTCATTGTCAACATTGAAGTTTTACACCGCAATTTACTATTGCTCACCATTGGACTCATTATATTTGGTGTTTTGCAACTGATAGCAGCGCTGCTTGAGCAGTATCAAAAAAGCGATAATGGTTTTTCTCATGTGATGGTCGATCTTTTCAATATGCCATTGACCATGAAAAAACTGGCGCCAGTACAGTTTTTTTCTTGGTTTCCGTTTTTTGCCTGGTGGTCATCGGCCACACCGGCAATCACTTCCTATCATTACCAAACGACGGATACCACTTCCGCAATATATGCAGAAGGCGCCGATTGGGTGAGTCTGCTCATGTCGAGCTACAATATTGCAGCGGTTTTTGCTGCGGTGATGATTCCTATAATGGTCAAGTATTTTAGTATCAAGTCATCTCACATGATTAATCTTCTATTGGGCGGTGTAAGCTTTATTTCTTTTGTGCTCATTAAAGATCCGGTCTATCTGATACTACCCATGATTGGGGTTGGTTTTTCTTGGGCTTCGATTTTATCCTTGCCCTACGCACTATTATCCAACGGCGTCCCTGCGAATAAGATGGGATTATTTATGGGTATTTTTAATTTCTTTATCGTATTGCCGCAGATTTTAGCTGCCAGTATTTTAGGTTTTCTAGTCAATCATTTTTTTGACGGTCAATCAATCTATGCCTTGGTGATCGGTGGCGCTAGTATGATTATCGCCGCATTATTGACTCTCAAAGTTGAACAACCCGATAGCATTTAATTATTTTATTATCGAAAAAGGCAATTAATCCCAATGGCAAAAAAATCAATGATAAAACTTGTAGGCCTATTGGCTCTTTTAGGTGTTTTATTAGCCGGAGGGTTTTATATTAGCGCCCAAAACCATAGCTCAATGACTACAACAAAAAATGAAAATCTTGACAAAAATGGTCCATTAAATCAAAAGCATCAAGTGGCGCTAGGTGTTAAAAATGAAGGGCGATTTTATGGCACCTTAACGCCCTTTGCAAAAGAAGCCGTGTATTTTTTAATGACCGACCGATTTGTCAACGGTGATCCTAAAAACGACTATCCACAGCAGGGAGGTAAACATCCTAGCTATCGCTTAGCTTTAATTTCTGACAAAGGAGAGACTGCCTATGTCGGCTATATGGGTGGTGATTTCAAAGGCATTCTAAGTCAAGCTAAGTATATAAAAAATATGGGGTTTACCTCAATTTGGCTGACTCCCATTGTTGACCAGCCGGATGAAGCATTTTCCGGTGGCGAAAAAATTGAATATGGTGGTGCTTTTAAAGATGGCGGTAAAACCGGCTATCATGGCTATTGGGGCTCAAACTTCTTTAAAGTGGATGAGCATCTACCCTCTTCCGGTCTCAGTTTCAAACAGTTGACACAAAAACTGCGGCATGAATATGACATTAAGACCGTACTTGATATTGTGCTAAATCATGGTTCACCAGCTTATAGTATGAAACCCAAGCAACAGCCAAAATTTGGTCAGGTATTTGATCAGAACAACAAGTTGGTGGCAGATCAACAAAACCTTCCACCTCAAAAACTAGACGCCCAAAATCCATTGCATAAAATGTATAGTCATAAGCCCGATATTATGCAGTTATCTGATTTTGATCCCGACAGCCCGCTGGTATTAGACTATTTCGTAAAGGCTTACTCACAATGGATTGATCAAGGTACTGATGCGTTTAGAATCGATACCATAAAACACATGCCTCATGCTTTCTGGAAAAAATTTACTCAGCGTATTAGACAAAATCATCCTGGTTTTTTTATGTTTGCTGAAAGTTATTCCTTTGACGCTGATTTTATCGCTCAACATACCCTTAAAAAGAATGAAGCCGTGAGTGTATTGGACTTCCCTGGGCGCAATGCAATGCTCGAAGTGTTTGAAGATAAATCCAGCGATTATCATCAAATTCTAAAATATCTACATTTAACCTACGGTCCTTATCAAAATCCCTATGACTTAATGACCTTTTACGACAATCATGATATGCGGCGTTTTAATTCAGATGCCAATGGTTATATTGATTTACATAATTGGCTTTTTACATCCCGAGGTATTCCCGTAGTCTACTATGGATCAGAAATGGCTTTTATGTCGGGCAAAAAAGAACATGCCGGCAACCGCAACTATTTTGGTATTGAAAATATAAAACGCGCCAAGCAAAGCCCTATTTATCAATCACTCGCGCAGATTGCCAATATAAGAAAAAACTCCATTGCATTACAGCAAGGTTTGCAAGCCAATATATTTTTCAAAAAAGATTTAGCTTATTTTTATCGCGTCTACCAAAACCAAGATAAAAACCAAACGGCTTTGGTTTTACTGAATAAAGGAAACACTGAACAAAAAATAAGTATGGGAGAATATTTAGCGCAAGGCAGTTGGGTCAATCAGATAAATCAATCTGTGTTAACTGTGACGGATAAGCTTCCCATTGAGTTAACATTAAAAGCGCATTCAGTGGAAGTTTATTTGTTGAATGAAAAAAATAATAATCCAAAACTTATTGAAAAATTAAAAAACCTGATGCTTCACAAATAGCTTATGTTATGTTTTGGTTGTCCCACAAGACTGTCTAATAATTAATTTAGCCGGCAGCATGGTGATTTCAATCGCTTCACCATTGACCAGTCTCAATAGATTCTCAACTAGGATTTCACCGGCTAATTTAGTATCCTGTTGCACGGTGGTTAAAGCGGGGCGAATATAGTTTGCCATGGGTATGTCATCATAACCAACCACTGAAACATCGTTAGGTACTGTATACCCCTTTTCGCGCAAGGCTTTAATTGCACCAACCGCAATAAGGTCACTGGCACAAAAAATAGCATCAAAAGGCTTTTCTGTTTTAATTAATTGTGCGATAGCATGATAACCCGCACGCTCGGTAGTAATGGCATTAATCTGTAGATCTTCTTCAACTGCCAAACCAGCTTCATTCATTGCTTTGCAAGAGCCGCGGTAACGATCTAAAAACTCCGGCGCGCCACTACTTGCATCACCCAGAAAAGCAATTTTCTGACGACCTAATCCAATCAGATGCTGGGTTATATCATAGCCACCTTGAATATTATCGGAACCAATTGAATGCCCTGAATGGCCTTCTTTGACAGCACCCCATCGTACAAAATGGGTACCTTGGCGCTCCAAACTAACCAATTTCTCCTTATAGTCCTGATAATCGCCATAACCTAGCAAAATAATTCCATCGGCCTTATGACAATCTTCGTAATCGGCATGCCAATCATCGCTGAGTTGCTGAAAAGACACTAATAAGTCATAACCACGCACCGAGCAAGCGCGAGTTATGCTACCTAGCATGGATAGAAAAAAAGGATTGATTTGCGAATTATCGCTGGTCGGATCTTCAAACAATAGCAGGGCGATGGTGGTGCTCTGTTGAGTTCGCAGATTGCTGGCGTTTTTATCGACCTTGTAATTAAGCTCTTTTGCGATGGCTTTAATGCGCTTACGGGTCTCTAAATTGACCAGATGGCTGTCACGTAAGGCACGGGAAACCGTCGATTGAGAAACACCTGCTTTATAGGCTATATCAAACGAAGTTGCTTTACCTTTAATGTGGTTGCCAAAAGACACCAAACCCACCCTCAACAAGACACCACCCAAATCAACATAATAAGGGCTATATCACACCAATATAACCCAATGCGGTGTCCTTGCCTAGTCAGCGCTAATAATTCCTAGGTATAATTTAAGCGAGGAGACTCTAAAATAACATTTTAAGCTGCAAAAAGAGAAAAAATCTAAATCCAACAAGGATTTACTCTTATTGAGCCGTATATTGGTCTGTTTAGGACTTGCATGTCCTTTTAAATGTTTGATTGAATTATAGACAATATCGGTTTATGACAAGATATTGTCTGATCACTTTTTTTGAAAAATAAAACGAACGTTCGTTCGTTTTTAAATTACTTCCCAAGAGCATCGCAATCAAACCGCTTGTAAAAACTCGGTCAAGTGTTGATTAACTAGCTCCGGTTGTTCAATACTTGAAGTGTGCCCGGCTGCGGGTATCCGCTTCAGTTGCGAGTTTTTAATGGCGCCCTGAATTTTCTCAGCTTTGGCCGGAACCGTAGCTACATCTTCTTCGCCCACTAAGATTAGGGTAGGCGTATTAATTGTATGAAGCTCTTCATAAACGCCTTTGCGATGGATAACACCTTCAACAGCTCTTCCAAATGTCCAACGATTTAGTTTTTTCATCCGCTGTTCCCATTCGGTCTTTAGTGCTTTTTTTGATGGATCATTTAGAAAGCTCTGACTAAACATAATCGCCATGGTTTTATTGACCGCCCCCCCTATCGAAAACCATTTAGCCACAAAGCAAAGTTTTTTATACTTAGGTTTATTTTGTTCGGGCTCTGCATCAGCACTGGTTTCAAGCAGCATCAATGATTTTAACTTTTTGGGATGGCGAATTGCCAGCCGCATTCCGATAAATCCGCCCATCGATAAACCTAAAAAATGCACCGCTCCATCGACTAATTGTTCAATCAATTCTAGTGTATCAAGGGTTAAGTTATCCATATCATAACCAGCCTTGGTGGATGGTGATTGTCCTTGCCCCCTAAAATCAAAGGCAATACAGCGATAGTCTTTTTTCAGATGTTCTATCTGTGGCATAAACATCTCATGATCCCACAATAATCCATGGGCAAAAACAATCGTTTGCTTGGAATCAACTTCACCGGTATCGATATAAAATATTTCGGTATCTCTTATTTTTAAATGGGGCATTTAACGCTTTACCTATCGTTTAATTCATTTTTAGTCGTGGCTAATTTAGTCATTTAAATGGCGTATCAACTGATAATAAAAATTGATACTTCGTTTGTATTCATCGATGGCAAGGTGTTCATTAATACCATGAAAACCAGAAAAGGATGTTTTATCAACCTTTACCCCATTTAATCGATAGACGTTTTCTGAGAGGCTTATGAAGTGCTTACTATCAGTCCCACCAGACAATAAATTAGGGGCGATCAAAATATCCGCTTCTGGAGAAACTTGTTGCAAGGTTTTACTTAAAAGTTCAAAATTATAGGATTCAAAGTCCGAGATTGAAGTCGCCTCGATACCTCTCAGGGACTCTACTTTCACTAGTGGATCATTGATTGTTGTGACCACTTGGGAAAGAACCTGTTTCAAATTATCGCCTGGTAAGAGGCGTAAATTAACAATCGCTGACGCTTCGGTCGGCAACACATTTTCTTTACTACCGGCATTAAAAACGGTTAACGCCTGAGTTGTTCTAATAGAAGCATTGGTTAATGGAGAATGACTCATTTGTTGCAAAACAAAGGGTTCAAAAAGCCATAAATTAGCCATCACCAGTCGCTTTGCAAAAGGCATTTGCAGTCCCAAGGTTTGCAACAAGCCTCTAGTGGCAGCCACTAAACGGGGTTTAAAAGGATGTTCTTCAATGGCAACCAATGCCCGACTTAAGCGACCGATACTGGTGATATCCGGTGGCACCGAAGAGTGTCCACCAGCTGATTGTGTGGTTAGTTTAAGGCTTAAATAACCTTTTTCGGCGACGCCAATAACGCCGATGGGGAGTTTAACACCCTTAATGATGTCTTGGGTTAAAAAGCCCCCTTCATCTAAAACAAACTCAAATTCAACTGCTTTACTTTTTAGGTACTCGGCGGTTTTAGCGGCACCTTCTAGCCCCCCCACCTCTTCATCATGACCCAAGGAGATATAAATATCACGATTGGGCTTAAACCCACTGGATATTAACTGTTCCACCGCTTCCATAAGACTAACCACCGCGCTTTTATCGTCTAACGCGCCGCGTCCCCAAATGGTTTGTTCAGCAACCACCCCGTCAAAAGGTGGATATTGCCACTGATCGAGAGTCGATGGGTTGATTGGTACCACATCAAAATGAGCCATTAATAGTATTGGCTTGGGCTTTGTCTGATGTTGGTTTAAATCACTCTCGCCTTTCCAGTGGTACAGCAAACTATATTGATTAATTTTGGTAAGCTCTAATTGCTGATGTAGCCGGGGAAAACTTTGTAGCAAAAATTGATGGAACTCGATGATCGCATTAGGGTCGCGATCTTCGGGATTTTGGTAGGAAATTGTTTTTATCTGCAGCGATTGAGCAAAGCGTTTAACCGCCGCCTCATAATCCATAGAAATAAGGTTAATTTTATCGTAATTAACCTTATCCTGCTGAAATTGGAAGGTTCGATAAAGCAATACGCTCGATAATAGAACAAGTAAAATAATAAGTAGTTTCAACAACTTAAAGATAGATCTCATAAAACTATTCAACCTTTGATTTAGCCGACTAATGGATGGTCCTTGGGTAACTGCTTTGAAATCCATATCGCTAATTTATGCTTCATGTTGAGCAAGTTTTCTTGATCTTTAGCTAGCGGTTGTACCAGTTTATCCAGCACTAACAATCGGTAGAGGCTTTCTACTTTTTGATTGGCACTATCGGTACCGCTAAAGGACTTATAACCGCGGTTTTTTGCATAGTTTTCACCGACGGTGACTGCTATTTTAGCCAGTTGAGCTTCATTTTTTAGTTTTTTCATGGTTAAACTCCCTGCGATTTGGCTTTTGGCCTAGAAAATAATGATAGCGCCCTAGAATAGTTGAAAGTGCACACCAAATCAAAACTTTGTCACAATAACTAATGTTACCGCAACTAAGGGATAGAAGAAGATCCATTACGGACCGATAAAGCATTAATTGCTTCTATTTTGTCTAAATTGTGAAGTTAAGCGGTTATTATATAAAACTCGCTCTAAAATTAGAGTTGAAGAGACTTGAATTAGGCTAATTTGCCCCTATTTTGTTTAATCAAAGAGCGGTCTTCGCTTAATTAATACTTTGTTGCATTTTTGTCGGAACTTTTTGACCAATTAGACTCTAAAGCCTAGCAAATTGGCAACAAATCGGTTACAAATGCGGGTCGAACAAAATAGAGAAGATCCTAAACGGTGAATTTTGAATAAAAGGTTTTAGTATTATGAAGTTGCAACATAAATTCCAAACATTACAAGATAACCTGTCACAGCAGATCATTGGTCAGTCAGGGTTAATTCAACGCTTAATGGTCGCACTGCTCGCCGATGGTCATTTAATTGTCGAAGGCGCGCCCGGATTGGCTAAAACCAGAGCCATTAACGCGCTTTCCAAGGGTATCGAGGGCAATTTCCATCGTATTCAATTTACCCCCGATCTTTTACCGGCTGATTTAACTGGTACCGAAATTTATCGACCACAAGACGGCAGCTTTAAATTTGAAAAAGGTCCTATCTTCCATAACCTTTTACTAGCCGATGAAATTAACCGTGCTCCGGCCAAAGTTCAATCAGCGCTTTTAGAAGCAATGGCCGAACGTCAAGTGACTGTTGGTAGCCATACCTATCCGCTCGATCAGCTATTTTTAGTGATGGCAACGCAAAATCCTATAGAGCAAGAAGGAACCTATCCTCTACCTGAAGCGCAGCTTGACCGATTTTTACTACACGTCAAAGTTGGTTATCCCGATGCTGAAGCCGAGGCAAAAATCCTTGCCTTAACTCGTGCCGAAGCGCACAAGGATTTTAGTGAGCAACGAAGTATCGATTTATTGTTAACCGATCTATTTGCAGCACGGGATCAAGTCCTTGATATTCACATGTCTGACGAACTGCAAGCCTATATTATCCAATTAATCATCAATAGCCGTGAAACCAAATCGCTGGATAAGGATCTCAACCGTTGGTTGGATTATGGTGCCAGCCCTCGCGCAACCATCGCACTTGACCGCTGTGCTAGAGCCAGTGCTTGGCTAGCGGGTAGAGATTATGTGACACCGGAAGACATTCAATCCATAGCCTTTGATGTGATGCGACATCGATTGATTCTTACCTACGAAGCCGAGGCGGAAGGTATTGATACCGATCAAGTCATCGAGCGACTCATAAAATTAACACCGATTGCATAATCGGCTATTGTAATGACTGTCTTATCAATAAAATATCGCTGCATATGAGGCACCCTTCGCATGAGTAGTTGGTCTAACCTCTCACATTCATTTGCTTCTTCAAAGGCAGACTTTGACCATCCTGATTTTCGTCCAGGTATAGATCTCACCCTAAATCAATTATTAGATACTCGAATTAAACCCATCATTCAATGGCTCGATCCTAATTCAAGGGTAAAAACCAGTCGTGTTGGAGGATTTCGTTCGCGTTTCAAAGGACGTGGAATGGATTTTGATGAAGTTCGGATGTATCAAATGGGTGATGATATTCGTAACATCGATTGGAAAGTAACCGCCAGAACCGGCAAAGCTCACACTAAATTATTTAAGGAAGAAAGGGAACGACCCGTGTTTGTCTTGATCGATCAAATGCCTTCGATGTTTTTTGGTACGGCACAGGTTTTTAAATCCTTGTTAGCCAGCCATATCGCCGGACAGTTAATGTGGCAAACCCTTGCTGAAGGCAATCGATTTGGCGCTTTAATATTTTCTGAAAACAATCATCTTGAAATGAAACCCTCAAGCAGTCGGCGTCATTGTATGCGACTACTTAACCGCATTGTTGAAAATTACAAGCAGAATTTACATCATTGTTATTCCGATGCTCAACAAAACAAGTCCAGTGGCCTTGATCAAGCTATCAATAACGAGAACTTGAGAAAGAATCAATTTCAGCAGAGTTTAAAACGTTTACGCTACTTGGCCAAACCGGGCAGTTTGATTCATATTGTCAGTGATTTCAACCAATTTGATGAGCAAAGCCAACGACAATTAAGTCAACTCTCACAACATACTGATCTTCATTGTGTCTTGGTCTCTGACCCGATAGAGTCACAATTACCACCGGCAGGATTTTACGGTATCAGTGATGGCGTCAATCAAGGTATTCTTAATACCAATGGTCACCAATTTCGTGATGATTACCAGACAAATTTTCAAAAAAAATGCCAGCAAATTAAGCAGTTTGCGATAAGCCACCGAGGTTTGTTTACTTCGATAAATACCAATTTTGAACGGTTTTCAGCGCTTGATTCTTCCGCGACAAAAGCCCACTCTAGAATCGGCTCAGCTTCTCCATTGTCTAAGACTTCTATGGAGAAATTTTAATGGCCGAAGAAAATTTCTCATTACAAGTCGCCACTGAAAAAGCGGCAACTGAGGCTCATCAGCAAGTTAATCCCCAGCACCTAGAATTTGCCCCAAATACATTAGCGCCAGTGCAAACCATTGATGCAGCAACCAATCCTTTGCTTAACCCGGCAAATGCTGCAACAGGACCGGTAACCAACCAAGTTCCTCTGCCCCCCACAGCCACACCTCCCTTACCAACGGGCGGTGGAGCCAGCAATCCATTAGACCAATTAAAAGATATTCATTTACCAGAGCCTGTGACATTTTTTCCTAGCGCACCTGGCTGGTGGCTGCTTGGTATCATTATTTTATCCATTATTAGCTATTTAATTTATCGCCACTATCGCTATAAAAAGCTTATTCGGTTGATTACGCCAGCAACCCAAGAAATTAAACAGTTAACCCAAGCTGATCCAAGTGCCAGCAGCCTCGCTCAATTATCGGCACTATTAAAAAGAATTAGTCTGGTTTATTTTCCTAAAGCACAGGTGGCATCGCTACAAGCTGAACCTTGGTTTGAATTTTTAAATAATCAAAGCCAGCAGCATAGCAAACAGCTAGTGACTTTTGACAATGGTCATAAACGACTACTCACTCAAGCAGCTTATGAAAGAGATCCTAAGATCAATCTAGATGAATGGAAAAACCTTTTGCACCTGAGTCAGCAATGGATTGAAAATGTGATAACCCAGCAGGCGAAAAAAACAGCTAAATGGAAGTGCAAGATTATGATGATTTTTCTTTACCCGTGGCTGTTTTTGGCGTTACCGCTGCCCTTTATTATTTGGTTTTTTAACAAGCCAAGTGAGGCACAGCTCACTAGCATACGAACACCACTTTTTGCCAATTGGAAACGTCTCTCGGCGCAAACACAACACTCGTCTCGCCATCAATTTTGGCGCAAACTATTAAATTTTATCATTTGGGCTTTATTACTCACTGCCGTCGCACGCCCTCAATGGATCGATGAGCCAATTGAAATTCCCACCAGTGGTCGCGATCTACTGCTCAGTATCGATATTTCAGGCAGTATGTCAGAAGAAGATTTAAAATTGCAAGGGCGGCCGGTTAATCGATTGGCCGTTGTAAAATCAGTAGTGTCAGAATTTATCAAAAAACGCGAAGGCGATCGCATTGGACTAGTCCTTTTTTGGTGAAAATGCTTATTTGCAAACTCCACTAACTTTTGATTTAAAAACAGTTCAATATATGCTCGATGAAACCGAGATTGGTTTAGCTGGCGCCTCAAGAACAGCCATTGGCGATGGCATTGGACTATCTATTAAACGCCTAAGAGAAAGACCAGAGAAAAACCATGTGTTGATTTTATTAACCGATGGTAGCAATAATTCTGGCGAGCTTGATCCAATCGAAGCGGCTAAGCTAGCCAAGCATGCTGGGGTAAAGATCTATACTATTGGTGTCGGTGCCGATACACAACTACGCCGCTCAGCGTTTTTTGGTAGCACCACTTTTAACCCATCAAGAGATCTGGACGAAACGACCTTGAAGTCTGTGGCTAAAATTACTAACGGACGCTATTTTCGAGCCAGAAATACCCAAGAATTGTCGAAAATATACAATATGCTAGACCAATTAGAACCAGTGGAAGATAAACCAGAAATCTATCGGCCAGTTCAAGACTGGTTTTATAAGCCGTTGATGTTTGCCTTGTTCTTAGTCTTGTTGCCCTTGCTAATCAAGCTAGCACAACCGCTAAATAATCGACTTAATAAAAAAGCTAAACTAACTCCAGAGGGCGGCCGCAAATGACCTACGACCTAACTCAATTTCATTGGTTAAGACCCGAATGGCTATGGTTATTAATCCCCTTGATCTTATTAATCATCAGCGTGCATCATTTCAACCAACAGAAATCGAGCTGGCAAAAAGTAGTATCACCGCACTTACTTGCTTTTTTAATTCAAAGCAAACATAAAGAATCAAAACAAAATTCATTTTGGATGCTTGGATTGATTGCTAGTTTGATTATTGTCAGCATCAGTGGCCCTAGTTTTAGGCAAAAACCTGTACCCGTTTTTAAATCTGAAAGCGCTCGAGTCATTCTGCTAGATTTGTCTCTATCCATGGAAGTCGCTGATATTAAACCTTCTCGAGTGATACGCGCTAAACACAAAATAATGGATATTTTAGAGCAAAACAAAGAAGGCAGTATCGCTCTGCTGGTTTACGCAGGAGATGCATTTATCATAAGTCCACTGACAACAGATGCCAACACCATTGCGACCATGATTCCCATGCTTTCTACTGGGATTATGCCGGTACTTGGCAGTCGCCCTGATCTTGCAATTAACAAAGCTATCGAATTATTGAACAATGCACACCAGGCTGATGGTCAAATTATATGGCTCACCGATGGAATTGACCAAGAATATATTGACCCGGTGGTGGAAGCGATTGACAAAAATAAAGCCGTGCTATCTATATTGGCAATCGGTACAGAGCAAGGCGCTCCCATACCGTTACCCGACAAAAGTGGTTTTTTAAAAGATAATGCAGGAAATATTATCTTACCTAAACTGAACTCTGAAAATCTAAAACAAATCGCTCACCAAACTAATGGACAATATACTGAGCTAACCCAAAACCAGCAAGATGTTGATTTAATTATGCAACTAATGCAACTCAAAAAAAACCAAGATAGCAACGTAAGCGAAGATAAAATGAACCGCTGGATCGATGACGGCTACTGGCTCAGTTGGCCTATAATCCTGACCTTCTTATTCTATCTTTTCGGCAGTAAACAGTCTCTGAAAAAAAGTCGCACCACTAACCTACTAGCTTTATTTCTTAGTAGCCTAATGGTGGCTAGTTTTTATAGCCCCACTAGCCAAGCTAATTTGTGGGATGACCTTTGGAGAACCAAAAACCAGCAGGCTCAATCCGCATTTAGTAAAAAAGACTATGCGAATGCGGCTAAGCTATTTGAAGATAACCAATGGAAAGCAGCATCTGAATATCGTAAAGGTGATTTTAGTCAAGCCACTAATCATTTTGCAGAATTAAAGGATACCGAGTCAACCTATAATTATGCTAATAGTTTAGCTAAATCACAACAATTTAAAAAAGCGATTGAAACCTACAATAAAGTCTTGTCGCAAAACCCCAAGCATGAAGATGCCTTATTCAATAAAAAATTAGTTGAAGAATTGTTAAAACAGCAACAAAAGCAAGACCAAAAACAGAATGAAAAAGATCAAGAAGATCAAAACAAGCAATCTGATCAGCAAAAACAATCGGATAAAAACACTAAAGATGATCAACAACAAAATGAGCAACAGCAGCAAGATAATAAACAGCCGTCAGATAAAGATAAAGATAAAAAAGATGAATCTAAAACCGAAGCACAAAAAGAACAAGAAAAACAACAAGCAAAGCTAGAAGAAGATAAAAGAGAACAATCGGAAAAAGACCAAGCACTAGAACATTGGTTAGATAAAATCCCTGATGATCCAGGAGGCCTTTTAAGGCGTAAAATGATTCGCGAATATCAGCAGCGTGGCGGCAAACAAAAAGAAAAGAAATTATGGTAAAAGCAATGAAATATTATCAAGTAGTCAACTCAATCAATTTTTCTAAAGAGACCAAGTTTCTTTACATGATTTTGCTATCAGTTATTTTACTAATTCCCTCAATTAGCCATGCCCAAATTAGCCAGTCAATTGATCGAACCGATATCCATGCGGGTGAAACCTTCGTGCTGACGATTGAAATTGAGCGTGATAATGGTGAAAAACCGGATCTATCCTTAATACCCAAAGAGTTTACGCTTCATTCAACCAGTCAATATCAACAGATGACTAATTTTAATGGAGAAATTCATACCACTAAAGGTTGGAAAATAAAACTCAGCAGCCTTAAAACCGGAAAGCTTGTGATTCCACCCATCACTGTGGGCAATGAGTCGACCCAATCGATTATGCTTTTTATCAAAGATACCAATAGTCAAATATCTCTCGGAGGAAATCCCAAAGCCATTTTTTTAGAGGCCGAGGTATCAAAGCATGAGGTTTATGTACAACAGCAAGTGATACTTACCATAAAACTTTATCGGTCACTAAATACTCGTCTGGCCAGATTATCTGAAGTGATAGCCGCCGAGAGTATTATTGAAAAACTAGGTGACGATGAACAATATTATCAAACAATAGATAACAAGCGCTACTTGGTTAGCAAAATACGCTATGCTTTATTTCCACAAAAGAGTGGCAACCTGACCATCGAGTCTATAGGCTTTAGTGCTGAAGTTAATGACCCAAATGCCAGTCAAAACTCTTTTCGTTACCTCAGCGCCACGCGCCCCATTAGCATTAGAACAAAAGCCATTAACATATCGGTTAACCCCGTTCCTAACCAAGCACGTCAACCTTGGATGCCGGCCTCAAGCGTAACCTTAAAAGGGCAAATATCACAAGACTCGACACAATTAACTCTCGGGGAACCTGTTACCTGGACCATCAAGTTAAGTGCGCAAGGGCTTAGCGAATCGCAATTAGCAGAATTAAAATTTCCTAAAGTTGCGGGCTTACAATTTTATCCGGACACCCCACAAAAAGAACGCGATATTAACAAGCATGGTATTCGAGGACAAAGAATCGAAAAGATAGCGATTGTCCCTTCACAACAGGGTGACTTTGAGCTTCCAGAAATTAAAGTTTATTGGTGGGACGTCCAGACTGACAGTGAAAAATCAGCGATTATCCCCGCCAGAAAAATCACTGTGGTTGCAGCGCCTAATTCATCGGTACAGGACCGGCCAGCGGAAGTCATTACACCCGTTATTAAGCAAAAGAACACCACGCAAAAATTAGTTAATGCTGACTATTGGCGCTATGGGACGGCTTTATTCGCTCTGTTATGGTTGGCAACGTTAATCGCTTGGTTACGCAGTCGCAGAGCCTATATTGTAAAGCATCAACAACATACAAGCTCAAACAAGAATGTCTACCATGAACTAAAACTCTATCCTCAATTACTAAAAGCAATTAAAGATAAAAATATCGCTACCACTGAAAAACATCTTATAAATTGGGCTAACAGTTTGGGCAGCAGTAGTTTCCATTCCATAGGACAATTAAGTTCATCTATTGAGGATCCAGCGGTTGCCGATAAACTCAATCTGCTTGAAGCTCTACGCTATTCCGCTAAGCTAGAAACCGGCAGCCTAAATTCTGAAAAATTTGTTATTAATCAGCAGGACCTAAAATTAATCGAACGTTTATTAACACAAAGCAAGTCGAAAAAGACAAAGAACGAAATTCCACCGCTGTATTAAGGATCTTTGTTAAAGAGCTTGGTTAAAGAGCTTGGTTAAAGAGTTTGGATAAAGAACGTTCAATCTCTACGAGCCCACTAAGCAATCACAAACCAGGAGTTACCTAGTGGAATTATAGCACTGAGAAGAAAGGCGATTGCTCACCAATCAGTCCTCGCAAAATAGCCAGTCGTAGGCTGCACTGGCCTCTTCAAAGTACTCTACCTTTCCAGAAACAAACCAAGCGCCGACTTTAGTCATCACCTGTTGCCATTTTTTGTGACCAACAATCGCTATTTTCTCAAAATGATTATTATGTTTTAAACCAAATTTAAAATCGTCCCACATGGCTCTTGGCTCCCAACCTTCTAGTTCAAGCGCGTCAAAATAGACCTTTACTTTAGGCGATTTAATACCCTGAAAAGCAGAATCTACTAGAGGATTGATCTGTTCATAATCCTCATGAGTCAACTTGCCAGTCACTTTAATTGATAGAAAAAAAGCTTCATTTATGCGTTCTATGCCAAGCGATAAACCGTGACGTTTGCTATTCATTATTTATCTCCTCTCAATTCGAAAAATTTAAGAAATTAATTCTATAGGCTTTATCAAACTAGAAAAAAACATATCCACAACTCACTTCGACTTTATAATTATTTTAGTTGTAAAATAATCATGATTCTAGCAATAGTTTTGATGCTATGGATACCCATTGCCCTAATTAATACACTATCACAAGACAAAAAAAGGGCTTGATCGATATCAATCAAAGCCCTTTTTAACCCTTATTGATTCGATAAAACTAGTGTGTCTGTATTCTCCATTTTATTTTTCGAGAGCCTAAACCAATGAGGATTAATATTAAACCGATAATACCTAAACTACCGCCACCACCTGATTGAACCGGTGTTGGAGGTGGTAAAACCACAGGCTTAGCCGAAGCTGTCACGGTAACACTATCGGTTACCACGCCTCCGCGTCCATCGGAAACCTGTACTTCAAAGCTATAACTTCCAATACTAGGTGCTGTGAAACTGGTTTCAAGACTAGTGGGAGTTGTGAGTGTCACAGCGACGCCAGCGGTTTGCGTCCAGTTGACAGTTAATACATCTAAATCTGGGTCACTAGCGGTAGCTAACAGCCTCACTAAATCACTTTCGAAGACTTGAATATCGGCTCCCGCATCGACGATTGGAAGAGCATTCGCCTGCTGGATAGTCACTAGAATATTATCAGATGCTGAGTTACCCTGTGGGTCAGTGGCGGTGAAACTAAATTCATAATTGCCCACTTGGCTCGCCGTAAAACTCATTTGTAGTGAGGAAGGAGTCTGCAAGGTAACACTCGGTCCGGCTATCTGCTGCCATTGATAGACCAATTGACCACCATCTAAATCCGTTGCAGTAGCTGAGAGAGTGACGCTCTCACCGGCCGTAGCGGCTTTATCCTTACCGGCATAAACGCTGGGGATATTATTACCAAGGCTAGCGCCAATCGTAATAGTGGCCAAACTAGGTGAGTTTAAGGTAGCGCCACTTTTAGGGTCAAAAAGACGAGTAAAAAAGACCTCGTTTCCTTCACCATTGTTATCCGCAAGGGTTGTCACATCAAATGATTTGGCGCTTGTATCACCATCTGTCCAGCTTAATATACCGGAAGCGGCTACAAAATCAGTCTCATCAGCTGCACCTTTGGTTAATTCCCATCCCACTTGAATCGCGCCTTGGCTACCAGACACACGATTAACGCTAACAGTCACGCTAGCACCTTCCGCCACGTCATAATTGTTTTGGCTAAATTTTAGACTGCCTTGGGGGCTCAGGGTCGTTCTGTCCCGCAGAATATAGAGGCCGGAGTTAATATCAGATACCAAAATATTGCCACTTGGTAAAAAAGGATAAATGCCCCACGCGCCATTAAAAGACGCACTATTGTTAAAAGGATAGGTATCAAAAAATCCTACCTCAGTCGGTGCCGACGGGTCGGTAATATCAAGAACTGTCATGCCTCTTTCGTAGTTGGACATATAATATCGGTTACCGCGCACAAATCCATTGTGATCGATAGCGCGGGTGCTACCAGTCCAAGTAGCAATCTGTGTTGGCGCGGTTAAATTACTCATTTCAAAAAATCTAACCGTAGTATTTAATCCGGCGTTTTGTTCATCCAATTCATCATGCACGATAACCACTAGTTTATCTTCCGTATACCATCCCGAATGCACGTAATTAGCATTGGCATAACTGGTGTTACTTAATAAGGCTGGATTAGAATTATTGGTTTTATCCCACAGTCGAAAACTATCTTCATTAAAATCAAAAAAGATTTCACAATGTACGCCGCCATTGACACACTGGGTATCTTTACGCGAATCACGAATAATCATTGACGCGACATCATGGGTATAATCATTTCGCGTCGCATCGGTCGGCCGATATACCGTCGTTAAAGCTTCGGGATTGGTTAAACCGTAAGAATTAAAAGCCCCACCATTTCGATTGGAACCCGCAATGTGTAAATAAGCAGTTGCTCCCGAAAGTTCTACACCCGTCGAATAATCGACATTACTCAAATACACATTATGCGCACTTAAATCGGTGCTCATAGTGGATAAAAGTGTTGCACTGTTGGGTAAATCATTAAGATCAATAATCATTAAACCAACAGTGGCATTGTCAGCGGTCACATAGGCATAACTCTTCCACTGATTGATGCTATGGTCAAAATATTGATAGACTTTAATATCGCGCCAAATGGTTGACTGGCTAGCAATCGTCGTTACCACCACAGGATTAAGAGGGTCAGTTACATTGACGATGCCAATACCATTGCGTAGACCAATTAAAGCATATTCATTGCCATTATTAAGATCATAATGCCCCCAAATATCATTGGCCTCAAACGGGTTGGTAGAAAAGCTAGACAGTGGGATATGGGCAAGCAAATCAACCTTATTGCATTCAAAACTCCCTGCTAAACCACCATTACAAACCTGTTCTGCCTGAAACTGTTTCATCTGTTCAAATACAATCAGGTTTTTTTGCAGTTCTATTTGGCTTGCGCGATTAGTACCTTTACCATCGACAATGACTTTAAATCCCTTGTCAGAAAGCTGCTTAGCATAGGATAGCGGCACACCGGTTAATTGAGTGACGTAATTGTCGTTTTGCTTTTCAAACTCATCTTTACGGCTAAAGCGCCCTTTGATAGGCAAGGTTTGGCTTAAAAGATAAAATAGCGTATCACTATCATCAACCGCATAACTACCTTCGGCAACACGTATATTGTCACCTTTATTTGCATGCTGAGCGGCGTACCGGATAGACTGGCATGGCTTTGATGGATTGTCGCAACGCCCTTGATCAGCCCCATTAGCAGCCACATAGCGGGCTTTATCATGTTCTGCATGAGCCATTAAGTAGTTGCTATAGGCTGAAAATAGAATAATACAGCCGATTAAGATAATTTTTCGCATAGTTTAGTTCTCTATTTGAGATGTCATTTTGGGAGCCAGAGTTTCAGATGGAGCCAATGCTATTGAACAATCGAACTCAAGATTTAATAGCGATTAGTATAATAAAATTCTAGTTAAATAGATTGTGACAAATTCACAGTAAATGGCATCCTAATCGTTATTTCTTGATTAAGGACATGCGATTTTGTCATTTTAAAAGAAAAGAAATTAACAAGTTTTTACAAATTGCATCATCTTTATTAGCCGAAATCCTTGTTTATCTCAAGCTAAAAGAGCAATATTCTGTTGGTTTAAAAAATCTAAATTCTAAGGATGACAATATTATGAATAAAATAAAACTAACTCTTGTTGCAGTTTCTCTTGTATTTTCACAATTAGCCAGCGCTATTACAGTCGATGAGATCATTGATGGTTCAATAGAAGCCACCGGTGGTAGCGAAGCTTGGTCGAAACTTAAAGGCATAAAATTTACCGCAGAAGGTAGTCAAGGTCCAATGAAATTCCCGATTGAAATGGTGCAACTTGCCGATGGTCGTACCTATATGCAGTTTTCAATTCAAGGTAAACAGCTTCGGCAGAATGTGTTCGATGGTGAGACCGTTTGGAGCACCAATATGATGACTATGAAAGCTGAAAAACAAAGCGCTGAAACCATTGCCAATATTAAATTAGATGCTAATGATTTCCCGTTCTCGCTATTTAATTATAAAGCGAAGGGGTACAAGGCTGAACTGCTTGGAAAAGAAGAGCTAGATGGCTCTGAGGTTTACAAAGTTCGCTTAACCAAAGAGCCTATTAGTGTCGATGGTAAAAAAGTAGAATCGGTAGAATATCACTATTTTGATGTCGACTCTTTAGTAGAACTAGCAACAGAAACTGAAGTACGGCAAGGCCCCGGTAAAGGAACTATCATGATGACAAAAGTGAGTGATTATGATGAAGTTGACGGCCTTTACTTCCCTTTTTCAATCTCACAATCAGCTAAAGGCGGTCAGCAATTTTTTACTCTTCAAATGAAAAAAATAGAACTTAATCCTAAGGTCGATGCGGCACAATTTAAGTTACCGAAAGAGTAATCGACACTCACTGGGCAATTGTTTTTTACTTATAAAAAAACAATTGCTTCACTGCTGCTAATAAGCGTCACTAGGTATCTGGCCACCAAGTATCTGGCCACAAAACGGCGACCTAAAACCGACAATGGCTACTCAGCAATGGGTTGTCTATTTCTTAATCATAGATTTAGGGAAAATATTATGAAAAAAATAATCTATCTCATTCTTTCTGCTAGCTTGGTTTTATCCGGTTTAGCAGGAGCCAAAGAAATACAATTAAAAGGTAAAGCTCTATTTGGCGACCTTCGCGCAAGGCATATAGGTCCTGCTTTAATGAGCGGCCGAGTAATCGACCTGCAAACACATCCAACCGATAGTCGCGTTATCTATGCAGGAACCGCTGGTGGAGGCGTTTGGCGCACACAAAATGGTGGCGCGACTTTTACACCTATCTTTGAAAAACATGCACAATCCATTGGTAGTATTGCGATTGATCCGAAAAAACCCGATCAAGTTATTTGGGTTGGAACTGGAGAAATCTGGACTCGAAATAGTGTCTCTGTCGGCGATGGTTTATATAAATCTACCGATGGCGGCTCTAACTGGAATAAGGTTGGCTTTGATAAATCCGAACGTATCAGTAGCATTCAAATAAACCCTAACAATACCGATGAAGTCTATGTCGCGATACTCGGCGCTTTATGGGGAGATAGTGAAGAACGAGGAATTTACAAAACTTCTGATGGCGGTAAGAGTTGGCAGCAAATTCTTTATATTAATGCTAAAACAGGTGCTTCCGATCTGGTTATGGATCCCACTAATCCAAAAATTCTTTACGCTTCGATGTGGGAATTTAGACGTACCGCTTGGTCGTTTAATTCAGGCGGTGACAATAGCGCGCTCTACAAATCACTAGACGGCGGTAAAACTTGGGATAAAATTCACCAAGGTTTTCCTAAAGGTAAGCTAGGCCGAATAGCTTTCGCCCTAGCTCCTTCGGATACCAATAGACTTTATGCCGTATTGGAGACCGAAGAAGAAAAAGACAAGGGTCTCTATCGTTCGGATGACGCAGGTAAAAGTTGGAAACAAACTAATACTGATTTTGGACTGGTGGTTCGCCCTTTCTATTTTTCACGTCTAACCGTTGATCCAAGAAACCCAGATGTGGTGGTTAAAGCCGGTGTATTTGGCTCAATTAGTCATGATGGAGGGCACACCTTTAAAGGGCTTGGTCAAATGCATCCTGATATTCATGATATAGTTTTCGATATCAAAGATTCGGACCGAATGTATGTCGCAACTGATGGTGGTGTATATCGAAGTTGGGATGGTGCGACCACCATGGAAATTGTCGAGAACCTTCCTCTAAGCCAATTTTATCACATCAGTGTCGATAATGAAGAACCCTATAACGTGTATGGCGGTCTGCAAGATAATGGTTCTTGGTGGGGGCCTAATAGCGCTCCCGGTGGCGTTGAATCTAGAGACTGGAAGGTTATAGGCTTCGGTGATGGATTTCGTGTTTTAAGACATCATAGCAAGCAGATTATTTATTCGGAAATGCAAGGCGCTCAAAACATCTGGCGCTATAATATTAAAACCGGTCTTACAAAAACCATCCAGCCATTACCCGAGCAGGGTGATCCAAAACTTCGATTTAATTGGAATGCACCCATCGCTCTCAGTGATAACGAAGATGATCGTATTTATGTCGGTAGTCAGTTCCTCCACGTATCCGATGATATGGGAAATACTTGGAAAAAGATTTCTGGCGATTTAACCACCAATGATCCTGCCAAGCAAAAGCAGTTAGAATCCGGCGGTTTATCGGTCGATAATTCTGGTGCTGAAAATCACTCAACTATTTTTACAATTGCTGAGTCACCCATTAATGAAGACATTATTTGGGTTGGTACCGATGATGGAAATATTCAAGTCACCAAAAATGGCGGCAAAAAATGGACTAATGTGATCGCTAATATTGCTAATTTACCGGCCAACACTTGGGTTTATCACATAGAAGCTAGTGTACATAACAAAGCCACCGCTTACGCCGTTTTTGATGGGCACACGGCGAATGATGGTAATACTTACGTTTATAAAACTAGTGATTATGGTAAAACTTGGAAGTCAATTGTAAGCGATGAAATTGTTGGTTTTGCGCGGAATCTTCAGGAAGATAGTGTTAACCCAGATCTTCTCTTCCTTGGTACTGAGTTTGGACTCTATGTCACCATTGATGGTGGTCAACATTGGAACAAGTTTACCCGCAATATGCCATCAACCGCCGTCCATTTTATTGAACTGCAAAAGAAAACTAATGACCTTGTCATGGGAACACATGGCCGAGGTATTATTATTATCGATGATATTAGTCCGCTGCGTGAATTAACTCAGAATGTTCTAAAACAACCGGTTCATTTCTTTAAATCAACGCCTGCATTTACTCCTGAACGTGGCAATTTTGGTGGCACAAGTACTGAAACCCAGTTTGTTGGAGAAAACCCCAACCGATTGGTAAAAATAAGTTACTACTTGAAAAAACGTCATATTTTTGGCAAGTTAAAACTCGAAATTTTTGATTCACAAGGTAAGTTGATGGTCGAATTAGCAGCAGGAAAATCAAAAGGAATCAATACAGTTTTTTGGAATCATCGTATCAAACCTCCGCGTGTCGCTAGTGGTAAAACGTTAGATTTTGGCGGCTTTACCGCACCACGTGTTATGCCAGGTAAGTATAAAGTGGTGATGACCAAAGGCAAAAAGACTTATGAATCGAGCATCAGAATTATTAAAGATCCTAAGTCCAAACTTTCAAATCGATCACGGCAAAAACTGCATAAAACAACCATGCGGCTTTATGATATGACGCAGGATTTAGCATATATGGTTTATCAAACTGATTCTTATATTAATTTAGCCAAGCAACACCAAGATGATTATGCAGGCGCTGAACAATTGATTAAATCGCTTAATCAATTAAAAGAAAAACTGGTCATCACCACCGGTGATAACTATGTTGGATCAGCCGATCCGCAATTGCGAGAGGATATTAGTAAGCTCTATTCAAAAATTGCCAGTAGCTTTGTGTTGCCATCAAAATCAGAAATGAAGAATTTACGTTTGCTTCAGCAACGCTTTGATCAAGCGAAGGATGAGATTGCTCAATTAAAGGCCTCAGGTATTGAATCATTTGAGCAGTATTTAAAATCAAAATCATTAGACTCAGTTCAATTGCAAGCCTATACTGATTTTGTTAAAAGTATGTAATTTACAGTGGCAGTTAAGCTGTCTTCATAGGAAAAAAGCCGTCGAATAGACGGCTTTTTTATTGGACGTTAAAATAAGAATATCAATTGGCTTTGCTTAGATCTTGAATAACCGCAGCCAAAAATCTCGCGGCCTCGCCACCGGTACAAGCGCGATGATCAAAACTTAAAGACAAGGGAAGCATCTTACGATTTTCGATACCTTTGTCAGTTAGCTTTAATTCGTTGCGATAGCGACCAGTACCTAAAATAGCAACCTGCGGAGGTGAAACAACCGGGGTTCCGTAACGACCTGCTATACTACCAAAGTTGGACAAGGTAATGGTCGCATCCTGTTGATCTTCTTGTTTTAAACCTTTGGAGTCAATCTTCTGCCTTAACGACTGTACATCGGCTCTAATCTGCTCAGCTGATTTACTATCCGCTTGCTTTACCACCGGAACGTAAAGACCATCAGGTGAATCAATGGCAATACCAACCGCAACTTGTGGGTGCAGCAAACGCTCAAAATTTTCACCATCAAACCAAGCATTGAGTGCCGGTTCAACTTTAGCAGCCACAACCAAAGCACGTACATAACGCGGTAACGCATCCTGTTTCGGCCAAGCGGTGATATCAGCATCCTCCATCAGCGTAGTCGGAACCACGCTAGCGTGTGATTTTGCCATGCCCATTGCCATTGCTCGGCGTACACCACGGATTTTTTGCGGTTCAACACTAATCGAAACGCTAGGTAAGGAATTTGACCTAGCACTAACAACGCTCGACTTATGACTGTTAACAGAAGTTGCATTCGCTCGCTCTACATCCTGCTTACTAATGGTATTTTTTGCACCCGTCGCTTGGCATTTTGAAAGAGCCACACCGAGACGACGAGCATAAGCTCTGACTGCGGGTGATGCTTTATATTTTAAAGGATTGTCATCGACTGAATCAGCAACTTGCGACGCATCGATTTCCACCGTGACTTTAGTAGAGAAATCGTTTTCCGCGGTGGCACTTTTTTTAGCCAGCTTGACATCACTTTGAGTGATTTGTCCATTGGACCCTGTCCCTACTACTTTAGACAGATCAATTTTTAGTTTGCGTGCTAAGGCTTTTATCACAGTACTCGCTGATTCAGAAACAATTTTATTTCCGACTTCAACCGAGCCAACCACGGTTGCAGCATCGACTTTGGAAGACGATGGTATAGGCGCTTTTTTGTCAATCGCTACTTGACTAGAATCGACAGATTCACTTGATTTGGCTCCACCAAAAGAAATTAATGCTGCGCCGACCTCGATCACATCGCCCTCTTTACCATGCAGTTTTGAAACTCTAGCAGCAAAAGGAGAGGGTACTTCGACCACCGCTTTAGCTGTTTCCATTTCAACCATAGGTTGATCAATGCTAAGGCTATCGCCTTCTTTAACTAACCAACGGACAATTTCGGCATCCGGTAAACCTTCACCTAAATCAGGCAAATGAAAGGTTTGTAATTCCGATTGTTGGGTCTCGTTATTACTTGCTGCTTTTTCTACTTTTGACTTAACTGGCGCAGGGGATTGCGCCAAATAATTTTGTGTAGAAGATGCTGTCTTACTATTCACTTTTTGCGATACTGCTGGCTTTTCAAGTGGTTTATCGGGAGAACCAATCTCACCATCAAACTCAACTAGAACCGCGCCGACTTCAATCACATCACCTTCTTTACCACCTAGTTTTGTGACCACTCCCTTCATCGGTGAAGGAACTTCCACCACCGCTTTAGCCGTTTCCATCTCCACCATGGGTTGATCTAAAGCAATTAGATCTCCTTCTTTAACTAACCAACGGACAATCTCCGCATCCGGTAATCCTTCACCTAAATCGGGTAACTGAAACGGTTTCATTTGAACTCCATAAGTCGTTTTGCTTCATCAACAATATATTCTAATTTTGGCATAAATTGTTTTTCTAATCGGTAATAAGGAATTACCGCATCGTAGCCAGCAACTCGTCCAATCGGCGCGAGCAGATTAAAGATTTGTTTTTCAGCAACTTCTGCCGCAATTTCAGAACCTAAACCACCGGCTTTTGGCGCTTCTTGTACGATACAAATACGCCCGGTTTTTTCCACCGACTCTAAAATAGTATCGATATCTAAAGGACTAACCGTCGCCACATCAATCACTTCGGCGCTAATACCTTGCTTGGCTAATACCTCAGCCGCTTGACGCGTTTCATGCATCATTGCTCCCCAGCTAACTAGCGTGATATCGCTGCCTTCACGGTCAACAAAACACATACCTATTGGGTAGTCTTCACCATTGTCTTCGATTTCATGTTTTTCAATTCGATAGACTCTTTTAGGTTCTAAAAATATCACTGGATCAGGATCACGAATCGCGGCAAGCATTAATCCGTAAGCTCTAGAAGGGTTAGATGGTATTACTACCTTGATCCCAGGGATATGAGCAAAAATAGCTTCAGTACTTTCTGAATGATTTTCAGGAGCATGGATCCCTCCTCCATAAGGCGCACGGATCACCATTGGCAAAGTAATTCGACCGCGAGTACGATTTCTCATGCGTGCACAATGGGAAATAATATGATCCGCTGCAGGAAAAATAAACCCCATAAATTGGATTTCAGCCACCGGTTTCATTCCCTGTGCTGCCATACCGATTGCCACCCCAGCGATCATCGCTTCAGCTAATGGTGTATCGATCACTCGCTCTTTACCATATTTTTTTTGTAAGCCGTCAGTGGCTCGAAATACGCCGCCATTAATTCCAACATCTTCACCAAAAACAACGACTTCTGGATCTTGCCCCATTTCATGAGCCAGTGCGAGATTAACCGCTTCAATTAAAGTAATTGCAGACATTATTTTGCCCCCCGCTTAATTGCCAAGGCTCTTTGCACGAGCGTTCTTTCAGGAAGTTCGGCATACAGATAATCGAACATGGCTTCGGGCGGTTCTACAGCGGTGGCTAAATAATTGTCAACCGCTTTTTGTATTTCATCGGCTAACTCTTGTTGCATATTTTTCTCGTCTTCCACGCTCCAAGATTTTTGGCTTTCAAGGTATTTACGCAAGCGAACAATAGGCTCTTTTTGCCAGCCATCGTGAAGCTCGCCCTCTGGACGATAGCGAGTCGCATCATCCGCAGTGGTATGATCACAAAGCCTTAAACTGATACATTCAATAACCGTTGGTCCGCCACCGCTTCTAGCTTTTTTTGCGGCTCTTTCTGACGCCGCTTTTACCGCAACAATGTCGTTTCCATCCACTTGAATACAGTCGATTCCTGCAGCAATGGCTTTTTGTGCATAGGTTTCACAGTTGGTTTGAATTTCACTAGGAACGGATATCGCCCACTGATTATTATTAATCACAAACACAACACCTAGGTTCCAAATTCCAGCAACGTTAAGCGCCTCATAAAAATCACCTTGAGAAGTACCGCCTTCACCTATTTCTGTAAACACGCAACGTTTTTCACCGCGCATTTGCATCGCCTTAGCAACACCGGTAGCATGCAAAGATTGGGTGGCAATGGGTACCGCGATTGGGAAATCTTGCTTTGCATTTTGATAGTCACATCCCTTTTCAAAACCACCCCAATAAAGCATGACTTCTTCCATCTTAACGCCATGTTGAACCATCGATGCCTGTCCTCGATAATAGGGCACTAGCACATCTTCTTTTGTCATGGCAGAACCAAAACCAACACCAATAGCTTCTTGCCCGGTTGCGGCAGGGTAAGTCCCCATCTTACCGGTTCTTTGTAAGGCATAAGCTTTAAGATCAAGCGTCCTGATACGGTTCATGTCTCGATAAAGTTGTTTCAAAACCTTGATGTCACGAGCAAAAGCCGGTGGCACATCGTTACTGACAAAAATACCATTTTCGTCCATATATTGGAGATATTGAATTTCAAATCTGGCGACTGTCGTCAAACCTCAGACTCCTTTAGTTTAGCGCGCTTTATTGACAATAAAATCCCTTAGGATATTACTTTGAATAAAGCTCTGACTGGAAATACCCAAAAAAAGTTTCTTACTATCCTGATTTTTATTGAATTAGTTGGCAAACTAAAAGTTATGCTACTAACCACTGGATATCAATTGGAACCAATATGACAGGATAGTTCGATCTCTCTCGTTTTGAGCGATTGAATTTATCTGTGTAGCGCCTTTAACCTCTCTATCGAGCGATTAAAAAGAAGCTTTCACCGGGTGGGCATAATAGTCCCATATAGCTAAATTGTATAGCAAAATCGCAACATTTAGCCTGTTTTTGTGTAATTTTAACAGAATTTAGCCGCATTTAGACTGATTTCTGGTCTAACCAGAACAAGGATTAACCAATGCTCTTCACCGAAAGGGATTTATCACTGTTTTCTGTGCTTAAAGCTCCTAACGAAAGAAATCATAGCTATGTTCAATCGCCTTGAAGTGTATCGATAGTAGCTTTGATTATTCCTTAATTTCAAGAAGCCTTCCGGCAGAGGACATCGTCAGCAGATATCGGCAAGGCGCTAGAGGTGCGAGGCTAATCGTTGATACTATCGCTTGCTTTTCATTCCATCCTGCAACTGCTAAACTCTGTTCATAGCTTACACGCACCTCTTTATATTTTTTGATAAAAAACAAGGTCTTACCTGATTTATGTACCGAGATACCCAAGCAAAAGTTAAATACCGTAAGGATTACCGTCCAAGCGATTATTTTATCACTGAAACACGTCTAAAATTTGAGTTATTTGATAATTATGTATTGGTGCACAGCCAATTATCGATGAATTTAAATCCAGACTATAAACCCACCAATGAGCAATCATCGACGCAGCAAGCCTTACCGCCTTTAATTCTTGATGGTGTAGAGCTTGAGCTTTTGCAAATACAACTCGATGACAAAACTCTGCCAACAACTGATTACCGGCTGTCATCCCATGATTTAACCCTGCAACCTCTAGCAAAAGAATTTATCCTGCAAACCAAAGTGAAAATTTATCCTCACAAAAATACTTCGCTAAACGGGCTATATCTTTCACAAGCTAAATTTTGCACCCAATGTGAAGCAGAAGGCTTTAGGAAAATCACTTTTTATCTGGATAGACCGGATATTATGGCCGAATTTTTTGTGACCATTGAAGCTAACAAAGCTAAATTTCCATTACTTTTATCCAACGGCAATCGAATTGATGCTGAACAAGCGACGGATTCTGGCGAAGAGACGAATCTAAGGCATCGTGCTACGTGGCACGACCCCTTTCCAAAACCTAGTTATCTTTTTGCGTTGGTTGCGGGTGATCTCGATTGTTTGGAAGATCAATTTACCACCTGTAGCGGTCGCCAAGTTAAGCTTGAGCTATACGTTGATAAAGGCAAACTCGACCAATGCCGTTTTGCTATGGATAGTCTTATTCAGTCAATGCGCTGGGATCAAGAAAGGTTTGGATTAGAATATGATCTCGACATCTACATGATTGTTGCCGTGGGTGATTTCAATATGGGAGCGATGGAAAATAAAGGGCTCAACATTTTTAATACCGCCTATGTTTTAGCCAACAAGGAAACTGCAACGGATAATGATTTTGCCGGAGTTCAGCGTGTCATTGCCCATGAATATTTCCACAACTGGACTGGCAATCGCGTCACTTGTCGTGATTGGTTTCAATTGAGTTTAAAAGAAGGCTTAACCGTCTTTCGAGACCAATTATTTAGCGAAGATATGCAATCCAAAGCCGTTGAACGCATTGAACAAGTTAAGATTATTCGATCAGCGCAGTTCGCAGAAGATGCAAGTCCACTAGCTCACCCTATCCGTCCTGATTCCTATATTGAAATGAATAATTTTTATACGGTAACTGTTTATAACAAGGGGGCTGAAATTATTCGAATGATGCATAGTCTTTTGGGTGAAAAAGGTTTCCGTAGCGGTATGGATTTATATTTTAAGCGCCACACAGGGCAAGCCGTTACCTGCGAAGATTTTATATGCGCCATGGAGGATGCTAATCAACTTGAATGGCGAGAATTTAGACATTGGTATCAGCAAGCTGGAACGCCAAGCGTTAAGGTCACTAAAAAAATAGATGGCAATAAAATTATTTTAAGGCTATCACAATCATGTCCTGCAACCCCCGGTCAAGATCAAAAACCAGCCTTTATGACCCCTATTCGTTTTGGTTTTATTTCAGCTAATGGAGAACCCGTTCGATTTAGAAAATCCAAAAACTCCGCGTGGCAAACTGAAGCGCTTATTTCGCTAACAAAAGAACAAGAAACTTGGCAGTTTGAATATCAAAAAAGTACCGAAAACACGCCGTGTAAAAATATAATACCCTCTTTATTTAGGCAATTCTCGGCACCTATTCAACTAGAATATAACTATTCAACTGATGAGCTGGCTACTCTTTTTGCCTCAGATCCCGATAGTTTTAACCGCTGGGATGCCGGTCAAAAATTAATGCAACTGGCTCTTAACTGCCAACAAGAAGCCGAGATACAAGAACTATTTGCTATTATTGTCGATGCTTGTCGTCAGGTATTAAATGATCCAAAACTCGACCCAGCGCTTAAATCACTTGCCGTACAGCTACCTAATCTCAGCCAATTGATTAACCATTGTAAAAACATTGACTTGTTATTTTCTAATCACCAAGCTTTGAAAAAACAACTAGCCAGTCAACTGAAACAGCAATGGTTTGCTATCTACCAATCACTATCAAGCAAAGAAACCTCCGCGGCTGAGAGAAGACTACAAAATATAGCCCTAAGTTACCTTTGCATCGCCGATGAATCTTTTGTGGAGCAAGCATTTGCTCAGCAACAGTCAGCCGATAATATGACCAACGAAGTGGCTGCTTTACAGATAATCTGCCGTTCTAACCACTCGCAAAAACAGCAGGCCATCCAATGCTTTTATGATAAATGGAAGCAGCAGGATCTGGTGTTAGATAAATGGTTTAGTGCCCAAGTGAGCATTAATAATGAAAGTGTTTTTGAAATCATCAATGATCTCTTAAACCACCCTGATTTCTCTATTAACAACCCCAATCGAGTCCGTTCGGTTATCGCAAGCTTTGTCGCCGGTAACTTGCAACAGTTTCACAGCTTAACCGGCAAGGGTTATCAAGTGTTAGTGGACATCATTATCCGCTTGAATAGTATTAACCCGCAAATAGGTTCTCGCTTTGCTAAACAATTTGGTAATTGGAAACAGCTAGACGCCTAAGACAGGCATTAATATCAGAGCACCTCGGTAATATCCTAGAGATCCCTGAATTAACACCGGATATATTAGAAGTAGTGGATAAATCTTTAAATAATTAGTCTATACAGGCTCTATTTATATTACTCTATTAACCATCAGGTTAAGTTGCGAAATTGTTTAAAAGCTAATAAAGAAATGTGATTCAATAGATTTTGCTTGCCTCTTTGGATTATAATGTAATAAATTTATGCAGGGCGTGCTTACGCCTTCTTAACTAACAGAGTAACAATTATGGCCATTATTAACTGCCCTTCCTGCCAAAAAAAAGTATCCGATAAAATAAAAAACTGTCCCGAATGCCAGTTTGATTTTATACACAATAAAAGTAGTGATGGCCTAACTGAAGAACAGCTTGCCTCCAAAAAAAATTTACAAAGGATCAAACGCAAATATAGCCTACAAATGCGCGCCATGACCGGGATAATCATGGTACTAGGCGGGGTTTTAGTTTGGTATTTTGGTGGGCGAGGTCTACTATCCATCAGCGACTACTTAAGCGTTGCCGCAATAGGCGTTGGTTCGATTTTATATCTTATGACCCGCATACATCTTATTCTATATAGACGGGGCCGTTAAACACCTAGCTAACATTAATAAAGGTAACGATCATAGCTTTAAATCCTTTACTTTTTTTAGAGCTGTCTCTATCTAGTAACCATAAAACCAGCACCCTTTTTTTTAGTCATCATTCTATTTCTAGCAATTGTTTCAACCTTTCTGTAAATTTTTGTTTGATACCCAATGTTTGGTTTGCTTTATTTTTTTCATAGCAGGTTAACGGGCTAGTATCAAATTGCCGACACTGCTTCCAGTAGGTTTCCATATTTTCAGGGTCCCAGTTTAGTATTTCACTATTAGGTGGAGTCATTGTTTTCATTTTAGCTTCTTAATTTAATTGAAAGTAATTTCAGTTTATTAAGAAAAGATTGAATAATGGGGACTAAAACTGGATAAAATACTGCCAATTATGGCAAAATAAGGCAACGTATCAATTATTGACGGTTCAAAAATGAGACATCTCTTTAAAAGTGACTCTGTTTTTCTTCAAAATATTCAGTGGATTGCTATTTTAATTTTGCTATTGATAAACACCGATACTGCGGCAAAAATTTATAAATGGGTCGATGAGAAAGGCAAGGTGCACTACACTGACAAGCCACATAGTGACCAAGACCAAACCATAAAAATACCTAATACACCCAAGCAATCAGCCGTTGATGAGGCAAATAATCGTGCAAAAGCTATTATTGACCATCAGAACAAAGTTAGCCAGATCAATCAAGAGATGGCTCAATCTCAAAAACAACTAGAACTGAAATCAAACCAAGACAAGAAACACTTGACAAAGCAATGCCATAGCGCTCGAAAAAATGTTATCGCTCTTGGCCACGGTCGCCCAACTTATATTAAGGGTAAAGGTAAGAAAAATCACTTTCTTTCCGATAAGGAAAAAAATAAAAAAATTGATGAGCTACAAAAATTTATAAGTAAAAACTGCCGGCTTCAACTCACCAATTAAAGCGCTAATGTCATACTAGCGATCTCTTGAAATATTTAATACAACCAATAACAAGAAAATCGCCAATATGGAAGCTATTACTGTCGACATTAACTATTTACAGAACCTCTTCACAAGCAACCGCCGCCGCGCGAATACTACTTTGTACTAAGATTAATAGTTCTCTAAGAGCAACGGAGAATTTAGCAAACTCATGGCGACTACTTGAACGGAAATCAGCCACCATTTGTTGCCAACGCAGCAGCAGATCTTCATTTTCTAAAATCCAAACCCTAATTCGTTCTTCGGCATTTTTCTTATCCGCCGAAATATGTAACACCGCTACAGTTAGGCTACGTTGCTGCCAATCCAACTCTTCCCTAAAGGTTGCTCTTGCAAAAGCTTGCCAGTGATTATCAACCGGTTGTAAAGTAATTTGCTCAAGGAACCAATGGAGTTCAAGTTTAGCACCCAACTTGTAATAGACTTCACCTACTAAGGAAACTTTTAAGCCCGTCAGTTTAGACATTTCCACTATGTCTAAAGAGGAGAATAGCGTACTTAGGTAACTCACCTTGGTTGCGAGTTCTAATGGGACACCTTGCTCAACCCAATTGTCGATTCCTGTTTGAATATTGGCAACTTCATTTGGATCGAGCGTCTTCTCAATATCCTTATTTAATGCCAACACTCCCTTCTTGAAATATTCAATGCCTTGATTAATTTCTAAGTTCTTGCGACGATGGCGTAAAAACCAGCGCGTACTACGTCTAATCATTCGTTGTGTTTGATAGAACATATTATTTTTTACTGAGGCAGGAATCGAATGGTCAAGGCTTTCAATTTCACTCCAAATAGATTGCATATCAAATATTTCTTTTGCTAGGGTAAAGCAAATTGCCACATCCGCTGGCTGAGCGCCGGTCTCGTCTGTCGTTCTAAAGGCAAAATTACTACCGAGATAATCAACCATTTCATTCGCTAGTCGCATGGCAATAATTTCATTCTTAAGTGGGTGCGATTGCATTTGGTGACTATATTTTTTTCTAAGAGCCGTAGGAAAATAGTTAACTAATTCATCCTGATAATAGGGTTCATTTGAAACTTCTGGAGAGCAGAGATCTTCTTTCAATATCATCTTACCATAAGCAGCAAGAACCGCTAATTCTGCTCGTGTTAATCCTTCACCTCTAGCCAATCGCTCTAAAAGCTCTTCATCGGAAGGTAAGAATTCTAGTTCGCGATCAATTTTTTCCTCTTTTTCCATCCAATGGATAAAACGCATGAGTTCTTTAACCATTTTAACAGAACGCTCTTCGCTCACGCTGATAGTTTGCGCTTGCAAGAAGTTTTCTCTCAATACGATTTCAGAAATCTCATCCGTCATGCTTGCCAAAATTTTATTTCTTTGTGGAACACTGAGGTTACCATCCGCTACAATTTGATTGAGTAGGATCTTTATATTGACTTCATTATCCGAGCAGTTGACGCCACCAGCATTATCAATAAAGTCAGTATTACCACGACCGCCATTGCGCATATATTCAATCCTGCCAAGTTGAGTTACACCTAGATTACCGCCTTCACCGATTATTTTGCAATGAAGTTCATTTCCATTGACCCGAAGATTATCGTTCGCCCGGTCACCCACATCTGAGTTTGTTTCTTTGTTTGATTTAATATAGGTTCCAATACCACCATTCCACAGAAGATCAACTTTTGATTTAAGAATGGTATTGACCAACTTGTTAGGTGGCATACTATCGACATTAACCTCTAGCCATTGCTTAATTTCTTTACTAAGAGGGATAGACTTAGCCGATCGAAGAAAAATACCACCACCTTTTGAAATTAGTTTTTTATTATAGTCCTCCCAAGAAGAACGAGGTAGCTTAAACAGCCTTTCTCTTTCTTTAAAACTTTCTTCACTATTGGGATTGGGATCGATAAAAATATGCATGTGGTTAAACGCCGCTTTTAGCTGTATGTGCTTTGAACACAGCATCCCGTTTCCAAAAACGTCACCGGCCATGTCACCGATGCCGACAGCCGAAAAATCGGTAGTCTGACAATCAACGCCCATCTCCATAAAGTGACGCTTTACTGATTCCCAAGCACCTTTGGCGGTTATTCCCATTTTCTTGTGGTCATAACCAATACTACCACCAGAGGCAAATGCATCACCCAACCAAAAATTATATTTTTCAGAAAGACTATTCGCAATATCAGAGAAAGTAGCGGTACCTTTATCGGCAGCTACCACCAAGTAGGGATCATCTTCATCCAATCTGACGACGTTTTCGGGTGGTGTTAATACACCTTTTACTAGATTGTCTGTAATATCCAGAAGAGCGCTAATAAATATTTTATAACAGCTGATACCTTCTGCCATAAATTCATCACGCGAAAGCCCAGTTAAATTTCGCTTACAGACAAAACCGCCTTTAGCGCCCACGGGGACTATAACTGAATTTTTTACCTGTTGCGCCTTAACCAAACCTAAAATTTCAGTTCGGAAATCTTCCTTTCGGTCAGACCAGCGTAAACCGCCTCTAGCGACCTTGCCGCCTCGTAAGTGCACCCCTTCCAATTTGGGTGAATACACAAATATCTCGAACATAGGCGCCGGTTGAGGAATATCGGTAATAGTCGATGGTTTAAGTTTGATTGAAATATAGTTTTTACTTTTACCTTCTTCCATTTTCTGAAAAAAAGTTAGTCCTAACCGTCACTGTAATCAATTCAAGATACCGATTTAAGATCCGATCCTGATCTAAATTTGAAACATTCTCTAAACTGCTAACGATTTTCTTATAAATTAGAGTTTCTTTGCGACTATCGCGTTCAATTTCTGGATTAAATTTTTGATAAAAATAATCGACAATTAAACGTGAAATATTGGGATAAGCGGCAAGCGTTTCTTCAACATATTGTTGTGAAAAACTGGAACCTATTTGCCATTTATATTTTGCATAAGCTCTAAGTAAAGCGGTTTCGCGCCAGTCTAATGATGCACTTAACACAAGTCGATTAAATCCATCATTTTCTGCTTCACCTAGCCATATCTGTCTTAATGCGTCTTGAAATTTATCCTGTAGAGCATTCAGATTAAGCTTTTCCCCACCAGCATGTTTCATTTCAAAGTCACTGATCCAGCGATTAACTCCGCCCTGCGGCCTTACTCTAAAGGGTGTTTCACCAATAACCTTTAACCCCATATTTTCCAACATTGGCATAATTTCTGATAATGGTTTTGGTTTATTACGATAATAAAGCTTTAACTTGATCTTCTCTTCATCATCTTCAACCGAGGAGTAAAGCAACATACTGAGTTCATTCTCTTCCGATAAAGATTCTAGGTGTTTAATATCCGTTATTGCGGTATCACTTTCATAATCTTCTTGGTAACCAGCAGGAAAAACATTATGGTACCGCTTTGATAGACGTTTACCCTCAGCTTCACCAAACGAAACCAATAACGCTTCAGTGAGGTGCTCTGCCCAACTACGTGATGCTTGCTGCATTTCTTTTTCAATCGATGGGATATCGACTTTTATCTTTTCTGCATTTTCAACCGGCACTACAAAGTGAATACGTGACAAAACAGAATCAGAGAAAGTCGTGGTAAACCGAATGGCACCATTTGCCTGAAGGCTGTTTCTTAAAATTTCAGTTATTTCCAACCTAATTTTAGTGTTGTAAATTTCTCTTGGTACATAGACTAAGCAAGAAAAGAATCGTCCATAAGGATCACGTCTAGCAAACATTCGAATAATGGGACGTTCTTGCATTTGCAAAATACCCATCGAGGTTTCCAGTAAATTCGCATATCCTGTTTGAAAAAGTTCATCTCTAGGATAGGTTTCAAGAATATTCTTTAATACTTTACGGTCATGTTCATAATTGGATAAACCGGATTCTTTTTGTACCACTAGGATTTTTTGCCTAAGAACAGGAATATTCATCGGGTTGATATTGTAGGCTGCTGATGTATAAAGCCCAATAAAACGGTCTTCACCGATGATTTCGCCACGAGCATTAACTCGTTTTACGCCCACGTAATCCAGATGAGCCGGTCGATGCACTCTAGAAACCGCACTTAATTTAGTTAACACTAAAAGATTGTCAGTTTTTAGAATAAGGTGTCGTGCGCCCTTTGGAATATCACTCAATTTATAAGCTTTAGGCTTCCATCTCTCCAAAAGATTAAGCCCTAAGAAGGTATCTTTTTTGGGTGTTAATTTTTTCCCGGCTTTGGTATCTTTAAGTTCGTAATAGGTATAGCCTAGTAGGGTAAAGTGATTAGCACTTATCCAATCTAGAAAATCTCGGCTTTCTAAATTCTTATCGCTTTGCAGTTTCTTTGGTAAATTTGTCATATGGCAAATAGCTTGATCTAGTCGCTCGCACATAGGTTTCCAGTCACTCACTGCAGCACTGACTTCCAGCAAAACTTCTTCAATATTGCTCTTGATAATATCTAAGTCAGACTGTGCTAGTTGACGGTCAATTTCGATACACATCGGTGTTTGTTTGGAAATATATTCAGATTCACCAGGACGATGAAACTCTTTAATTTTGCCGTTTTTATCACTTACCACTGTCATTGGCATATGAATATGGAGGTGAACGCTAATGCCCATGCGGTTTAATTCCATTCGGATGGAATCAACCAAAAAGGGCATATCGCCATGCAGCAATTGGATGATGCTATGCTGTGAAGACCAGCCATCATTTTTCTCGGTAGGGGAGAAAACCTTAACACAGGACTTTCCATTATGCTGTTGAATAAATTCCCATAAACAAATCAGCGGTTCATACAAGGTTTCAGGTGTACGGACTTCTATATCTGAAGAAGTAATATTATTGAAAAAATAAAAAGCGAACTCAGATAAGAGCTTGGCTTGTTTACTTGTGTGATTCGCTTTAATTAACTTCAGGACATTTTTAAATAATGCACTATCATGTGGTTTTTTACTTATTAGCATATCAATTCCTTAAGGAACAGTTGACTGAGACAAGGATAATTACGGACAAGGTGAGACGGCTCACCAAGGGCTGGAAATTCAGGACGAATTTTACATCTAAAATGGGTCATTAGACCAAAACCTAGCTCAACTAGACTATGTGAATAACCATTTAAAACGATCATCCACTGTAACAACGACATTACACACAAAGTCGTTAGATTTGAAATTGCCTGCCTTATTGTAAGTGAGCAAGCGCAAAAATTATTTGATTAAACCTCTGTTATTGTAGGATAAAGTAAGCTAATTGGCACTATTAATTGTATTAAAATAGTGTTTTTTTATTCAAAGATGGAATAAACAAGGGGTTTGTATCTAAATTCAGCGAAAATAAGCTAAAAAGATTCATATCGTTTGAGAGAGATCGCTTTGCCTTGCTGCTCATATTCTAATATAAACCGACCTTTAACCCCAAAATGACTGACATGGGGTTGCAGTAAATTAGCAGGAAATTTGACCTTCAAACCCTGATCGGAAGTGACTAGAATATTTTGGACCTGACCTCGATAATATTTCTCGAGGTCGATGGCGCTGATATTGAGGTCAAATGTCGCGCTAGGCATAGTTGATTGATTCTAGTAACCGTTGACTAGAGCTTGGTGTCTGCTCTCTAATCTTCGTAAAATAATTACAAGTTCATCAATCTCTATATAAATGGCTTCTGATTCGCGTTCTAACTCCTTAATATCCTTGATAAGGGCTCTTCTTCGATGCTCACCGGTATACTGATTAACCAACTCTTCCTCCATGATCTTATTCAGCTCTTTTATTTCATCAATCCGTTTGTCGGATTGTATATTTCAGACCGAACTTTACGCACTTCCGCCGCAACTCGGAATACTTTCAATCCTCGTTTATATCCAGCATTAAAATTGGGCGCTAAATCACTGGGACAGATCTGCTTATTTGCCTGACCATTTATCGCTTGTTGATAGCCTTTATCATTGGTACAAAACTGACGTAGCCCAGCTGTAGGACTTCTTTTGCCAGGCGTTCAAATCCGGCGCTACCTTTTATATTCCGCAACACGCTTGTCGATGCTCTCACCAACGTAGAGACGTTGGTCGACCTTTGATTTCTACCGCCCTGCAGGCCTGAGCACCTCCCAATTGGCAGTTTTCTTACACTCTGATTCATTAAGTGTGGCGGCAACCGGAGGAAACTCGATTAAAAGAGAAAGAGACTGAGCCATGGTCGATATCGAATAGATTAGAACTCTGCAGGCATTGTAACGCCT
>JAUZSK010000022.1 GCA_030949565.1 Enterobacterales bacterium
TTTTTAGTGCGAGCGATCACCGAAAAACCCAAGCCAACTAAAGCGCCTCCGATGAGACCATGGGCAAAGCGAATCATCACTAAAAATTCGGTACTATCTAAACCGACAGTAAAAAGATCAATCGCAATCAGACTGAAGAGCAAACTGAAAGCGACCTGTTTCCAACGGGGTATTTTGGTGATCAGTAGCGTAATCAACAGCGCACCAAACGCCGCGCCCAGTGCGTTGGCAGAAGTCACATCTCCGGCTTGGTTAGAGGTTAAACCAGCGCCTTCCATTAGGCTGTCGGTAATTGCCGGAAAAATATTAATGTAGTAAAGACCTGCCGAGGCTAAAAAAGCTAATTGAAGGCTAGCGATCCATGAATTATCAGGCGTTGGTAAAGCCTGATTAGAATGAACATTGTCTGACATAGTGACCTTCTTGGTGGTTAGAAAAATAGATTAAGGGAAGTAGGTTCAACTAACCAATAATGGTAAGTGAGCAACCACCAACATTTTAACAATTACGATTAAAGCTTTTAATACAATTACTTAATATGATTATTTTTCAAAATAAAACGAACGTTCGTTCGTTTTTATAATCAATTTTTAAGCGATTTTTTATTTTCTTCACGCTTAAGAAGCGCTAGTCAATGACATAAGTCGACCACTCGATTGATCGCCTTCACCGCTTTCAACCATTCAAACCGATAATTATCGGAAAAATTATAATAAAGTAGATCCGGTGCAATCATCACCACGCTGATTCCACCAAAACCTGACATAAAAGGTAACCATCGGGGCTGTTTGCAACCCAGCGATTGACTGACCTCCAATGCCCAAAAACCATGGTTATAACGCATACTCGGGTTGCCCGCCTCTCTGGCGGCCGCAGCCACACCGGGATGCATTACTTGAGTTAATAGTTGACTGTCTAGAATCGGTTTATGCTGCTTGCTTTTCGCTAGCTGGTCCTGTTGCCATAAAAAATCGACGAGTTTAAAGAAATCGCTAGCATAGTAGGTCATGCCCCATCCGGTAAAAGCTTGTTGCTGAAGATCGTAGGTTCGTTTAGTTTGATCAAGCAAAGGTGATAAACCCAGTGTTGGTATCATTTCGCCTTTAAAAATAGATTCATAGACATCGGTTTGATCACTCACTTCGGTAAAGATCCGATTTAACATGACACCCGCAAGATAAGTATCGGAAGTATGATAATGGAATCTTTTTCCTGGCTGGCTTTTTCGAGTAAATAGCCCACAAGCTAGTTGCAGCTTTTGCTGAGCTGTTGGTTGTAAAAAAAACGCCAACATTTCCTTAGACGACTCGTCCGCATGGGGATCTTTCGCACGGTATATACCGGTGCGCATATTGAGCAGATCGGCTAAGGTTACATTGTGCCATTTATCACGTTTACACTCTGGTATAAACTTAGTAACAAGCAGTTTATCAATACCCGCAACGAGCGCCTGCATACGCATCAAAATCAATCCCGCAAAAAGGCTTTTTGCGGTGGAAAAAGAAGGCAAAGCCAAAGCATCACAAAAAGGATAATCGCCTGCTCGGGTGCCACAATTAAGGCGATAATCCACGCCCTTGATCACCACTCCCGAAAGTGTAGAAGCTGACAAATCCTTAGGCATTAATTTTTTTAATTCAAGCTTAGGGTAGGTCTTTAACAAGGCTTTAGCATCCAAGGTTTCAATTTGACTGGTTTGTTGTTGCTCAAAGCGCTTCACAAGGCTTGAAATTTTATTCGTGGCTTGGTTTGACGGTGGTAGTATCTTTAAACTGACCTTTAGTGACCCGACCCAATTCAACTGAAAATAAGCACAGGTTTCTGACGCTATCTGAAAAAAACCACGCTGTTTTTTATTTTTTTGATCTAACACAATTTTAATCATGCCATTGTGTGTACAGTTTGCATTGCGCTCTTGCAATGAAAAAGGAAAAACCATCACCGAATAACCTGTCTTTTTTTCCTGCCATTGGTAACCCGGCGAAACCTGCCATTCCCATTGTGGATGATTGGCTCGTTGCACACTGGAATCCAGCGGAATCAAATGAATACCTTGTTGTACAAAAGCAAAATGAATATCCGGTAATTGTTTCGCTTTAAATATAGGGTTAGTTGCAATCTGATAGCTGTCTTTTATAGTCTGGAAATAGTCACTATTGGCGATCAATTTTAAATTAATTTGGGTGGAACTAGAGATAGGGGAAAGCGATTTCGCATTAGCCGGTAATTTAAAACTCTGCATTGCGACCAAACCCTGCCATTGATTGCTTTTTAAAATATCTTCAGAGGTGATGACGGCTAATGTAGAATCAGTCGCCTGTGTTTTTGGCAACCAACATAAAATTAAAAGAATCAACAATGTGATTGTTCTAACCTTCACAATCAACCCCCAAACTTTCTAGCTGTCTTTTTAATCCCTGCAATTCAACTGAGTAAGACTTCCAGCGATCAACCGAGCTTTTATAAAGCGGCTGCCTGACCTGTGCTGCACTGGCAGTAGCGACTGTTTTTTTCTGTTGATAGAAATCGAGGATCTCTGCGTAAAATTCAACCCCACAATAATCACACAGGTTATACACCTGAACCTCGGGTGCGTGAACGAGATCCCGATAGTTGAGATTAAAAATTTGATTAGGGTAGAGTTGATTCCAATGTGTCATTAGCTGCTGATAAGCGGCGTAGTATTGTGCCAGATCAGATAGATCATAAGAAAAAGGATAACCCATGCGAAACAGCGTTTTATACATAGCAAAACAAGCATCCAGTGGGTGCCTTTTTAAATGAATAATCTTTGCCTGAGGAAGTGCTTGTTTGATCAAACCAATATACAAAAAATTAAGCGGTGTTTTATCAATTAAAAAAGGCGCTTTCAATCCATAACCGGCAGTAGCGTATTGATATTTTTCACCCAGTTCAGCAAAATCAATTACCGCTGATTTTTCGATGAGATCCAGCTTGTTTTTATGATATCCCACTTGATTCATCAGTGACAACGCAAAACAATTAATCTCTCCAAGGCTGGCAATTTTTTCATGGCTGCTAAGCAGACTTTCTACCAAAGTGGTGCCACTTCTTGGTAGACCGAGAATAAAAATAGGTGTTTGCCCTCGGTTAAAACTTTCCCTTCTGCTTTCAGTAGCTTTATTTGACGCTTTAGAAAAAACCTGCTGAATACTTTTGATCGCGCTAAGGTCGGTGTCTACTTGATAGCTGAGTTTTTGTCGCCTTGCTTTGGCGGCTTGATCAAACTGTTGAAACGCTAGTTTATAGTAGTCATTACCACCGATATCTTCATATTCTTTACCTAGTGCGTACTTAAGACTGATTTCGGCCTGTGGATACTTATCAAATTTTTCGAGTTGTTTTTTAAATAGGTCAATATGCTGATGATCTTGGGATGCTTTTGCTAGCCCGGCTAGCATATAGTAGGCATCAAAGTCTTGTGGGCAATCCTTGATTAATTGCAGCAGAATTTGACGGCTTTGCTCAAACTGTCCCAAACTGATATGCGCCGCGGCTAAATTATAGCGATATTGATTGTTAGTCGGCTGAAGTTGTAACGCCTTTTGATGGCAAAGTAATACTTTTTGATGTTGTCCTGTATGCAAATACAACTCCGCTAGTTTGCTTAAAAACAGATGATCATCGCTCGTTTGTTGGTAGAGTTTATCAATACTTGCAATAGCTTTGGCGATTTCACCTGCATAAATAAAACACTGCACTTTTCGGATCTGTGCTGGCGAATTATCCAGATGAAACTCTGCCATTTTTTGTGCCGACTGACACATCAGATCAAACTGAATATTTTGCTGATAAATTTGCGTAAGCAAAAACCATAACTCAAAATATTTTGGTTGTTGAGCCACGGTTAATGCAGCTATTTCTGCCGCTTTAAAATTGTTTTGTTGTGCACAAAGGTGTTTAACCTCAGCAATAATCTGCTGCTGTCGGTCTGGAAACTTTTGGGCGCTGGTTGGCGATTGTGAAGACATACTTTAGCTTATCATACAAAAGCACAGGATCGGCGGCTTAAAAACCGGTCCTGCGCCCCAAAACAAGGACAATAAAAACTAAAATTCATAGCTCACAGTGATACCCATGGTTCTTGGCAAAGCTAAGAAGGATTTGGAACCATTACCATTGTAGTTTTGTGCGGGCGATGTGCCCATATATTCCTCTTTAAACACACCGGTGGAACCTTCTTCATTGGTCAGGTTTTTAATCCAAAAGGTGGCGACCCAATTATCTGCGCTAACACTGGATGAGAAATCTAAAATTGAAAAACCGGGTAGGTTTTGTGCAAACCTTGGTGAGGAACTAATCGCGTTTTCGGTATCCGATTGATAGTAGCCGGCAAAACGATTGCTCCAATACCAACCATTGTCCAAGTTCTGGGTGTGGGTGAGCGAGAAGTTCAATGAGTTTTTTGGTGTACCTGGCAATTGAGTGCCATCAAAAGCCACTGGATTAGTTTGTGCGACATCGGGAGGCGTAAAGACATCGCCAGTGAGTTTAGCATTAACTCGAGCATAGCCCACACCATAATGCCATTCCTTATCCTGACCAAAATAACCTTGCAGCTCAATTTCTAAACCACTAGTCGTTGCCGGACCGCCGTTTTGCACCGCAAAGAAACCCCAATTAGATGTGGCTGTGTTAATTTGGATATCCTGCCAATCCACATAAAACACCGACACATTGTACTGCATGTCGCCGTCACCACCCTTAATACCCATTTCATAGTTGGTATTAGTGTCTGGATTGAAAGTGAGCCAATTGGGATCTTCCGCAAAAATTCCAACGGTTGGTACCGCATTGTTGCCGCCACGACGATAACCTTCAGAAATGGTCGCATAGATCATTTTATTGTCGGCCAAATCATAGGCTAGATTGGCTTTGAATAGATAGCCGCTATCATCTACTGGCGCGGGATTGGCTGAGTCTTGAATATTAAAACTGGAATAGAGCCCCACCGACATATTGGTGTTGGTATCTGCCGTATGGTCGTAGCGACGCGCGCCCACCGTCATCGTTAAGTCATCACTAAGCTCATAGCTCAGCTCACCAAAGATCGAGAATTCCTTCAGGTTTTCTTTCCTTGCATAGGCAAAATCATTATCGCTCACCACCACACCCGGGCCAAACGCGGCATCAGCCCAACGAGTAAAGCCTCGTAAATAACTATTTTGAGTGGCCACAAGATCTTGGTTTTTGTAAAATAATCCGACGATATAATCCATCGTTTCATCACCATTAGATACTAGGCGAAGCTCTTGCACAAAGGCTTTATCGGAGTAGGTTCTTTGCGCCTCAGCCATAGGTCGAGGATAATTGTAATAGAATGCCCCTAACCAACCGTTTTGCGCGTAAAAACCCGTATTTTCACTGATGCTATCACCCGAATGGTCGTAGCTAGAACTACTGGAAGTTAAAGTAGCAAAACCCAAGTCAAAATCCATTTCTAAACTGGCTAAATCCACCGCACTAGAGGAGGGCTCCAGCATCACCGCACCGTTTTCATAGTCATTGTAAGCCACCCCAAAACCATTAAGACCTTTGGTTTGTTGGCGACGGCCGCCGACATCATCGGACTGAGTTTGGTAGGTAAAAAGTGCTGAAAAAGTATCACTCGGTTCTAATAAAAGCATAATACGCGCATAGGAGAGATCGACCGAATCCGCATCCTTAACATTATTAATCACGGCATCAGTAGAAAAAACACCACTCGGTGCAACCGGTACGCGATCGGCATCCAGCTCATACACATTGACATAATCAGTAATACCCGCATAGTTAGCGGTGCCTGCCACCAAACGAACAGCCATGGTATCGGACATTGGCATATTGAGAATAAAATCTGTATTCCAGCTTAAGCTATCGGAGCCTTCGGTTGAACTCATTCCAGCACTGATCTTTCCGCTAAACTCACCTAACTCTGGACGATTAAGAATATACTTAACCGTACCACCCATCGAACCCGATCCATAGAGAGTACCCTGAGGTCCACGCAACACTTCCACTCGCTGAATGTCCTTTAGATAGATATTGGCATAAACTGGTGTGTCATTAACATAGGTCGAAACTGTTGGTACCGTTGACAAAGCATAATCACCGAGAGCTGAACCATCAACATTAAGACCACGGATCATAATGCCATTGATCACTCCCGCATTTCGTTGTCCGCGATCCACCACCGCCACCCCCGCAATATTACGCATCAGCTCTGCGGCGTCAGTGATCTGCGCTTGCTCAATGGTTTCACCGGCAACGGCTGAAATATTGTAAGGGACTTTTAAGATGGATTCTTCACGGCGATTAGCGGTAACCAAAATCACATTGTCTGAATCTTTCGCTTGCTCTTCTGTTTCGGCGCTATAGGCTTGCGTAGACATTAGCAAGGCTGCCGAAATGGCCATCGCCACGGCTGTAGGCTTAAAATTATTCTGTTTAATATTTTTCATCGTTTTCTCCCACTTAAAAAGTCGGCATAATTGCCAGTGCAATATTGTCATTATTATTTGTTTTTAATTAATGGTTAAGACTACGCTCACCACTTTCATTCTTCTAGTACCAGATGGAGTCTAACCATTGGTCCAGTTTGCGGTTATCTCTGGAGATTAGCTGCTCGGAATTTGCAGTTCACCCAAATTAGCCAGTTCACCAGGATCACTCGGATCGGCATAAACGGGGTAGCGAATTGGCTGATCACGGAAACTTTTGAGTGTTTGACCCAAACCATGCAAACCTCTTTCTCTAACTGAGCGAACCTGCTCAAAATCAATTTCTACCGGAATAATCTCGCGCCCCACATTAGCTTGATAAATTGTTTCGCCCTGCGGTCCTAAAATAATGGATTGGCCGTATCCTAGTTCACCCACTGGATTGATATTAATAAAATAACACTGATTAACTATGGCATTGGCCTTAGCTAAGATTAACTCTGCAGGCCGATCAATGGTATTGGTTAGCGTCGGACAAATAATTACCTCAGCTCCCATCCAAGCTAAACTTCTAGCCACTTCGGGAAACCATTGATCATAACAGATCATCAGACCGACTTTGCCAATATTCGGGATTTCAAAAACCACAAAATCTTCGCCGCAGCTAACCCCCTTCTCATAGGGATAGAACGGAAAAATCTTGCGGTATCGGGCGATAATTTCACCCTCGGGATTAATCACAGGAGCCGTGTTAAAAATTTTACCATCACGCCGTTCTAAATAAGAGCCAGGGATGATCCAGACCTTATTTGCCTTGGCTAACGCGCAAAAAAGTTGTTCAAACTCTGCGCCTTGCGCTTGTGCATACTGATGATCAACACCATAAGCCGATAACTCCCCAAGTACCAGCATATCAATCCAAGGAAAGCGTTTAATAGCAGAATTGATCTCCTTTTCAATCAGTTTTAAATTGTCCTGATTGTTTAAAGCGAGCTGCAATCCTGCAATTGAAAATTTTGACATGGTCACCTCAGCAGCCAATGAAAAGTCTAAAGCATTAGACTTGATACGAGCAAACCACTATAAAGGGAGAATCTTAACTGGCATAGAACCAGTTTGATAGGTTGCATGAGTCCAGATGAACAATCAACGCCTTTGCTAAAGGTGGAAACAATTACTCCCTCGCCCTCACACCAGTTTAACCGCATCGCAAACAATTACTCCCTCGCCCTCAGGGAGAGGGTTGGGGTGAGGGTGGTGTTAAACAGCGATCTGACTCTTAAAAACAATGAAAATATTGATGCTTGACTATGTGTCACCCGCCCCCTAACCCCCGCCCATCAAGGGCGAGGGGATAAAAACATAAAACCAACCACACGAGAAACAATCATTTGTTCGTCATCACATCAGTTTAACTGCATCGCAAACAAACTAGCTCCCTCGCCCTCACACAAATTAACCGCATCCCAAACAATTACTCCCTCGCCCTCAGGGAGAGGGTGGTGTTAACTTACTCTTAAAAACAATGAAAATATTGATGCTTGACTATGTGTCACCCGCCCCCTAACCCCCGCCCATCAAGGGCGGGGGGATAAAAGTACTAGAAATTATCATTTGTTCGACGTCACACCAGTTTAACCGCATCACAAACGGCTAGTTGAATCAAAGCGGTATCCACTAATCGACCATTTTGGTTAAACCAATTAATTTCATACTGATGAGCTGACTCGGCATCTTCTGCCTGTAATGGGCTTAAAGTCACATAAAAACCGGCTTGCTCGGCGTAGGCCCATGTATCCCACTGGCGAAACCAGCGATCATCTTCTATCCACCAGCGACCTTTATCATATTCCTCATCGGTATGTCCCGCAGTACCCATCATCTGCCCATTGGCACAGAGTTCTATTCGACAAGGCGCGCCATAAACCGTTTTGCAAATCAGTGTGGCTCCAGTCAGTTTTTGCTTTAACTGCTGCTGATTGAGCGATTGCGTCGCATCTGTCAAGCGTAAAGGTTGTTTTTGCGAAAGATCTCGTATTAATTTGGCTAACTTAGCCACTCCCAGTCTAATTTTATCTTCGCTTAGACTAGTAACGCCCATTCGAAAGCAAGATGCATGAGGATGTTGTGATTCATAGGTTAAATAATAATCATCCACAGGTTCAATTAATATCCCTTGTTGACTGGCTTTATTAACCAGTTCTTCCATTGAAATATCCACGGGGCATTTCACCCAAAAAGCGGTACCACCTTGGTTAGGGATGGTTAAAATAGATTGCGGAAGATAATGATTTAACGCATCACGCAAGGCATTCCATCGAAGACTAAAAATTTTATGGATCCGCATCATAAAGGCATCATAATGCCCTAAAGATAGAAAGAAGGCGGCTGTTCTCTGGTTACTGTGTGGCGGATGACCCACCATCAATCGCCGTAGCTGTCGTGCTGCCTGAATAATTTCTGCGGATGCTAAAATAAACCCCAATCCCAAGCCAGGAGCAATGGCTTTCGATAAGGCAGATAGATAAATCACCCTCTGCTCGGTATCAATGGAATAGAGTGCTGGATGCGGGCTACCAAGATAATTACTTTCACATTCCGAGTCATCCTCAATAATGATTAGATCTTGTTGTGTTGCCATCGCCACCAATTTCTGGCGTCGTTCCATCGGCATAGTGACCGCCGTTGGTTGCTGATGACTGGGAGTTAAAAAGATGAGATCCATCGATTTAAGTTGATTATCCACCAATAAACCTTGCTCATCTATCGGTTGCGGATGGATTTGACAATGAGTTAAGCCGAGACAACTTTGCAAACTTTTTGAACCGGGATTTTCCATTGCGACACGAGTTGTTTTGTCGCACAGTAGTTGGGTAATTAAATAAAGGGCATGATGGCTACCCGAAGTGATTAAAATCTCATCCCTTTGCGCCACAATTCCACGCCGAGGAAGAATTTTTGTAGTAATTTGTTCCAATAATCGCGCATCATCGGCATCTGAATGATCAGCAAAAGGGCTGGTTTGTAACCCGCCAAAGGCTAAACGACTGGCTTCCTGCCATTGTGAAACCGGATATAAAGAAGCATCAAAATAACCATCAATAAAAGGGTAGGGGTGCTTTTGCCAATCCGCTGGCCATATAAAAGGTTGTTTTTTTAATCCTTTGAGCTTTATTTTACCCTGCCAAGTTTTTTGTGTCGGTTTTGGTTTAAGTGGTTTAGAAAAACCAACGCGACCTTCTAGTATATTTTGGTTAACATACAAACCGCTGCGCTGACGACTCACCAAAAGCCCTCGTCCACCAATTGATTGTAGGCTAACACCACAGTATTTCGAGCCACATTGAGTTGCTCCGCCAACTTGCGCGACGAAATTAACTTTTCACCGGCAGGTAAACTACCGGACAAGATCGCTGCCACTAGTTTTTGCCGGATTTGGTTTTGTAATCCGAGCTTACTATGAGGGTCAAGGTGTATAAGTAGTTCCATAATTAAAGTGGTTCTCTACTACCTAAGACTTTGGTTAATACGCTTAATAAGATCAGCTACATACTGCTGCATATAGGTTCCTTCAAGGGCTGCCTCGCGATCTTTATCAGAGCCGTAAATCGCTATTCGGTCGCAGTTATACTTCATTCTATTAGTGGTATCTAAATCACTTTGTTTGCTGCTGCATAAATATTGAAAGGCATTATACGGAGGATCTAATGGCACCAATCCTGTTAGATTACAACACTTCTTGTTTTGCCGATCGGCATTAATTATCAGCCGTCCAATCACCTGCTTGGCGGAATATTTTTGTTGATCAGCCGCTTGGGTATTTTCTTGGTTTAGTGCTAGGCTATAGGATCTGGATTTCGCTGGTTTTTTGGTGGTGTAGCCGATCTTAACACTTGGCGCGGTGAGTAAATACCAGACATCGTTGAAGTTTAATTTGGCGGTCATACGATAGCTGCCAGCCAATTGCGTCAACAATGGATCCGATATATTAAGTCTAACCTGACGATCATTTTTAGTTTTAACCGCAATATATTCAAATGAATTCAGCTTACCATTTCCAGTATAAAGAAATTCAGCATACCATTCTGTTTTTGCGCTTACAGCCGAGTATTTAGACCATATGGTAAACACTGAATTTGAATGGCTCACTCGCGCATAGGCGTATTGATTGGGATCTTCTGAGGAAACTGCATCACCTAAATACCAGTATGAATCAGCCTCGTTAGGAAAAAATATTCCATCAATCACATGGCCACTCTTTTTGGCTTTGGATAGTATAGGGCTCTTGTGGATGCCGTTTGGATTTATTATTTGGCTGATCCTATTGAAGTCTCTCCGGACATAAATGCCGTTATAACTTGCCAAATGGTATATTTCGCTAGCCAAGGAAAGCAATTTATACCGGTTTCGTTTTGCCTTAGTCTGAGCAAAAGCCTCTAACACCTTACCTAACTGATAAAAACCTTTCCCGTCATTGCTCGAAATTGCTTTTTTAGACCAATATAGCGCCTTATCTAGATCTTTCGGTGTGCCATTACTCTTAAGGTAGTTATCCGTGGTCGCACGCATCGCACCAGTAATTCCTTTTTCCGCAGCTTTTTTATACCAATCAAAACTTCTTTTTTCATTCTTTTCAACACCTAATGCATAATTATAATGGATTGCCATCATAACATTGCCAAAAGGATAACCTAACCTGATTGCTTCTTTGGCCAACTTGAGAGATTTTTCATAACGCTCGGCTTTCGTGTAGGCTCGCGAAAGGCTAGTAACAACCATACCCACTTTGTCACCGCCCATTGCATAGGCAAGCTCACAATATGCGATGGCTTTTTCACTGTCGATTTTATTAAATACGACACCTAATAAAACAGTATCAGGATTTGTTGGATGCGAGCTAGACCGAATACAGGCGGCAATCGCTAGAGCAAAATCAGAGGATATTTTGTTACCTAAAGTATCTTCAATTCTTGGTTGAAGTTTACTTAAATAGTGAAGGTCTTGCAGGAAATGATATTCACTGGATGGTTGACCTGTCATTATTGAAAATAGTTTTTCCTCTACCTCAGATTTTGCTTGCAGGTTAAAAGTTTGGAATAGCAAAGCAAGCAAGAAAACCGATAATTTTGTTTTTTTCATATTAACCCCTTAACTTTAACGATTTATTCTAGACCTCAATCCTAGCATAATTAAAGCTCAAAGCTCGAATTTACTCACGCAACGGTTAGCGCTGCCTTAAGCCCGGATTATACTTTTTAAATCTTGTCATTCCCAAAGGGTTATATAGGAAAGCCATATCATTTGCGGTGAATTTTCTAACAAAACGTCCATTTACTATGATTAGAGATTGCTGGATTCCCGATAAAATAACTCGGGAATGACGGAAATCGACGTTCATTTTTTTTAAAATTTAAAGAATAATCCGACCTTAAACGTTAGCTAGACTCCCAACTTGGCAATTAAACCGCAACAGCCATCAATATGATACAAAATAATAAGTATTTTATTATTTAATGTGTCATAAATATCTTTTATCATTAATTTTTATCCAACTGGGTTAAATGCTCTATTGGATAATCTTTTTTGCAAATAATTTCCTTCATAATGACATAGCTATGATATTTATTAATACCGAGATCAGAATCCAAAAGCATTTGAATGGTTTGTTGATAATGGGTAATGCTGCGACAAATAAATTTTACTAAATAATCAAAGCCGCCACTTGCTAAATAACACTCGGCGACTTCAGGGATGTTGGTGATCCTCTGTTCAAAATGTGCATACTCTTCTAGCGTATGTTCTGCAATGGTGATTTGAGTAAACACCTGAATCGTTTCAACGATTTTATTGATTTCGATTAGCGCTTGATAACTTTGAATAAAACCAAGTTTTTCTAACCTTTTAACTCGCTGTAAACAAGGGCTGGCTGACAGCGCGACCTTGTCCGCTAAATCGACATTCTTGATTCGTCCTTGTTGTTGTAAAACCGATAGAATTTTAATATCTATTTGATCGAGTTTGTGTCCTTTGATCATTTTACCACCCACAGCTTACCAATAATTGGGTATTGGTAGGTTTTACCCGATCGCGCTTTAACTAACGCTAAAACACCCAACAGCAACAACACGGAATGTAGCAATGTAAAATAAAGAATGATCGCCATCCAAGTATAGGCCGAATGGAGATCACCCCAATATAAAAACATCAAACTAACCACCAGTAAGAATACACCAGCAAATAAATTGGCCACAATGGATTGTCTATAATGGTGTCGGCAGAAGTTAGATGATTGAGTCATTGGACTTTTATATAAAATCAACAGCAATACAAAAGCAACTACAGGAAGCAAGCTGATATTAAGTAAAAATAACACATGGGCTAAGGCGGCTCGCTGGTGCATTTTTTGTTGTAGCTTGATTGAATTTGACATCATTTAAACTCGTCTTGTTTTCACCCACCAATAAATTGGTAGGCCGCTTAATATCAAAACAACTCCCCACAGCATTGCTTTAGAGCCTATGCCACTGATTGCCCAAATGATATAAAACAAGCAAACAAGGAGGTGATTAAACGAAAAAAAATCTAGCTCTCGCTCTTTGCTAAACGCCAATTTTATATCTACTACAATACTTAACAAATAAGGTACAAAAATTCCAAGTGTAGAAACTAAAATAGCAAAAGTATAGAGAGAAACCAAGCCTTCACTAAAATTAAAAATAACTAAAACCGAAATCAGTACACTAGATAGAACCAATGCACCCATTGAAACACCGTCTTGCTTACTGTCGGTTAAAAATTTTGGCATTAATCCATCACGCGCTGCCGTCATAGGCACCTGTCCTTGTAATAGAATCCAACCGTTTAACGCGCCAAGACAACTGATTATCGCGCCTGCGGCCACAATAAAACCGGCCCATTCTCCCCAAAGCGCTTTGGCCGCATCGGCATAGGGCGCAGAGGAATGCTGCAGATCAGCATTAGACACCACACTCATAATGGTCACCTGAGAAGAAATATAAACAAAAGCCACGATTAAAAGACCGTAAATGGTCGCTTTGGGTATGGTCTTTTTGGGGTTTTCCACGTTATCCGCAGGAATAGTAGCGGATTCCAAACCTAAAAAGGCCCAAAGCGTTAAGGCTGCGGTAGCTGTCACCGCGTCCGACAAGGGTTTATCGGTTAAATTGAAAGGTTTAAACGCCTCCACATCAAATACAAAAAAACTAACCGCGCCTAGCGCAATCAGTGGCAACAGCTTTAAAAGGGTAGACACCAGCTGAAAAATACCGGCTTTTCTCACACCTTGAGCGTTTAACAGGGTTAAAGACCAAATAAAAAACAACGAAATTCCAATCGCCATCATGGGATTTTGGTTAATCGACGGATAAAAATAAGCCAAATAAGCCACCGCCGCCACCGCAATAGCCGCATTGCCACACCAAATAGAAATCCAATAGGACCAGGCCACCGAAAAACCCGCAAAATCACCAAAATGGTCATAGGCATAACGATAAGGCCCGCCCTGCTTAGGAAATTGCCGACTTAATCGCACAAACACCAAAGCCGTCATCAAAGCACCTATCGCCGTTGCCACCCAGCCAACTAAACTCACCCCACCATAAGGTGCTAATGAAGCGGGTAGGAGAAAAATACCGGAACCCACCATATTGCCCACAACCAAGGAAATACAGATCCAAATGCCTATTTTTTGTTTTTTATTTACTGCAGACTGCATAAAAACCGCTTAATAATGTTTAATTGGTTATTTCTACGCTTGTTGTCACTAAGAGTCAATTGATTATTCATCGCCTAAAGAATGGTTTATCTTCTTTGTTGAAAGCTTGTATTTATAATTGATAAACAATAGCGCTTATTGTAGTACAATCTGTAACATCATTAACAAGGAGAAAATCAATGTTTTTTATTCCACGAATATATTTAGTTATTTTGGTTCTTATCATAACCGCGTGTTCAGCTAGTGGTCCAAAATACCAGAGACCGGAACCATCAATGATTAGAGAACACTCTGAAGTCGTCATTTTAAGACCCAGTCAATTTGCCGCCGGTGCTACAGCCTACTGCGTTTTGATTGACAATCAGTCATTAGGCTATCTCTCGAATGGTGGCTATCTGAAAATATTGCTAACACCAGGTATACATAGAATATCCATGCCAGACCTTCATACTGATCTAAAAATAACAACGGAAAATAATAAAATTTCTTTTGTGCTGTTTAATGTCAATTTAAATTATATAGCGCCTATACAGACAGGTAGTCAATTATTAGTTGATAGCAACTGGAGTACAGGGCTTAAGGTTTTGTCTGAAAAGGAAGGTTTGCGCATGGTTAAGCAACTAAGAGAAGCCGAGCTAGATGATGACTGCGATTAATCATATGTCGATTTTGGTGCTATAACAATCTCTAAAATGTTTTTTACTTTTCCGCCAAAAGCACCTCTAGGAAAAATATAAAAAATTCAACTTCAGGCTATTGGTTCAAACAAGCTAAAGGGTAAAAATGGCCTAATCTAGCCGGTGAAGGAAGATATTTGAAATTACTAAACAGCTAAGTATAATATTGCTAATCCTCAGCTTCAACGGTTACGCAAATGACCGAATGAAACTGCCTTTTATTTTTAAAAATAATAGACTACCCCGAAGCAAAGGTTTATTTTGCAATAGCTGTATAGAAACCTAATCATTTTAGAAATAACAAGCTTAACACTATAAAAAACAATATCAAAAATAACATAATAAAAAGGAAAAACTAGTGAATATTTATCTAATTGCAATCCTATTTTTATTGATCCCTTTTGTAATAATTAGAGTTAAAGCGACAGCCTCATTTAGCCCACCCAATAAACTTACTCGAGACAAGGTTAATCTGGTTTGGAATGCTTTAAAAAAACACGGGACAAGAGGCTAGTTTTGCCGTATTACTATTACAACCAAAAATTAAAGACTGTGTGAATCTTCAGTTTTCCATTCAAAATGGAAAAATTGGAATAGATTGGGTATTGTTATCACCGATCAACATAAAAGACGAACATGTTTTTCTAGATGAAGCAGGTAAACAGGCATGTATTGTAGAACGCAACCAAGAAAACGATGTGAACTACCTTAGATCAGAAAGCAAAAACATGGTTGCCTTATGTCTGGCATTGCTTGATCACTATCAGGTAAGCCCTGAAGATGAAATGGAGTTGATTGTTGAGTCTTTTGATTGGAAAGGCAATGCTTAGGGCTAAAAATTAAATGACAATGACCGAGAAAAAACCATGACCGGAGAAACCAATTTAAATAAACTACTGGCTTCATTGTCACCTAAACTCGATCCTACCGAATATGTATTTTGTTCGGTTAAGGGAGAGCTTGCTGAGTTTATCCATTGTTCACCCTTGGCAACTTTCACTGAAGATGAGGGATTAACGCTGGTGATTACTCGACAAACCGCTGAACAAAATGGTTTAAACTTTGAATCTCACTTTAAAAGAATTAGCCTGATGGTTCATTCAAGCTTAAATGCTGTGGGTCTGACCGCGGCAGTGTCAGCTCAATTAACAAAACAAGGCATCAGCGCCAATATCATTGCTGGCTATTATCATGACCATATCTTTGTGCAGGCGGCAAAGGCTGATCCTGCGCTTGAGGCTTTGAGAAATATGTTAACAAAGGATGTTTAATTTTAAATGGCCGATAAAATGTAAAAAAGCTTTTAGTAATGTCATACCTATTGGATTGAATCCAAAAAGTCATATCGCTTGCTAAAACTGAAATCCTGGAATAATATCAAAACATGCACAACCTAAACCTACACCTAAAACAACAACCGCTGGACCACGCCTATGCGCTGGATGCCGCTTTCTATCGCGATAACGCAATTCTGGCATTGGAAAATCAACATATCTTTAATAGTCAATGGCAGTTGGTGGGGCATACCAGCCAAATTCAAAACATCGGTGATCAGTTGACCATTCAAATTGGCGACCTTCCCGTGATTATCGTTAGAAAACAAAAGGATGAATTAGTTGCTCTGCATAATGTCTGCCGCCACCGTGCGGGGCCATTGTCGGTGGAAACCAGCCGGGTTGAATCCGAGAAACCGCCGGTGTTGCGCTGCCAATATCATGGTTGGAGTTATGACCTTGATGGCCAGCTTAAAACCGCACCAGAAATGCAATCCACCAAAGACTTTAACCCTTTTGAACACCACCTGCCTAAAGCCAACCTTGAAATTTGGCAAAACTTGATCTTTGTTTGTATTCAAAAACCGCAAAAAACATTGAACGAAATGTTAAAAGGCATCGCACCACAAATTAAACCCATAAATCTAAAAACAATGCAGTTTCATCATCGCGATGAGTATCTGATCAACTGCAATTGGAAGGTTTATATGGACAATTATCTCGAAGGTTATCATTTGCCCCATGTACATCCGGGGCTGAGTCGTTTACTCGACTACCGACAATACACCACCAAACTCTATGATGATTACAGCTATCAATTTAGCCCGTTAGATAATCAGCAGAACAATAATGCTGGCATTTATTATGGTGAAGGTAGCGCCCACTACTACACGATTTTTCCTAACCTAATGCTTAATATTCTGCCCGGACGCTTACAAACCAATGTCATACTGCCTGCTGGGGCTAATCAAACACGAATTATTTTTGATTATTACTACAGCGATCTCCATTCCGATAACACGCAAAAACTGATTGAGCAAGATCAAAACTTTAGTGATGAAGTACAACAAGAAGATATCGAAATCTGTGAAAAAGTACAGCTTGGTCTCAATTCTGGTAGCTATATCGCCGGCCCCTTATGTGAAAAACGCGAACAAGGGCTAGTTCATTTCCAAAATTTAATTAGAAAATATTTAGCGCCTGTGCTTACATATAAAAGCTGAAATCGACTTCTACTAAGGATAAACATGACTCAATTTACCCGCGCGATTACCCGAACACCCAGCCGCTCTTTGATCAATGGGATCACTAGTGTCAATTTAGGTCAACCGGATTATGAAAAGGCCTTAACACAGCACCAAAACTATATTAACGCTTTAAAAAAGTGCGGATTAGAAGTGACTTGCCTTCCACCACTTGAACAATATCCCGACTCAACCTTTGTTGAAGATGTTGCACTGCTCACCAAAAATTGCGCCATCATTACCAACGCGGGCGCAGCCACTCGCAGAGGCGAAATTGACCACATTCGACCCAGCATTGAAAATTTTTATTCGGATATTGAACAGATCAGCGCAGCGGCAACGATTGAAGCTGGAGACATCATGATGGTTGGTGATCATTTTTATATTGGCCTATCGGAAAGAACCAATGCAGACGGCGCTCATCAAATGATAAAAGCACTGATAAAACACGGTTACACCGGTTCGGTGATCAATTTATCGGAGGTGTTGCACCTTAAAACGGGATTAGGCTATTTGGAAAATAATGTTTTAATGGCTTGTGGTGAATTTTTGCAAGAGCCAGAATTTAAAAAATATCAAATCATCGAAGTCGAACAAGATGAAGCCTACGCCGCTAACTCAGTTTGGATCAATGGTAAAGTATTAACCCCAAAAGGTTTTCCAAATACCTTAGCAAAAATACAAAAGGCTGGTTTCGAAACTCTAACAGTGGATGTTTCAGAGTTTCAAAAAATTGATGGCGGTTTAAGCTGCTTGTCGCTACGCTTTTAAGACCTTTATTTTTTAGCTCTCGGGTGCGCCTTATCATAAACTTCAGCCAATTTTTGAAAATCTAAATGGGTATAAATCTGAGTAGTTGATATATTGGCATGTCCTAGCATTTCTTGTACGGCTCGAATATCGCCCGAAGACTCCAGCAGATGGGTGGCACAGGAGTGCCTAAATTTATGTGGGTGCAAGCCTGCATTTAAGCCGATTTTTTTGCCCCAATATTCTAGACGCTTTTGAATGCTACGGTGTGATAAAGGGGATTTTCTTTGACTGATAAAAACTACAGGCTGGTCGATACCAGCGAGCCAAATTGTTCGGACTTTTAACCATTTTTGAATAGCCTGTTTGGCCTTTGAACCAAGAGGTACAATTCGGGTTTTGCTACCCTTACCGGTTACCCTAATTTGATTGTCAGCAAAATCAATATCATCTAATTGACAAGCCGCCAACTCGGCTAAACGCAATCCACTGGAATAAAAAAGTTCGGCAATCGCCTTGTCCCTTGCGCCAATATCACTGCTATCATCAATTTTATCAAGCAACAAAAAAACCTGCTCCACCTCCATTGTTTTAGGCAGTCGTTTTTGTCCTTTAGGTGGTCTAACGTTTTTTGCTGGATTACTTTTTAAAATCGATTGGTCAATTAAGTAATTAAAAAAACTACGACAAGAAGATAAAAGTAATGCAATCGATTTAGAAGACTGGCCTATGCGGTTTTGTTGCGCTGACAATTGCCTAATGTGGATAGTTTGAACTTGCTGCCATCCATCAATCCTTTTTTGTTGCATAAAATCAATCAAAATAGCCAGCTGTCGTTGGTAGTTTTTAATGGTGAGGTCAGAATATTGTTTTTGGTGTGCAAGGCGCTTTAAAAAAACCGCTATTTCTTCAGCTAAATCATTTTTATTGCTGATTTTAATGGCGCTCATAGAGCGCCGCTCGTGCCATAACAAATTTGGCGATTAATTCAACAAACAAAGTCCCCATGTCTGGCGAAAAGCGACTGACATCAGTACTTGCCAAGGCTAGTAAGCCTTTTTCACAGCCTTTACCCAGAGGGATTAAAGCACATGATTCAAGCTTAGTATTTAGATCGCCAAATAAGGCTAGACGTGTTTGTTGGTTAAGCCGCCCACAAAGCGGTTGGTTATCAAGGGAATTGGCAGGATAATTCTTTATTGATTGCATCATGGTGATTATAGATTTTTACTGACGATTCTTCTGGATAATTACCAACCAGCAACAGTGCCACTGCATCTAGGTCAAACAGCGACTTAATCTGATTGACTAAACCATCCGAAAATTGCTTAAGGCTGTCACCACTAATTAAATTAAGCATCAATTGATTGCAAAGTTTTAATAACTGCTCATTAGCATGAGCTATTTGCAACATTTCTATCTGTTGGCCTTGCAATTCGCTATTTTTTTCCCGCAGCGTTTTTACTTGGCGCTCGACTAAAGAAAAGGTATCTTGTTCCGCATGTTTTAATTCAATGTGACTTAATAGCTCTGGATTTTTAGTTAAAAAAGTCGGGTTATCCAGCAAATACTGCTTTACCTTTGCCTCATCAAGTAATTGATAAAGGCGCTGCATTTTTTCTCTTTTTATGTCTAAAACTTGCGATTGAGATAGTTTCATACTTCGATATACCCATGATAAACAAATTCAGCAGGACCAATCATTTTGAGTGATTTTCCTACACCTTCCCAATCAATATGCAAATGACCACCGGTTAAAAATACCTTGGCCCGCTGTTGCAATCGATTTTGCAAGCGCCCAACCACCATGCTTGCACAAGCACCCGAACCGCACGCTTGTGTTTCACCGGATCCTCGTTCAAAAACTCGCAATTTCACTTCATTAGTAGAAATAACCTGCATAAAACCGACATTCACACCTTCAGGAAAATCCGAGTGTTGATTTATTTCTTGACCGATATCATCGACCTCCGCTAAATCAACATCATCCACCGATACAACACAGTGTGGATTGCCCATAGAAACACTGCCGAAACTGATTTCGGATGTTTTAAGTTGAATTTGATAGTCAACTGACTGAATTTCCGCTTTTAAAGGTATTTTGTCTGGCGCCAACTGTGGCACCCCCATATCAACGCTAACTAGACCATTACGCATCAGAACAAGATCCATAATGCCATTCATGGTGCTTACTCGAATCTTCTTTTTCCAAGTTAGGCCCATTTTGCGAACAAATTTTGCAAGGCATCTAACGCCGTTGCCACATTGAGCCACTTCGCTGCCATCAGCATTGTATATTCGATAATGAAAATCAACATCCGGTTGCGGTGGAGCTTCAATCAACAAAAGTTGATCAAAGCCTATTCCAGTGTGGCGATTGGAAAGTTTGCGGATTTGACCTTCGGTTAAAAACACATTTTGGGAAATGCCATCAATGACCATAAAATCATTGCCTAAGCCGTGCATTTTGGCAAAACTGATTAGCATCTTATTCGGACATCTGCGCGTCTAAACGACGCGTTAAATATTGTTGCGCTTTAATCGCCTTAAATTGAGCACTTTTAGGCTGAGCTTCATTAGAATCTTGCTTTGATTGAGATGGTTCAGGCGCCTCTTTTGGTAATGTAAGCGAACCTTTAGCACCGCAGGCGCTCAAAAGAATACAACTTAAGACGATTGTTAGGGCTTTAGTCAAAATAGGGACCTTTCACTTTCTGTAGGAATTCAATTCCATCAGGCTAATTGATGGACTCAGTTTACATTTTTTAGGCCGATCATCCAAGTGATATTAAGCTATATAGGGATTAAGCACTGCTCATTAACCAGCAAAGCAACTGTCATAAGTCTAGGCAAAAAAGGACTCTTTTTGCTAGCATCCTTGTCTTAACTGCCGTGGTTCGCTATGATTATTAACCGATTATTTTGTGGATTAAGCCATAGTTGGCTTTCGAACAGCATAAAAGGGTCAAAAAAATTAAAGAAATCATGCGATAAGCCGAATATAAAGTCGATCTTTACACCTTTAACCTTGGATATATTATGCAAGACAATGCATCTAACATACTAGAAAACTCGCCATTAGCTTATGTTATTTGCGATTCTAAGCAACGAATTCTTAGTTGCAATGAAAAATTTCTACAAGATATGGACCTTAAGCAAGCGCAAGTGCTTGGTCAACTCTATCCGTCTCTACCTTTGGAGTTAATCGATAAAAAAGGCCAAGTGGTCGAGAAATTTTCCAATACTGGCCAAGCCAATCGACGGTTTCACTATTGGCATAATGTGTACCAACAAGTACCAGCAATGACGATCCACTACTTTATTATTGCCGAAGAAGATTCGCAAGGGGACCGACTACATTCAATTAAACTACCCAAAAGGGCTAGTTGGATTGAGTTTCTGGATTATGAAGTGAGCCGAAGTCGGCGCTACGCAAATCCTCTCAGCATTTTGAAGTTACAGGTTATCTTAGATAACCAGCCAGCAGACATAGGTCAAGAGGCTATTTGCCAAAGTATAAAAGACACCCTAATGGATGAACTACGCTGGGCGGATATGATTGGAAATACCAGCGAGGGTTGCTATCTAATGGTGCTACCAGAAACCCCTTTCGCAGCATTAGATCAGCTTAAACATAAAATATCCAAGGCTATTTGTTTAGAAATCAAACAGTTATCTAATCAAATTGAATGTCAGATAGTTTTTGGAAGCGCTCACTGGGGCAAGTCTGATGACAGTGAGAAACTGCTAAAACGCGCGCGTGAAAGCCTTGTAAAATCCCTAGAAACGCTTTTGGAGAAGTAAACGATATTCCAATCAAATGGTCGGATGAGCGCCTAAGCTGCTGAAATACTTAGTCATACTCCCAACCCCCCCGGCTGTTTTGTTAAATCTCGCTAAATTCAATCTTGTTAACGCTCAAGAAATCTCAATTTTTGCCGAAAACCTATAGTGAACCGAGAGCTTTTTACCAAAGCTTTTTACTATCTCGTCCGTAATGCGCTAGACAAAGGAGGTGTTTACATTGAAGACTAAAACTAACTCGATGCAATCACGCCTCGGTTCTTTGCTAGTAAAAAACCACTCAATTAGTGAGTTGCAACTCCAGCAAGCTCTAAACTACCAGCAAAAAAGGCATATTAAACTCGGCACAGCACTTTTAGAGCTGCATTTAATTAGTCGAACTCAATTAAAAATAGCCCTTAAAAAGCAGTCATGGATCCGTGCTTTTGCCACGTTTATCGCTTTAATATTTACTCCCTTTAACTATGTTTTTGCTGACAATCAAGCTTCAACTAGCTACAAACAACGAATTGTTAAACAACCAAATCCAAATAGCCTTTCCCTCAGCTCCAATTATCTCAATACAACGATGTTAGATCAGTCATATGCCTATTCCGGACAATGGCAGACCACTCTAGACGACCAATATGGTTTTAAACGGCAATTTAACGATAAAACAGGCTTTAAAATCAGCTTTTTTTCCCCTTACACCCTCAAGGACAATGAGTATAGTTATCAATTTGAACCACAAATATCCTTGTTTCAATCCTCTTCAATTGCTATAAAAAATTATTACAGTGATTCTAATTCTGAGCAAAACCGTTACACTAGACCATCACCAATCACCTATATGCTCACTCTAAAAGGCCGCTGTTTATATGAGAATGCTGGAGAAAGCTCCAAAATATGGGGCTTTAGCCGCGCTGACTCGGGTGTTCAACGTAATGCGGAACTGATGTTGTCTGTTACCAAGTTTTTCTAACAACTCACAAGGTATTATGCTTGCCTATCGAAAGCCCCCAACTCAAACTTTACCCTCCCTAAAACGTGGGTTTCAAAATTCCACTTACTTACAAACTCTGCTACAATCTGTTTGCACGCTTCATGCGACTCATTTCTTTTATCAACCTCTTAGGAAATAATTGTGAAAAAAATAGCCCTTTTAACTATCTTTTTATTGCTATCGGCCTGCCAACCAGATAAAGCAGAAACTCAAACAACAGAAAACAAAAGCGTTGATTCGACAGCTAATAGTCAACCTAGGGCTCTGCAAGAAAATCCACCTGCGGAGTTTTCTTTAACGCCTAAACAGCCTTATGAAGTATTGGAAAGTGATGAAACATGCAATCAACCTGAAGTGATGGAGTTTTTCGCATATCAATGCCCACATTGCTACAAACTAGAACCCTTTGCTGAAAAATGGCTACAACAAAAATCAGCCAATATAAAGTTTATTTCTGTACCAACCCATCTGGGGCACAAGGAGTTTGGTTCATTTTTAATTGTTCATCAAACGGCAATTGGTCTCGGCATGCTAGACCAGGTTACTCTAAAATTATTTGAACGCATTCATAAACAAAAAAAGGGGTTTAACTCACAAGTAGATGCAGTTAATTTTTTAGTTGCCGCTGGAGCGGACGAACACCAAGCGTTAAAAGAAATTCAAAATGGTGAAAAAATTAAAACGGCTATGGACAACAATTTCAAACTGCTCGCTCAGTATAAAATTACCGGTGTACCAACCATTGTCGTCAATAAGAAATATAAATTTAGCGTTTCTCAGGCCGGAGGTTATGACAAGGTCTTTGATATGGTTGAAGAAACTTTAAAGCTTCCTTCTAACTGCTCTAAATAGTAAACCATTTAAATACGCTTACCAAGGATGGTGAGTTAGATTTTTTTTGTTTCGATGGTTTGTTTAAGTTTAGATAACTGGTCGAGCTGAATAAAAGTTAATATTTTTTTGTTTTCAATTTTTCTTTTTACAACCTCAACTAATTTTTCAAGCGGCAACTCATTCGCTGACTCTTTTAATTCCAGTTCATGATAGGATTTTTGTAACTCTTGCTGTCTTCTGGACTCTGCTTCTTTTGCGGCTATTTCAGCAAGTTCTTTTTGTTCTTTTAATTTATACTCACTTATTTCTCGCTCCGCTTGTTTACATTTTTTATCTTCAATAATGGCCAACCTTTTTTCTTTAATTTTTACGCTATCCATCATTTTAACTTTCGCTTCCGCCTCTACTTTATCCGCTTCAGCTCTCGCCAGCTCGCTTTTTTGTTTTTGTTTTTCTAGCTCTATTTTTTGCTTTTCAATCAGTTGCTGATCAGCAAGGACTTGTTGTAGCTGTTGGTACATAAGGCTCACTTTTTGTTGAATGGCTTGAAGCCGGTAAATCTCATGAAACTCATCAGCACCACTAATATATTTAAGCTCACTGATGACATCTCGTAACTGTTCTATATCAATCGACCCTTCGTCATTAATACTTTGTTGTAATGCTTTTAGTTTGTTATGTGCTGCAACATACCACTCAACATGCCCTTGGTCTTCTTTAGGGAGTAGAAACTGACTAAAAGTTTGCTCTATAATCACAAAAGTATTTTGATCAACCAACTCAGATCGTAACTCAAGTATCGCCTTGTTAAGGTTATCCTGCTGCTTATAGGTTTTATACCACCAGCCAATGCCGCTAAAACCAAATCGTTTAACGCAGTGACTTAAATAGGCTGAACGCCGACTAAAAAGTACCAACATGCTCTCATCAATACTCTGGGTCGGGTCAATTTCTTGAGCGTCGTTCACCAATGGTCGGTCGTCCCAAATTAGCAATTTGATTTATGATATCTTTTCATTTATAAAGTATAGTCTAAATAGGTCAATACATTTTTGTTAGTTTTGACAACTTTAAAGGAGTGCTTGGGTGAATAGATGTCAATGGGTTGGTCAACAACCAATATATATCGAATATCACGATACAGAATGGGGGGTTCCGGTCTATAACAGTGAACTATTGTTTCAACATCTCCTGCTTGATGGCGCTCAAGCCGGTCTTAGCTGGATAACGGTATTAAAGAAACGAGAAAATTATCGGGCGCTATTTTACCAGTTTGACCCAAGCAAAATCGCAGAAATGACCGATAACCAATTAGAGATCTTATTAACCAACCCAGCAATTATTAGAAATCGACTAAAAGTCTACGGTTTTCGTAAAAATGCCCTAGCCTACTTAAAAATAAGTGAACAACAGACCTTTTCAGATTTTCTTTGGGGTTTTGTTGATGGTCAGCCGATTATAAACCACTGGTCGAGGGATTCTGATATACCGACCTCAAATGATCGCTCACTCGCCATGTCTAAAGCGTTAAAAAAGGCAGGATTTACCTTTATTGGAACAACTATCTGCTATGCTTTTATGCAAGCGGTAGGCATGATCAATGACCATACCACCGATTGCTTTCGTTATAGTGAGTTAAACCCTAACCCTAAATAGCTATTTACTATTTACTATTTACATTACGGTCATAGTTTAAACGTTTTGCCGCATCCAAAGTAAGCATCTGCATAAAAGCTTTCACTTCTGCATCACTGCCGACCGGAGTGCCTGCCTGACCGCCACCAAAGACAGTGGTAGGAACTTTGCGTTGTGCAAAAGCAGTTGCCCAGAGTTTTTGAATTTGAATTTCAGCATCTAACTTTTGTGCTAATGCATTATCAGCCTTTAAAATAACCTTTTTTTGATACGCTTCAGCTTCCGCTAAGGTTCGCTTGGTGTTGGCTTCTATCTTGGCTTTTTCATAGTTGATTTGAGCGGTGTCTTTCGAGATTGCTGCTTCTGCTTTAAATTTTTCGGCTCTTGTTATCGCTAATTGCTTATCCGTTTCGGCTTCGGTAGTCTTTTGAATCTGCTCAACCTTGGCTTTTGCTTGCCTTTCGGCCACTTCCCGCTCTCCGCGAGCAATGGCTAGCAATCGCTGCTCTTCTTCTTGCACACGCTGCTCACGGGCGATTGCTCGATCTGCTGATGCTTGCTGCTTTAACTGCATTCTTTCAACAAATTTTTTGTTGGGACGCATATCAGTAACCAAGGCCGACACAACGGTAATACCAAACTCAATAAAACGTTGTCTTTTTCTCTTTGGTTGTCCATCAGCGTCTAATACTTTTTTCACCACAAAAATAGTTTTGGTATCCTCGCCGTATTCTTCTTGGTCTCTTCCTAAGGACGCATTAGCCGAACCTTTAGATGAACGATTGGATTTAATCTCAATTTCTTCTCGCTTAACCAATAGAATACCGCTATTCATTTGATTTTCAAACTCCGAATTAAACTCGGTACGGCCACCAGCATAATATTCTTCGGCCGTCATTAACGAAGCATTGGCTTGCAAGGTTTCTTTAAACGCTGGCATTAAAGCGGTTCTTAGCAGGTTTTCAGGCGACCGATATTCATGAGCTAACCTCAAAAATGATTCCTTATCAGATGGAATGGAAAAGCGAACAGTAGCTTCCGCATGTGCATCAACTTGATCAAGAAACATAATGCTCATAGGCGGTAAGCTAGCAGAGGTATTGTCAGAATCTTTTTCAGCTCTTATCGCATTGCTACCTGATCCACTATGAGACTGGACGGTCATAGCTCTTTTCCAAGAGTTATATCGCCCAAAAGGAAAAAATTTATACCCCACTTCGGTAACCACCTCTTCATTTCCCATCAAGGTTCTTACATGATAGATATAACCTGGTTCTGCATAAAAAATAGATTTACTTAAAATGGTATAACTTACACCAAGTCCCACAATAAACAAAATAATTTTAAGTGGTGACATTCTTTTTGATTTAAATTGTTCAGCTAAGTCAGTCATAGATAACTCCTTTTCATATTGGTTTTGGTGTAACTATATCAGCTTACCTCAAAAGCATTCATTCGTTCGTAATTGGAGGCATAAACGCCTCGAACTGGCTAAACCTGAAGCGTTACGGCGTTTTTTGAATGCTCGCTGAATAGTTACATTTTGCTTAGTATAAAACCTTACTATATTAATAACGCTTTTGGTAAAAAAATATTCCATAATAAAGGCAAAGAACGAACAAAAAAAATCCAGCGCAAGGCTGGATTTTTTATTTTACAAACCTAAGAAATCTAGAATTTGTAATTAACTCTCGCATAAAGGAATCGACCATTAAAGCCCATTGGAGAAGTTGTTGGATATTTAGCACCAACAATCCAGTCCCAAGGGTTTCTGTCTGGGTATTCATTTAACAAGTTGTTAGCACCTAAAGATAATGTAAGTGCATCACTAGCTTCAACACTGAATTCTGTGTCAATAGTGTACTCTTCGCCAACATCAATAGGTAGCCCTGGATCATCTAAATGCGCTTCATAGTATGAACCGAAATAGTTAAGACGAGCCATTAGTCTCCAAGAATCTTGAACAAGATTAGCGGTGAAAGTATAACGCTCTTGAGGAAGACCTTCTTCCAACTGACGTACTTTAGCAGCGTTAATATTAACACCAGGTAGAGTAATGTCAGACGTTACGTCGGTCGCTGTATGGTTGTACGCTAATGCATACTTCATTTCGCCACCAAGTGCGTCATGAGAATAGTTAGCTACAATGTCATAACCGGTGGTGGTTGTGTCAAAGTCGTTAGTAAAGAAACGTACCGCAGCAAGTCCAACCGCATCATTAACGCCTTGAGCAATTAAAGCAGCTCGGTCAGCATTTGATAATGTAATATTAGAAGTTTGGCTAATACGATCAGTTACATCGATGTTGTAGTAATCAACTGTTAAGAAGAAATCACCCTGCTCATATACACCACCTAAAGTCCAACTTTCTGATTGCTCTGGAGTAAGCGTTTTACCACCTTTACTCAAAGAAACAGGGTTAGTAGGAGGAAGAGTTGCGATTTCTTCAAGGAAACCACCGGGTCCAAAGGTTGTACTTACGTTACGTACATTTGCTTGACCAACCGTTGGAGCTCGGAAACCAGTACTTTTAGAACCACGAACAGAAAGGTTATCGTTAACTTCGTAACGACCACTGACCTTCCAATCAAAAGTGTTACCAAAATCACTGAAATCTTCAAATCGTAATGCTAATTCAAGCGCTAGCTCGTCAGTAACGTCAGATTCCAAATCAAGGTAAGCCGCTTTACTGCGACGACTAAAGACACCTGCATCTTCAGGCTTAAAACCTTGGAAACCGTTTGAACCAATACTGAATCCTTGAGAAGCTAAAGGTCCGATTTCAAAGGATTCTTTGTCACCATTAGTGATTTCAAAAGATTCTTCTCTGAACTCAATACCATAAGAAATGATAGTAGTATCATCAATATCGCTTGAGAAGTCTGCATTAACCGCTTTTTCCAACTGAGTATAAGAACCCGGACGGAAAGAAGTTGGTGTATTTGGACCTAATGAAGCGTTAACAGTGTTTCTAATAACGAAATCAGCTTGGTTTTGACCAAGGCTTGCACTGATGTCATAAGAAGTACCCGATTCAGTTTCGCCACGAGTTCCAATAACTGTAGAGATATCCGTTACTTGGCCACCAAAATTAGGTGTAAATCCACCTGGGAACATATCGTTAAAGGAGAAACAGTTAGCGGCTCCAAGGGCGGCTAATGCGGCTGCATCAGGTACATTGTTAACCACACGAACGATAGGACAAGCTGAATTATCCGTTGCGCCAGGAGTTAGATCGCCAACTAATATGGTGCTAACTGGGTTGCCATTTGCATCCAATTCTAAAGGTAGACCGCCAGTTCCATCTAATGATGGTCCACGGAATACACCGCCACGAGTGTTAGGATTACGGAAGAAGAAACCACCATCAACAGTTCGCTGTGCAAAGTTACCAAACATGTAAGCTTCGCTTTTGTTGTCTAGCTCTAAACCTACATTCCAAAATGTCTTAAGGTCATCATTGATTTCAGGAGATCCCCAAATTTGAGCGTTTGGTGTACGAACGTTAGTGTTGCCTGCATCAATTAAACCTTGTGCATCGGCTCGTTGTACGCTACGGCTGGTTGGGTTTTGGTTATTAAGTTCAAAACTGAAGTTAACAAATCCACGCTCAGTCAAAGGCATACCGATATTAGCGGCATAAGTTGTTTGCTCGCCATCACCTTGTGCATACTTTCCTTTTTTAACTTCTAGTACGCCACCAGCATTGTTATCTTTTAATACAAAGTTGATAACGCCAGCAATCGCATCAGAACCATACTGTGCAGACGCACCGTCACGCAAAACTTCAACCTGCTTAAGTGCAATCGCAGGGATTACAGAAGTATCAGGGCCTTGAGCACCGTCAGAGATACCGCCGCCTAAGAAAGCGATAACCGCGCCACGATGACGACGCTTACCGTTGACTAGAATCAAAGTTGAATCAGGTGATAGTCCACGAAGGTTTGCAGGACGAGTCATGGTCGCTGCATCAGAAATTGGTTGAGTACCTACGTTAAAAGAAGGAGCAACCGTTGCTAATAATTGAGTCATATCAGCGGTACCGTTGGAAAGCATTTCTTCAGCAGATATTACATCGACTGGAACTGCTGAATCGCCAACTGAACGTGGAGCTGAACGCGACCCAACGATTACCATCGTTTGTGCTTCATCTTCGTTATTTGCTTCGTCTGCTGCAAGTACAGGCATTGACATTGCTGTCATTCCCATTGCTAGCACGAGGCTTTTTACTTTAAAGTTGTTTGCCATTGTTTAATATCCTATGTTTCGATAGTTAGTTAGTTTATTTCTATTTTTTTACTTCTTCAGACAACACCCGAAGGCCTTAAAGAAGTTCTTATAGTGCTTTTAAGGGTGTTAGCACCAGACTTTATAAGTTATCTAAATTTTAATTGCAAGCATTAATTGAATTCTATTCATTCTAACGGTCTGAATCAAAGAGATTTGATAACGCTTACTGTTGCAGTTAAAAGCTGTTTTTACTAAGATAGCTTAACCTTAGATGATCAAAAGGCTCATTCCTTTATAGCATATAAGCCTTTTATAACCAGAAAATTTTGATTGAATCTAGAACACAAATATAAGATCAATGATTGCTAGCATCCTAATGGTGAACACCTTGCCGTATAAGGCCTGTGCTAGGGTAGCCCTTATTTAATTCTAACACTTGATCAAGCTTTTCTAAGCGCTTTAAGTCGCTACAAAGTGCTTTTCCCTCGTTTTCGATAGCTTCAGATTCCGCTTCAATATACTTATCTAAGTTGTGCTGCATTTTATCCATACGTTGTGAAAAAGGAGATTTTGAGTCATCTTCTGTCGAAAACGCTGCATCGAACACTTGACCTATGATCTTACCCGCGTATTTGGAAAAAGCCTTTTCAACCAACTGCTCAATTTCCTGCTCTAATTGATGATCTAAAGTGGTATTGAGAGATTGTGTATTGATTCTTTGCTCGGTAATATCGTTCCTTATTTTATCCGCAAAATCAGAAATTGGCTTCACTAGGTCTTCAATCGCTTGTGGATCATCCTCAAACAAGCTTGATACGACGATCGTTGCGGCTTTTACGCCGAGCTCGGCAGCGTCGATGGCAATATCAACCACTTTGGGAACCATTTGCCGTGCTAGACGATCAAACTCTTGACTAGCCTTAAGTTGTTGCGGAGTTAAAATCAGTGTTTGGCCATCAACGATCAGTCTATCGGTATAAAATTCAACTTTGCCGGACTCCTGACTGTTAAAAACAAGCTTTTGATCGGAGATCTCAAGATTATAGTCAATCGAGAAGTCACACCGATCTGAGTGTGCCATTGCTAAAGGGCTGGCTAAAAGGCCAACCAGTAATAAGATTATTTTATTCAATATTTACTCCTGAACTTAAATTGGCGCTAACAGATTGCTATGCCTAATCTAGTAACCAGCTTACATTTTTTAAGTCAATCAAATATGTCAGGATTGTAAGAAGATATGAGCGACCTAAAAAACAAGCACTTGAGGCCGCCTAAAAGATATGAATTAATTGATAATTTGGCTAAGATCAACCATTGCCTTTTCAATCATTTCGGTTGTACCCAGCTTTTTATTATCCAGCTTGAAGCGTTGATTAGCCACAAACATTGGCGTACCTTGTATCGCAAATTTTCTTGCTAGTTGTTTTGCTTTACGGATTTTGGCGTTAAGGGTAAAAGATTTATTAGCCTTGTCAAACAGCGCGCCGTCGACACCCAAAGTTGCAAAAAAAGCTTTTAAATCAGCATCAGAAGTGAAGGCCTTATTTTGAACATGGATACGTTGAAATATTTTGCCGTGGCTTTGGTCAATAACCTTTAAAATTTCACCTAGGTAATAGGCTTTAACATAAATAGTCCATTGAGGATGGCCTAAATCAGTGGGAACAGCTATAAACTTGATATCCGAATGCTTCTTTTTAAAATTATTGGTGAAATCTTCCATGGTATAACAGTGTGGGCATCCATAATTAAAGAACTCCATAATTTCTGGGGTTTTAGTGCCGCTGGCTGTCATCACCTCATAATCCGAGCCTTCTACCAAAACCCTTTTGGCAGCAGAAAGATTGCTAGATACCGTGGTCAAAACGGACAAACAAACGAACAACCCTATTTTTAAGATATTTTTCATAAATTCCTCTATTAGATATGGGGTGGAATGGGTACTAACCGCTATTTTAGCGAGTACAAAGCTAAAAGACGAGCAATAAAGTGTATCAAATCTATTAATTGGTTTGGTAAAGGTAAAAAGGGGTGCGTTTTGACTGACGGTTTTTACTGAACTAAAAGAGGATTGATCCTTAACCAATAAAATCCTGCATACTATAAAGACCATTTTTTTGTTTGGCCAACCATATTGCTGCTTTAACCGCACCCTCAGCAAAACATCGTCGATTTTGAGCCTTGTGTTCAATATTAATGACTTCATTGTCTAACGCGAAAATTACCTTATGCTCGCCAATGATTTCGCCTGCTCGTATCACCGAAAAACCAATATCATCGTCTTTACGTTGTCTCTTCTCCCGATGCCTTTGGAAAACAGCTCTTTTACGGAGGCTGGTATGGGTCGCTTCACAAATCGCTTCACCCATTTTTAAGGCGGTGCCAGAAGGCGCATCGACTTTATGCTTATGGTGAGATTCAATAATTTCAACATTGGCCTGATTACCAAGCTGAGCAGCCGCTTTAGCAATTAAAGAAATTGTCACATTGACCCCAATACTGGTATTGGGTGCCCAAAGGATCGGGATCTGCTGGCTGGCCTTTTCAACCAGCTGAAACTGCTCTTGGCTAAAGCCTGTGGTACCAATTAAAATCGGTGTTTTACATTCTATCGCTTTATCAATCAAAGCCAAAGAAACCGTAGGTAAACTAAAGTCAATAACCACTTGGCTCATAGATAAACCCGCGGAAAGGTCATTGGTATAAGGCAGATTGGTGGAGCCCCGCACAATTTTGTTAAAATAAGGGTGCCCTGAACGGCAAAACGCCGCTGATAAGTCGGCTTTGTCAGATTCTATTATTTGATGGGTGATCTGCTGCCCCATTTTACCGGTGGCAGCATTCACACAAATTGCTGTTTTTAAATGTTGGCTTTGCAATCTTTTACCTCTGTTTTTAACGCAGTGATTGGTTGATCGCTTCTAATATATCACTACCAGGACAAAGATCAGACTTATCGAGGCCGTTAAGCGGTCTATCAGTCGTATTAATCAGTTCGTGTGTATTGCGTGAATGAGTGTTTAGATACAGCAAACCGGTTAACACTTGTTGTTTCTGACGCGCGTCTTCTAATGACTTTAACACTGACTCACGACTTTGAATATCAAGAGAGTTGGGTAATCGTCTAATGTTTAGCACTGAACCATCATGCAGAGAGATACTCTCTAAGATTTGATTCGGTTCCTTGACGATAATTTCAGTTTCAGCCGGCACTAGATCAACGGTGCCAGTGGCTTCTTTATGGTCACGAACCCATTCATAGCCTTTAGTAGAGCGAGCCGTATTATTAAAAGTCACACAAGGAGAAACACAGTCGATTAGAGCAAAACCATTATGCCGGATAGCACCTTGAATTAATGGCACTAGCTGATTTTTATCACCCGAAAAGCTTCTTGCGACATAGCCGGAACCGAGAGAAATAGCCAATTCACACAGATCCATCGGTTCATACATATTAGGTACGCCTTTTTTACTGGCACTTCCAACATCCGCAGTGGCTGAATCTTGACCCTTAGTTAATCCATAAACACCATTATTCATACAAATGTAAACCATGTTCAAGTTTCGACGCACGAGATGCATAAACTGTCCCATACCTATAGAAGCAGTATCGCCGTCGCCAGAAATACCAATATAGGTTAAATCTCGGTTACCGAGGTTAGCGCCGGTAGCCACTGATGGCATTCGACCATGCACCGAGTTAAAGCCATGAGAGCTTTTTAAGAAATAAGCAGGCGTTTTTGATGAACAACCAATACCAGACATCTTGGCAATACGGTGTGGCTCAAGCGATAATTCAAAACACGCTTGAATAATGGAGTTGCTTACCGAATCATGACCGCAACCGGCGCAAAGAGTGGATAAAGCGCCCTCATAAACGGCTTGAGTGTAGCCTAAATCATTTTTAGGTGATTCGGGATGGCGGAAGGTCGACTTTAAATAGCTCATGATTTTACTCCTTCGACACTTGAATTAGCGGTGGTAAATGGACTAACGCTTTCACCATTTAGCATACGTTCTATTTTTCGTTTGATACGTCGTGCACGCATCGGCATGCCATCAATGTTTAGAATGGACTGCAGGCGTTTGGTACCAATATTAAACTCATTAATTAGCAGGGTACGCATTTGAGCGTCACGATTTTGTTCAATAAGATAAACCGTGTCATGCTCTTCAATAAATTGGCCAATATCTGGGTGAAACGGAAAAGACTTGATGCGGCAGGTGTTAATTTTAACACCATCAGCAGCCAAACCATCCAATGCTTCATAACTCGCTTGCGCGGTTGTACCATAAAATATAGCGGCAACTTTGGACTTTTTATCACGATATTTAATTTGTGGGTGCGGTGCAATTTCTTTAGCTGTTTCCCACTTTAAAACTAAACGCTCCATATTTTCTTCGTACACACTACTGTCTTCGGTATAAGCAGCGAATTCATCATGTGACGAACCACGGGTAAAATAAGCGCCCTTAGTTGGATGCGTGCCTGGATAGGTTCGATATCCAATACCATCTCCATCAATATCTTTATAGCGACCCCATCTTTGCTGCAAATTATCTAAATCATCGGCATTTAATACTTTGCCTCGGTCATAGTCTTTATTGTCATCCCAAACAAAAGGACGGCTCATTCCGTCATTCATTCCAAGATCTAGGTCAGACAGAATAATCACTGGCGTTTGCAAACGCTCGGCGATATCAAAGGCTTGGGCGGTCATTTCAAAACAATCGGCAGGGTCGCAAGGGAAGAAACACACGTGTTTAGTATCACCATGAGATGCATAAGCAGCAGAAATAACATCCGATTGTTGGGTTCGAGTCGGCATACCGGTACTCGGTCCGCTACGCTGTACATCTACCAAAACTAATGGAATTTCAGCAAAGTAGGCTAAGCCCAAAAACTCACTCATTAAGGATAAACCAGGGCCGGAGGTTGCAGTAAAGGCTCTAGCTCCCATCCAGTTACCGCCAATGGCCATACCAATAGCTGACAATTCATCTTCCGCTTGTAAAATAGCAAATTTATTCTTACCCGTGTCTTCCTCAACTCGATATTGACGACAGTATTTTTCAAAAGCCTCGATAACCGAAGTAGAAGGGGTAATCGGATACCAACCAACCACCGTGGCGCCACCATAAACTGCACCTAAGCCGGTTGCACTGTTGCCGTCAATTAGTATCGCATCACCAACATTATCACTGCGTGATACCGACAATCCGCAAGTATCAGGGTAGTGTTCACGAGCGTAATGAAAACCCAGCTCTAGCGCTTTAATGTTAGGTTCAATCAGTTTCTCTTTTTTGGCAAACTGCTCTTTGACCATGTTGGTCAACACCTCGAATTCCATCGATAACAGATGTGCTAGCGCTCCAACATAGATAATATTCTTAAACAGTTGTCGTTGGCGCGGGTTGGTATAATTGTCGATACACATTTGAGTTAAACGGGATACCGATTTCAATCACATCATCGCGCTGAAAATCTCGCGGCAATAGCTTGTGTTGAATCATAAAGAAAGTAGCCGCCAGGCACTAACATAATCATAATCTTTTCTCAGCGTTTGGCCGTTAATCGCCACCACAAAATCTACATCGCCGCGACTACCTAAATAACCTTTTTCAGTGACTCGCACTTCAAACCACGTAGGTAAGCCTTGAATATTTGAAGGGAATATATTTTTAGGGCTAACAGGAACACCCATACGGAATACCGCTTTAGAAAACATATTATTTGCACTGGCTGATCCAGTACCATTAACGTTTGCAAAACGAATTACAAAATCATTAATTGCTTCCAAGACGCATTTTTATCCTGCCTTAGTAACGGAGTAAGCTAGAATTTTTGCATATCCCAAGCGGCTGTTGGGCATCGTTCTGCGCACAATCCACAGTGCAAACAGACATTTTCATCCTTTAATCATGATCCGAGAGGTTTTCAGCTCACCAGACACATACAAGATCTTGCTCTTTATTGTTGGAGGGCGCATTAAGCTGAGTTCGAAGTTGGTCTTCCTCGTCGTTTTCAATAAAATTAATACAGTTGAGTCGGACAAACATCGGTACAAGCATCACACTCAATACATAAGTCATCGGTGAAAACGGTTTGAACATCGCAATTTAAACAACGCATCGCTTCTTCATACCCAAGATCCTGATCAAAACCTTTTTCCACTTCCAATTTAAGGTTTTTCAATGCTTTTTCTTATCAACGTGTGGTACAAG
>JAUZSK010000023.1 GCA_030949565.1 Enterobacterales bacterium
AATAATGTAATGGAATCAATAAAAAAGGAAGAAAGAATGGAAAATAAAAAAAAAAGGAATGATAATAAAAAAAAAAACAATGTGTAAGTAAAAAAAAAAAATATATTTTTCAATAATAAAATAATCATGTAACAACACGTTGAGAAAGCCACAAATGGGCAAATGCCCTTCGAAGGTAATGACTCCATGTGATACAGTGTCATGGATAATATTATCAGTGTTTGTGATCGAGAATCAGATATTTTTGACTACATAGCTTATAAAGAGAAACACCAGCAACGGTTTGTTGTACGGGCGAAGCACGAGCGGATAGTTACGGGTGACGGAGATAAACTAACGCCCTATATAAATCAACAATCTAGCGAGCTTTCTTACCAAGTAAAAATACAGCAAAAGGGAGGTCGAAAAGCACGTATTGCCAATGTAGCAGTACGCTTTGCATCAGTCACTATTTCACCCCCGAAAAAACAGGCTATGTGTGATGATATAAAATTAACGCTTATCAGCTGTAATGAAATATCACCACCAGAAGGAGCAAAAGCCTTATGTTGGAAACTATACACAAATGAAGCCGTTAATTGTGCTGCGGACGCGCTGAAAACAGTTAGATATTATGAGCTAAGGTGGCGAGTAGAAGAGTATCATAAAGCGTGGAAATCGGCAGGAACACAAGTAGAATCTTTTAGATTACAGACACGACAAAATCTTGAAAAAATAATCGTGATCACCGCGTTTATAGCGGTAAGGCTACTACAGTTAAGAGAATTATCGGGTAATAAAGAAAAAGCTAAATCCACTAGCTGTGAAGGATATTTTGCACCACTTGAGTGGAAATTGATGTGGTCAAAGACAGAAGCCAAAGCATTACCTAAAAAGCCCCCCACGTTATATTGGGCGTATTATGCACTTGCTAAGCTAGGCCGTTGGCATGACAGTAAAAGAACTGGAGTTGTAGGTTGGGAAGCGTTATGGGATGGATGGTTTACATTGAATCAACTTTTAGAAGGAGCAAGATTCATGCAGCAGCAGATGGAATAAATGTGATCAAGAGACAGCTGAATTCAACAGGGAGATAATCTATTTTTTTTCGAATGCAGGTATTCTAGAAAAATCCGAGTGGGTTAGTATCGTAGCTCACTAATAGATTTTTAGTTTGCTGGTAATGCTCTAATGCCATTTTATGAGTTTCTCGTCCAACACCTGATTTTTTATAGCCACCAAATGCGGCATGAGCAGGGTAGAGGTGATAGCAGTTTGTCCAATACCCGTCCGGCTTGGATGTTGCGACCCATTCTAAATGAAAGGTTCATATCTCGAGTCCAAACACCTGCGCCTAAACCAAACTCAGTATCATTGGCTATTGCAAGAGCTTCAGCTTCATCTTTAAACTTAGTCACAGAGATAACCGAGCCAAAAATTTCTTCTTGGAATACCCGCATATCATTGGTGCCTTCGAGTAATGTTGGTTTAATGTAATAGCCATTATTGAACTCGCTGAGTTCTTCTGGCTCACCACCAATCAGCACTTCTTGCGCCTTCATCTTGGCCGATTTTTATGTAGTTCAGGATCTTTCCAAATTGAGCCTCAGATGCTTGTGCGCTAGCATCGTGTCAGAATCCAGCGGATTACCACGAGAAATAAGCCTTACTTCTTTCAATAACCTTAGCCACAAATGCATCATAGATATCTTCTTGAACCAATAAACGAGAAGGGCACGTACAAACTTCACCTTGGTTAAAGAAAGCTAAAACTGCGCCTTCGATACATTTGCTTAAATAATCGTCTTCGAAATCCATAACATCACTAAAGAAAATGTTAGGTGATTTTCCGCCTAATTCCACAGTCGAAGGAATAATATTTTCAGCAGCACATTTTAAGATCTGAGAGCCAACAGGGGTTGACCCAGTAAAAGCGATTTTTGCGATCCGTTTACTACTCGCTAATGCTTGACCGGCTTCTTTACCGATGCCATTAACCACATTGAGTACGCCTGCAGGAAGAATATCTTGGATGAGTTCCATTAGTACCAATATTGCTGCTGGTGTCTGCTCTGCGGGTTTTAGCACCACGCAGTTTCCTGCCGCCAGTGCCGGGGCAAGTTTCCAAGCTGCCATAAGGATAGGAAAGTTCCAAGGAATTATTTGACCGACTACACCTAATGGTTCATGAATATGATAGGACATGGTTTTTTCATCAAGCTCGGCAAGAGAGCCTTCCTGAGCACGAATGCAACCGGCAAAGTATCTAAAGTGATCGACAGCTAACGGAATATCGGCGGCCAATGTCTCACGAACGGCTTTACCGTTGTCCCATGTTTCTGCTACGGCCAACATTTCGAGGTTTTGCTCCATCTTATCAGCCAGTTTTAGCAACATATTAGAACGTTCGGTCACCGAGGTTTTACCCCATGCTGCACGAGCCTTATGCGCAGCATCTAACGCTAAATTAATATCATCGGCATCTGAGCGAGGTACTTGGCAAAATACTTCGCCATTAACCGGGCTAATATTATCCATATAGTTACCGTTAACGGGTTTTACCCACTCACCACCGATAAAATTTTGATATTGCTCTTTAAATGTAATGACTGAGCCTTGTTTGCCTGGAACTGAATAAATCATGTTAATTCCTCTTAATATTGATTTTGATCGTTAATTGCTATGTTTTTGTCGATACTCACTTGCGCCTAAATCTAGTAACGAGTATAAGATTAGTGTAGTTAAATGTTTTAGGCTTGACTCAGAATTCGAAACAATTGCCTGTGAGTCCATTATTTGGATATTTTAGATAATGATTAATAATAAATGGCGAGAAAGCTCGCCAAAAGTATTAGTAGAAAATAAAATTAGCTTTGCCGCTGAGAAAACCGAATTGAGTATTTACGATACTTATGAAGAAGTTTATCGGGTTAAACTCTCATCCGACCAGATAATGTTTTGTGGTATGGTTCAGGGCAAAAAGTGATGCATTCTGATGGCGAAAATATCCATCAGATTTTTCCGCATGAATCGTTTGTAATGGCGCCTAATCAAGAAATAGAAATTGATTTTCCCGAAGCCAAACTTGATATTCCAACCACTTGTTTAGCAATTGAAATATCAACCTCAAAAAGTACAGCAAGTGGCTGACAATCTTAATAAAGTTAGCCTATTGATTCAGACTATGACGAATGGCATTATACCCCGCAAGTTTTGCACACTCACCACACCGCCGAAACCCAGGCACTTCTAAATCGAATGGTAACAATCTATACGGAAAATCATACCGATCGAGATTTTTTAATTGATTTAGCCGTGACAGAACTTAGCGCGCGATTATTAAGGCAGCAAACACGTGATACCATCGTTTCTTTTTGCAATAACGATCCAGAAAAAAACTCATTGATAGCAGTTATTTCTTATATTGAAGCCCATTTAGATGAGTTAATTAATATTCAAAAACTTTGCCGAATTGTTTGTATGGGACGATCTAAGTTTTTTACTGAATTTAAAAGGCATTTAGGCACAACTCCAGTTGAATTTCAGCAACAGCAACGATTAAAACAAGCGGCGCTATTAATATCAAAAGGGCAAGCGATAACGGCGGTTTGTTATCAGCTAGGTTTTCCAGCGCCAGCCATTTTAGCCGTGTTTTTAAGCGTTTTTTTGGTATGCCGCCTAAGGTTTTTCAGCTGCGTCATTTAAATACAATGCTAAATTAGCGGGTTTGCATTTCTTTTCTTTGGCTGACCTCTAAGATTTTGGTGGTAATATTTCGCCGTGATCAATGCACCAAAAATCGACAAAAATTTCATTGTGAGTCTTTGAAAAATCCTGAGTTTTTTGATTGAAAAAAGCGATATCTGAACTCGCGCCATTAGAAATATAATATAAACCACTTCTTAGCGGTAAACAGTCACTGGTTTTTACCCAACTCGGATCGCTTGATTGCGGCTCAACATCATTTTTAGATGAAAGCTTCTCAACCAAATAGCAATTTCCATTGGCGTATATTTCCCGTCACCGCTTGCGGAATAGTCATAAGGTTAAAATTTGATGTTTTAGTTTTTATCTTGGTGACTAGCTTTTGACTCAGTTGTTTTGCGGTTGCTAAATTAGGCGATTTGGTGGATAAATAATCTGCTGACTGAGTGACTTTTTCTTGGCTTTTTCTTACTTCCATTTGAATAACGTCGAGTAAAATAGATTCCATACAATCTAAATGCTGTTGTTGTTCGATATTGGATTCTTTTTGGCTATCCATGATACGACGAGATTGTTGTAGTATTTTAATCGCTTTGGTTGAACGTAATTTCAACTTTTTAAACGCTTTTTTGTATTGCTTTAATTTTGACTGGTAACTTAACAACTGGCTTTTACTTTGATTGTAGTTAGCAAGGTTATTTTTTAGTGCCGTTTTTAACTGGTTAACAACAACTAATTGATCATCATTTTTCATTTCAGCCAATAATAATTGTTTCTCTCAAGCTTTTTAGCTCTTCTTGAATATCGGCTCGACGGCGTCCATTAGAAGCTGTTTGACGATCAGCATTGTAAGCGATAGTAGGTTTCAATTTTTTGTAGGTTCAATAAGAGCTAACATTTTTAATCTCAATTTATTGGCAACACAAGTAATTATGATGAAACTTGAGATATACCCGTTCTACTTGAGATGCGGGATTCAGTGCTCAGCTGGAAGCCTGAACCCAAGGCACAATTTGCAGGGGAATGACTCGTCACTTTCCAGAATTGCAACGCCGGTCAGGTTTTCTGGCTGAGCACCAGGAGCAAGGCTATAAACAACCATCTTCTTTGTTAAGCAATTTTGCGCTTAGGCAGATATCTGCTCCTGCAATATCATTCAGTCATCCGTGGACATTAATGACCAGCCCTAAAATCACTTACGCGAATATGGCGTTTCCTAGCCTTGCTGAAACCTGCATCTTCAACTTAGGGCAGGTATATAACCATAACATTTCGGTTCAAAAGTAGTACAAAACTGTTCACTTATATCGCCAAGCAGATAAGCCGTAAACACTTTGATGCTACAGTGTAATCATTTCTAAATCAGTAGCTTGGCTGAGTTAGTTAAAGTTGATTTTAAGAAATGTGATTTCCTCTATGATTGGCTCATTTAAAATAATGAGCGCTAAATTCCAATAGCTTTAGCCGTAATGTATGAAGTTCTTTCTTATTTGGTTTGATTTTTGCAGTGATTTAATCATCGTCAAAATAATAACACCGAGGAGATATTTTATGATGCCATTGCATTAGAACAACCGATAGTCGCCGATTTTCCGCCTGAAACCTTATGGGATGTAGAAAAAACTAAGGCTGCTGGACTCTATACTTGGTTTAAAGAAATTACTGAGGAACTTGACGATAATTGGGTCAAAAGTTGACGGAAAAAATGTTAATGATGGGCGGTTACTCTTATTTAGGGCTTAATCATCGCCAATCGATTAAAAATGCTGCATTAGAATCCATTGAGTCCTTTGGTACGGGAATGAGTGGTTCTCGCTTTCTGGCCGGCAGCACCAATTTACATAGCGAACTGGAACGGGAAGTGGCGCAGTTGCATGGTAAACAAGATGCAATGTTATTGACTAGCGGGTACTTAACCAATATTTCCACTATTACTGCTCTTGTTAAAAAGGCGATTTTGTTATTTGCGATAAGCAAAATCATGCCAGTATTATGGATGGTGCGCGTTATTCAGATGGCAAACTATTACGATATCGGCATAATGATCCTAGCCATTTGGAATTGATCTTAAAGAAACTACCGTTACATGCAAGGAAATTGGTGATTACAGATAGTATTTTTAGCATGAGTGGAAAGCCTGCGGATATTCCAGCTATTTCAGCAATTTGTAAGAAATATGGCGCAATTTTAATGGTTGATGAATGTCATTCAATGTTTATTTTGGGTAAAACGGGCGGAGGAATTGTTGAATATTTCAACCTTAATCCGGATGATATCGACATTGTCATGGCAACATTAAGTAAAGCTATTCCAGCAAGTGGCGGTTATATTGCGTCGAGCAGAAAAATAATTAATTATCTAAAGCATGAATCGCGAGGTTTTATCTATTCAATTGCCTTACCAACGTTAATGTGTAAAGTGGCCAAGGAAGGGATTAATATTTTTAAAAGTGAGCGAGCAGAGCTGGCGAGGAAGTTAGCTGAAAATACCCGTTATTTTTCGGAGATATTGCGTGCTGACGGCATTGATATCGGTGAGTCCGTGACGCCTATTGTGCCTATCTTAATCGGCGATTCTAATAAGGCCGCATTAGCGGCGCGCAAATGTCAGGATAATGGCTTGTTTATTCATGCTGTTTTTGCCCCTGTCGTGCCGCAAGGACAAGCTATTCTTCGAGCCTCTATTACTGCCGCTCATAAAAAGGCTGATCTCTTTATGGCCGCTAGAAAAATAGGCATGATCGTTAGAAATTTGTAAAAAATCTAAGGAATAGGTGAAGAAGGCTCCGTTTTTATTCAATGCCTGATAAAGGCGGTAATTTTTTATTACTGTTATCAATGTTCACGATTACCACCATGGGATCAGCTGGTAACCTTGTGTTTGTAATTCTGTCAGCATCGTCATAGCAGAAAGTGCCATGCCAACATTATCGTCTAAATCATTGGCGTAGACCTCCTTGAAAGTAGGCACTTTGCCCACATTGGTAAAAAGACACGCCTTTAGCTCGTAATTGATGGATTAAATCTAACGTTGGATTATTGTTGCTATAACGTTTTTGATAGGCTTTATGGTTAAGACCATCACGAGTGGCTTTACCATGTAAAACTACCGCAATTTCAATATTCTCCAGCTTGACCCCGTTTAACACGTGCATATTAATAAACCGAGCCACACTTTCAATATTTTTGTTAAGTTTTGTTTTATCATCAGCCGCTTTAGAAATATCAAAAAGGACTTTGTATTTCATATTTTTTGCAAGTGGCACATTTCGATCTTGAATCTTAAATACTGGCCCATAATCGCTAAAACGGGGCCTTTAATGAGCTTTTCAGCGGCATAGGTTGTATGGATAAAGCCAATTAAAATGGAAAATAACGAGAGTTTAATCGCTAACTGAAAGACTTTCATGAAAGGATACCTGTTTAACTTGTTGGATTTTTAATGGTTAAGGATAAAGCAGTTTTGCGGCTAATCCTAGAATTTTTACGGCTGATCTGAAAGTATAAAATCAAATACCTTAGAAGTTGCTGATAAACAGCGTTTAATTTCCTTTTATTCTTTGATTTTTAACGTCTTTTTGGTTAAACTTCGCGCAATATTGAAAATACTTAATTTTTGGGATTTCCCTGACAAAAAGCACCTTTAAGGTGCTTTTCTTGGTTTTTGGAGTGGCTTTAAAGCATGCCTGTTATTACTCTACCTGATGGTAGTCAACGAGAATTTGAACATGACGTAACCGTTTTTCAGGTTGCGGCAGATATTGGCCCTGGACTTGCTAAGGCGGCTCTTGCTGGTCGTGTTGATGGTGAGTTGGTTGATACCAGTTATGTTATTAACAGTGATGTTCAACTTTCTTTAATTACTGAGCGAGATCTGAAGGGCTAGATGTCATTCGGCATTCCTGTGCACATCTTTTAGCGCAAGCGACTCAGGCACTTTTTCCTAAAGCACAAGTGACTATTGGACCGGTGATAGATAACGGTTTTATTACGACTTTCGCTTTTTCAAGACCTTTTACCCCCGATGATTTAGCGCAATTGAAGTGAAAATGGCAGAGATTGCTAAACAGAACTTGCCCATTGAGCGCAGTTCAATGATCACGCGGGGAGGCTATCGAGGTTCTTTAAGGATATGGGCGAAGAGCTATAAGGCCGAAATTATTGAAAGTATTCCCGCCGGAGATGAGATTTCCTTGTATCGCCAAGGTGATTTTATTGATTTATGTCGTGGGCCACATGTACCAAGCACAGGGAAAATCAAAGCTTTTAAGTTAATGAAACTTGCTGGTGCTTATTGGCGCGGTGATTCCAACAATGAAATGTTGCAAAGAATTTACGGCACCTGCTGGACTAACAAAAAAGATCTGAAAAAATATTTACATCGTTTAGAAGAAGCTGAAAAAACGCGATCACCGAAAAATTGGTAAAGCGTTAGAGCTTTTTCATTTTCAAGAAGATGCACCGGGTATGGTATTTTTGGCATGCTGATGGTTGAGGTATCTTTAAAGAATTAGAAAGCTATATTCGAATGAGTCGCTAGCAATACTGATTATCAAGTAGTAAAACACACCACAAATTATGGATCGCAGCTTGCCGGGAAAAATCAGGTCGCTGGGACAAATACCACGATGGGATGTTTTCAGCCGAATCTGAAAACCGCGTGTACGCAATAAAACCAATGAATTGTCCCGGCCATATTCAAATATTTAACCAAGGGTTAAAATCTTACCGTGACTTACCATTACGCTTAGCAGAATTTGGTTCTTGCCATCGTAACGAGCCATCGGGTTCATTACACGGACTCATGCGAGTTCGAGCGTTTACTCAAGATGACGCCCATGTGTTTTGCACCGAAGAGCAAATTCAACAAGAAGTTTGCCACTTAATTGACACTATTTATAACGTTTATGCTGATTTTTGGTTTTGATAATATCGAAATAAAGCTCTCGACTCGACCAGAAAAACGCGTGGGATCGGATGAATCATGGGATCAAGCGGAAGCGGCTCTTGAAGATGCGTTAAAATCTAAAAATATTGACTATGAAGTGTTAGCCGGTGAAGGTGCCTTTTATGGTCCAAAAATCGAGTTTTCGTTAAGAGATTGCCTCGAACGTGTCTGGCAATGTGGTACCGTTCAACTCGATTTTTCAATGCCTGGAAGACTTGGCGCCGAATATGTTTCTGAAGACGGTTCTAAACAAACACCCGTTATGATCCATCGAGCAATTCTTGGTTCATTAGAGCGTTTTATAGGTATTTTAATCGAAGAATATGCCGGTAAGTTTCCACCTTGGTTAGCACCAAAACAAGTGAGGTGAATTATGAATATTACCGACAAACAGAGCGATTTTGTGCAAAAAGTGCACAAATGTTGAAATCAGAGGGCTTTAGAGTCAATTTAGACTTGAGAAACGAGAAAATCGGCTTTTAAAATTCGCCAGCTGCACGCTTCACAACGTGTGCCATACTTATTAGTGGTGGGTGGATGATCGCGAAGTAAAAGAAACACTGGGTGCTGTTTCAGTTAGAACCAGAAGCAGGAAAGACTTAGGAAGTATGTCGCTAGCGGCATTTTCTGAGTTGTTAAAAACTGATCATAAAGAAGGCTGGCGAAGAATCTTCAGCACAAAGACGATGTGGAAAATTACAGGCAGAGTGTGTCTCCATGGTAAAATGTTTTAATGATTTTAAACAAATGAAGGGAATAAAAACATCCAAAGGCATTAAAAGAAAAGGCAAAGACAACGTGCCAACATAAATGGAATGTT
>JAUZSK010000024.1 GCA_030949565.1 Enterobacterales bacterium
AAGCATCTAGCTCCCTCGACTACTAAAGTATATTGGATTTTAAATGCTGTAAAAAATAATCACGTTTGTCTGATGGCTGTTGTTGATTTAACTGTTCCACTAGGCTGGAGGATTTCTCTAATTGTCCATTTTGATAATAGGCTTCGGCCAATCGTGCTTTAGCCCAAAAGAAGTCCGGTTCTTTATTTAATGCCAATTGCAGATAGGACATGGCAGCAACCGGATCGCCGCTGAGTAATTCATGCACGCCGATAGCGTAGTCTCGATTGGCTTTGGTATTATTAGAATAGGTATCGCTCAGCGATATCCGGTTGCCTTGTGATGGCAATAAATCTCTTACCAGCGAATCTAGCATTTGTGCTGTGGCATAGATAACATCGTTACTGGCAAAATGATTAAAGCTGGTTCGCTGATTATGATCATATATATGATAACGTAGTACCGGAGAAGCATTTTCATCCAGCTTATACTGAATGCTAATGATATGGTTACAGCCAATTTGTCCACATAATGTTTTAAAATATTGTTGATAATCATTGTCGATAGAAATACTAGGGTCAATGGTTTCTGCTACCGCAATTACAGTAGAGCTTGGGATCGTTTGAATGGAGGAATAACTATTGAGCTGGTCGGTTGTCATGGACATTACACCATACTTGATCCATTCATTAATTGGTGTATTTTCGCTTTTGACCGGTAGCACCGCGACACGAATTATTGGGTTGATGATTTTAGTCGGTTGATTGATATTGTTTGAAGCAGGAAAATAGGCATTCAGGAAAATGGCTGATACAGCAAACGTCGTGATGAGTAAAAAGGCAGGTTTTCTAAATAGCGATTTCAGGCGCTCGAAAGATCGAGCGATTAAATTCAGTTTAGCATGATTGACTGGCTGTTTTAATGGGTTTGTTGGGCTGATGTAAACTTTTTCATTTAACCGGAAGCCACTCCCTCGAACCGTTTTGATATAGCAAATATTATCCTCGTCAGGTTCTACTAGTTTACGTACATCGGATACCAGTTTGGATAAAGACGAATCAGTCACCGCCTGCCCATGCCATAGTTTTTCAATTAAATAATTTTTTTCAACCACATTAGGGTAATGTTGGCCGAGTAAACTCAGAAATTCGATACTTTTAGCATCATCAGAAATAACCTGCTTGTACCTGTAAATTTTATAATTATTGGTATCGACAAGACAGTGGCCAAATTGATAGTACATTGAGGCGTCCTTTAGTAGATCCACTTAGCGATGAGTATATATTAACAGTATGAAGGCGTAAAATACTATGCTCATTAACCAGCCTTAGATGATATTTTTAGAAAAATAGGCGATTTTTTGGCCAAGAGATTAAACATTCAAGCTTTTTCAAGTTGTTTCAAGTTAAATCAAGCTTGTTGTTAAAGTGGTGATTATACTCTAAGAAATGATTCATAATACTGTCTTTACCTGTTCATTGGGGATCCCAAAAGGCGACATAAGGCCTATTACAGCTTAGGCGTATGATTAGAGGCAAGACCAATGAAGCGAATGTTTTTAGTAATCTTATTGTTAATGCAAATGCCAATAGGTGGTGTACTATTTTTAAGCCTTGCGAGCCAACAACCGATAGTCAATGCCGGACCTGATAGACTAGTCAATGAGCAAAACTTGATAATCCTGCAAGCCAAAATATCTGATAATAACGCAACACCGGCTAATGTGAGTTGGCGACAGACTAAGGGAACTAAAGTAGCACTTTCTGAAACCCACCAGGCGAGCTTAAGATTTGTCACACCGCAAACAACTCGTCGTGAGCAACTTACTTTTGAGTTTAGTATAATCGATGATAGTGGCGCGGCTGTATCGGATAGTGTGAATGTCACTGTAAAACCGGTTAACGCCGCACCAAGCGCTGATGGTGGGCTCGATCAATGGCTTTCAGTGGGTTCTAAAGTGAAACTTAAAGCAAATGGCACTGATATAGATGGTCAGATTGTTGCCTATTCATGGCGGCAGACTTCAGGCATAACGGTTGCTTTATCGAATAGTCGATCGGCGTCACCAAGTTTTAAAATGCCAGAAATAGATCCGCTTCAACCGATTCAATTTGAATTGACGGTGACAGATAATGAAGGCGCTACGGCCACCGACCAAGTGTCAATCTATGCCGTTAAACAAATAAAGAGCAAGCTAAATTAAAAATTTAGGATGAGTTTGACTGCTGCCTTCACTGCATGAGGTTATTCAGCTTGCTCACTATCGGGCACGAAGACATAACCAATCCCCCAAACCGTTTGTAGATACCGTGGTTTGGCAGGATCTTGTTCAATCATACGGCGCAGTCGAGACACTTGTACGTCGATACTTCTTTCTAAAGCACTGTAGTCACGACCACGTGCGAGGTTCATTAACTTGTCTCTGGATAAGGGCTGTCTAGGGTTGGTGACTAGCGACTTTAACACCGCAAATTCACCACTGGTCAGAGTCATCGGTTCGCCGCTTTTAGACATTTCACGGGTGGCAAGGTTAAGTTTAAACTGACCAAATCCAATGATTTTTTCTTCCCCGCTAGGTGCACCCGGTAACTCAGTATTTTTACGTCTTAACACCGCTTTAACTCGAGCTAGTAATTCTCGCGGGTTAAAAGGCTTGGCTAAATAATCATCCGCGCCGAGTTCTAATCCAATAATGCGATCAACATCATCACCCTTGGCCGTTAACATAATGATTGGGATATTATTTTCAGCGCCACGTAGGCGACGGCAGATAGACAAACCATCTTCACCGGGCAGCATCAGATCAAGAATCATCAAATGATAGTTTTCACGCTCTAAAAACGGTCCATCTGCTCAGAATCGGCCGCCGCTTTAACGATATAGCCTTGCTCTTTAAAATAGCGCTCTAGCAAACTACGAAGTCTAAGATCGTCATCTACCACTAGAATTTTTTGGTTTCTTCGCTCATGATTGGTTCTCCTACTGCTTGATATCTAGCATTGTCTTACATTAACTAACTGAATTGCAAAGTAATCTTGCTAGCAATTTGTTACAGAGTATAAACATTGTTGGTTCTAGTGGGCAAATATTGATGATATTTTACGACTTCTTTTGAATAAAGGCTGTAATTATGCATAAAATCATTATAATCGCGGCTATAAGCACTTCACTATTAGAATCACCCGTTGCCCAATTCAAAAAAAGCCATTAAGGAATATTAATGCAAGCCATTTTTAAGCAGATTGCCACCGAAATTTCGGTTGACCTTCAACAGGTCTCCGCCGCCGTTAAATTATTGGATGAAGGAGCCACTGTGCCCTTTATTTCGCGTTATCGAAAGGAGGCAACCGGTGGTTTAGATGATACCCAAATGCGTAACTTGGAGGCAAGGCTAGGCTATTTAAGAGAGCTAGAAGAGCGTCGTCTAGCCATCATAAAGAGTATTGATGAACAGCAAAAGCTCAGCCCAGAATTAAAACAGGCGATTTTAAAGGCTAACACCAAAAGTGAATTAGAGGATCTTTATCTTCCCTATAAGCCAAAACGCCGTACAAAAGCGCAAATCGCAAGGGAAGCTGGCTTAGAACCTTTAGCTGATAAACTGCTAGCCGATCCAGAAAATGACCCTGAAACGCTGGCTAGCGAGTTTTTAAATGTGGAAGCCAATATAACTGATAGTAAAGCTGCGCTGGATGGCGCTAAACAAATCCTGATGGAAAAGTTTGCTGAAAATGCGCCTTTATTAGCCGAAATACGTCAATATTTGCAACAAAATGCACTGATCAAATCCACTTCATTGCAGGTAAAGAGCGTGAAGGGCAAAAATTTAATGATTATTTTGATTTTGCGGAAAAAATTAATAAAATACCATCGCATCGAAGCTTAGCCATCTTTCGCGGCAGAAATGAAGGGGTGTTATCGCTAGAACTAATCCCCGATGCACAAGTATTGAAAGATGCAAAGGCGGTTAATTTTGCGCAAACGGCGATTGCGCGTCATGCCAATATACAGCATCAAGGACGCGCTGCTGATGACTGGTTACAAACCGTGGTACTTTGGACTTGGCGGGTAAAGTTACATGGATTTTTTGAAACCGAATTATTTGCTAAACTTCGAGAAGCCTCAGAAAGCCAAGCCATTGATGTATTCGCTAATAATTTAAGAGATTTATTGATGGCGGCTCCGGCCGGTGACTTTACCACCATGGGGCTTGATCCTGGCTTAAGAACCGGCACTAAAGCGGTGATTTTAGACTCCACCGGTAAACTATTAAAATACTTCACAATTTTCCCCCATGCACCGCAGAAACAGTGGCAACAATCGCTGAAGAAATTAGCTGAAGCCTGTGAAAGCTACCAAGTAAAATTAATTAGCATAGGTAATGGTACCGCCTCACGCGAAACCGACAATCTCATAAATGAGTTAAAAAAAAGAACAGCCTAAGTTAGGGCTTACTTCTATCATAGTCAGTGAAGCGGGGGCTTCCGTCTATTCTGCTTCACAACTAGCGGCGGACGAGTTTCCTGAGTTAGATGTCAGTTATCGTGGCTCGGTTTCAATCGCTCGGCGGTTGCAAGACCCACTGGCTGAATTAGTGAAAATCGAACCCAAAGCCATTGGTGTCGGACAATATCAACATGATGTCAGCCAAAGCCAGCTAAGCCGTTCGTTAGGCCAAGTGGTGGAAGACTGTGTGAACGCGGTGGGAGTTGATCTTAATACCGCGTCAGCGCCACTTTTAACCTATATTTCAGGGCTTAATAAAAGTCTGGCGCATAATATTATTCAATACCGTGAATCCCATGGCCGCTTTAAAAACAGGCAGCAGCTTAATCAAGTTGACCGTTTAGGACCTAAAGCCTTTGAACAAGCCGCAGGCTTTTTACGTATTACCGATGGTGATAATCCACTGGATCGGTCCGGCGTGCATCCAGAAACCTATCCTATCGTGGAAAAAATACTGCAAGATCTGGGTTGTGATATCAGCCAACTGATGGGTAACCGACAGAGTCTTCATAGCATTGCCATTGAGCAGTATGCCAGCCAGCAGTTTGGTATCCTGACCTTAAAGGATATCCTACAGGAGCTTGAAAAACCGGGTAGAGACCCTCGTGGACAGTTTAAAACGGCTAAATTTAAGACCGGTGTTGAAAAGCTATCGGACCTAAAACCTAAAATGGCATTAGAAGGTGTGGTAACAAATGTAACCGATTTTGGCGCTTTTATTGATGTTGGGGTGCACCAAGATGGCTTGGTTCATATCTCATTGATGTCAGATAAGTTTATTTCCAATCCGCGCCAAGTGGTAAAAACCGGTGATATCGTTAAAGTTCATGTGATTTCGGTGGATGAGCATCGTAAAAGGGTCAGTTTGTCCATGATTGGACCTCAAACCGAGGCAATGAGCTTAAAATCCGAAGATAAAGGGCTAAAAATGCCTAAAAAACCCAAAACCAAACAGCCGGTTAATTCCGCTTTCGGTTTAGCCCTAGCCGATGCCTTAAAAGCGAAAAAGTGACGCTAAGTGATTGATCTTTGCAAAATGAGATATTTATTTGTCAAATATTGTAAATAAATGTTGCAAGCTTAATATCAGTTTGTTATAAATGTCGTCGCTAGCGAATAATAGAAGCCCGAAGAAACGGGACCTGCAGACTGGAAAACTTTATAAGCCTCTTAAATGAGGCTTTTTTATGCCTGCTGATTTATTTTCTACCTATTCAGGATGAAGCCGTAATGCTGACGTTGGTTAACAGTTATAGACAGTCAGTAAGCCTAAATCTTAACCGCCCTCCATCCAGCACAACCAACCCCTCCGATCTCAATATCAAAACAAGCGGTAGGTGCGAAAGCTTACGGTTATATCAAACAAGACCGGTAGGCGACGGTGCCCAGCGACGAACGTTAGGGCTTTTTTGCGTTCTTTTTTAGCTCTTGAAAAAAGAATGTCGCACGCAAGCGTAGCGGTGCGAAACAGGCTTTAGCAATAGAAATTAAGAATAGAAATTAGACAGCAGCGTAGATGACAGAGAAACGAGCCAGGCACTATTGAGAAATCTGGCACACTGAACAGGGGCAATTTCCTATAATACTCATCTAAAGATTTGAGAGATTGCTAGCTTCGCTGGCTTCTTGCAATGGCGAAGAGGCTAGTAACAGTATAGACAGTCAGAAGGAATCAAAAACAGAAATTTGAAAAGTAGCTTAATGGGTCGGTGATTCTTATGCCCTGTTGATCGTAACTTCGGTCGAGCTTGGCGACAATTTGGGTAACTTTTTTGGCTTTTATTTTTTTTGCGTAATACTTAAGATGTGAAGACAGTTCATCATCAGCGTACTTGACTTCAATTAATTCTTCCACACTATTATCTTTTAGAATAACGAAATCAACTTCTCGACCTTCTTTGTCTCGAATATACCTTAGTTCATAGTTATAACCATCACGATCTTGCAAAAAATGAATGCGTTTAAGTAGGCCGGTTGCTACAAGGTTTTCAAATATGGCACCCTGATCACCGATCACATCAGCATTGTCATAAAAATAAACTTTAGCTGGTTTAAGGATTGCCCGAGGAAGATTTTTTGTATAGGGCTTTATACTAAATACCAAGTACATTTGTTGCAAAATAGTCAGCCAATGCTTTATGGTTTTAGATGAAACTTGAATATCTCTAGCCAAATTTTCTAGCACAAGCATGCTTCCCACTCGGCTTCGTAAAAGGTCGAGCATTAAACTTATGCCGGTAATTTTATGAATATTTTCTAAATCGCGAATGTCTTCTCGAATGACTCTATTTAAACGATCTCTTCGCCAGCGTCTTGATTGCACCGGATCGTTTTCCAAAAAAGGCTCAGGAAATCCGCCAACCGTCATCAATCGGTTAAAAGCCTCTTGCTTATCTATTCCGGCAGGATATTCATCTAAACTAAAAGGATGTAAACGCCAGTAGTGATAGCGACCAAGCAGCGAATCACCGCCTTTTTGGTAGATATCCAATCGCGCTGAACCTGTCACCAAAAAGGCGTGTTGCTTTTTTTTGACATCATAAAGGCCCTTTATCCAGTTTTTCCAGCCGGGATATTTGTGTAATTCATCAAAAACTAATAGTGGCGCATTTTGGGTCCATTTTTTTGCTAAAATGGCTTGTCGATCTTCATCATAATCCCAGTTGAAATAACCACCGTCTGGGTATTCAGACTCCAATAGAGATTTGGCAAGAGTGGTTTTGCCGACTTGACGCGCCCCACCAACAAAAACCATCTTTCTTTGTAGATCCGATAAAATGTATTTTGTTAGATATCTCATGTGACCATTTTATCCCAAACTCCATTTTAGTCAAGTCCAAAATGGAGTTTGGTCCATTAGGGACGGTTTTTAATTTAACGAAATATAAGAGATCAAATAGACTATACAACAATTGACACCCGACAATTGGAACGAAATGAGTGAAATCTATTAGGTCTCTGCGTTTGTATGCCATACTTCTTCTCCTTGAAAAAATAATCCTAGCTTGATTATTACTAATTTCAGCAGAGATGAATGTGGGTAATCTCTGAAAGTGATGTAAGCGATTGACCATTGAGTTTGTAGGAGATTGGCGATATAGTGACTGTCTGCTTTTGTTGCTGTGTTTTTGCTGGTCTGCTAATCTAGTGGCCATCTCAAAAATACTAATATTCTAGGAAAATTGATGCTTGAATCCCGTGGTTTTAATCTCTTTATGGCTTTTGTTTGTCATCAATTGCTGATAGCGGCTTTTTATTTCCAATATGTTGATGGGATGGACCCTTGCCCCTTGTGTATTTTTCAGCGCATCGCGGTATTTGTGTTGGGGCTATGGTTTTTGCTGCAAGGGATCCATAAACCACTGCTTGCCAGTCGCTGGAACCTGCTATACAACCTTGGTGCATTGCTAACCCTGTTGATAGGGGCTGCTATATCGGCGCGTCATGGCTATTTGCAAAGCCTTCCACCGGAGCTAGTGCCTGCCTGTGGTCCTTCACTGGATTATCTAGTGGACATGCTACCCTTTATGCAGCTTTTGGATGTGGTGCTTAAAGGATCTGGTGAATGCGCCGCCGTCAGTTGGCGTTTACTGGGTTTCACCATGCCTATTTGGTTATTGTTTTTCTTTATTGCCACCGGGGTTATGGTTATTACTAGACTGTATCGCTATTTTAAGCCCTCGCAAAGTATCTTTTAGTCCGTCAAAGGCTTAAAAGTTTAGTCTTTGCTGTCCATTATCGGCGGCAAGGGGTAAACGGATGGTAAATCGACAGCCGTGACCCCATTTGGATTCAACGGTTAGTTCCCCACCGAGCTGTTCACTAATAATAAAGTAAGAAACCGATAAGCCGAGCCCGGTACCGGTTTTTTCATCCTTGGTGGTGAAAAATGGTTCAAACACTCGTTTACGAACTGATTCCTTCATGCCTGGTCCGTTGTCAATCACTTCTATCACTGCGGTATCACCTTCTCGGCGTATAATCAACTCAATTAAAGGTGATTTGTCGGCCTGATCTTTTTCCACCAAGGCTTGCGCCGCATTGACTAGAAGGTTGAGGAAGACCTGTTCCAGCTGATTTTTCTGAGCCACAACAAGACCGACGTTGGGTGAATAGGTTTTGCGTATTTCAATTTGCCTGAAATCAAATTTACGCTTTTGACTGTAATCCTTGGCAGAAAGACGTACAGCTGCATCTAAGGCTTCAACCAGATCAACCTGACTCGATTGTTCAGTTGAGGGTTTGGCAAACTGAGCATATCGCCAACGATGTCTGCCGCTCTTTTTACCCGATTCCAATATTCCATCGAGAAACTTATCGATACTTTGATGCTGAATAAAGGTTTCGATTTGCTGCATATTTAGCTGATTCTCTTCAGCCACTTGATGATTGCGCGGCAGTTGGGCGCTTAGGCGGCGTTTAATATTTTGAGTGCTTTGCACGATAGCGCCGAGAGGATTATTGATCTCATGAGCCATACCAGCCGCTAAGCCGCCAAGCGAGAGCATTTTTTCGGTTTGCACTAAGGTTTCATCAATGCGAACCTTTTCGGTAATATCATCAATCCGGATAACCTCGCCTTGGTCAATTTGATGGTCGTCGTAAACTCGATAGGTCATGACTTCAAGCTTTTTTGGTGATGGTCCTTTTTTAAGTTCAAATCGGAATGAAATAATCTGATTGGGATCGGTGTGGTGCATTTTTGATTGGGCGATTCTTTCAAATAGTGCAGGGAACTGGTCTTCGAGTTTTTGCCCGATAGCGGTTTCAGCAACGATTTGAGTAAGTTTTTCAGCCTCCATATTCCACTGTAGAATACGATTAGTGGTATCGGTGGCGATAATGGCGGAAGGCATTGAATCGATCAGCTTGGCTAGATAATTTTGTAGCGCATCGATCTGTTGCTCGGCTTCTTTGCGTCCTTTTCGTTGTTTTTTAATTTCACTGGAATGCTCCGCAATTCGGAGTTCGAGCATATTTCGAGTTTTTTCTAACGCTTCATGAGAGAGATAGAGCTTTTTCTCGGCTTCTCGACGATGTGATATGTCGGAAATAAATTCAACGTAATAGGGTTCTTCTAGCCAGCCTGCCATTCTAGCACGGCTTTCAACGGGGATTTTTTGACCATTCTTTTTTCTAAAAATAGTCTCATAATAAATATCTTGCCCTTTATTTAAGCTATTGACCAAATCAGGGTTACGATGCAGATGGCAATCGATATCTAAATCCAGCGTCGACATTTGTAATAGTTCTTGCTTGCTATAACCCAGTCGGTCACAGGCCGTTTGGTTCACCTGCTTGATCTGTCCTTCGGGGCTACTTAAGATGACCATATCCACCGCTTGGTCCATCAGTAATAGAAAATCCTGTCGAATGGCTTGCCATCGATCATCCTGCTCCGATTCCCAACTTAATAGAAAATAAGCGGGGTATGCGATCAGCGCTAGGGTAATACAAGCGACGCCTAGTTCGAGTAATGCTTCATTCCAACTAAATCGACCTTCTAACCAATAATTAATGCCCAGCGCGCTAGCCACCGGTAACAGCGCGGCAAGCAATAATAGGGTGGCGGTTAAGCCGCGGATCGACCAATATTTGGCAAACTGTTTGCGGCTTTGTATTTTCCGAAGTTTATCGATTTGCATGGGCTAAGGTGAGTCCCTTTAGACTGTTTTTTTGAGGAAAACCTATCTTTAAAATAGCGAGCTTTGAAAAACTCTAATGGTTATTATTGCCTTTGTAAATTGTTTCTTGACAAATAAATTGAAAATTAAGTTTGTGTTCCGCCAAGAATGTGGTAAAAATGCGTTTAATTCAAAGCATAACCCATTTTTAATGGAGCCCATTTCAAATGCTGAAAAGCCCAATAAAGCCAAATAGTGATGAAGTATGCCGAACATCGGCCATCGACAATTGGTTAGCGGAACGGAGTCAGGTGATTGTTATGTATTGCAAGCTTTCGGGTTATCGCAATCAAACCAAACTTCCCGAAACTGAACAAATTAATGGTTTTTGCGACATTTTGATTGATTATGTTTCTGCCGGACATTTTGAAGTTTATCAACAGATTGTAAAAGATTGTGATGTGAATGGGGCGAGTAGTATTGATTTACTCAATGAGTTGTACCCGAGTATTACCAAAACCACTGATGTGGTGGTTGATTTTAACGAAAAGTACTCCAAAATGTTAGCCAGTGACAATGAGATGATGGAACGCTTTGACCGTGATTTGTCTCAGTTGGGTGAAGCCATTGCTAGGCGGGTTGATCTAGAAGATGGTTTAATCGACACGCTGCAATCAAAACATTAAACTTAGTAACCCTAGCGCATTAATTTTTTGAAATAGGTAGCAAGGATATTCTAATGATACGAGTCGTCATTGAAAGAAATATCAGACCAAATCACTTAGAAGAATATTTAGATCTTATTCGACAAGTACGTAAACAGGCCAATCATCAGTCAGGTTTTATCGCTGGCGAGCTGTTACATGAAAAAGACAAACCACAGCATGCCATGATTATTTCAAGTTGGGAAAATTGCGCGGCATGGCAACAATGGTTTGAGTCAGAGCAGCGAGCAAACACGCTTAAACAAATGTCACCCTATTTGGTCGAGCAAGAAACCATTACTATATTGGAAAGTAGTCCGATTTTAGCTTAACTCGAACGAACTTAAGTGATCTAACCCTATCATTCACTAATTTTTTCAACTCAACAAGGATAAAAATCTTAGGATTAGACTTCATTAGTATGCAATTGACTCATTAACTGGGTCATGGAGCTAAAGTCTAATAAGGTTTGGTTGTTATTACTTACAGCATCTAAAGATTGATCAAATTCAATAATAATACCCTGAGCACCGACGGCTTTTGCCGCAATGGTGAGGGCTTTCAATTCTTCGCTATCTTTAGCCGCGTAAGTGGGGTCAACCAACACTGGCAAATGGGTTAGGTTTTTTAATAGAGCCACGGCGCTTAAATCTAAAGTGAGTCCTGATTGACTATCAATGGTACGGATCCCCTGTTCACATAAAAATACCTGTTGATTGCCTAAGCCTAAAATGCTCTCAGCCGCCGTTAGTAGTTGTTCAATGGAAGCCATGGGATCACGTCTTAACATTACTGGGCGGTTAATTTGCCCAAGTAATTGCAACAAAGCTTGGTTTTGCATATTGGCGGCACTTAACTGAATAATATCGGCACTATGCGCTAATGTTTTTAATTGGTTGGGTGAGGTTATTTCCACCATACAGGGCATGAAATAGCGGTTGGCTGCTTGTTTGAGAAACTCTAGAGACGCTTTTTCTGCTTGTTTGTTATCACTGTGTAAAGCGTTGGGATCAACTACGCCAGTGCTAATAATATTAATGCCTGTTTCCCGCGCATGACTTGCGCAGGCAAGCATTTGCTCTAAACAGACCAATCGATTGGGTCCTGCAATGACGACAAAATGATCACCCCCAATAATTTGCTGTTTCACTTCAATTAGGGTATCACTGGATTTGTGTTGACGGCTTACTAGTCGTATTTCTTTATTAAGCTTCGATGGCTGAGGCTGATCGGCCGACTGCGGTTGTTGCTTTACACTGTTCGCGGCCTGTTCGGCAGCTAATTTTACCTTGGCTAAACTGGCTGCCGGTAGCTGGGTTGCCACCATATCTTTGGTTGGATAGCTGCCCAAAATACGCAGGAAACGGCACATACGGGAGAGATCGCTGAGGGTCGATTGAACTTTTGGATCTTTGCCATTGCCTTCAAGGTCAATATAAAACATTTGTTCCCAAGGTTTGTTCGGGATGGGCCTTGACTCGAGCTTGGTTAAAGGAATTTCGGCTTCATGGAATAGGCTCAAAACCTCAGCGAGTGAGCCAGCCTTTTGACCAGTAGACAGCGCGATAGAGGTTTTACATTGAACCGATAAGGCGACCTGTATTGGTTTTTTTGCTAGCACCAAAAAGCGCGTAATATTTTCCGATTGGTTGGTAATATCACTTTTTAAGATATCTAAGTTGAATAAACCTGCGGCTTCTTGGCTGGCAATGGCGGCGATGGAAATTGGATGTTGCGTTGCCACCATTTCAAGCGCATGTGCGGTACTTTCCACTAATTTAATCTTAGCAGACACCAAGGTTTTTAATTGCTTGCTACATTGACGACCGGCTTCGGGGTGAGCGGCTATTTGGGTGATCTGGCTAAGCTTACAACCTTTTGGTGCCACCAAACAATGGTTCACCGCGTATTTTTCTTCACCAATAACGCACAGGTTTGAATCGAGTAGCAGATCGTAAACCTCAGTGATACCACCGGAAGTAGTGTTTTCAATCGGTAACACGCCATAATCGGCGTCGCCCTGAATAACAGCCTCAAAAACTTCATCAAACGAATTGCAGGCAAGATAGTTGTTATCACTTTTGCTAAAGAACTTTTTGGCTGCCAAATAAGAATAGGCGCCTTTACCGCCTAGGACCGCAAGTGATTTGCTGCTATCATCTTTCAGTTCAGGTTGTAGTAGTGATTGCATATAATCTTGTTGATACTGAACAGAGTCTTCAATAATCGTATTAAAAATACGTTGAATATAGTGTGAATCTAAGCCTTTTTTGCTGGCTTTTTTTATCAGAGCTTCAAGTAATTCTCGCTCGCGGGTTTGATCTCTCAGCGCTTTATCAATGCTTCTTTTTTGCTTGGCAACCTGTTGACTCATGTGCCGTCTTTGGCTTAATAGTTCTAGCAGCTGATTATCAATGGAGGTGATGGCCGTTCGGATATCGGACAAGCCGTTTAATGAGTTGTTAGTTGGTTTGTTCATGACCTTTCTATCCGAATAAAAAACCTCGCAAATTGGAAGCTTTAGCTATTTAATGCCTTATGCTAATGATAGGCTCAGTTGACTTTAACTAAATTAAATGGACGGGGTCAACTTTTTTTCTTTCTGACATATAATACTAAGTTATGGTCGATTAATTCATAACCGTGTTCTTCGGCGATCTTTTGTTGCAGAGCTTCAATTTCTTTGTCTACAAATTCAATCACCTCATTGCTGTCAACACAGATCATATGATCATGATGATGCTCACTGCTGAGTTCAAAAATTGCATGCCCATCTTCAAAATTGTGTCTAACCACCAGTCCAGCGGATTCAAATTGAGTGAGAACTCGATAAACAGTGGCTAAACCGACGTCTTCACCAGCATTTAGTAATAATTTATAGACATCTTCAGCGCTTAAATGCTTCTCATCGGCATTTTCTAAAATATTAAGGATTTTAAGCCGAGGCAAGGTAATTTTAAGCCCTGCATCTTTTAATTGTTGGTTGGACAATGCAATCTCCTCGCCTGTAATGGGTTTTATTAGAATAAATCGAGCTTAACGGAATTATTTTAATTAAAAATTGACTATAGAGGGGCATTATAAACTTTTTTTACCCCGTTTTGCACAAATTCATATAGAATATGTGTTTTGCTTCGTTGGGAAGCTGGTTTGTCGTTGGTCTGTTAGCATAGACTCGGCAATAACAATCGAATTAACGGACAGACGTCCGAACAACAGGTATCACCATGATTAAACGATTTTCTTTGGTTTTTGTCTTTTTATTATCCTCTTGCGTTTATACCTTAAGTATTCAGCAGGGTAATATTTTAGACCAAAAGGATATTGACAAGCTGCGGCCGGATTTAACCAAAAATCAAGTGGTTTTTGTGTTGGGGAATCCAGTAGCCGATGATGCTTTTAGTGATGATAAGTGGGTCTATTTTTACAGTTTTAAAAACAAATCGACCGGCGTCGATACGGTTAAAAAACTCACACTTAATTTTAGCGGCGACAAACTGGTGACGGCTGAGGGTGATTACGAAATTCCTGAGTCGCTGCAAATGGGCGCTTCACAAGCTAAAAAAGCAGCAACCGAGGAAAGTAAACAATAACCCAAGCGTTATTGTTTCTTATCTTTACCATGTAGCTGATGGAAGCATTGTTCTACTTGCTGCTGCATCGCTTGATCGACATCGCCATTTTCAGATAGCTGATTAACCACCTGACTCGAAAGCTCCATCTGCTTAGTATAACGACGGCAGTAGCCGCACATGATTAGATGAAGTTTTGCTTTAAACCAACGCATTCCGCTAAGTGGTTGGTCGATATTTTCAGAAGCCTGTTCTGCGATCTGCTTACAACTGGGTAGCATCAACATTCTCCCGTCATTTGGAAATGATCAATCACTTTTAAAACCTTATCTCTTGCTCGGTGCAGTAAAACTCGTACATTAGAAGAACTGACCTCCAAGATGTTACACAGTTCATCCATAGAAAGCCCCCCAGCATCTCTTAAGCGTAGCGCCGCTAATTGATTTTCGGGTAACAGAGCTAAATGTTTTTCAATACAATCTTTTAATTCATCGGCAACCAGCAGGTCTTCTGGAGTATCACCATGCCATTGGGAAGAGGGATTTTTCCAGTGGGAGTTTTCATTAAAGCGCGGATCGGTTGCCCAGGTATCTTGAATGGCTTCTAATGAGACCGACCGGTTTTCCTTGCGCCGCCGAGTCTTTGCCTCGTTAGCCACTATTCGAATTAACCAGCTTTTTAATGAAGATCGTCCTTCAAATTTAGGCAGCGCTTTAAGCGCAGAAAACCAAGCTTCTTGTACCACTTCATCGGCAATCACAGGGCCCGCAATGGCATAGGCCACCGCTTGCATAGCACTATGGTAACGTTTAAATACCATTTGAAACACCAGATCATCGCCATCAAGCAGTTTTTTTTTAGTATTTGATCTTCACTTAAGTTGGCAACGTTGCTCATGCCGTACTCCGGTTGGTTCTAAAGGGTCGCCGCATTAAATAACAAGCAATCCATCGGTTGGTTCATCTTACCTTAAAAAAATACAAGACTTTAAGCCTTGAGCGAGCGGATCTGTTGCAGAATGTAAATGGCGGGTCACAATCAATGCTAATCAATGTGGAATTCTTGTGTAATTCTGGGCACTTAATTCTGGGGTCACGATACTTAATTATGTTGTACTTTAAGTGATGGCAAGAGGTCTTCTTTAGGGAAGACGGTCATCTATAATCTTGAACGGCTTAAACAATGCTGTGACCAGCAATCGGTTGAAGTCTGGTCGTATTGTTTGATGATCAATCATGCTTATTTTGCTGGATATGATGAAAATGGATTAGTTGAAGTCAAGAAATCTCAAAATCTGGTTGGTAACTGGAAAAATTATTTATTAAATGCACAAGAGTTACCGATGAAGGGAATTGAAAATCATAGTAAAACGGGGCGTGCTTTAGGCGATAAACGATTCCTGAATAATGCCAAGGCGATAACTGGTCGAGATTTAACCAAGAAAATACCGACTCCGAAATCAAATAAATAAGTATTGTGTCCCCAGAACAATTGGAGGCTGGAGGATCAAGGCTAATAAAAGGTCTATGTAGCCCTGATCTGGGTTTTACTTATTGAGCAAGTTGGATCTCGGTAGTGAGCTTATTGGTATTATTGACCTAAGCGTACCAAGCGAACATAGCCACTGAGATCTTTGATCTGCATTTGATCGACTCCATTATTGAAATCAAAGGTCCAGGCTTTAGGATCATTTTCGACCGCTGGTGAAGATGACCAAAACCAATTTAGCGGGGTTGCAGAAAATACCACTTCATTGATGGCCGGTGCATAGCAGGCTTGTTCGGCAATGGAGGCTAGCTCTTTAATATTGGGCAGTCGCCAGTCTGAATTACCACCAAAACTACTTGAGGTAGCGGCTATGAGCGCGCCTTCCCAGGTGTAAGTAAGAGCATTTCCGCTGCAGACGCCACCTGAAAGCGATTGTCCTAGCGGGCATTGCATCCAAACTAAGCCGGTTTTGTTATCCATCACAGTTGCATTAGAGTTGATAGTAAACTGAGCAGTTGGCGTGGTTTCACTGATATTACCGGGGCAGATAGATGCCGCTTGTAATAGCATAGTGGCTGACATACCGCTGATCATGGTGAGTACTAAAATGAATTGTCTGTTTAACATAATCGTTTTCCTTTTTCATTGTTTACCCTGTACTTTGACTGGGTGTATGCTTTAAATTGAAAACTAAAGCATCTTTGTATTAGTTTAGACCTGTTTGCATGGCGCATTAGGCTTGCGTTTCAAAATTTTTATCCTGCTGCTAGGGTGCTACTCGAATGAGTCGAATTGAACCACTGACATCTTTGTGATAAATGAAATCCTCACCGGTATTAAAATCAATCACTTGAGCAATCAAGCTATCAACTGCATAGGGCGATGATGACCAATACCAATTGTTGGCGGTTGCAGCAAAATAAGCCACATCAATTTTGACCGCTCCGGCATAGCTATAATCAACAATTGAACGAAGCTCTTCTTTGGTCGGTAAGCGCCAGTTATTAGCTCCGCAGATACCCGCGCCTGAATTAAGCGCGTTGATAGCTGTGACATAAGATTCGGTATCACAATTACTGCCGCTGCATGTGCCGGCATTTTGGGTGCCTGAATTGCCACCATTGGTGGCGGCGTTGGTGTTATACCAGCTGTAAGTATTGGCAGTATCTTGAAGTCCAGCAACTGCGGTTTTTGATTCCCAGATATAGCCGGTGACATTATCTTTTATACAGCTCCAAGCGTTGGCGCTAGCAGGTAAAGGATCGCCATTGGCATCCAGCTTGGTAAAACTAAACCCTGCGTGTCCATCGGCATTATCATTTTGAGTCACATCTCGTCCCGAATGCCCATCTTGATTTGATGGAATAGGGTCGCCATCGGTATCGGCTGTCAGGCTACAATTTGAGTTGTTATTGGATAATACACTACCGCCAAGACCCAGTGCATAGTCACCGCATAAAACAATACCCGTATCATTAATATTGGCGGTGATTAACGGTAGAATAACGATAGTCACGGTGGATGTTGAAGTTAAACCACCGGAATCAGCGACCGTTAACTCAAAGATAATGGTGGTTGCCGCGGTGACTACCGGTGCAGTGAATGTTGGTTGCGCTGCGGTATTTGAGTTGAGTGTAATGATCAGCCCTGATGAGTCGATTTGTAACCAGCTATAGGTTAGTAGGGGGCTCTCAACATCTGAAGAAGCACTGGCATTGAGGTTGACTAAATCACCACTTGTGACAAATTGGTCAGCCCCAGCGTTAGCGACTGGCGGCGTATTGGTCACTGTTATATTGACCGTATCGGTTGCGGTCGCACCATCGTTATCGGTAACGCTTAACTGAAAGGTTAACACTTGGTTAGCCGCAACATTTGGTGCAGTGAACGTGCTGCTGGCGGTGTTTGGAGAAGCCAAGGTGACAGCAGGGCCCAGTGTTTGAGTCCAGCTATAACTAACAACAGTACCATCGCTATCGGTGCCAGAGCCATTCAATGTCACCGCGCTAAGCGTTGCTACGGTTTGATCTGCACCGGCATTAGCCGTTGGAGGAATGTTTGCCGTGCCACCACCGCCGCAAGCAACGATTTGTAAAATAAAAGCAAGCCCCAATATCTGTAGAATGATTCGTTTCATTAAATTTAACCCCTTTTTTATTGTATTAGCTAAACCAAGTCGTGTTTAAACTAGTGAAAATAGTGCAATTGATAGCAAATTGAACAGCTTGTTAACTGGTAAGGGGAGCTTAGTCTGATGAGACTTAACCCTGCCTGAATGAAAAAAATAGGTCTCAATTAAAGATGAGTAGACTAGCTAAGGGGTTATTTTATGTTGAATAAGGAGGTCAGGATGATGCTTTGTGGAGTTATACAATTTAAAAATGCACCAAAATGGTGCAAAAATATCGGATGAGAAGGAAATTTGCACCATTTTGGTGCAAACAGAGCCGCTAGTGACCTGTAATGCAAAAGTACACCTTGGCTCGATTAAGATGTTGGCCTCAATAGCCTTTTCGATTTAGAATTGAGTTGACCACTTTTCACCAAATCCGGCGGAAGATTCACTATAAATATAGCGATCATCTTTTGTAAATGCCACAGCGTAGACAATAGCGCCGCTGGGTTTGCCTTGTTGGCGTTTTCTGACTTGCCAACGTTTTAATCTTTTACCGGTTTTGACATCCCATAAACTGATATCTCGCCCTGGCGCTCCGGTGACCAACCACTTTTCATTGTGAGAGAAGCTGGCTGAAACAATCACATATTCACGTTTTTTGAGATCGAGATGAGCCACTTCCTTACCACTTTTTATGCTCCAGATATGGGCATTGCCTAGGGTTCCTGCACTAAAAGCATAATCTCCGGAGGCACTGAGTTTAAGTTTGGTGACGCGGGTTTTATGCTCAAAAAGGCGCAACGGTTTTCCGCTTTGACTATTCCATAAAATAGCCCGATAATCGGCACCGCCGGTAAAAGCCCATAATCCATTGGCGGAAAGATCGACACTGGCGACGGCTTCTTCTCGGTGGCCGGTAAATTCTAGCCTTCTGCCCGTATTCATATCAAGATGGATGGCGCGACCATCTTCTAATCCCATCAGTACATAGCGACCCTTGTTGCTGATAGCAATGGCGCGTATTCTGGCTGGCGCTCGCCAGTAGCCGTAAGATTTACCGCTGGTGGTATTCCAAATAGAGAAATTTCGGCTATCGGCAGTGATAGCACGGCTGGAGTCTGGTGAAATATTGGTGGCGATAATGCCATTTTGAGGATCATCACCATGGTTCCAGTTAAATAACAGCTTATTTTGTTTTAGATCCCAATAGCCCACACCATGATTAACCGATGAAATGATGGCGTATTTGGCGTCCCGCGAGATAACCGCGTCGAGGCTACCGATTGCCGTATGCTTGGCTTCTTCGAGAGCTGGCTGACGGTTGTCACAGGCCAGTAAAAACAGCGCCAAAAAGACAGAAAAGCCTAATGGAGCCATTATTTTTGTGATCATGTGACAATTCATCAGCAAAATCTCGCTAATCGTAAGGATAGGGGTTTTTTTTTAACAAGTTAAAGTATAGACTTCAAAACAGATTTTGGAACTTAAATTATGGGTTTCATAGGGATACTGATTAACCGCGATAAGCGAGGGTTAATTGGTTAAACAGGGGTTTAACCCTAAAATTAATTAAAGAGGTTTATTGTGTTTAAAATGAATATAAAACAGTGGTTATTGATTGCTGCATCAGCGTTAGTGCTCAGTGCCTGCCAGCCAGGTGATAAAAAAGAGGACGCGACTAAAGAGAGCGCAAAAGCATCCAGCGAGTCATCTACTATGAAAGAAGAAGATAAGATTGGATATGCTTTGGGAGCCAAAATGGCTTCTTTTATTAAGCAGGATTTGGATAAAAATAATCTGGGTCTAATCAATAAAGATTCTGTTGCTAGAGGCTTTAACGATGCCTTAGCCGATAACATTCAATTGAGTGAAGAAGAAATTGGCAAGCAGTTTGCGATGTTTCAGCAGCGTATTCAGGCCGCACAACAACAAGCGGCTGCTGAAAAACAGCAAAAAATGAAAGCAGAAGCGGAAAAAGCGAAAACCGAAGGTGCCGCCTTTTTAGCTGAGAATGCTAAGAAAGAAGGCGTTACAACAACCAAAAGCGGACTTCAGTATCAAATTTTAAAGGATGGCGATAAGGGTGCTGCCAAACCTAAGTTTACGGACAATGTTAAGGTACATTACACCGGTAGTTTAATCGATGGTACGGTATTTGATAGTTCGGCTAAGCGTGGACAACCCGCAACCTTCCCACTGAGTCGCGTAATAAAAGGCTGGATTGAAGGGGTACAATTGATGCCGGTTGGCTCTAAATTTCGTTTTACTATCCCTAGTGAGTTAGCCTACGGTCCAGGCGGTCAACCGGGCGTTATCCCAGGCAATGCAGTGTTACAATTCGATATTGAATTGATTGCGATTAATCCCGAAGCGAACAAACCGGCAGCTAAACCAGCAGCTAGCAAAGAAAAACCTGCTAAAGGCTAGGATTTAATGCTCAACATCTCGAATAATATCGGAATGTTAAACTGATTCAAGCGCTATCTTCGGATGGCGCTTTTTTTTGTGTTAAATATCGGGCTTATCCAGTATTCATAAGTATTTGCTTATGATTAAAATCAAAAACATTTAGTGTTAATTATGAATAATTCCCATTATAGTCTCTGCCAGTGGTGGAAAACGTCCTGATGTGAAGGGCCTTACCTGTTTATTTACTAAATTATTTTGAGGAACATTATCATGGATCAGTCAGGGCGTTATGCAGACTTAAGTTTAAAAGAAGAAGATTTAATTGCCGCGGGTAAACATCTGTTAGTGGCTTATAAAATGGAACCGCAAAAAGGCTATGGTTATTTAGAGACCGCGGCTCATTTTGCGGCAGAATCATCCACTGGAACCAATGTGGAAGTGAGTACCACCGATGATTTCACTAAGGGTGTTGACGCTTTGGTTTATTACATTGACGAAGCCAACTTAGATATGCGAATTGCCTATCCGGTTGAGCTTTTTGATCGCAATGTGATTGATGGACGCGCTATGGTCGTTTCTTTATTAACCTTGATTATCGGTAATAATCAAGGCATGGGCGATGTAAAAGAAGCCAAAATCTATGACTTTTGGGTACCACCTTTATTTTTACAAGAGTTTGACGGACCATCTAAAGATATTTCAGATATGTGGCGTACCTTAGGTCGTCCTTTGGTGGATGGCGGCTATATTGCAGGAACCATTATTAAGCCTAAACTAGGATTACGCCCAGAACCTTTCGCGGAAGCCGCTTACCAGTTTTGGCTAGGTGGTGATTTCATCAAAAATGATGAGCCTCAAGGCAATCAAACCTTTTGTCCGATGAAAAAAGTATTGCCTTTAGTCGCTGATGCCATGAAAAGAGCGCAAGATGAAACCGGAGAAGCAAAACTATTTTCCGCTAACATTACCGCTGACGATCATTATGAAATGCTTGCCAGAGCCGACTATGTATTAGAAACATTTGCTGAAAACGCCTCTCATGTTGCATTTTTAGTCGATGGTTTTGTCGGTGGCCCTGGTATGATTACGACCGCTCGTCGTAACTATCCGAATCAGTATTTGCATTATCATCGTGCTGGACATGGTATGGTGACTTCCCCTTCCGCTAAGCGTGGCTATGATGCTTATGTATTAGGTAAATTGTCTCGATTACAAGGCGCCTCTGGTATTCACGTGGGCACCATGGGTTACGGTAAGATGGAAGGCGGTAATGAAGATAAAATCATCGCCTATATGATTGAGCGAGATGAGTGTCAGGGACCGGTTTACTATCAAAAGTGGTATGGAATGAAACCCACCACGCCGATTATTTCTGGCGGTATGAATGCATTGCGTTTACCGGGTTTCTTTGAAAACCTTGGCCATGGAAACGTTATCAATACTTCTGGTGGGGGATCCTATGGACACATTGACTCACCAGCCGCTGGCGCTAAATCTTTAACTCAAGCCTTTGAATGTTGGAAATCGGGTGCTGATCCGATTGAGTTCGCCAAGGAACATCATGAATTTGCGCGTGCTTTTGAGTCTTTCCCGGGAGATGCTGATGCAATTTTCCCTGGTTGGAGAGAGAAATTAGGTGTTCATCGATAATACTTAAATAAAAAAGGGACGCTCACTATTTGCCCTTCATTGAATAAAGAGTGTAGTCTAGGCTTGTGAGTTGCAATCAGTTGTTTGCCGCTTTCAAGCCTAAATTTTATCTAGCACAGAAAAGAGGTGTAAAACCGATGCCTACTCCAGACACTGATCCGAAAACAATCGAACAGTATAAAATCACTAAACAGCCTTTTTATTTTGAGCAATCGAATGAAGTGGAGCTTTACACCGCAGCCTACGCTTCTCGATTGCCGATTATGATTAAGGGGCCAACCGGTTGTGGTAAATCACGCTTTGTGGAACATATGGCTTGGAAATTGGGTAAGCCCTTAATCACGGTAGCTTGCAATGAGGATATGACGGCATCGGATTTGGTCGGACGTTATTTGCTCGATGCTAATGGCACTAAATGGTTGGACGGCCCATTAACCGTTGCGGCGCGCATCGGCGCCATTTGTTATCTAGATGAAATTGTTGAAGCGCGGCAGGATACCACGGTGGTGATACATCCTTTAACCGATCATCGGCGACAATTGCCACTGGATAAAAAAGGTGAACTGATCGATGCTCATCCCGATTTTCAACTTGTAATATCCTATAACCCCGGCTATCAAAGCCTAATGAAAGATTTAAAACAATCGACTAAACAACGCTTTACCGGAATTGACTTTGATTATCCTGCGCAATCTGTGGAAGTGTCTATTGTCGAAAAAGAGGCTGGAATAGATCCATCTGTTGCTAAAAATCTAGTGAAAATAGCCCACAGCGCAAGAAATTTAAAAGGGCATGGTTTGGATGAGGGTATTTCAACTCGGCTACTGGTTTATGCCGCGCAATTAATTAACCAAGGGATCGATGTGAAAGCGGCTTGCCGAATGGCGCTGGTTTGTCCGATCACCGATGATGAAGATATTCGCACCACCCTGCATCACGCGATTGACAGTATTTTTGAATAGCAATGTGTTTGCCTGATTAAGGTCAAAACCATGACTCCAGAAAAAAGACAATTCTACCGTGATAAATTGAGCTGCAATTTCAAGCAGATTGATGAATGCTTTGATGAATACGCACAAGATGCATTACGTTGCCTGTCAAATAAAGGTATCGAAGACTATTTTGAAGGGGCATCCTTAGTGTGTATGATTGGTCGCGGTTGTGAGCCGGTTATTATTTATCTTGAAGAAATGCCAAGCATGGCGCAGCGCCTAGGCGAGCCGATTTTAGAAATGGTTTCGAAACGAGTTTGGCAGATGTCACGAACACCTAACGGCAATTCGATCCCACCGTTTATGCAGTGTTTACCGCAAGCCTCACGTCGGCTTGGCTCATTAGAACAGATGCAGCAATTGCTAGATCTACTATCCGACTTTATGCAGCAAACCACTGTCTCTATTCACGGTTTTCACACGACGATTCCAAGCCCTGGTTTACCGAAATTATTAAAACAGATCCCCTATTTACTGAAACACTTATCCTTATCAGGTTTAAAAACTTGGATGGATTATGGCGCTAGAAACTATTCAAATCATCCTGAAAGACAAAAAGAATATTTTAACTTAAACAGTGCCGATAGCAAGGCTGTTATGCAGCGGGAAAGACAGGGTACTTTATTTATGGATCACGATCGTCAGTTTGATCTTTATTTACGTAGTTTGTGGCAAGATGAAACTTATTTTGTGCCTTTTTCAACCGGCATGAATCACGCGGCACCAACGCAAGCTTATTTTGATCAAGAAGGTATGAGAGTACCGGATGTTTTTGAGGATAGAACAACAGCAGAAAAAACGATTTCTGGTATTGACCGTTATCGCGTTTTAATTGCACATATGGCGGCGCATCGTCGTTGGTCGAGTCAATTGGTGGCGGATAATTTTAGTCCTTTTCAGCGTATTGCCATTGAACATTTTGAAGATTCTCGAGTTGAATATTTAATGCTGCAAGAGTACCCAGGCCTGAGACATCTGTTACTAGCGTTACACCCAGCACCTGGAGAGAATGATTGTAACCCACAAAAGGTATCGTGTATTCGTCACCGGCTGACTGTTTTATCTCGGGCAATATTAGATAAGAATCATGCCTATACCAATCCTGATATTTTACAGGCTGTTGATGATTTTTATCAAATTATGCAGCAAGCGCAAACCAGCAGTAAGGATATGGTTAATTTAGCCATCCGCTTTATCGCCAAAACGCGTTTGCAAAGTGACCAAGCCGCAAAAATTCGATTTAAAGATACGCAGGTTGATTACCGTGATGATAATCGTCATTTGTGGGTTTTTATTGAAGAAGATGACGAAGCCGACGATTTTCAAAAACAAAATAAACAAAAACAAGAATTACAGGATGATGGATTGCCGCCACGCCATTATCCAGAATGGGATTATGCCACTCAGTCGTACAAACCCGATTGGGTGAGCCTGTATGAGTCTATTTATGCCAAGGGTGATGCTAAGGATATTGATAAAATTCTACAAAAACATCAAGCGCTGGCTAAGCAGTTGAAGCGATTATTAGATCAACTTAAACCACAACGATTGGTTAGGGTCAGGTATCAAGAAGAAGGCACGGAACTCGATTTAGATATCGCATTGAGATCTTTGATAGATTACAAAAGTGGTGGACAGCCTGATCCAAGAATTAATATGAGTCATCAACATGATGGTCGTGATATAGCGGTCATGATTTTACTCGATCTTTCGGCTTCACTCGACGATATTCCAGAGGGTGCCGATCAGTCAATTTTAAAATTAAGCCAAGAAGCTGTAACACTTTTAGCCTGGACTATTGAACAGTTAGGCGATAAATATGCCATCGCGGGTTTTCATTCTGATACACGGCATAATCTTCGTTATTATCATATCAAAGGTTATAGTGAGGCATTTGATGATCAAGTGAAAGCACGTCTAGCAGCGATGCAAGCGGGATTTTCAACTCGAATGGGTGGTGCCATTCGGCATGCCGCGCATTATTTGGAAGCGCAAAAAGCCGAGAAAAAGCTAATGCTTATTTTGACTGACGGCGAGCCTTCAGATGTGGATGTAGAGGACAAAGAGTATCTAATCAAAGATGCAAAAAAAGCGGTGGACGATGTTTCATCTAAAGGGCTTTATACTTACTGCATTAGCCTTGACCGTAAGGCAGATGACTATATACAGGATATATTTGGAGCCGGTGGATACACGATTATTGATAATATAAAAAAATTGCCAGAGAAGTTACCTCTGCTTTTTACCGCGCTCACCTCTTAATGTTAAACCATTGACAATTAATTCAAGTTAGGATAAGTATGAAAAATAGCTTAAGAGCCAGTATTGCATTTTATTATCAAGGTGAAGAAATACAAGCCAGTTTAGAAATTAATCTGGATAAAATCATGCAAACCGGAGGTGTGTTTCCCGAACTCTATCCTCAATTGGCCAACTCAATTAAGTTAGATAGCTACAGTTATCAATATGAAATGATGTTATCAGAACCGATTAAATATGATCACGCCAGCGGTTTAGCGCTGCAGTATCTAGAAAACAACCAGTTTGATTTTATTGCTTTTAAACAAGCTTGGAATGAAGATAAAATGAAGCATCAAATTGAAGCAGTCTGCCAGCAATATCTTGAGGCATTTGAAACAGAGCAGCTGGCGGCAATAAAACCCGCATTGGCTGCGGCTTATCGATTAGGCTTAGATGCAAACAAAGACTAATTTGTTAAAGGTGCTTTGCTAATTGTGGATATTTGGTAACCCAAATTTCTTGAGTTTTTAAAATAACAAAGTCCCTAAAAATAGCCATGGCTGGCGTCAGTAACTTCTGTTGCTGATGGACCAAGTACCACACTCGCATGATCGGCATTTCTTCGACCGCTAGAACTTCTATTTGTTTGAGAGTGAGTTCTTGTTGCAGTGTATGTAGTGAAACAATACCAAAACCCAAACCGGCAGCTACCGCTTGTTTAATGGCCTCATTGTTAGGCATTTCCATTGAGGTTTTTAACTGGATACCATTGGCATCAAAAAATTTTTGCATGGCGATACGTGTACCCGAACCTATTTCGCGTACCACAAACTCAACTTGGGTTAAATCTTGTAAACGGATCGTTTTTTTCTCCGATAGTGGATGATTAGGCGGTGCAATGATAACCAAGGGATTATTCATAAATGCCTCAGTTTTTAAATCCAGATCAGAAGGTGTTTGACCCATGATGATTAAATCCGCTTGATTATGTTTTAGGCATCTTAATAGCCCTTCGCGGTTGTGAATAAGCAGCTCAAATGAGATCCCTGGGTGTCGCTGTCTAAACTGGGCGAGAAGCAGAGTAACAAATTGGTTGGCTGTTTCTGGGACAGCGATTCGAAGATGACCGGTTTCGGTACCTTTTAGTGCGGCAAGAGATTCTTCCATCGCGGCTTTTGAAGCAATGACTTGAGTCGAATAATTGAACATTAGGTGTCCAACCTCGGTAAGATAAAGCTTTTTACCAATTTTTTCGGTCAGCGCAGTGTCAATCAGATGTTCCATCTGCTTGACCTGCATCGAGACCGCAGGTTGACTTAGGTGTAGCTCTTCGGACGCGCGGGTATAACTTAGATGCCTGGCGACCGAATTAAATATTTCAAGTTGTCGAAAGGTGATGGGATAGTTCATGCATAAAGTATAGCTTATACATGAATTAAATAATATTGATTTCTATTTATACTGTTAGCGGTGCATACTGGCAGGACATAAAATAAGGATCTAGATCAAATGACATTAATTGAGGCTGTTAGCCAAGTTGCCATTCGCACTGCCAAGCAGGTTCTTTTGCCTTATTTTGAATTGCAATGCGGCATTAAACCATCGCAGCAGAATGAACAACAAGCTTTAACCATTGATATTAAATCCGATGGTAGTTGGTTGACTCAGGCGGATACTAAAGCCCATCAAATGCTCACTGAGGAACTGGTTAAGCTGGTTGATTGCCCGGTGTTGAGTGAAGAAATGAGCGCTCAGGAGCAACAGGCGATTTTAGATAAGTCGGGTGATTATTGGTGTATTGATCCATTGGATGGCACCAGTAACTTTACCCAAGGGATCCCCTATTGGTGTATGAGCATTGCTCTGATTCAAAAAGGGCAAATGCAGCTTGGCGTGATCTATGATCCTTGTCGAGATGAGTGCTTTAGCGCAAGCAGCGAGCATAAAACCTGTATTAATGGTCGTGAATTAGCAACCAGTGATAAACATGAGCTTAAAAATGCCATGGGGTTGATTGATTTTAAGCGTTTAGATGCGGCAAAAGCCGGCGCTTTGGCGGTTAATCCGCCTTATCGATCCCAACGAAGCTTTGGTTCAAGCGCATTGGATCTCTGTTGGATAGCGGCCGATCGATGTCAGGTTTATCTGCATGGTAAGCAAAAACTTTGGGACCATGCCGCTGGTTTGCTAATATTAAGTCAAGCAGGTGGTAAAGCTGAAACCTTTGCCGGTGAAGTTGTTTTTAGTAATGATTTAATGCCCAAAAGTGTGATTGCAGCCAGCAATGCCTCAATGATGCAGCGATGGAAAGATTATTTTCGAACTTTTTAACTAAAATTACCGAATAATTGGCTAAACCAATTTGTACAAGGACTCTAACAATGAAACAAGATTATAAAATAGCACCTTCTATATTATCCGCCGACTTAGCTCGTTTAGGTGACGATGTCGCCAAGGTGTTAGAAAGTGGCGCCGATTGGGTTCATTTTGATGTCATGGATAATCACTATGTTCCTAATTTAACCTTTGGCCCAGATGTGTGCAAAGCACTCATTGACTATGGCATAAAAGCGCCGATTGATGCTCATCTAATGGTGGAGCCAGTGGATAGTCTGATCGAACAGTTTATTGAAGCGGGTGCAACCACCATTACCTTTCATCCAGAAGCGTCAAAACATGTTGATAGAAGCCTACAACTGATAAAGCAAGGTGGTTGCAAGGCCGGTTTAGTTTTTAATCCGGCGACACCTCTTGATTGCCTAGACTATGTTTTAGACAAAGTCGATATGATTTTGATTATGTCGGTCAATCCAGGCTTTGGTGGGCAGTCCTTTATTCGCAATGCATTGGATAAATTGCGCCAAGCAAGAACATTAATTGATGAAAGTGGCCGCGATATCCGTTTGGAAATAGACGGTGGGGTGAAAATCGATAACATAAAAGAAATTGCAGCAGCCGGTGCCGACACCTTTGTTGCCGGATCCGCTATTTTTAATAGTGATGATTACCAGAAAACGATCGACCAGATGAGAAAGGAGCTTACCGATGAGTGATGAATATTTATCTACAGAAGCTATTTTATTTGATTTAGATGGGACATTGGTGGATAGCGCGCCGGATTTAACGGCTGCCTTAAATCATACCCTAAAAATTTTACAGATGGAGCCTCGTAGCGAAAAAAAAGTACGCGGGTGGATTGGCAATGGTGTGGAAAAATTATTACACCGAGGTCTGACCGATTCACACAATGGTGTGGCCACCGGTGATGATTTTTGGCGTGCAAAAAATATTTTCTATAGCCGCTATAAAGAACAAAGTGGACAATATTCAAAGCTCTATCCAAAAGTCATTGAGACGCTACAAAATTTACGCCAAAAAGGCATTCGATTGGCCTGTATTACTAATAAAGATCGCTGTTTTACTCTACCACTGTTAGAAAACTTAGCTATAAGCGAATACTTTGATATTGTTGTATGCGGAGATGATCTGACCAATAAAAAACCTCATCCGGAACCTCTGTTATATGCCACAAGCCGTTTAGGTTCAATACCTGACCAGTGTTTAATGGTCGGCGACTCTGCCAGCGATGTCGGCGCCGCTGTGGCTGCTAAAATGAAAGTCATCTGTGTCGATTACGGTTATGCGCAAGGGATTAATTTATCTTCGCTCGAAATAAATGGTATGATTTCTAACATTAACCAAATAGAAGATTATGTCCGCAGTGTGTCACTTGAGAAATGCGGTTAGAAGTTAGCTTGATTTAATTAAACAGGTCCTGCCTGTTTTTCAATTAAGAAAGGAAATATTTATGTCAAAAACACATCCTATTATTGCTGTTACAGGTTCATCTGGTGCAGGTACGTCAACCGTTAAGGTTGCCATGCAACATATCTATCGTCGTAATGGTTACAAAGCAGTGGTGGTTGAAGGGGATAGTTTTCATAAATATGAAAGAAAACAAATGGGACAAGCGCTTATTCAGGCAGAACGCAGAGGTGAAGTGCTGAGTCATTTCGGTGCTTCGGGTAATGAATTTGGTGCGCTTGAAAAGTTATTTAAAGAATATGGTGAGTCAGGAACAGGCCAAAACCGTAAATACTTACATAACTATGAAGAAGCCAAACCCTACAATCAAGACCCTGGTACTTTTAGTCCATGGGAACCGATTGAAGAAGGAACTGACTTCCTATTTTATGAAGGTTTACATGGTGCAGTTAAAGATGAAGAAAATAATATTGATGTCGGAAAACATGTTGACTTATCAATTGGTGTTACACCGATCGTTAATTTAGAATGGATTCAAAAAATTCATCGAGACACTCAAGAACGTGGTTATTCTGCAGAGAACGTTACTGATACTATTTTACGCCGAATGGACGACTATGTTCATTATATGACGCCACAATATAGTAGTACACATATTAATTTTCAGCGTGTGCCACTGGTTGATACTTCTAATCCATTTATTGCTCGTGATATACCAACGCTGGATGAAAGCTTAGTGGTTATTCGTTTTGGTACGCAACTTTATCGTCAAATTGACTACAGTTATTTGCTCAGCATGCTAGCGGGTTCTTCTATGTCTCGAAAAAACACCATTGTTATACCCGGCGGAAAAATGGGCTTTGCACTAGAAACAATTATCGAGCCTTTGGTCAAAAATTTGGTTGAAACCGGTGAATTAGAATGGCGCAAAGATATGGTTTAATGAAGCGTTGATTATTAATCATATTAGGTATAAAAAAACGGGCTAGAAGCCCGTTTTTTTATGGATGAATAAGGATTTTATTTAGTCACTGCTTTTAAGCTATCGACAATACCATCGGGGGCATCCATAATATTCATAAACTGCCCCATACCTAAATCAGGAAAGGCTAATGCAATTCTAAACTTTCCGGGTAAACTATAAATCTTGTTACCAGATACTAGCACCGCATAAGGAAGATAGGCTGTGTGTTTATTATCTGCAGTATCGATCTTTTCTAAAATATTCTTGTCGGCACCTTCACCGTCATTAATGGCGATACCAACCAGAACTTCATCTTTACCGGGAATAGCCACTTCAAATATTTTCGCTAGACCTTTATTATCCGCCGAAAGATTTCTATGTACCGCATCCAAAGCTTCTTTGTGAGAGTCAAAACTACCAAGTTCATCATGATCATCAAAATAGGGCATAAAGGCCATATAGTGATAGCCATTCAACTTGCGTTTTGAGTGCCCTTTTTTAGAACCAAAGGGCTTACTATCTCCAAACAAGGCTTTTAGCGATTTATCGACATCAGAAATGTCTTGCATCTGATAGGCGTAACTCATATAAATGGGGTTGACATAGGAAACCTGCACCTCTTTGTCTGTTTTAGTGACTGCCACGCGAATAACAGCGCCGTAACCACCAAATTCAGTTTTAGCGGCATTAGCCAAAAGTGCGTCACTAGTGACTATAAAAATAGTGCGGTCTGGAATTGAATCATATTCACCTACCAATTTAAAATCACTTTGCTGGAGTTTGTCACGGGTTGCAGTAACGGCTGCTGCATAATCAGTGACTTGCTCTGTTACCATATAGTAGGGCATGAAGCGGGGTTTCTTTTTTCTTTTTGCTTCTGCGGTTATGACAGAAAAACAAAGAATAATTAATAGGAGTCGTGTTATAAAATTTTTCATTATTATAGATCCTCGTTTGTACGTGTTTTAATTAATCGAATAGACTATTGATAAAGCGAGTTATATTCGAACCTTGTGCTTATCTTATCATAGTTTTCATGCTATTTTTTTTGCTTCTATAGTCGAATAAGTAATGACAAGCAGTTAAAAAGTTCGATTTATCGTATTTAGGCGTATATGACTAGCCATTTAACAAAAATTTTTGTATGGTGAGGTAGCTAATTTAAAAAATAACTGTCTTACTCACTATTTTTATATTCAGGAGTAAAAAATGACTGATTTAACCCCTCAAGTAGAAAAACAATATACTTCATTTCAGGAATTCTGGCCCTATTATTTAGGCCAACATAAATTGATTGTTTGTCGAGCTTTGCACTATGTTGGAACCGTCGCATCCGCTGTGCTTCTAGTGTATTTAATCGTTCAGCAAAGCTGGTCTTGGTTACCACTTGTTTTAGTGGCTGGGTACGGCCCAGCATGGGTAGGCCATTTCTTTATTGAGAAAAACAGGCCCGCAACTTTTACTTACCCTTGGTGGTCTTTTGTCGGTGACTATAAAATGTTTTACATGGCAATGAGAGGGCAGTTAAGGGCCGAGTTGAGCTGTTTGTTTGGAAAAAATGCAGCGGTTTAGACTGCATGCTATTAAGTTTTTTTGGGTTGGACGGCTAGGGAATAAGGGTGTAGCCCTCTGCTTGCAGCATAGTAGAAATGGTCATCGCCGAAAGCGCCACCTTGACTCCCGGTATAAGATCTTTTTTATTGAGTTTCATAAAGTAAAGACTCTGCCCACAAAGATAAAATTTTACATCCCTTTCAAGTAATTGTTTGACCAGTTCGGCGGTTGGATTGTCATTATCATAACGTTTTTGGTATGACGCATTGGTTAAAAGATCACGGGTGGCGGCACCATGCAACACAACGGCGATTTGCATATCCTTTAGTTTGACGCCGTTTAGTGCGTGCATATTAATAAAACGGGCGATACTTTCGATGCGGTGATTAAGATTAAATGTTTCCTTGGTAGTCTGACCTATATCGAAAAAAACTTTATATTTAAAATTTGGTATCAATACAACATCGCTATCGGGGACTTTAAACACCGGACCATAATCAGTAAAAATAGGACCTTTGGTAGGTTGTTGAGCGCTTGATGGCTGAGCATTGAGATTAGAAATTATTAGTAAAAAGAATAATAAGAGTAGGTTGATAATTTTCAGGGATGTTTCTTGATATTTATTTAAATAATTTTTATCTACAAATGATGACACCGTTATTCTCCAAATAAATTAGTATTATATTTAAAATAGTTACAGGTATGAATACTTACTAATAATGATATCATGTAACATGAGATTGGCATAAAATAAATTTTCTACCAATATATTGGTATATTCTTTTAGCGAGTAACACTAGGTTAACTAATGAATTTAAAAATAGGTAAAGCCTTTTCAAATCCCTTGACGATAAGCCTGATAATATTGATTGTATTAGCTTTATACATTCAATCCAGTTTAAAGCCTATTCAAGCCAAAACATCGGATGTGGCTGAAAATATTTTTTCTGCAGAGCGTGCTCAAGCGATGCTTGAAAAAGTGCTATCTGAGAGGAAACCACATTCGGTTGATAGCCCACAAAATAGAGTGGTGGAAAAAAACATCATCCAGATTTTAAAAGGCATGGGGTATATTGCAAAAATACAACAAGCTACCAGTTGTGAAGATTATTCTGTTGGCGTCTCGCGTTGTACTCAAGTAAGAAATATTGTAGTTAAAATTAAAGGTCAAGATGAAATACAGGGAGAATTAGATAGCACACCATCAGCGATTTTACTTTCTGCTCATTATGATTCTGTCGATGCGGGCTATGGAGCTAATGATGCGGGAATGGCAGTGGCAACTTTATTGGAAGTTGCTCGTATACTGAGCTTAGAGCAGGCGCCTAAAAATACAATTATACTTTTATTTAATGAAGGTGAGGAATTTGGTTTATTCGGTGCCAAAGCTTTTATGCGCCAACATCCCTTGGCTAAAACCATAAAACTGGCATTAAATGTTGAAGCGAGAGGTACACAGGGTAAAAGTGTGATGTTTGAAACGGGCAAGAATAGTGGTTGGTTAGTTAATGCTTACTTATCATCTACGCCCTCAGCATTAAGCAGCTCACTCTTTTATGAAGTATATAAAGTGCTACCAAATGATACCGATTTAACAGTTTATAAAGAACATGGCTTGCAAGGATTAAACTTCGCTCACGGTGGGCGAGAGCACCATTACCATACACCACTCGATAGCTTTGAGCATTTTCCACTCGGTACTCTGCAACATCATGGAGACAATATCTGGGGCGTATTGAATAAGATTAGGAACCAGTCGCTTAACCTAGTAGCGAAAAACAATCTAGTCTACACCGATATAGTCGGATTATTTTCTATCCAATGGCAACAAACTAGTAGCCTCTACTGTAGTTTTTTATTATTGCTACTTGTTGTTTTTAGTTGGTGGCGACTCAGTCGAGCTGAGAAACTGCATTTATCTTCAATATTTATTGGGCTTGGATTGGGGCTTCTATTGATATTTATTTTACCGCTGACTGCATGGTTACTACAAAATCTGACTCAGTTCATTAGCGGTGGGGTGAGTCCATGGCGTTCAAACAATTTACCCATGCAACTGATGCTTTGGTCTGGGTTAACTTTAATTTCACTGGTTATTTTCCCTAAACGCTTGTCAAAAGCCTGTCCATTGAGTTTATCTTTTGCAATATTCTTAATAATGGTACTGCTGGCCATTTTAACCAGCCTTTACGTAGTTGGTATTAGTTTTTTATTTTTGATTCCAGCTAGCATAATGGCACTGATATTTACCACTTTATCGGTTTTAAATTGGTCGCCTACGGATAAAGGATTAAGTGTCTTTTTGCTGATATTCTGCCTTGTCCTTGGTGTTGTATTTTTGCCAATTGTCTATGTATTAGAATTAATGGTGGGCTACCATATGTCACTTGCCATCGGTTTGATGTTAAGTTTTGTTATAATGGGTTTACTAGCGCTGGTTAGCCTTTGCCGACGAAATTGTTGGACTATTCGATGGCACCAACGGGGCTTGCTTGGTATTTTTATTGTTGCTTTGTTTTGGACTAGCTTTCAAGCGCCTTATACTCGAGAAGTCCCTCAATCATTTAATCTAACACTCTTGCAAGATGATCTTGGCGATCAGTTTATCCTTGGCGGAACAAAAACAAACCCTATACCACAAAGTTTAAAACCTCTGATGTTGCAGGCTGAGTTTATGCAAGCCTATCCTTGGTCTAAAAGGAAGTATCTCAGTCAGAAAATTGCACTGTCTGATTTACCTCTTTCCGAAGTCGAGCTAACTTCGGATCGTCTGATTGATGAGGCTAGACAAATGGACTATAAAATCCATTCTTCAACCAAGGGCTTTCGAGAGATTTATCTGTATATACCTCAATCTTCAGGTCTTCAAAGGATCATTTACAAGGGGCAAACACTTAAATATGCCAATGAAAAATCTTATCGGAATGGCTTTTACCAATTCCACTGCCGCGGACAAACTTGTGCTTCAGCGAACATCCATTTAGAGTTTAACAATTTGAATAAGCAGTTGATTTACCTTGTGAATGTTTATGCTGGATTGTCAGCTTCCACTCAAAAGTTTACCAAAATGCGAGGTCCAAAAGCGGTTCAAAGACAGTTTGGTGATCGACGTATGATGATTAAGAAAGTACAGATTAAAACGTATATTCCTGAAGCTTGAATAACACCTTAATCTGTCACTTGCATTGGATAGATCCAGCCGGAAATAACACCTAATTCAGCGGTATCTAATTGGTAAGGATCTTGGTCAATCACCTGATAGCCTTTATCTGAATGAGACAGCTTAAGTTTTCTTGCATACTTATTGGCATCTGCCCAAGGTTGGTTATTGTAATTTTCTTCTGCTACTAAAAGGTAATTATTAGCAAGGTCAACTTCGACCACAACCGCGACATGCCCGTGACGCCAGTTAGCGCGATTTCGATCAGCAGCATAAATGAGGAGATCGCCTCGTTTGGGTGGACGCTTTGCACTGCCATTTAATGACCGGGCTAATGGGAAGGTTTGGTTGGTTCTGATATTTTTACCTTCTGTTAAGTAGAGTATTTCATAGGCGCTATCAATACTTCCGAAAGTGATATCTTGATTTATCATCCACCATTTTCGGGCATATTCAACGCATTGATATATTAATCCAATATAATGAAATTCAGCTTCATTCGGGTTTTTATCACCTGTTACAACTTCACCTGAAGTTAAATTCAGAAAGGAAAACTGAGGCTTTATACAAGAAGAACGACAATTTGATAAGGCATTTACACCATCGGCTTGCCCTAGCCGTTGGGCAAAAGGAGTCACACATTGGTTTTCGCAGGACTTGAGTCCTTTTTCAAACAAACGTTTTTGCTCTTCTTTAGCTAAAGGTTGGAGCTTAACCGCTAGACCATCGCCATCGGTGTGGGGCAAATTGAGTATTATGGGCGTGTTGGCTTGGGCGAAGATAGAGCTGCTTGGCATAAAAGCAAACAATATAACAATAATAAAGGTGTATTTAGTGGCAAGCATGGAAATACTCGATTGATTGAAAGCGAGGGAAATAGTGCGATATATCTAGCAGGATTTCAAGAGCTTAACCCAAGAAAAGATTATATCGGCGGTTTTCTTAGAGGTTTTAGCTCTTTTCGATGACTTAAGACCCTAATATCTCATATATATTAACAGTGGTAGCTAAATATTGACTATAATTTTTATTATCCATTGTAAAAAAACGAACAGTCTCTTATGCCGATTCGATGGCACCCTAACAAACTTATTAAACATCAAATCAGGCTAATATTTTTGGTGTTTTTAAGTTTAGTAGGCAAAAATATAAAAGCTGATGGCTTTGATGAGATCACTCAGATAAAAATAGTATGGAGTTTGTCTGAAGCATCCATGAGCATGGCTGAATTGGCCAAGCAATATACAAGTTTATCGGGGGTGGAAGTTGAACTGGTAATACTGCCGACCGGCCCAAGCTGGTATCATCGTGTGTTAGCAGAGTTATCTGCGGGAGGTGATGGGTTTGACATTTTGGTGATGGATTACCACTATTTGCCAGAGTTTTCAGAAAGTGGTTATTTAACAGCATTAGCGCCATATCTTACTCAATCAAAACAATTGGCAATAAAAGATTTTAATTCAGATGCTGTCAAAATCTTTTCCGAGTATCCAGAGGCATCAAGTCATTACTGGTCTCTACCCTTGCAGAGGGATGCTCTCGGTTTAGTTTACAGGCTAGATTTATTTAATGATCCACAGCAGCAAAAGGCATTTAAACAGCGTTATGGTTACGCTCTGAGGCCGCCAAAAGATAAACAACAACTGATTGATATTGCGCAGTTCTTTACACGCCCTGATCGGGGTTTATGGGGTTGGGGCCAAACAACTTCTGATCATAATAATGCTATTGTGACTAGCGCTGTTAGTTTTATTTGGTCGGCCGGCGGGAAGGTTTTAGATCCATCAAAGCAGCAAGCGGTTGGTTATTTAGATTCAAAATCTTCAATTACCGGACTACAAGATTATATGAGAATGCTGGATTTTATGCCCGAGCATCAAGAAGATTGGGATTATGTCGATATAAATCGAATGTTGTTGCAGGGCGAGCTAGCGATGGCGTTGAATTGGGTGTCAAGTATCAATGAGTTGAATGCTAGTAGCCGAGAGAAACAGTTCTCCATTGCCCCGTTTCCCTCAAACAAAACATTGCTTATGGGCCAAGCAATAGCGATTAATCAATTCTCACACAAAAAACACCTTGCGTGGGATTTTATCGAATGGTTTTTTCAAACGCAACAGCAAAAGGCTTTTTCAATGCATGGGCAATCTTTCAGTCGAGTCATGAACAAACCTGTTAAAGAGGTGAGTATTAGCAGCGATAACGACCAACTTAATCCAATATTGTTTAATTCTGAGAGTTTTTTAAAAATTCCGTTATATGCGTCATTTATCGAAATTTTGCAACAGGAAATTAGCGCAGTTTTGCATCGAGAGAAATCACCCAAACAAGCGCTAACGATTGCCGCTAAGCGGCATCAATTACTTTTAAATAAAGATAAAGAACATTAAATATAAAGATATTTGAATAGATTTAAAAAACATACATAGTTAGTGGAGAGGTAGAAGAAACAAAAAGTGGCATTAAATCTAAGGCAAAAGTTATTACTCATCGTTATTGCTTCGGTATTTGTTACCGGATTGGCGATTACTGCCGCCTATATTTATATTTTGATCAATCAAACTTCCGAAGAAACGAGGACCAAAGTATCGATAGCGAGTGAGGTCTTGAGTCAACAATTGATAGAGCAAGCTAATCTCATAAAAGAAGGTTATCAGAATTTTCAAAATAATTTAAAGCTCAATAAAAAAATTAAAAAGATTAGTGAAGGGGGGCTTCTGGAATTCTATATGCTTCCAGAAATCAACAATCTTGGAGAGCAACTTGATGTTTCAAGCTTCGCTTTTTACTTTTCATCTGGCGTGGTCAACAAACCTCACCTTAAACTCTATTATTCCAAAAAACTAAAGGGTAATGTAGTGGTCAAGGATGGGCAACATAAACTCTATAGCAATCAGCATTTTGGCAGTATAGCGATTAATAATCCAGCCATTTTTCCGTTAGACTTACCTAAACCTAGAAAAATTGGGTTAGTAAATTTGCATGAAAAACTGGTTTATCAAACTTGGCAACCCTACTACTATTTAGGTTCTGAAGACGTGTTCGGTCAAAAAAGTTTAATTGGCTATTTTAATTTACAAAAAGCAATAGCTTTTGATGCCAATAAAATTAAACGGGAATTAGAAGTTGAAGTGTCACTATATAGTAATAACGGGCATGTGGTTTTTACTACGGACGAAGACAGTGATCTAGAGCGACCATTTCCAATAAAAGAAGGTTATTTCAATCTATTCACCTCAGATGGAGAACCCTATGAAGCGATGCTAAAACCGCTCATTATCGACGCTAAAAAAATAGGTTATATTCAAATACATGGTATAAAAAAACCGATTAATGCGGGTATAAAAAACGCGCTTTATTCTATGGCCATTGTCTCATTATCTTTAGTTTTGATCATGTTTTTTGTGGTTGGGCGGTTGGTCAGTCGGTTTACTTCCCCTATTCTTGAACTCGCCAATGCGTCACTAGCGATGGCTACAGGTAATTTGGAAAGAGATATTGTTGAGAATAGAAAGGATGAAATAGGTACTTTAGCACGTAATTTTAACAATATGCGGCGGGCGATCAAGCAGCAGGTGGATGATTTACAAAAGGAAATCATAGAACGTAAGAATGCTCAAGAGCGGGTTCAAATATTATCCCAAGCCATCGAGCAAAGCCCTGTATCGGTAATTATCACAGACTCTGATGGCATTATTGAATACGTCAATAGCCGGTTTGAGCTCAATACGGGTTATAGCCTTCAAGAGGCTGTTGGCAGAAAACCGCAAGATTTAGGGTCGGGTATTCATTTGGGGCCACGCAGAGAAGAATTTCATAAACTTTTAACTGAAGGAAAAACTTGGGAGAGTGAATTTGAAAGCCGCAAAAAAAATGGCGATGTTTTTTGGGAGCGAGCACATATCGCTCCGGTGTTTGATGATTTCGGTGAGATCACGCATTACCTTTCAGTGAGAGAAGATATTACGTTGAGGAAAGAGCATGAGCAGCATATTTATCATCAAGCACATTATGATGCTTTAACTAATTTGCCTAATCGTTTTCTGGCGCTTGACCGATTGGACTACCAAATTAAAGAAGCCGAAAGAGGTTCTAAACTGGTAGCCGTTGTGTTTCTGGATTTAGATGGATTTAAAAAAATCAATGATACGCTGGGTCATGAAGTGGGTGATAAATTATTGATCAAAGCCGCTGAACGATTGCGCAGCGTGGTCAGAGGGCCAGATACGGTTGCTCGATTGGGAGGCGATGAATTTGTTATTCTTTTGGGAGGTCTTTCTGCGGTATCGAATGTTAGCGCTATTGCCGAGAAAATATTGGAATGTTTAAAGAAGGTTTTTGTTATTGATGGACGTGAACTGATTTTAACCGCCAGCGCGGGTATTTCTGTCTATCCATCTGATGGCGCAACGGTATCCGAGCTGCTACGAAATGCCGATTCAGCTATGTACCATTCTAAAGAGCGCGGTAGAAATACCTATTCATTTTTTACCCGTGCTATGAATGAAGAAGTCTCTAGACAACTAGCAATAGAAGAGCAGTTACATGGTGCGCTTGAAAGAGGTGAATTAAAAGTTGTATATCAATCGCAAATAGAAATACAGGAGCAAAAAATAATAGGGGCAGAAGCTTTACTGCGTTGGGACAATCAGGTTTTAGGTTCAGTATCACCAGTTGAGTTTATACCTGTCGCTGAGCAGTTAGGTTTAATTGTTCAAATAGGTGATTTTGTGATACAAGAAGCATTGGATATGGTGGCTCGGTGGCAACAAAATTTTTCTGGCGATTTTAGAATCGCCGTTAATTTATCACCGCGCCAATTCCATGAAAGAAACCTGGTTGAAAATATTGAAAGAGCGTTAATTAAGTCCAATGTTTCTAGTAGTGATTTAGAGCTAGAAATCACCGAGGGAGTATTAATGGGAGAACATGATTATATTGAAAAAGCACTTTTTGAATTACATGATTTAGGTATTTGTATCGCGATGGATGATTTTGGTACAGGCTATTCTTCACTTAGCTATTTAAGAAAGTATCCTTTTGATGTGCTTAAAATCGATCGTAGTTTCGTTAAGGACATTACCAATGATTCGGCGGACCGAGAATTGATTAATGCGACAATTGCGATGGCGCATGGTTTGGGACTAAAAGTGGTTGCGGAAGGCGTGGAAACTAAGGAACAATACGATTTCCTAAAAGAGTTAAATTGTGATTTTGCGCAGGGATATCTTTTCAGCAAACCTATGCCTGAGCTTGAACTACATGCATTGGCTAAGAGTCTAGTTAATTAGATTTACCCCCATGAACATAACCCTCTAGTTTAGACTATTCAAGTGCAATCGCTCGATGACCGATATCTTTTCGATAATAAGCCTGCTTAAATTGGATCGCTGCAACCCCCTTGGTAAGCCTGTTTTTGTGCCTCACTTACGCTATCTGCCAGAGCTACAACACAAAGCACGCGTCCGCCTTGAGTCACTAGCTGTTGCTCTTTAATTTTAGTTCCTGCATGAAATACTTGGCAAGTTTCAGAAGCTAAATCTATACCGCTGATCACATCTCCTTGATGGTAGCTATCGGGATATCCTCCAGCTGCCATCACAACGCCAACGGCAAAGCGTGGGTCCCAGTCGACAGAGGCTTGATCTAAATTACCTTCGATAGCTTGCAGGCAAAGTTGATGTAAACCAGTTTTTAAGCGGCACATAATCGGCTGGGTTTCTGGATCACCAAAGCGACAATTAAATTCCAGTACTTTAGGCTCACCCTGCGGTGATACCATTATGCCTGCGTATAAAAAACCGGTGTAGGGATTGCCCTCTTTGGCCATGGCCTCGACGGTTGGGATGATCACCTGCTGCATTATTTTTTGGTGCATTGCCTCGGTCACCAAAGGTGCTGGGGAGTAAGCGCCCATGCCGCCAGTGTTTGGCCCTAAATCGCCATCATCTCTTGCTTTGTGATCTTGCGAGGTGGCCAGTGGTAAAATGTTTTCGCCGTCAACCATTACAATAAAACTCGCTTCTTCACCTTGTAAGAATTCCTCTACCACCACGCGGTGACCGGCATCACCAAATTTATTTCCGGCAAGCATATCCTCTATGGCAACAAATGCATCATTTTCATTTTGCGCAATAATGACGCCTTTACCTGCGGCTAAACCATCGGCTTTAATAACAATCGGTGTACCGACTTTTTTAACATAGTCTTTGGCGCTTTGTATCTCGGTGAAATTAGCATAGGCAGCAGTCGGGATATTATTTCGGGCTAAAAAATCTTTGCTAAAAGCTTTTGAGCCTTCTAATTGTGCCGCTCCTTGACTGGGACCAAAACATTTTAGACTGGCTTGTTGAAACTGGTCCACAATACCAAGGCACAGCGGAACTTCGGGGCCGACAATGGTGAGTTCAATATTTTCTTGTTGTGCAAAAGTGACCAGTTGGTTGATGGCATCAACCGCTATCTCGATATTAGAAACTTTATTTTCGATCTCAGTACCCGCATTGCCGGGAGCCACCCATACTTGAGTCACTTCATCCGCTTGCGCGACTTTCCATGCCATCGCATGTTCTCGTCCACCGGATCCTATGATTAAAACTTTCATCGGTCGTTTAACCCCAAGGTTAGATAATGCTTATTTAATTAATGATTAAAGTGGCGCATCGCGGTAAATACCATCGCCATGCCATGCTCGTTGGCAGCATCTATGACGTCTTGATCTCGCATAGAACCTCCGGGCTGGATAATCGCACTGATGCCAGCTTCTGCGGCTGCATCTATGCCGTCTCTAAAAGGAAAAAAAGCATCCGATGCCATCACGCTACCTTTGACCTCTAGCCCTTCATCAGCGGCCTTTATGCCAGCTATCTTGGCGCTATAGACTCGACTCATTTGACCGGCGCCAACACCGATGGTGGATAAATTTTTAGCGTAAACGATAGCATTGGATTTTACACATTTTGCCACTTTCCAGCAGAATAAAAGATCGGCTATTTGGCTTTCTGAAGGTGTTACCCGAGTAACAATTTTTAGATCATCAGCGCTAACGAGCCCTTGGTCTGCTTGCTGAATGAGCAAGCCGCCACTGACTTTTTGAAATCAAGGGTTTCATTTAAGTTCGTCTTTTCGGTCCAATCGCCACAGGCAAGAAGACGTATATTTTTCTTTTCTGAAATCACCAGTTTGGCCCTTTCAGAAATTGAAGGCGCGATAATGACTTCAACAAACTGCCGCTCGATGATAAGTTTGGCAGTGACGTGATCTAACTCACGATTAAAAGCAATGATACCGCCAAAAGAGGAGGTTGGGTCGGTAGCATAGGCTTTTTGATAAGCTGTTTGTATATCTTCGGCGACAGCAACGCCACAGGGATTGGCGTGTTTAACAATGACACAAGCTGGCAGCTCAAATTGTTTCACACACTCTAGCGCCGCGTCGGTATCGGCAACATTATTATAGGAAAGTTCTTTACCTTGTAGTTGCTGTGCGCTTGCCAAGCAAGCGATCGGCGGATTGGCTTCAGCATAAAAAGCGGCGGACTGATGAGGGTTTTCACCGTATCGCATATCCTGCAATTTACTAAATTGAAAGTTAATGTTTTCTGAGAACTGCTTTGGAGACTGTTCGGGTGTTGAGCGTTTGCTGAGATAGTTAGCAATGGCGCCATCATACTGTGCGGTGTGACTAAAGGTTTTACAAGCTAGCTGATAACGCAGGTCTAATTGGGTACCACCGAATTGTTTGATTTGATCAATAACTGATGCATAATCGTAATGGATCAACGATGACAGTTACATCTTGATGATTTTTGGCCGCGGCTCGTAACATGGTTGGCCCACCAATATCGATATTTTCAATGGCGTCGGATAAACTGGAATCGGGGTTGGCGATAGTCGCTTGAAAGGGATAAAGGTTGACCACAATAAGATCAATCGGCAAAATATCTTGCTGCTGCATAACGGCTTCATCGGTGCCGCGCCGAGCTAAAATTCCCCCGTGTATTTTGGGGTGAAGGGTTTTTATTCGGCCATCCATCATCTCTGGGAAACCGGTGTAGTCGGAAACTTCGGTGACTTTGAACCCCTCTTCGGCAAGCATTTTTGCGGTGCCACCGGTAGACAGTATTTCTATGCTATTTTCGGATAAAAATTTAGCCAGTGGTAAAATACCTGATTTATCAGAAACGCTAATTAAGGCGCGGTGTATGGGTTTGATGCTTGTGGCATTAGATGCTGTCATGAATTTTAGCTCTGTGGTAAGGGGTGGTCATCGTAAGGTTAGCCTGAGAAAGCTTGAATAAAATAAAATGACTCATCAATAGAAATAAAAAAGGTCACGGAGGACTGCGTAAAATTAGATTTTAATCGCTATCAATCCGTGACCTAATAAAGGAATCATTTAATACTTAGTTAAGTCCGTGCATCTTCAATTTTTTACGCAAAGTTCCGCGGTTTAAACCAAGTACTTGAGAGGCTTTTGTCTGGTTACCTTGAGTATAGGTCATTACGGCTTCCATTAAAGGCGCTTCAACTTCAGCTAAAACTAATTCATAAATATCGGTCGGTTGCTCGTCTTGTAGTTGAGCGAAATAATTTTTCATAGCCAATTCAACACTCTCGCGTAGAGTAAAGTTTTGCTGAGGAGCGATAAAACTATTACTGTCTGTAGATAAGGAGCTGCTACTGTTGTTGATTGAATCGACATTCATACTATGTAAGTTCATCTATGTTACCTTAAGGTGTTTGTGTTTTAGATAGCCCTAACAAAAAGGATCAGGCTATCAATTATTGCCTAAAATATTCAGCCAGTGCCATTAATTGGCCTTCTACTGAGTCTAAAGAATTAAACCGTTTTCTAAATGCGGCAAGTTGATTAATATCAGTATGCTGCTGGTTAAGTAAATACCAACCGGTATGTTTTCTAGCAATTCTGACCCCCATAAAATCACCGTAAAAACGATACAGTGCTTTAATGTGCATAGTCAGAATTTGCTCAATTTCCTGCCGTTCTATGGCTGGCATTTCTTTGTCATGCTTCAAAAAATAATCTATCTCACGAAATATCCAAGGTCTTCCTTGCGCTGCTCGGCCAATCATCAGACCATCGGCACCTGTATAGTGTAAAACCTTCTTGGCCTGCTGTGGGCTGATAATGTCACCGTTAGCAATCACCGGAATATTAACGGCTTGCTTAACCAAGGCAACCGTTTCATGTTCTGCTTCACCCTGATATTTGCAAGCACGAGTCCGACCATGCACTGCTAAAGACTGTATGCCCTGATCCTCGGCTATTTTTGCGATTTGCAACGCATTTTTACTCTGCGTATCCCAACCTGTTCGTATTTTTAAAGTCACGGGAATATCAACTGCTGCGACTACGCGGGTAAGAATCTCTTCAACTAGCCGCGGGTCTTTTAACAAAGCAGAACCCGCCGCCTTTTTACAGACTTTTTTGGCTGGGCAGCCCATATTGATATCAATCACCTGGGCGCCTCTAGCGGCGTTAATCTTAGCCGCTTCAGCTAACATGTCAGCATCGCCACCAGCAATCTGCACGATCCTTAAACCGACTTCTTGCTTTAAATCCGTGTTGTCATCATCGGCAGCGCTTAACGGGCTATAATTTTGCACTTCGTCCTGTTGTGCTATCCGTAAACGGGTTTTTCTTGAGTTTTGTAGTAGTGGATCCGATGTCACCATCTCACTCACCACCACACCAGCGCCTAATTGCTTGCATAACCGCCGAAATGGCAGATCCGTCACCCCTGCCATAGGCGCAAGAAACAGATTATTATCAAGTAAATATGGGCCGATTTTCATTGCTTTAAACTACCGTCAGACAAGACAGTTAGTTGCTCGTCAAGAAAATGCTGATTGGTCAAGAAAGCGCCAAATTTTACACCCTTTTTAACGCTTTGGAAACGGAAATTAAGATAAAAATAGACCTTTTTTTACTAAGTAAACCCTCTATAGAAAGGGCTATTGAAAGTTTCTGTATAATAATCAACCAGCTAGCGGAAAACCAATGGTTTTGTGCTCGAGTCGAATTATTTTTAACTGTTTAAATATCTCAATAGGGTATAGGCCTAGGTAAAGTAAAGATTGTTTCATTGAAAAGATGGTAGTTGGGATTCGGTGGGTTTTTGTTAGACAGGCAAACTTCAAGCGACATCTTTCAAGAAACTAAAACAGACATTGGTTAATTTGACCAATTTGTGGGCGAACAGCTTAGAGTCTCGTGACCAATGCCTTGCTTATTTAACCATCGGCAACAGCTTTTTGCTTGTAGCCCCTTAATTACGTGGTTTGAAAAAACTGGTCTGACTCTTGCAGTCTATCCTATGTTATCTGTTTTTATCAGTTTGACTTAATTAATCATCGGATGAAAATAAAAATATTAACCATTAAATGATCTAACCATTAGGAGAAAACCATGTTCGAACTATTTATCGGTATTATTCTTGGCGCAAGCTTCCCTGAATTTTGGGCGCAACTTTATCAATCAGCTAAAAACAAGGTGATTGAATGGACATCATCGCAGAAATCTTCTTCGACTGAGTCCTAGCAGAAAAAACCGACTAATTTATGATATGATCGCTGTATTATTTAAAAAAATAGGGCGAGCGATTCAATGAAGACCTTTTTAAAATTTTTCGGCATTCTGCTACTGTCGGTTGTGGTAGTTGGTTTAATTATACCTAGCCAAATCGTAACTACTTCGCACCCTACATCATTAATTTTACCAGCCAAAGCCATTTGAATGGCAATTAATGGATTATATCCTTTGTTTGCCATAGTCTGAAGATAACTTGAAATTCGACAATAAGCTTGAGCGTATCTAACGGTTCTAAAACAACCCGACACCTTTTTGCTTTACCTTGGCCATTCTTAAATCACGCTCGGCTCGATTATTGGTAAATGAAACATGAGAGTTCTTCGCAAACAATAATACAGATTGTTCATTCTCACTCATTCTTTCCCATAAATTATGAGCCTCTGATTTTGCTATTCTACCGCGCTTACCGCTGGGTTTGGGTGGCACAGGCGGTAATTCTTTTTCTCCGCGCGTGATAATATTTCTAAACCGTTTCTGTAAATTAGCATAATCTTTATCGGTCAGTTTCTTTTGCTCATTCTTCGAGACCTTGGCACAGGTTTCTTTTAGAAGACGCTTCATATTTTTAGCCCAAACATACCCATTGGACTCAACAACAAACGTCAACTCACGCATCAAATGTGAACCACATAACCCATGCCCACAATGTCGATAGGAAAAATAAGATGCCCAACAATCATGGATGATCACGCCGCCATAACGCGGCACAATATCAATCGTATCAATGGCTTTAATGCCCCTCCCGCGATCTAGGCATTTTAACGTAATATCGCCAGCTGAATAAACATGGACCCAGTGGTTCTTTTTATCCACTCTTAGTGAGGTTTCATCGACATTCATTGCCGGCATTTTTAATAATGCTTCTTTGGCTGAAACCTCCCACTCTTCTAAGGCTTGATGAAGGCGCCATACAAACTTCAATAAGCTTGCTTCTGCAAGTGTGACATCCATCATTGATTTGACTAATTTCTGAACACGGTTAAGTGCCACCATCTGACAAACTAGCAAATTGATCACAAAAGCCTTTAGGCCATCGCCATACTGAAGCGGGCCATGCAAGCCGGCAGGAAACGATGCTTTTACGGTTGAATCACACGATGGACACTGTTTAATTTGAACATCAACATGCTCAACCACTTTTTCAAAAACAATATCAATTTTGTGCGTCGTTCAGACTCAGTGCTGGCAGTGGCGTTTAAGTCTTCACCACACCGATCACAGTTATAAACTTCAATGGTAGTAACCGTTTCTATCGTGCGTGTATTGTTAGCCGTGAGTGGGTTTTCTGTTTTCCCTTTACCATTGCTTCCCTGAACAGGCTTTAAAGCGGACTCATCTTTATCTGTTTGTGAGGAAGGAATACTCGAATTCTTATTATTTTTCTTGGTGGATTTTTCAAGAAATATGGAAAGCATGAGTTCCATGATCATAAACATACTGTTCATCAGAAATTTTATTTCAGTTGTGATTTTTCCGCTGGCACACAATTGTTCAAAGTCAGCCTTGATGCGACTGACTTCATTACGAACAGTTGTTTTGTCTACGTTTGACACTAAGAAAATCACCTTAAACCTTTGCTGTAGGTTTGATGATAACATGGCTTTTTCGACTCTCTGAGCGGTGCTCTGCTAGACGTTCTCTGTCGGGTTGAAGCTTGGAATCAAAGTTTTTAGGAAACGATCTTATTTGATCCGTTTGGGATCTCTAGCGATCTATTTTATACGGACTTAGGAAAGTAGTTTTTTTTCGTCCAAAAAACTGTCAAGTATTATTTTTATTTTTCTGAATATGTTCAGTTTTTAGATGCTACTGGG
>JAUZSK010000025.1 GCA_030949565.1 Enterobacterales bacterium
GATCAAAGCCGCTGAACGATTGCGCAGCGTGGTCAGAGGGGCCAGATACGGTTGCTCGATTGGGAGGCGATGAATTTGTTATTCTTTTGGGAGGTCTTTCTGCGGTATCGAATGTTAGCGCTATTGCCGAGAAAATATTGGAATGTTTAAAGAAGGTTTTTGTTATTGATGGACGTGAACTGGATTTTAACCGCCAGCGCGGGTATTTCTGTCTATCCATCTGATGGCGCAACGGTATCCGAGCTGCTACGAAATGCCGATTCAGCTATGTACCATTCTAAAGAGCGCGGTAGAAATACCTATTCATTTTTTACCCGTGCTATGAATGAAGAAGTCTCCTAGACAACTAGCAATAGAAGAGCAGTTACATGGTGCGCTTGAAAGAGGTGAATTAAAAGTTGTATATCAATCGCAAATAGAAATACAGGAGCAAAAAATAATAGGGGCAGAAGCTTTACTGCGTTGGGACAATCAGGTTTTAGGTTCAGTATCACCAGTTGAGTTTATACCTGTCGCTGAGCAGTTAGGTTTAATTGTTCAAATAGGTGATTTTGTGATACAAGAAGCTATTGGATATGGTGGCTCGGTGGCAACAAAATTTTTCTGGCGATTTTAGAATCGCCGTTAATTTATCACCGCGCCAATTCCATGAAAGAAACCTGGTTGAAAATATTGAAAGAGCGTTAATTAAGTCCAATGTTTCTAGTAGTGATTTAGAGCTAGAAATCACCGAGGAGTATTAATGGGAGAACATGATTATATTGAAAAAGCACTTTTTGAATTACATGATTTAGGTATTTGTATCGCGATGGATGATTTTGGTACAGGCTATTCTTCACTTAGCTATTTAAGAAAGTATCCTTTTGATGTGCTTAAAATCGATCGTAGTTTCGTTAAGGACATTACCAATGATTCGGCGGACCGAGAATTGATTAATGCGACAATTGCGATGGCGCATGGTTTGGGACTAAAAGTGGTTGCGGAAGGCGTGGAAACTAAGGAACAATACGATTTCCTAAAAGAGTTAAATTGTGATTTTGCGCAGGGATATCTTTTCAGCAAACCTATGCCTGAGCTTGAACTACATGCATTGGCTAAGAGTCTAGTTAATTAGATTTACCCCCATGAACATAACCCTCTAGTTTAGACTATTCAAGTGCAATCGCTCGATGACCGATATCTTTTCGATAATAAGCCTGCTTAAATTGGATCGCTGCAACCCCTTGGTAAGCCTGTTTTTGTGCCTCACTTACGCTATCTGCCAGAGCTACAACACAAAGCACGCGTCCGCCTTGAGTCACTAGCTGTTGCTCTTTAATTTTAGTTCCTGCATGAAATACTTGGCAAGTTTCAGAAGCTAAATCTATACCGCTGATCACATCTCCTTGATGGTAGCTATCGGGATATCCTCCAGCTGCCATCACAACGCCAACGGCAAAGCGTGGGTCCCAGTCGACAGAGGCTTGATCTAAATTACCTTCGATAGCTTGCAGGCAAAGTTGATGTAAATCAGTTTTTAAGCGGCACATAATCGGCTGGGTTTCTGGATCACCAAAGCGACAATTAAATTCCAGTACTTTAGGCTCACCCTGCGGTGATACCATTATGCCTGCGTATAAAAAACCGGTGTAGGGATTGCCCTCTTTGGCCATGGCCTCGACGGTTGGGATGATCACCTGCTGCATTATTTTTTGGTGCATTGCCTCGGTCACCAAAGGTGCTGGGGAGTAAGCGCCCATGCCGCCAGTGTTTGGCCCTAAATCGCCATCATCTCTTGCTTTGTGATCTTGCGAGGTGGCCAGTGGTAAAATGTTTTCGCCGTCAACCATTACAATAAAACTCGCTTCTTCACCTTGTAAGAATTCCTCTACCACCACGCGGTGACCGGCATCACCAAATTTATTTCCGGCAAGCATATCCTCTATGGCAACAAATGCATCATTTTCATTTTGCGCAATAATGACGCCTTTACCTGCGGCTAAACCATCGGCTTTAATAACAATCGGTGTACCGACTTTTTTAACATAGTCTTTGGCGCTTTGTATCTCGGTGAAATTAGCATAGGCAGCAGTCGGGATATTATTTCGGGCTAAAAAATCTTTGCTAAAAGCTTTGAGCCTTCTAATTGTGCCGCTCCTTGACTGGGACCAAAACATTTTAGACTGGCTTGTTGAAACTGGTCCACAATACCAAGGCACAGCGGAACTTCGGGGCCGACAATGGTGAGTTCAATATTTTCTTGTTGTGCAAAAGTGACCAGTTGGTTGATGGCATCAACCGCTATCTCGATATTAGAAACTTTATTTTCGATCTCAGTACCCGCATTGCCGGGAGCCACCCATACTTGAGTCACTTCATCCGCTTGCGCGACTTTCCATGCCATCGCATGTTCTCGTCCACCGGATCCTATGATTAAAACTTTCATCGGTCGTTTAACCCCAAGGTTAGATAATGCTTATTTAATTAATGATTAAAGTGGCGCATCGCGGTAAATACCATCGCCATGCCATGCTCGTTGGCAGCATCTATGACGTCTTGATCTCGCATAGAACCTCCGGGCTGGATAATCGCACTGATGCCAGCTTCTGCGGCTGCATCTATGCCGTCTCTAAAAGGAAAAAAAGCATCCGATGCCATCACGCTACCTTTGACCTCTAGCCCTTCATCAGCGGCCTTTATGCCAGCTATCTTGGCGCTATAGACTCGACTCATTTGACCGGCGCCAACACCGATGGTGGATAAATTTTTAGCGTAAACGATAGCATTGGATTTTACACATTTTGCCACTTTCCAGCAGAATAAAAGATCGGCTATTTGGCTTTCTGAAGGTGTTACCCGAGTAACAATTTTCAGATCATCAGCGGAAACGAGCCCTTGGTCTGCTTGCTGAATGAGCAAGCCGCCACTGACTTTTTTGAAATCAAGGGTTTCATTTAAGTTCGTCTTTTCGGTCCAATCGCCACAGGCAAGAAGACGTATATTTTTCTTTTCTGAAATCACCAGTTTGGCCCTTTCAGAAATTGAAGGCGCGATAATGACTTCAACAAACTGCCGCTCGATGATAAGTTTGGCAGTGACGTGATCTAACTCACGATTAAAAGCAATGATACCGCCAAAAGAGGAGGTTGGGTCGGTAGCATAGGCTTTTTGATAAGCTGTTTGTATATCTTCGGCGACAGCAACGCCACAGGGATTGGCGTGTTTAACAATGACACAAGCTGGCAGCTCAAATTGTTTCACACACTCTAGCGCCGCGTCGGTATCGGCAACATTATTATAGGAAAGTTCTTTACCTTGTAGTTGCTGTGCGCTTGCCAAGCAAGCGATCGGCGGATTGGCTTCAGCATAAAAAGCGGCGGACTGATGAGGGTTTTCACCGTATCGCATATCCTGCAATTTACTAAATTGAAAGTTAATGTTTTTCTGAGAACTGCTTTGGAGACTGTTCGGGTGTTGAGCGTTTGCTGAGATAGTTAGCAATGGCGCCATCATACTGTGCGGTGTGACTAAAGGTTTTACAAGCTAGCTGATAACGCAGGTCTAATTGGGTACCACCGAATTGTTTGATTTGATCAATAATTGATGCATAATCTAGTGGATCAACGATGACAGTTACATCTTGATGATTTTTGGCCGCGGCTCGTAACATGGTTGGCCCACCAATATCGATATTTTCAATGGCGTCGGATAAACTGGAATCGGGGTTGGCGATAGTCGCTTGAAAGGGATAAAGGTTGACCACAATAAGATCAATCGGCAAAATATCTTGCTGCTGCATAACGGCTTCATCGGTGCCGCGCCGAGCTAAAATTCCCCGTGTATTTTGGGGTGAAGGGTTTTATTCGGCCATCCATCATCTCTGGGAAACCGGTGTAGTCGGAAACTTCGGTGACTTTGAACCCCTCTTCGGCAAGCATTTTTGCGGTGCCACCGGTAGACAGTATTTCTATGCTATTTTCGGATAAAAATTTAGCCAGTGGTAAAATACCTGATTTATCAGAAACGCTAATTAAGGCGCGGTGTATGGGTTTGATGCTTGTGGCATTAGATGCTGTCATGAATTTTAGCTCTGTGGTAAGGGGTGGTCATCGTAAGGTTAGCCTGAGAAAGCTTGAATAAAATAAAATGACTCATCAATAGAAATAAAAAAGGTCACGGAGGACTGCGTAAAATTAGATTTTAATCGCTATCAATCCGTGACCTAATAAAGGAATCATTTAATACTTAGTTAAGTCCGTGCATCTTCAATTTTTTACGCAAAGTTCCGCGGTTTAAACCAAGTACTTGAGAGGCTTTTGTCTGGTTACCTTGAGTATAGGTCATTACGGCTTCCATTAAAGGCGCTTCAACTTCAGCTAAAACTAATTCATAAATATCGGTCGGTTGCTCGTCTTGTAGTTGAGCGAAATAATTTTTCATAGCCAATTCAACACTCTCGCGTAGAGTAAAGTTTTGCTGAGGAGCGATAAAACTATTACTGTCTGTAGATAAGGAGCTGCTACTGTTGTTGATTGAATCGACATTCATACTATGTAAGTTCATCTATGTTACCTTAAGGTGTTTGTGTTTTAGATAGCCCTAACAAAAAGGATCAGGCTATCAATTATTGCCTAAAATATTCAGCCAGTGCCATTAATTGGCCTTCTACTGAGTCTAAAGAATTAAACCGTTTTCTAAATGCGGCAAGTTGATTAATATCAGTATGCTGCTGGTTAAGTAAATACCAACCGGTATGTTTTCTAGCAATTCTGACCCCCATAAAATCACCGTAAAAACGATACAGTGCTTTAATGTGCATAGTCAGAATTTGCTCAATTTCCTGCCGTTCTATGGCTGGCATTTCTTTGTCATGCTTCAAAAAATAATCTATCTCACGAAATATCCAAGGTCTTCCTTGCGCTGCTCGGCCAATCATCAGACCATCGGCACCTGTATAGTGTAAAACCTTCTTGGCCTGCTGTGGGCTGATAATGTCACCGTTAGCAATCACCGGAATATTAACGGCTTGCTTAACCAAGGCAACCGTTTCATGTTCTGCTTCACCCTGATATTTGCAAGCACGAGTCCGACCATGCACTGCTAAAGACTGTATGCCCTGATCCTCGGCTATTTTTGCGATTTGCAACGCATTTTTACTCTGCGTATCCCAACCTGTTCGTATTTTTAAAGTCACGGGAATATCAACTGCTGCGACTACGCGGGTAAGAATCTCTTCAACTAGCCGCGGGTCTTTTAACAAAGCAGAACCCGCCGCCTTTTTACAGACTTTTTTGGCTGGGCAGCCCATATTGATATCAATCACCTGGGCGCCTCTAGCGGCGTTAATCTTAGCCGCTTCAGCTAACATGTCAGCATCGCCACCAGCAATCTGCACGATCCTTAAACCGACTTCTTGCTTTAAATCCGTGTTGTCATCATCGGCAGCGCTTAACGGGCTATAATTTTGCACTTCGTCCTGTTGTGCTATCCGTAAACGGGTTTTTCTTGAGTTTTGTAGTAGTGGATCCGATGTCACCATCTCACTCACCACCACACCAGCGCCTAATTGCTTGCATAACCGCCGAAATGGCGAGATCCGTCACCCCTGCCATAGGCGCAAGAAACAGATTATTATCAAGTAAATATGGGCCGATTTTCATTGCTTTAAACTACCGTCAGACAAGACAGTTAGTTGCTCGTCAAGAAAATGCTGATTGGTCAAGAAAGCGCCAAATTTTACACCCTTTTAACGCTTTGGAAACGGAAATTAAGATAAAAATAGACCTTTTTTACTAAGTAAACCCTCTATAGAAAGGGCTATTGAAAGTTTCTGTATAATAATCAACCAGCTAGCGGAAAACCAATGGTTTTGTGCTCGAGTCGAATTATTTTTAACTGTTTAAATATCTCAATAGGGTATAGGCCTAGGTAAAGTAAAGATTGTTTCATTGAAAAGATGGTAGTTGGGATTCGGTGGGTTTTTGTTAGACAGGCAAACTTCAAGCGACATCTTTCAAGAAACTAAAACAGACATTGGTTAATTTGACCAATTTGTGGGCGAACAGCTTAGAGTCTCGTAGACCAATGCCTTGCTTATTTAACCATCGGCAACAGCTTTTTGCTTGTAGCCCCTTAATTACGTGGTTTTGAAAAACTGGTCTGACTCTTGCAGTCTATCCTATGTTATCTGTTTTTATCAGTTTGACTTAATTAATCATCGGATGAAAATAAAAATATTAACCATTAAATGATCTAACCATTAGGAGAAAACCATGTTCGAACTATTTATCGGTATTATTCTTGGCGCAAGCTTCCCTGAATTTTGGGCGCAACTTTATCAATCAGCTAAAAACAAGGTGATTGAATGGACATCATCGCAGAAATCTTCTTCGACTGAGTCCTAGCAGAAAAAACCGACTAATTTATGATATGATCGCTGTATTATTTAAAAAAATAGGGCGAGCGATTCAATGAAGACCTTTTTAAAATTTTTCGGCATTCTGCTACTGTCGGTTGTGGTAGTTGGTTTAATTATACCTAGCCAAATCGTAACTACTCGCACCCTACATCATTAATTTTACCAGCCAAAGCCATTTGAATGGCAATTAATGGATTATATCCTTTGTTTGCCATAGTCTGAAGATAACTTGAAATTCGACAATAAGCTTGAGCGTATCTAACGGTTCTAAAACAACCCGACACCTTTTGCTTTACCTTGGCCATTCTTAAATCACGCTCGGCTCGATTATTGGTAAATGAAACATGAGAGTTCTTCGCAAACAATAATACAGATTGTTCATTCTCACTCATTCTTTCCCATAAATTATGAGCCTCTGATTTTGCTATTCTACCGCGCTTACCGCTGGGTTTGGGTGGCACAGGCGGTAATTCTTTTTCTCCGCGCGTGATAATATTTCTAAACCGTTTCTGTAAATTAGCATAATCTTTATCGGTCAGTTTCTTTTGCTCATTCTTCGAGACCTTGGCACAGGTTTCTTTTAGAAGACGCTTCATATTTTTAGCCCAAACATACCCATTGGACTCAACAACAAACGTCAACTCACGCATCAAATGTGAACCACATAACCCATGCCCACAATGTCGATAGGAAAAATAAGATGCCCAACAATCATGGATGATCACGCCGCCATAACGCGGCACAATATCAATCGTATCAATGGCTTTAATGCCCCTCCCGCGATCTAGGCATTTTAACGTAATATCGCCAGCTGAATAAACATGGACCCAGTGGTTCTTTTTATCCACTCTTAGTGAGGTTTCATCGACATTCATTGCCGGCATTTTTAATAATGCTTCTTTGGCTGAAACCTCCCACTCTTCTAAGGCTTGATGAAGGCGCCATACAAACTTCAATAAGCTTGCTTCTGCAAGTGTGACATCCATCATTGATTTGACTAATTTCTGAACACGGTTAAGTGCCACCATCTGACAAACTAGCAAATTGATCACCAAAAGCCTTTAGGCCATCGCCATACTGAAGCGGGCCATGCAAGCCGGCAGGAAACGATGCTTTTACGGTTGAATCACACGATGGACACTGTTTAATTTGAACATCAACATGCTCAACCACTTTTTCCAAAAACAATATCAATTTTTGTGCGTCGTTCAGACTCAGTGCTGGCAGTGGCGTTTAAGTCTTCACCACACCGATCACAGTTATAAACTTCAATGGTAGTAACCGTTTCTATCGTGCGTGTATTGTTAGCCGTGAGTGGGTTTTCTGTTTTCCCTTTACCATTGCTTCCCTGAACAGGCTTTAAAGCGGACTCATCTTTATCTGTTTGTGAGGAAGGAATACTCGAATTCTTATTATTTTCTTGGTGGATTTTTCAAGAAATATGGAAAGCATGAGTTCCATGATCATAAACATACTGTTCATCAGAAATTTTATTTCAGTTGTGATTTTCCGCTGGCACACAATTGTTCAAAGTCAGCCTTGATGCGACTGACTTCATTACGAACAGTTGTTTTGTCTACGTTTGACACTAAGAAAATCACCTTAAACCTTTGCTGTAGGTTTGATGATAACATGGCTTTTTCGACTCTCTGAGCGGTGCTCTGCTAGACGTTCTCTGTCGGGTTGAAGCTTGGAATCAAAGTTTTTAGGAAACGATCTTATTTGATCCGTTTGGGATCTCTAGCGATCTATTTTATACGGACTTAGGAAAGTAGTTTTTTCGTCCAAAAAACTGTCAAGTATTATTTTTATTTTTTCTGAATATGTTCAGTTTTTAGATGCTACTGGGTGAGTAGTTACGCCAAATCAATATCCAACGTAGTATTGAGATCAAGGCTCCGGCGGTAGCGGTGCATGCCTATGTGAATAATTTGGAAAAGTGGCCTAGTTGGTCGCCTTGGATGACCATGGATGAGAGTATCAAAACCACTCTAGGTGATATTCATCAAGGCGTTGGTGCATCGCAGACTTGGACTAGTATTAGCGGTAATGGCAGTATCGAATTTACCGATTCTTCGGTTGAAAAAGGCATTGTTTATGCCATGTCATTTGAAGGTGACCCCACTCAATACAAAGCTGGTGTGAGCTATGAAAGTTTGCCTGGCTCAACGCTGGTAACCTGGTATATGAGCGGCGATATGAAGCCCATTGTGATTGGTAGTTATTTTGCGCTCATCATGGATTCTTTTATCGGTGCTACCTTTGAGCAAGGTCTAAAAAACCTTAAAGCTCAAGTCGAAGCGGATGTGCCTTTGATGCAGGCTGAACCTGAACCTGAAATGCAAACTATCATTGAGCCTGACGCTTAGTTTCAGTTGCGGGTTTTTGGCTTGATGCGACCATTCCTCATTCGTCCTGCCAGTCTGTCTGATGCTGCCGCTATCAGTCAGCTTATTCTGTCGTTGGTAAAAGAATTCATCAGTCATGAGTATTCTCAAGAAGGGGAGCGAGTGATGCTTAATTCCATGAGCCAAAGTGCAATTGAAAATAATATAAGCCGTGGTTATGAATACTTTGTAGCACAAGAATCCAGTCAATCGGCGCAAATTATTGGCGTGTTAGCGATCAAGAACAAAAATCATATTTATCATTGTTTTGTCGATAAAAAATATCATCGGCAACATATCGCAAAGCAACTTTGGCAATATTATTTGGGCTTAGAAAATATGCCTCACTGTAGCGTAAATTCATCTAAGTATGCCATTGGTTTTTATCAATCGATTGGATTTAAAGCGACCGATGAGGTTTATGAAAAACAAGGGGTTACCTGTTACCCGATGGTTAGAGACAGCAATGACAGTTAGAGCTTCTTGCCACTGCGGTAATGTTCAAATAAAAATCCAACATTTAGTGGCTGTTCTTCATTCATGCAACTGCTCAATCTGTCATCGTTATGCGGCGCTTTGGGGATTTCATAAGGTTGCACAGGTTTTCATTGAAGTGGGTGATTTTGCACTGAGTAGGTATCGTTGGGGTGATGAAATGATTGATTTTTATTTTTGTAGTCATTGTGGCTCAACCACGCATTATCTTGCTCTAAAAAAATCAAAGATTGATCGATTGGCAATTAATTATCGACTATTTGAGCCAGATATTTATAAGGATCTAGCAATTAAAAAAATTGATGGAGCGAGCTTCTAATCTAGAATGATTCTAGATAGAATCATTCTAAAAAAAATATTCAAAGAAAATATCAAGCTCAGTTATAATATAGGTTCAATGGGTAAAATCTGGTTCAGTCCTTGTCCTGTTTCAACCAGCTTAGCAAAATCTTCCGCCATTCTGTCGCTTTCAGATAGAACTTTTTCCCAGTAATTGATTCGAGTTTGAGTATCGAGGTTTTTAAAATCATTACGGTCGGATATTTTTTGATAAGGCAAACTTGCCACATGACTAGCAGAGGGCGTAATCATCACTACCTTATCAAAGTTTTTTTCTGAAGCATGGCGATAGGATAATCCTTTGTCAAACCATCCAGGCTTTACTTGTGGGAAAAAGTGAGGGTAAAGCACTAGTCCTTGCTGGTCGGGTGACGGATCGCTCTGTCTGACGCAATCAAAATCAACATCCAAATGGTAATCGATGATACCACCATCGCGGTATATACCCGGACTGACATGGGGAATATCGCTAATCCCCCTTAGCACCAAGGGGATCGCACCTGAGGCAAGTAGTACCGATTTAACATTGTCTTGAGTTAAAGCTGCATAGTGAGTCTTATCCGATTGGTAATTAAAATAAGGTTGACTAAAGTCATCATTTTTCTGGGCATTATAAATAATATGACGTTCAAAAAAATAGCTAAGATTATTTTTGCTTAGCGCATTTGCCATGGCGGCGGTTAGCAATCCTAGCATCTGGATTTTAGCATTTTCCGATGCGACTAAACCCTTGGCGCGAGCAATAATGAAATGGCTTTGAATGATGGGATTGCTAGCGATTTCATCGGCGCCATTTTCACCTAAAAACTTGTCTAGTAATATGACCGCTTTGTCACTGATTTCTGTGACGCTAGGTTTATCGGAATAGGTCTCATGGGAATAATATTGAGCCAGCCGAGAAATAGCAGCTACCGGATCTTTTTTGTGCGAAACACGCCATACGCCATGATCCAGCAGATGAACCTAAAGTATAAATAGGCTCTTTTCGAGCTTTGAAAAACTCTCCAAATATGTACTTATCGAGCCCAAATAGAGTGAACCACTTAGGACCACCGGATGCTCCCGCCATACGATCAAAAAGATCGGCTTTAAAGCCATTTTGTTGGAGTGTTTTAAGGGCGGTTTTACCAGCGTAGACTGAAATGGATGAGGTCATAGCGTTTGCATACTTTACTTTTATTCTGGTTAGTGGAAGCTTGTTCGCATTGTAACAGCTAGTCGGCTAATATGGAAAAAGAGCCGGCTTTTGTGCATTTTTATGGACCGATATGCAGTGGTAAGCGCTTTCTGAGATAATCTAACAACAGTTTCATTCTATGAGACAGTGTTTTACTATAAGGATAGAGTGCAAAAATCGCGACTGGAGTGTGGTAAAATGACTTGCCTTCTACTGATGGGTTTAGAATGACGAAGGTCGATATTAGTGATAGCATGAGAATAAAACATCAAATCACCCTTCGGAACGAAATGTGTGAATTCCGTTTCTTGTAAATATTTAGGAAGATAATATGACAAAATGGCAAAATGAACCTTTTAAAATTGATGTGAGTGACGGCGAAACGAAAGTATTTTGTATGTGTGGTTTATCTAACAATGGCCCATATTGCGATGGCACCCATAAAAGTACCAGTATTACACCCAAAGTAGTTAGTTTTGATGAGGATAAGTCGGTATTTATATGTGGCTGTCAACAATCCTCAAATAGGCCTTTTTGCGATGGCACGCACACTAAATTACCGCCAAGTCCTCAACAAAAAGAGACGCATGCAGTATCCCCCCCTGTAGACACACAGGGTGGTTCGGCAAAAGTTGAACCTCATGTAGAATTTATTCAGCATTTAGCGAAGCACGGCTTAAATAAAGTCGGGCATCATGGTTTTATGGGTGCTATGGGTGTTCCACAAAGTGAATTACCGAAATGGGCGGATATCCAATTTGTAACCGCACAGCTAGCAAAAACGCCATTGTTAGATGAAGATCCTGTTGATACACGAACAATTATTGGTGTAAATGCAAAAAAACCGATGATTTTAGATATTCCTTTGTTTGTTTCAGATATGAGTTTTGGTGCTTTATCGGAAGAAGCTAAAATAGCATTGTCGAAAGGTGCGGAATTGGCTGGAACCGGTATTTGTAGTGGTGAAGGCGGAATGCTTACCGAAGAGCAAGAAGCCAATAGTCATTATTTCTATGAGCTAGCATCCGCAAAATTTGGCTATTCTTTAGAAAAAGTAAAGCGTTGCCAAGCTTTTCATTTTAAAGGAGGGCAAGCAGCGAAAACGGGTACTGGTGGACATTTGCCTGGCAATAAAGTGACCGAAAAAATTGCTGAAGTAAGAGGTCTTGACGTCGGTCAGGATGCCATCTCACCTTCTCGTTTTCCTAATTATGATCTGAATGATTTAAAGAAAATTGCCGATGAAGTGAGGCAAGTTACCGGTGGTATTCCTATTGGCTACAAACTATCTGCGCAACATATAGAGGCTGATATTGACGCTGCAATAAAAGTCGGAGTGGATTATATCATCCTTGATGGTAGAGGCGGCGGAACCGGCGCAGCACCACTCATCTTTCGAGATAATATTTCTGTGCCGACGATACCTGCGTTAAGCCGCGCAAGAAAGCACTTAGATAAACTAAAGCGTGATGATATCAGCCTAGTGATAACCGGAGGTTTGCGTACTCCCGCCGATTTTACCAAAGCACTGGCGCTTGGCGCAGACGCTATCGCGGTTTCGAATTCTGCGATGCAAGCAATTGGCTGTTTGGGAATGAGAGTTTGCAATACCAATACTTGTCCGGTGGGAATCGCCACTCAAGATCCCGAGTTAAGAAAACGACTCAAGGTCGAAAGTGCGGCGAAGGGTTTATCAAATTTCTTATTGGCGTCAACAGAGTTAATGAAAATTCTCGCCCGAGCTTGTGGGCATAAATCAATCCATGATTTTTCAGTGTACGATTTAACGACTTGGAAAAAAGAAATGCAAAACCTAACGGGAATCGCTTATGGTGGTGATCCATCGGATTAAAAGTGTTAGTTGAGGGTTGGCTGTATTTGTTATTTCAAAATTAAGTAGGATATATGCGGAGGTTTAAATTTTATTTAACCAATGCAGCTTTACAGGAATGTACTGATTTGTTAAGACTCAATAATCGATCTGATAGAAAAGTTATCATTCCGCCGCATTGACCCGGAAAAAGCGGCTATCTTGCAAACGATAAGCAGAAAGTCGACCACCCCACACGCATCCCGTGTCTAAGGCAATCAATTCTTGTCGTGGGGTACTACCCTGTAAAGCTGCCCAATGACCAAAAGCTATTTTGCTTTGATAGTCATGGTTTTTTAAATCAAACCAAGCTAGTAATCCCTCAGGTTGTTCGCCTACAGGGCTTTTGCAATTAAATTCTAGTCCTTGCTGACTGTCTAAATAACGCATACGGGTAAGGATATTAGTAATACAGCGCCGCCGCTGATTTCCTATTAATTGCTCGTGCCAAAAGCGCGGCTCATTACCATACATTGAACCATAAAAATGATCCGCATGGTCGCTTTTAATGATTTGACTGACTTCCTCAGCATAGCTAAGTGCCCTAGGGACCGACCAAAATGGCGGCAATCCAGCGTGAGATAAAAAGCATTGAGGGTCATTAAAATAGAGGGCAAGCGGTTGTTCTTGTAGCCAATTAATGATATCTGATTTATTCTGGCTATTTAAAATATCATTAAAGGTGTCTTTAGGATTGGACGCTCTGGTTTCATTAGCAACCGCTAAAAAATGCAGATCATGATTGCCTAGTACGGCCTTTATTGATGTTTGGTGACTGAGTACAAAATCCATAGTAGCTAAAGACTCTGGCCCACGATTGATTAAGTCACCAGCGAGATACAGGGTATCCTGTTCGGGATCAAATTGAAAAGCCTTGAGTAGTTTTCTAAAACTCTGGTAACATCCTTGGATATCACCGATTAGGTAAGTTGCCACGGTATTATTTCTGAGCTGGGTTGAGCCAAGCTTTAAATTGAATGGAAAGAGTAAAATGTCAGATACAGAGCATAACAACATTTCGTCTTCTAAGCTAGCCATTATCACCGGTGCTAGTTCCGGTTTTGGTAAAGCCTGTGCTGAAAAATTTGTGGCCAATGGCTGGCGAGTGATAGCAACGGCAAGGCGTGAACAAAGAATAAAAGATTTGCAAATGCAACTAGGCGAGGCGCAATGTATTGTTCATCTCTTGGATGTGACCGATCCATCATCGGTGGATCAATTCATCCAATTTATACAGCAGCAGGCTTATCAACCGGATCTGCTAATCAATAACGCAGGGCTTGCATTGGGCTTGTCATCCTCGCATGAAGCCGAATGGTCAGACTGGCAAACCATGATTGATACTAATGTGACTGCCTTAGTGCGTATGACTAGGGCTATTTTACCGATGATGGTCAAGCAGAAAAGCGGCCACATTATTAATCTAGGCTCAATCGCTGGCACTTATCCCTACCCTGGCGGTAATGTTTATGGTGCAACTAAAGCCTTTGTCGAGCAGTTTAAAAAGCCTTAATTTGCGAGCCGATCTTGCGGGTAAAAATATTCGCGTCACCAATATTGAACCTGGGCTAGCATTGACCGAATTCTCGGAGGTGAGATTTCATGGTGATAAGCAAAAAGCTTCCAATCTTTATAACCAAACACAGCCGATATTAGCCGAAGACATTGCAGAAAGTATTTTTTGGTGCGCTAACTTGCCACAGCATATTAATATTAACCGGTTGGAAATTATGCCCACTTGTCAGTCGTTTTCAGCTTTAACTATCTCTCGGACAGAGTCATGAAAATAGGATTCAGGCTATGGTCTATTTTGATTCTACTAGGTATCCTTGCTAGTCAATCACTTTGGGCTAAAAAGTACTCCAACTATTTTATTAAACAAATTTTTTCAGTTGATTTTAGCATTACTCAAGCGATTGAAGCGGGCTATGTGAATGGCAAGTTATCGGAAGACCAAGCAAAAGAAATTATCATTGTTGGCGAAACTGATGATCATCAAAGAATTGTTGCGATTTATAAAAAAACTGTCCCCAATGCTAAGCAATCAATAGTTGCCGATTATCAACTACTTCGAAAAATAATTATCGATGATCAATTTATCGCATATGATTTTTATAGCGGCGCAAATAAACAGTTTTTCCTAATGGCATTAAGCGCCAAAGGATTAAGCCGATTTAATTTAAATAGCGGAAAAAAAGAATCCATTGCAACACTTGAATCCTTGTATTTAAATAAAGATGCTCAATTCCTGTTAAGAAAAAAACTGGTGAAAGATCTCAATCATGATGGGCTGGATGATATAATCGTCAGTGGTTTTAGTCATTTAAATTTATTGATACAACAGCCTAATGGACAATTTAAAACAACCACTTTACCGATCAAACCATTTATTGATATGGAACGAGATAAAGTCAGCTATTCCGATCATCGAATTTACACTTTTGATGCTAATCAGGATCAACTGCTGGATATCGCTACACTAGAGGACAATCAGTTACTAGTTTACCTTCAACAGTCGAATGGTGCGTTTGAGCAACAAGCACAAGTGATTGATTTACCATCTCACGCCAGTAGCCGAGCTTGGTGGTATAAACGAGAAGCCGATGGCAGCTACCCCGACCAGAGTAAAGTTAAGCACAAAATGTTAGAAATGGTAACCGATATCAACGGCGATAAAGTGGTTGATCTGGTGGTGCGTGAAACCCAAAGTCATTCGGTTTTTGATATCAACAATAATTATTCTATCTATTGGGGAAAGATGCTAAAGCAAGGATTGATTTTTGAGAAAAAAATTGGAACCGCTATTCATGCGGATGGTACTCTCACAGGGTTAATTTTAAAAGACTTAAATAATAATGGCAAGAAAGAAGTTTTAGTATCCTCTTTTGAGTTGGGCGTTTCACAAATTATAGGTGCACTTTTATCTGGTAGTGTTGATCAGGATGTCTATCTTTATGCTTTAGATTCAAACAATTACTTTAGCCAACAGCCTATATTTTCTGGTGAAGTGGACTTACACTTTAGTTTAAGTTCTGGAAAATCCGGGCAGCCAGTTATTTTAACTAGTGATCTAAATGGTGATAAGAAATTTGAATTGCTTTTATCTAACTCTCAAAAACGCTTAGCGATATATTCTGGAATACAAAGTAGTAAACTAGTGGCCAAACGCTATCAGAAGTATTCTATTTTATTACCGAAAGATGGTGCTATGCTGAAATCTATTGATCTTAATGAGGATGATAAACAAGCAATTGTTATCCATTATGGCAAACAGGATGATCCATCGTTAAGAAATAAGGTCATTATTTTACGTTACCGCGAGCCTCAATAAAGGGTTTAAATTAATTGTTTATTGCGTCACAGTTTGCCGTCGGATGCTAGACTTCTCTACCCCGCTGGCTTAAGGTAGGCATAGATTTAAAGTCGGTAACTGTTTAAAGTAAGTAACTGTTAAAAGTAGGTCGGGGTATTAAGGCCAAATCATTCATTTTTTAATTTTCTATTCAAACAATTCGAGGTAAAAACGATGGCAAATTCAAACATCACCACTGCTTTACTTATCGCAACGGCGGCCTTTGGCTCTGTAGCGATTGATTCTCAAGCAAAAGCGAAAGTCGATGCTAGAGAAAGGGTAATAACCAAGCCTAGAAAAGGTGCAAGAACTGGTGCTAGAACACAGATAAGAACCAAAATCGATGCCAGAGTTAAAACCAAAATAAGAACATTAAAAGCACAGCAGCCTAAGGCGGCTAAAAAGGCTAAAAAATCGAATAAATCAAAGGGCTAGTTTTTGTTCCTACCTATCGCGTTGGTTGCAAATAGACGATGCTAACGAATGAACAGCTGGTTGCGGACTATGCGCATCCTGACGCGATCATGGTTCCGCACTATTGTTGTGACATTACGCCTCTGCTTGAAAATATAGCGGGTTGTATCGCTAGTCGCTGCGGCGTGATACTGCTTTCTCAAGAGCCGTCTTTTAGTCAGGCATTTATTCAGACGCAACAACATCCACAGCATTTTACCATCATCACAGCCAATTTAGATACTCCTTGGATCCGTGATCGTTCACCTATCGCTATTCAAGGTGAATCAGCGATCCGCTGGTGTAACCCTGCGGTAGAAGATATGGATCGTCCGCTTGATGATAAGCTTTTTGGCAAAATAACTAAAAATCGTTTAACACCATCACCACTCAATTATCTGGCACAGGGTAATCTTGTCGGCGCTTGGGACGGCTTAGCATTTTCAACCTCGGCAATGCTGACTAAGAACCAACTGAGCCGGCCACAGCTGGATGCCTATAAAATGCCCCTTGGAATTAATCATTGGATCATTTTTTCAGGTTTTGCTAATGAAATAACCGCTTATGCGGATGTGCATATCAGAATACTAAAACCTAACCTAATTGCTGTGGCTTGGAATCTAAGCGTCAAAGCGGATCAAGCGTCCATGCAACGCCTGATAAACAAAATAGAAAAACGGTTACCGCAGACTAAAATAATTAAAATTCCTATTCGAAGCCGTGGAAAACATTACGCCAGTTTGGTCAACTGGATCCAAATTGGTGAGCACCTGTTAATCCCTCGTTTTAATTTGACCCAACAACAGGATATCGTTCAAACTAAAAGGCTTTTAGTACAACAGGGTTTTAGTTGCGAGTTTATATATTCGCCAACCCTCGATATGGCCGGTTCGTTACACTGTTTGACTGCCTCAATATTTACTTCAAAATAATTTACAACCTACAACCTACAACCTACAACCTACAACCTACAACCTACAACCTACAACCTACAACCGTTTCTTAAACTGATGAAGATTCCCGATAAAACAACTCGGGAATGACGCTCTTCCTTTTTTCTCTTGCCTCTTTATCCCCTAAAAAAGTTAGGGGAATTAATCGAAAATTTAGTTGATCCGGATCAATGGTTGCTTCACCGGAAGGAGTAGCCTTACAGCATAGGAAGATTATTGAATCTTTACTTTGTGTTAAATCTAATCCAAGAGGGGAAGGTGTGATGAAAAAAATAAAGGTTGGGCTCGCCGCAATGAGCTTAACAGCGTTAATGGTTTCAGCCAGTTTTGCTATAGCCAAAGGTGATGCTGATCCCAAAAAACATAACAAGGAAATCTATGAAAGCGCGGCCATTACTATTGATCCAGCCAGCGCAAAAAATATGATAACCTCTGACGGCCCAAAAATGACCATCGAAGAATTTGAGCATAGCAAAAAAATATTTTTTCAACGCTGTGCAGGTTGTCATGGTGTGCTTAGAAAAGGTGCAACCGGTAAGCCTTTAACCACAGATATCACTCGTGCTCGCGGTGATGCGGCGCTAAAGGCTTTTATCACCTATGGTTCGCCTACTGGCATGCCAAACTGGGGCACTTCGGGTGATTTAACGGCAAAAGAAATCGACATGATGGCGCGTTACCTTCAACATGAGCCACCATTGCCGCCTGAATGGGGCATGAAGGAAATGAAGGATAGCTGGAAAGTCCTTGTACCCGTTTCTAAGCGTCCTACAAAGAAAATGAATGATTATAATATTGGTAATATTTTTTCGGTAACGCTCCGTGACGCAGGGCAAATTGCGCTGATTGATGGCGATACAAAGAAATCATCAATGTGATTGATACCGGTTATGCAGTGCATATTTCTCGTATGTCATCATCCGGTCGTTATCTCTATGTCATTGGTCGTGATGCCAAGGTTAACCTAGTCGATCTTTGGATGAAAACTCCGGATAATGTGGCAGTGATTAAGGTTGGATTGGAAGCTCGCTCGGTGGAAACCTCTAAATACAAAGGCTATGAAGATACCTATGCCATCGCAGGTTCCTATTGGCCACCACAGTATACAATTATGGATGGCTTTACCCTTGAGCCTAAGAAAATAGTATCAACACGCGGTATGACGGTGGATACTCAAGAGTATCACCCAGAGCCTCGTGTGGCGGCGATTGTAGCCTCCCATGAGCATCCTGAGTTTATTGTTAATGTTAAAGAAACTGGGAAAATTCTGTTAGTTAATTATGAAGACATTAACAATCTATCCGTAACCACTATTCCAGCAGCACGCTATCTACATGATGGTGGATGGGATTCAACTCATCGTTATTTTTTAACGGCGGCTAACAAGTCCAATAAAATTGCGGTGATTGATTCGAAGGAACGAAAACTAGAAGCGCTGATTGACACCACTAAAATTCCACACCCTGGTCGTGGTGCTAACTTTAATCACCCTAAATACGGTCCGGTATGGGCGACCAGTGCGCTTGGCAATGATAATATTACTTTGATCGGAACTGATCCAAAGCACCACAAGAAAAATGCTTGGAAAGTGGTAGATATTTTACATGGTATGGGTGGCGGCTCTTTATTTATTAAGACTAACCCTAAGTCCACTAATCTTTGGGTGGATGCGCCGCTCAATCCTAATGACAAATTCCACCAATCCGTAGCGGTATTTGATATCAAGCATTTGGATAAGGGCTTTGAAATTCTACCTATCGCTAAATGGGCTAATATTGGTGAAGGTGCAAAACGGGTGGTTCAGCCTGAATACAACAAAGCCGGTGATGAGGTTTGGTTCTCCGTATGGAATGGCAAAACTCAAGAGTCTGCTTTAGTTGTGGTTGATGACAAAACACGAAAGCTTAAAAAAGTGATTAAGGATAAGCGTCTGGTAACACCAACCGGTAAGTTTAATGTTCACAATACGGTGTATGATATTTATTAAATTCTAACTTTTAGGTAACAACCAAGGGCTAAGAAAACTTAGCCCTTTTTTTTGTTTTAAAATCAAAGGGTTCAGAAATTAAAGAGTTCAGAAAATATGATGATCATTAACCCCGTCCCCATTGAATTTAGTTGGTCATTTGTTGATTGGGATCAATTCCTGAAAAATTTTAGGGATTAAACTTCGCACAATCAATCTAAAAAAATACCACCTTATAATAAGGAGTTAAAAATGAAAATCCCACAGGCAACTAAAGCGATTAGCATCGTCTTGGGTCTGCTGTTTTCTTCAGTGATACTGGCTGAGTCGGAAGCAACTGCTGAGCAGTCAATACAAAAAAGCGGGATCAAAAAACCGCTGGCAGAAGGTGAAACCTTGGTCATTATTGGTAAGGTGCCGCGCCCTATTGAGGATGTGTTTGGTAGCGCTCTTGTCATCAACCGCAAACAAATGGATGATGAGTTAGTGCATGATATAAATGATTTGGTTCGTTATCAGGCGGGGATTGGTATTGAAAATAATGGAAGTCGCTTTGGATTTTCTGGTTTTAATATTCGCGGCGTGGGAGGTAATCGAGTGGCTATTGAGGTGGATGGAATTCCGGTTGCCGATCAATTCTCCATCGGTAGCTATTCTAACTCTGGCAGAAATATGCTGGATATGGACCTAGTTCAACAGGTTGAAATTTTACGCGGACCCGCTTCTAGTGTGTATGGTAGCCGAGCTATTGGTGGCGTAGTTTCCTTTATTACCCGTAAACCGAATGATCTTATCGCGCAAACCGATAAGGATTATTGGTTGTCGTTAAAAGCAGGTTATTATGGAGTTGATAATAGCCGTGTATTATCGGTCAATAGCGCCTTTGCCAAGGAAAGCTCCAGTTTTCTGGTGTCTTTGACCGATCTATCTTCTAATGAAATGGACAATAACAGCACACTGATTGATCCTCAATCCAATCAAAGTCAATCCTTGTTAGCAAAGTGGGTGTACGATCTTTCACCCGATCGCACGCTGACTCTTAGCTTGGATCATTTTAACAAAAAGACCAATACCGATATTCAATCCTTGCTTGGATTAGGCCGATTTAGAAGTACCAGCCTCTTACTAGGCGATGATGAATCCCAGCGTAATAATTTTTCGGCGAGTTATGAGTTTTATAAGCAAGGCCAAACAAGCTGGTGGGATGGTGGAGTGATTCGAGCTTTCCACCAATCAACTAAAACCAGCCAATTAACGGATGAAAATCGAAGCTCGCGCGGTACGCCTTATGCCTATCAACGGGACTTTTATTTTCAACAGGAAATTAATGGAGTCCGCGCCAACCTGTATAAAAATTTTCAGGGAGATACTCTATCTCATGAAATGGGCTATGGTATTGAATGGAGCAATAGCCAAGTCGAGGAGTTAAGAAATGGTTTGAAAACTAATTTAAACTCAATGGTATCCACCAATATTATTTTGTCAGAAGATTTTCCATTAAGAGACTTCCCGATTTCAGAGATTAAAGAACTGGGTATTTATTTTAATGATCAAATTCAAATTGATAATTCGAGTGTCAGCTTGATTCCCGCCATACGCTATGATCATTACAGCCTTACACCTAAGCCAGATGCGATTTATTTGGCGGATAATCCCGCAACTCAAGTGGTATCTATTAGCAAAGGTCATTGGTCACCCAAGTTAGGGCTGCAGCAGGTTTTATCAGATAACAGCCATTGGTTTGTGCAGTATTATGAAGGCTTTAGAGCACCGCCTTTTGAAGATGCCAATATCGGTCTCGATATCCCTTTGTTTAATATTCGCGCCATCCCTAACCCCGATCTCAAATCGGAAACCTCGCGGGGGCTTGAGTTAGGCTTCCGATTTTCTAATAGGCAGCATAAAATCGATTGGATTACTTTTATCACCCGTTATAAAGATTTTATCCAAACCAAGGTTAATTTAGGTTTTGATCCGGTTTCTGGTCGAGTGTTATTTCAATCACAGAATATTGACCGCACCAAAATTTACGGCAGTGAATTTAAGTATCAATTTAAAAGCAAAAACTGGCTGCAAAAAGATGATCGACTCAACCTCTTTCTACAGGCCTTTTATAGCCGTGGTGAAGATGTAAAAACCGGGTTAGCACTGAATAATCTATCTCCCAACCATCTTATTAGCGGTATAGATTGGCAAAGCCCATCCGGTCAATGGAATTTAGGAGTGAGGGCAAGTCTGTATGCGGCTAAATCCGATCTAGATGATCCCAATGGTGACCTTTACCGCAGCGCGGGATATAGCTTGTACGATTTGATTGCTAAATATCAGTTGAGTCAGGATTTAAGTTTGTCTTTAGGCTTGTTTAATCTTTCCGATCACCGCTACTGGCGTTGGGACGATGTGCGTGGCTTGCAGCAGGGTGATCCATTGCTTGAAACCCTTTCTGCCGCAGGGCGTAATGCTTCATTGCAACTTAAATATCACTGGTAGATTAACAAAGAGATTACAAGGGTGTGATTTAGGCAAAACTGTTACAAGCCTTCCAAACTTCCTTGTTACTGACCTAGATCAACGTCTTTTCAGCTTAAAAGCGTATTGTTAGTCTAGCCAATCAGCTTTGCTGCTGGGGATATCGCTATATACCGCGAAAGTCGCAAGTTACAGAGCTTACATTCAAATTGAGGAGAAAAGCCATGAGTGAAAAATTTACAAAAAGTATGGCGAGAAATATCTATTTTGGCGGCAGTATATTCTTTATCTTCGCCTTTCTTGCATTAACCTTTGATACGGTGCAGCGCTTACCGGCGCGAGACCACCGTGAAAATATTACTGCAGCGGTAGCCCTAGGTAAACGTGTTTGGGAAGATAATAATTGTGTAGGTTGTCATACCATATTAGGCGAGGGTGCTTATTTTGCGCCGGAGTTAGGCAATGTTTATAAGCGTTTTGGCAATTCAAAAGAAGCCATTAAAGCCTTTATTAAAAGCCGGCCGGTTAACGGTATTCCTGGGCGTCGTTCCATGCCACAGTTTAATTTAACGGACCAAGAGTTAGATGCGGTTGCTGAATTCTTAAAGTGGACCAGCGAAATTAATAACGCCAATTGGCCACCCAATATTCAAGGTTAGGAGAAGCAATATGACAAGTCTAATAAAATATCAATCACAGCTGGTGGCAAAACCTTATTTTATTGCTGCCATAGGACTCTTTATCGGACAAATACTTTTTGGTCTGGTGATGGGTTTACAATATGTTTGGGGTGATTTCCTTTTCCCTGAGATTCCATTTAATGTTGCCCGTATGGTGCATACAAATCTACTCATTGTTTGGTTATTGTTTGGTTTTATGGGAGCCGCTTATTATTTAGTTCCTGAAGAGTCAGAAAGAGAACTACACAGCCCTAAGCTTGCCATGATTTTATTCTGGGTATTTTTAGTGGCGGGTGCTTTAACTATTTTGGGTTATTTATTGGTTCCCTATGCGCGCCTCGCCGAACTGACGGGTAATGATCTTTTGCCCACTATGGGACGAGAATTTTTAGAACAACCGACCATTACCAAAATAGGAATTGTAGTGGTTGCTTTAGGGTTTTTATACAATATCGGTCTTACTATTTTAGGTGGACGCAAAACGGTGGTTAATATTATCCTGTTAACCGGGCTGATTGGTTTGGCGGTGATGTTTTTGTTCTCTTTTTATAACCCAGAAAACCTCGTGCTAGACAAAATATTTTGGTGGTGGGTGGTGCATCTTTGGGTTGAAGGCGTGTGGGAATTAATCTTAGCCGCGATTATGGCCTATGTTTTGATTAAGACCACCGGTATCGATCGTGAAGTGATTGATAAGTGGCTTTATGTGATAGTTGCTGCGGCTTTGATTACCGGAATATTAGGTACTGGGCATCACTATTATTTCATTGGTACACCGGAATACTGGCAGCCGATTGGAGGCATATTCTCTGCTATGGAACCGATCCCCTTTTTTATGATGACACTCTTTGCGTTTAACATGGTTAATCGTCGGCGTCGAGACCATCCCAATAAAGCCGCCGTACTATGGGCAATGGGAACTGGGGTATTAGCCTTTTTAGGAGCGGGTGTTTGGGGCTTTATGCATACCCTTGCTCCGGTTAACTATTATACTCATGGCACGCAAATTACAGCGGCACATGGACATATGGCTTTTTATGGCGCTTATGTGATGATTGTTTTAACCATCATTTCTTATGCCATGCCGATTATGCGTGGACGACAGGCAAATTGCATGAAAGCGCAGGTGGTTGAAATGTGGTCCTTCTGGTTAATGAGTGTATCAATGGTTTTTATAACATTATTTTTAACCGGTGCAGGGATTTTACAAGTCTGGTTACAACGCATGGGTGAAGGGCAGGCCTTTATGGTGGTTCAAGATCAACTGGCTATTTTCTATTGGTTACGACTGATTGCAGGAACGGTATTCACCATTGGTTTGTTTGTCTATGTTTGGAGTTTCTTCGTTAAAGAAGAGGAATAGGTTGCTTTTAGTTAAGCGATCAACTCCTTCACTTTCACCCTCTCCCTAACCCTCTCCCGTCAAGGGAGAGGGGACAAAGATAGCCCGAAGCGGCAACGCGCAAGGGAGAGAGGAAAAAGATCAACGGACGGGAGAGGGAAAAGATAGCCCGAAGCCGCAGCGGATGGGAGAGGGGCAAAGATAGCCCTAAGTGAAGCCCTTTTCCCTTCGCCTCAGGGAGAAGGTTAGGATGAGGGTGGTTTTAAGTTGCTATAAAACGCTATAAAAAACGAACGAACGTTCGTTCGTTTTTTATGCTTAACCATTTGAATATAAATAGATAATTTAAAGTTAGTGAGTAGTAACACACATTAAATATTTGTCATTTCAATCGAATCGCGGAGATCACGCAGCATGGACAAAAAAGTATCAATCACTGCTCAAGATAAAAGCTGCTTCTACTTGCCTCAAGATAATGAAATTCAGATATTTGAGTATGCCTATCAACATCAGTTGCCTATTTTGATCAAAGGCCCCACTGGTTGCGGCAAAACTCGATTTATTCGTTATATGGCAGAGAAACTTCAATTACCGTTATTTACTGTTGCCTGTCACGATGATTTAACGGCTTCTGATCTCGTCGGTCGTCATCTGTTGGATGCCGGAAAAACTTATTGGCAAGATGGTCCTTTAACCCGAGCGGTGCGCGAGGGCGGTATTTGTTATTTAGATGAAATCGTTGAAGCGCGTAAGGATACAACGGTGGTGTTGCATCCCTTATCAGATGACCGTCGCATTCTTCCAATCGACCGAACGGGAGAATCATTGCGAGCCCCCGATGATTTTATGCTGGTGGTTTCTTATAATCCGGGTTATCAAAATCTACTCAAAGGGTTAAAACCTTCAACCAAGCAACGCTTTGTATCGCTGCGCTTTGATTATCCGAACGCCGATGTTGAAATAAAAATCGTGCAACAGGAAAGCGCTGTGGATAAAGTCTTGGCCACTCGACTGGTGGAAATCGCTCAAATGCTAAGAAACCTGCAACAGCAAGATCTAGAAGAAGCGGTGTCGACTCGGCTCATTATTTATGCCGCTACTTTAATCAAGGCGGGGTTAGATTTTCCAGCAGCCATTCATAGCGCGATGCTAGAACCGATGAGCGACGACCAAGAAACGATCGATGCGCTTTATCAAGTGATTGCTCTTAAACTGGAATAGTCAATGCGCTGGCAAACTTCTACTAAGCGTCTATTGCAGGTTATGATGTCATGAGTTTGCAAAAACAGATCATCCGTTCCATCACACAAATCAGTTTTTTTGTTTTATTTTGTGTTGCACCCTTATTTAATTTATTTCGATTTGATTTAGATCAAGGCCATTTCTATCTGCTAGGATTTCATTGGTCTATCGGCATTGGTGAGGCGCTATCTAGCGGTCAATTAGCAGTTAATCTTTTAGTCTACGGTTTGCTGCCGGTGGTTAGTTTACTGATTTTTGGTTTTTACCTTTTCTATCGTTTTGGTCGGATCTATTGCGGCTGGTTATGCCCGCATTTCTCATTAGTCGAAACCTTTAACCGTTTAATGTTGAAAGCTAGCGGCAAGATGTCAATCTGGTTGAAAAAATCTCTATCTGAATCACAGCTCAATCAATTAGAGATTAAAAAAAATCGGCTGTGGTGGTTTGTGTTGGTCCCATTGGTGCTTCTGATGGGCTTTACTTGGGCGCTTGTACTATTAACCTATATTATTAATCCGCAAGAGGTTTATTCACAAGTCTGGAACTTCCAATTAACCTTTGCTAAGCAAGTTTTTTTAATAGCAGCGAGCTTTATTTTAAGTTTGGAATTTCTATTGGCACGCCATCTATTCTGTCGTTTTGGCTGTGCTTTTGGTTTGTTTCAAAGTTTAGCTTGGATGGCTAATCGGCGTGGTTTAAGAATTTGGTTTGATAAATCACGATCAAATCAATGCAAAGATTGCGACAATGATTGTGATCATGCCTGCCCCATGCAGTTAAAACCACGCAGTCTTAAAAGACATATGTTTAGTTGCACTCAATGTAACCTGTGCGTCACTGCCTGTGAAAAATCGAAGCTATTGGTCGCAACATCCTCAGTTGGCGATCAGGCATAGCGCAAGATGAAAATGCGGTGGCTATCCCGATTAATTTTTATGCCGCATCGGTATCGCAGTTGAAAGCCGAATCTCAAAACAGATCAAAAATTGTGAGGCAGGCATAATGGAAGAAGCGCTTGGAAAGTATTGGCATAACACAATTACCCGCTGGTTTGACCCTGAATATTCGGCATCGGCGGTGCAGCTTAAGGATTTAACCACAAGGCTTAGCATTCAATTTAGAGCATTGGGTGGTGATCCCCGCACTTGAAATTTTGCCGGCGCAGCGTTTTCGATGGTCCGATAAACCTTCATTTTTATCGCGCTTTGCTAATCTTGGTGAGCATGTTCAGCCGGCTTATTTTGAACCTAACAGTATTCGTTTACCGGGGCGGATTGCATTGTTTGAAGATTCTTCGCTTAATGAAAAGCTTTATTTATGGTTGCTTTTGATGCTCACTCACTATCAAGATAGCGGTGATTGGTTCATCGACAATCTTGCGACCACGAAAATTCTGCTACGAGAATTTCCTGGCATAAAGGCTAGCTATCAACAATTAGCTCAAGCACATCTTAAATATCGACAAACCAAGTGCAAGGTGCCGCCATCCTTAGCAAGCCAAGAAGCATTAATACAGCGTGGTTTATGGCAAGTCGTTGATCTTCACAGCAATATAGATCGACCCTCTATTCCAAGTATTCAACAACCACTGCAATTGCCGGCGGTTGCCTTATGGCTTTATCCTATGTTGGGCAGTCAGCACAAAAGCAGCAATCGTAAAAGCGCCTCAGCAGCACTTAACCCAGAATCTAATCAACCCAAAAAACTAGCCGAAAAACATCGGCGTAAAGGTCAAGTGATTGATGATCCCGATGGGCGCTCAGGATTATTAGCCTTCCGTTTAGAAAGTTATTTTAGCTGGTCTGAATTTATTAATTTAGATCGTACTGAGGATGATGAAGAGGAGGATTCTGCCGCGCAAACTGCGAATGACTTGGATGTGATTAGTCTTTCTGATTCTGATACAAATACCTCAAGTCGTCTTAGATTTGATTTAGACCTGCCAGCCAGTGATTATGACGACACACTATTAAAAGATGGAATTTTATTGCCCGAGTGGGATTATAAAAAAAACTGTTTACTGGATAATCATTGCCGCTTAAAAGTCATGTTGCCAAAAGCCAGCCAAGGTATTGCTTTGCCACAGCATTTGCGCAAAAAAGCCAAGCAATTAAAGGCTCAATTTGAACAGTTTAAAAATCAACGCTATTGGCAGAAAAATCAATTGGATGGTAGTGAGTTAGATCTCGACCAGGTGATCCACTATCAAACACAAAGAGCATTAGGTCAATCCGGCAAGGTGACCGGTTTGTTTAAATCATTGGATCGTGTTAGTAAAGATCTTAGCTGCTTACTGTTAGCTGATTTATCCTTATCCACCGATGCTTGGGTTAACAATGAAGCGCGAGTGATTGATATTATTCGTGATAGCCTATTTTTATTTTCTGAGGCACTGGAAGCCAGTGGTGATCACTATTCGCTAGCTGGGTTTTCTTCGGTCAAGGCGAGCCATATTCGTTATTATCAGATTAAAACCTTTAAGCAAAAACTCACCGATGAAATCCGTGGTCATATTGCCGCGATGCAACCCGGCTACTATACTCGAATGGGCGCGGCCATCCGTTATTCGACTCAGCAGATTCTAAAGCAAGCCTCTAGCCAAAAACTTTTGCTATTGCTAACCGATGGTAAACCCAACGATATTGACCAGTATGAAGGACGCTATGGCATAGAGGACACGCGGATGGCCATTATTGAAGCCAAACAGCAAGGTGTTGAAACCTTTTGCATCACCATCGATGAAGATGCCAATCAGTATTTGCCTTATTTATTTGGGCAACAAAACTTCATTTTAGTCAAAAGAGCAGTTGATCTGCCGAACAAATTGCTTAAGCTTTATGCGCAATTACGCGGCTGATTTTTTGCACATACTTTCAACTGGTAGGGAAATAAAGATTTCTTGACCTAAATCAAGCTGCCTAGACCGCGTAGGATCTATTATAAGTATGAACCTGGCGTTTTTCCTTTTAAGAATTTTCTTAAAGATGAAAATTGGCTCTCTAAATTATCATTTTGAAGAGGAGCGGAAGATGAAAAATATCAAACGAATTCTGGTCGTGATCTCGAGCCCACTAAAGACCAACAACCGGCATTGTCTCGCGCCATTTATCTCGCCAAAGTGTTTATCAGGCGAGCATTACTTTGTTTGTTGTTGCTTTATAATCGAGTATTGTGAGCAATCTCTTTTTTAATCCATTACAACTAGAGCAGGCTAAGGAAGGTTATTTAAAAACTCAGCAGCGTTGGCTCGATAGTTATTTAGCTGAGGCGGCAAAACAAAGGTATCTCGGTGGATGCTAAAGTGGTGTGGGGTAAGCCTATTTATCAAGAAATAAACCAACAGGCTGGAGCTGGGTAATTATGATTTGATTATTAAATCCACCCATCATCATCCCTTGGTGAATAAATTGTTATTTACTCCTAATGATTGGCAGTTATTAAAAACAACCAAAATACCTTATTATCATGGCTTGATCGGGCAGCAGGACCAATGTGACAACACAATTTGGCAGCTATTGGTTTCAAATATCGACAAATATGAATATTCAGCTGAATTGAATCGGAAAATTCTCCAAACGATGGGGCATTGTCTCTCGCAGTCAGTCAATCAACGGCACCCTCACGTGGTCTCATTACATTCATTTGCGATCTATCTCTGCATCAGTTGCGGGATCTGACATTGGTATTACTGAGCTATGAGGAGCGAGGATCATGGGCCCAGCGGATTTTACCATGGGGCAGGATAATTATGATCTCTGTGCGTCCGACTCGGCTGATGCAGCAAATAAAGATTTTTTGATCAGATCTCAACAAGTTGACTCTCCCACAAGATCATTTGTATTTAGAAGAGGTTGGGCTATCCAGAAAAGAATTACCTCAAATAGTAATTGAAAACAACATCGATCTTACTCGTCATGGGAACCAGCTATCATTCTGGATTTATCAGTACAGCACCCTTAGAAAAGGTGTTAGATGAGGCCGATTGTGATCTTGATGGCAATCCCTGCACCGCTATAAGCAGTGGTTTGCTGCATATTCTTTGAGTAACAGGTTTTCACTTTTGTGCTTAGCTTCAATGATACCTTATCACCTTTGTAAAGTTCCAATTTTCGGTAGTCACTTTTAGCGCTGTGCTCTGCTGCGCAACAAAAACTCGGTCGATTAAAAAGAACCGTGGTTTGTCCCGTTTGCTCGATCGGCGTTAAATGCAAAGGGCATAGACCAAGCATCATCGGATCTTCATTGCTGACCTGGTTGGCATACCAGCCACGCCACAAAATACCTCATACTGCGAAGCCCGGTAAGCTTACTTTTGATTATATTCATCGCCCCATCGACTCAGCCTATTCCTTTAGATTTCCACCTATATTGAGCTCCTTCACGATAAAAAAAGATGAATCATTCATGCTGGCTTGAATATCTCAAATAAACATCATCGATGGGTTTCTTTGTTAATACCGACTCTGATAAACGGCAGGATTCTTTTAAAGCTTCCGAATTGAAATGGTAGTGCAACAATTATTATAAACAATAGCGTGTGTAAAAGGTGTTTCATCACAAAGCTCCTTAGCTAACAGGGTCAAAAAAGACCAGATCTGTGCAACCCTGTAAAGGTTACAGAGATGTGGGTCGTCATACATGACATAGAGGCGCTTTATTGTGAAGACGAGCCGCAACTAACTTATTTCAATCACTTCTTTTAAATTGGTAATTCTTTTGCCGTGCCTGTTTTTATTGCATTAACTACCGCTTCAGCCATACTATCCGGTTGTTGCAAATTTTTCTCTTTGAGCTGAATCAACTTTTTCTGCTGCACAATATATTGATCCTTTGTTGCTTAATTGCTCAATTTCTTGCTTGGATTTGTGTCCGAGACTGGGCTTGTTTGCTGCACATACTCCATTTTCGTTTTTCCGCTGGCGGTTGTTGCATCGGGGCTGGCAACGGCTTGGCTTATGCATGCAGCTCGGTTTTTCTTCGGAAATAGAACCATCACGTCAATTTGGCATCCACTCAGGGTCCCAACTATTGTTTCGATATAAAGAAGAGGGGCAGCTTGAACGAGAGCTCTCTTGGACAATAACGCGGGCGACAAGCGCCGTTTCAGCTTCGATCTTGTTTTTGTTGTCGCATGGTTTTTTATGACCTTAGAACCATAGGAAGGTAGGTTAACTAAGCAGATTGAGTTGTGCACAGTCGGATCTTGTGGAGCATTGATATGATGGATCTTTCTGATCGGCATTGATACTCATATAACGCTACCAGTGATCAGCGCCGCTTGTTGCCACCCCGTTCGAATACCGACCAGATGATCGCCAGCATGTA
>JAUZSK010000026.1 GCA_030949565.1 Enterobacterales bacterium
TACCAAATTAGATTTCAGATTAACGGTAAAAACATCAATTTACATCTGGTACAAAAACAAAATCTAAAGCGTTAGAAATCGAACGTAAAAAACGACAGGAGGTTATAGATAAAAAACATCTGGGTAAATTGGATGAAATAACATTGTATTCAGCGTTAGACTTGTTTGAATTAAGTAAGACAGGGATGAAGACGTTTGAAGATTTTAAATCGAAACTACGGAACGATTAGACGGGGATTTATTGACCAACCAATTCACGAGTTAACGACTAGAGATATTGAATTGTTTGTTGTTGGTAGAAAGAAAGAGAAACGAGCAATGCAAACGATTAAACATTCAATCATCCAGTTAAGATCGATGATTGAGTATGTTGGAAAGATGGGTTACAACATTCCAGAAATCACCTATCCAGTATTAAAGGTGGAGAATTCACGTATTCGATCACTTAGTAAGGATGAAGAAGTTAGGTTGTTTAAAGAGTTAGAGCCAACAAATCCAAAATATTATAAACAGTTAACACCTAAAACAGAAAAAACCTATTTACTTGATCAGAGACAGGATAACTTTGATTTGGTAACTTTATTGATCGACTTAGGGTGCAGGTATTCCGAAGCTTCTGAAATGAAATCTGAACAAGTTAATTTAAGAGATAAAACGATTAATTTGAAAAGAACAAAAACCAATAATGAATCAATATTAATGATGTCAGATAGGGTATTTAATGTGTTAAAACGTAGATATGAAACTAAGAAAAATGATACGTGGGTATTTACAGATAAAACAGGATTGAAACCTAGACGACATTCAACCATTGCGATACGTAATGCACTAAAGAATGCTGGTGTTAGTGACTTTAAGGTGCATGATTTTAGACACACCTTTGCAAGTAGAATGGTTAGAAATGGGATGACATTACAAGAAACTGCACAGCTATTAGGGCATTCGAATATATCTACCACTATGAGGTATGCACACTTAGAAAACCAACAGGTAGCTTTAAAAATGAAACAACTGATTAATGATTTTAACAGTGATACTGATGGAGAAACAAATGAGTAGAGTAATGTTACAACATGGTAATGGACAGCTGAGAGCGTGGGTGGAAACGTTCCAGAGTGGTAAAAAACAGATATACTTACCATCTGGTATTGCTGTTGGTTTTTATATTCCAAAAACAAATACAACACATGGAATGAGTGGTAAGTTAATTGGTAGAGGTGATTTGTTAACATCTTTAATTTAAGTAATAAACTGAAATTACTAAAAGGGTTCTGTACGAGGATTATTGAGTGTTGTAGTAACATTTGGTTAACTTAACGTTACCTTTTCTACAAACGGATGTGGATTGTCCATAGGTGATTATTTTGTTTTGTATAAAACACCTTCGGGTTTCTGAACAGGTAAGTCTTTGAGAATCAAATTAACGGTTTTTTCCAAAAACTGACTGCTAGTAGTTTCGAAAACCTGAAAGGTTTTCAAGATAAATGTAAACCTGTTCAGTTATTTCCAAACCTGATAAGTTGAGTGTTTTTATATCTTCAATCAAACATTGTTGTAGTTGATTAATTTGAATTGAATTTAACATTTTAAAAACCTGTAGTTGAAATGATTACCTTCCTTGATTTAGGTATAAAGGAAAACAATTAATCATTTTGTTTTAATTGGTTTTTTAGGTTTGACTGGTTTAATGATTTTCTTAGGTTTGTTTGGTTTAGTAATTTTAGTTGGTTTTAGTTCTGATAGTTTCATTGGTGAACACCTAGTTAGTTGATATTGGTATTTACTGGTGAATAAAAATAATTTTTAATTTTTTATAACTAAGAAGGTATATGTATGAGCAGTAGAATAAGAGGAACAAAATACTATGGTAAGGAGTGTGTAGTGTTGGAGGACAAAATGGTAGTTATTAATGGACCTAATCAAAGTAGGACTGAGTTTCTATTAGATGAGATTAAAACATCTGAAAAATTAGTAATTCACGTTAACAACCAACTAGGTAAAGAATGGGTTTCCAAAAGAATTAGTTAGAGAGTTTATGAAACAGGTAAGTAAACAAAACAATTTAAAGATATATGGGTGATCTGGATTGACGTTAAAATCATCATAAATCGGTAAAAATCAGGTGAAAAACGTGTAATTTCACCTGAGTTGGGTAGATGGGTGGTGTAATTGGTGATATTAACCACTTAAATGGTGGTTGTACCGCTGATTAATAATCCTTTGGTTGGATGATTCGCAAATTTTTTAAATGTGATTGACCATGATATCTTTTTAGTAATCAGACAAATTCCATGCAACACAAAGCTATTTTTGTAGACACCGCCAAACAATCAATCTTGATTTTTCTAGCTGTGTGAATTACTATCGGTTTAAGTAGTACTCTTCTATATGAGTGCTAAAGCAGTACTATTTCACGGAGCGAACATTGAAGAACCTTAACTCTAGACTAAACCTTTGTATATCAATCCTTTCCTTCTTATAAGTTTAATTGGCTGTGGTGCAAGAACCATTATTCCCACACGGCAAGAATTATCGAGTGGCTGACTACGGAAACATAATTTCACAGGAAGAATGCGAAATTAGAGTCAAAAATATTATAAACACTGTTGAAAGATCCTTATAGCGCGAAAATATAATTTTGGAGTATGCGAAAAGCAGGGATTACAATCAATGTCTATTTACGGATATCCCATGCAATTTGGATACTTCATTAGTGTCCATGTAAATGCTAAGAATAGTTACGGTGGATATGCAGGATCAACCAATTATCAGTTCTTATTTCCACAATGATAGAGCTATTAGGGTTCTAGGTGAAAAAATGGGTATATGGAACCTATTCGCGTGAACTAACTTTTGCTATAAAGCCATAAAAGCTGAAAATTTATCATTACAATCCGGAAGGAGTAGAGTAAAAATGAGAATATTATTTTATAGTCTAATCATTTGTTGAGTGGGTGTGGTGGAACTGCTTTTCACCTTAAATGGATGGAAAACGGTGGAAATATAGTAAGAATGCCAGTAGATGATAGTTCATATGATTTTAAAGTTATAATCAAGAATACCGTAGATTTTGGATGGGATGGTGGAGATGAAAAGGATAGAATGTATGCGGTGAATACAATGTTTGCAAAACAATGCAAAGAAGTAAAAAGTTATCGAACAAACACCAGTCCAAACAGGAAATTATCTCGGTAGAAAGGCTATATCCTAGGTCATGAAAGTAGTTTGCATCAATTAGTGCAATTTATAATGATGGATTTAATTGGCATTCAAACGTTTTTAATATCAATGTTAACCGCTGTTTGTACGTCCTTCTTTTCGGTCTATTTTGCTTTAAAAAATATAGAAAAGAGAAATGGTGGGATAAGAAATTAGATTCATATGTTCTCAACAATCGAAGCTCTAAATAAGGTAATTCTCTATTGTGATTTATGGATTGAATCAGAATTAGATGCCAAAGAAATAAGCGAAGAGATGTTTGATATGCATGAGAAAGAGTTCATTAAAAGCAAATTAGTATTAGAATCTCAATTGAACATTGGTGCATTGTTTTTATCTAAAAAGACTTACAAATCTTTATTGGATTTTAACCATTCACTATGTGCGGCCGAGCGGAGTGACAACAAAGAGCAAGAAATATCTGGTATTAGATGCGAAGCGGAAGATTGTTTGTTTTCATTCATTCCTTATGCCAAAAAAGATCTTAATGTAACAAATTAAAACTGCTTCATTCCAGTTATAAGTTGTAATTCATAAAACCCAACGGTGTAAAAAACTGGATATTTTAACAAAAATATAAGATATATCATTATATTTCAACAACTTAACTAATAACAGTAACGGATTGAAAATCCTTGTGTCAACAGTTCAATTCTGTTCCGGGCCACCATTATTAAAAACTCTAAACCCAGCGTAATTGCTGGGTTTTTTGTATCTACACCACCATTTCTGCGTGGGTATAAATTTCTAAGCGTGCAGGAGTCGTTGCACTATTTTTGATCAGGTAGTTGATATAAGAAAGTGTCCACCTTTAAGCAACTCTCGTTCAAGGCTCACAGATGTACTTGTAGCGAATAGCCTTGCTTTCTAAAAGACTGCACTTATTCCCATGCAACTAATTATTCTAGGATTAAACAACACGCCCACCCTCTTATTTAATGCTACTATTCACGCTCAATTTTAATACTCACAACAAACCTTATGCCGAACAGCCTTAGCCAGCAAGATACTCAAAAGCTTATTTTGTTAAGCCAGGGGATTTATGCTGACAGAAGTATTGGTGTTGGTGAATCTGCGACTTATCAAGCGATAAAATCACTGGGTTATGTGCAGATTGATTCTATCTCTATGGTTGAAAGAGCGCATCATCACAGTCTTTGGAATCGTCAGGCTGGTTATTCAGCATCACATATCGATCAGCTGTTGGCTGACAAGAAGATATTTGAGTATTGGTCCCATGCTGCCGCCTATTTACCGATGGATCATTATCGCTTTAGTCTGCCGCGAAAAATGGCTTTCAAACGGGGTGAAAAACATTGGTTCGAGCAAGACACAAAAAGCCAAGCGCTAGTTTTAAATAGGATCAAAACAGAGGGTCCGCTGCAAGCCAAAGATTTTAAAGACACTCGGCAAACTAAAAGCGGTTGGTGGGACTGGAAACCCGCTAAAAAAGCGCTTGAACAACTTTATATGCAAGGTGACTTGATGGTAGTGAAACGACAAGGATTTCAGAAGGTTTATGACTTAAAGCAAAGGGTTTTACCGGCTAATATTGATACCAGTATGCCAACTGAAGATGCCTATTTTCAGCATCTTATTATGATCTATTTAAAGGCCAATGCCGTCGGAACCGCTGAGCAGATAAGCTATCTTCTAAAGGGAGTTAAATCATCAATACAAAACTGCTGTTTGCAAATGTGTGAGCAAGGCAGGTTAATTTCTATCACTATTGATAAGCAAGGTTATTTGCTTTGCCCAATATTGAATCGCTTTTAAAGCAGAGATTAAACGCTCGCAGGGTAAAAATATTATCGCCTTTTGATAACCTTGTTATTCAGCGTAAACGAATAAAGAACTTTTTCGATTTTGACTATCAGATCGAATGTTATGTGCCAGAGAGCAAAAGAAAATATGGCTATTTCAGCTTACCCCTTTTATGGGGCAAGCAATTTGTAGGTCGAATGGATGTAAAAATAGACCGGAAATTGGGCGTTTTAAACATAAAACATCTACACATAGAAACTGATAAAACGGACCAATTGATCACTGCTTTAAAAAAATCGTTGCACCAGTTTTTAGTATTTAATGCGGGCCAGTCGATTAAAATCCAGAAAATAAGCCACATCAATCAGAAACTATCCGCAGCCAAAATAAAAGGCTGTTTAAACGTCAGCTAATAGCTTAGCTAATCAGGATAGGGAGACACCTCACGATGCCTCTCCCCCCACACCACCGGGCATACGGATCACGTACCACGGCGGTTCGGTTAATTGAGTTAACTTTAACATTCTACAAGGCTTGGTACACCAAGTTCTTTAAAATACTTGTTGGATAAACCTTTGCGCACCGTAATATGATTACTTAAACGCCATGGGCCTCGTGCTGATTTGGCGACATTCCATGCACCGCGTCGACCTATTCCCAGCTTTCTTAGGCGTCTGTAACCGGACCTACCCCACTGTTTCAGTATATAACATCTGAGCTTGCGTCTTATCCATTTATCGAGATCGATCATGGTGGATTTAACTTCGGAGAATCCGAAATACCCTTTCCATCCTAATAGATAAGAACGGAGATCAGAAACGATATGATTCAACGTTCTACCTCGTGTCCTTCGCGTGATAGCCCGAATATTATATTTGAATTGTTTGAACGCTTTGTCGCTTACCTTGATCCGTTTATTGCTTCCCTTGCGGTGAAAGTGAAACCAAGAAAGCGGCGTTTCCAAGGTCGGTCAACTGCACTTTTATTCGCGTTAACGGTTAGCTTTAATTGCTTCTTCAACCATTGAGTGATTGAAGATAAAACTCGATGACCCGCACGTTCACTTCTGACATAAATATTACAGTCATCGGCATAACGAACAAATTTCAAGTCTCTGCTTTCCAGTTCTTTATCCAAATCGTCCAACAATAGATTCGCGAGCAATGGCGATAGCGGTCCGCCTTGCGGCGTACCTTCTTTGGCTTCAACCCATTGGTCATTAACTAAAGCGCCAGCATTAAGGTATCTATTAATCAGTTTTAGCACTCGTTTATCTTTGACGCGTTGTTTCACTCGGTGCATCAGCACATCATGATTCACTTTATCAAAGAACTTTTCTAAATCCATGTCGACAACCCAATGACGATTATCATTGACATAGATTTCAGAAAGCTTCACCGCTTGGTGGGCTGAGCGTCGTGGTCTAAAACCAAAACTAAAATGGGAAAACGTTTGATCCCATTCTGGTTGTAAAATTTGAAGTAACGCTTGTTGGATAAGTCGATCGAGAACCGTTGGAATGCCAAGCTTTCGCTTGCTACCATCCGATTTGGGGATCAAGACTCGCTTGACCGCTTTCGGTTGGTAGTTTCCATTAATCAACTGCTCTTTAATCGACGGCCAATGCAGCTTGAGAAAAGCAGGCAGATCGTCAACGGTCATACCGTCTATTCCTGCGCCGCCTTTATTACGTTGCACCTTCTGAAGTGCGCGAAATAAATTCCCTCTTTCTAACACGCGTTCCATGAGTAAATGGTGGTTAACCGGAGTGTCGTTTCTTTTGCAACCCAGTCAATGTTTCGTCCCCACTTAAGGGCAGAACCTGCTGTTTGTCTGACGCTATACATTGGCTCATTGTTAAAGTGACTGCTCTCTTTTATTAAGCTCTTTCGAGCACCGTTCGGACCTTCCCTTAGACATTCACTTTTAAGAAAATATATTTCTCAACCGAGTAATCACTAGTACTATGTCCTCTGCTGACTTCTCCTGTACGTTCAAGGCCAATTGCTCGACCTTCAGCGGTTTTCAACTGCACGCAGTTTCCCAGCGCAGTATCAGGAGATCTCCCGGGGTAAGACACTTAACTTTCATCGCGTAGACGCCGGATTTATAAAACGTAAGCCAATTGCAGATGGAGGGCTTAGTGGTCACGTGCCCACTGGCCCCACTTACGTCACACCTAATATCCGATTCTTGTCCATCGTCCCGCGATTTCGCGTTGAGCTTCCTTCAGACATTCCCTCACGAGTTTGCCCTTGCCCTTTCGCTAACCTTCGGCTCTGCGAATACCGGTATCAGGACTTTCACCTGACTAGTTAAGTGCCATGCCCGGCACACACGTATTAGCCCGAGCGAGCCCGCTGGTTGGGCTTCGCGTGACGCAACTGGTTAAAATAGCGGTGATGTTTTACTACTACTGTTTGGTTTTATGTCCACGGATGGACAGGCCGAAAATTGCTCCTTGCATTATCTGCACTTCCCACATCCCACATCCCTGTGGGTCCTATGTCACAAAGAGTCATGGATGACGGTGTGACCTTGGGTTTTACAAAGCCTAATGATGCCTTGGATACCCACTTTACTCTTCATACTTTGTTGTTAGGAAATAGTTTGGATGGGTTTTATGGCGACACATCTTTTGTTTTTGTTCCCGGTTACGCCACCTCTTCTTCCTACCCTCTCCCATCAAGGGAGAGGGATAAAAAAGCGATTTAACAATTAAAAAGCTGTCGATTAATCACCCTGCTATAGCTAATCAAAAAAATTTCTTCTATCGCCATATCGAATAATCTTGCTGCCTTAAAAGCCAGCGGTAAACTTGGATCAAATTTACCCTTCTCAATGGCATTAATCGTTTGCCTTGAAACATCAAGTTCAGAGGCTAGTTGAGCCTGAGTCCAATCTCTTTCTGCTCGTAAAACTTTTAATCGATTCTTCATGCATATTTCCTTCGACCAAATAAAACGGCTAGCGCATAGACAATTGACATCAGCATCACCAAATGGGCGATTTGTGGTTGAAAACTGATGAGCTTAACCGCTTCTAATTGCTGAAAGCTTAAACCTAGTACTAAACCTATTCCGAGTGACATTGCCATCGCATCAAGCTGTATTTTTTTCATCATTTCATCCGAGCTATCCAAATGGCGCTTGTTCATTAGTATCATTAAAGAACCCACAACAATATTAAGAATCACTGCTGCCGCTGATAAATAGGTATCGTAATCCCACAAGTATTTTGAACCAAATTTAACCAAAGCTGTGGTGCATAACCAGGCAAATGTCCATAAAAATAGGCTAATAGTGTTCTTTTCTAATCTAGCCTTCCAAGGGGTTGTCGTTTTGTTTAATTGACTCATAAGATTGCCTCCTTTGACATATTGTAAAGCCTACTTGACACAACAATAGATTGATCAATATATAAAGTCAAGTATATTTGACAAAAAGGCTTGTTAAGTTGATGTTTTTGATCGAAATGGGGCTATTTAAGCTTGAAATAAGAAGTTAAGCCTTAATCCTTGGCTTAAACGGCCCTTTGACTGATCAGGTATACTAAGGGAATTGTGATAATCGCTAACAATAAGCCATAGCCCACCGCGGCAGAGGCTAACCTCGGTGCAAAACCATTGTGAATAGCAAGAATACAAGTGGTCACCATCGGCGGCATAGCGGCCTCCATAAAGGTGGTTTGTGCAAAGAGTGCAAACTGCCCCGCCTCCAATGGGCTTAATAAAAACAATAACAGCCATGCGAAAAAGGGTAGCAGTAGCATTTTAATAATTAAACTAAAGTAAAGTGGGTTTAAATCCCGCCTCGGAAGTTTAAAAACCATATAATATCCTATCAGCAACATGGTAGATGGCACCAAGGTTCGTCCAATTAACTCAAACACCTGCGTCACTATTGAAGGTAATGGATAAAAACGCAGAGGAATAGAGATAAAGATGGCAACAAAGGGTGGGAAAGTAAAAATAGTTTTTACTAGCGCCAAACCGTTAGAAAAAAAGGGCTGATTCGCCTCCGTGTGACTGCGATTATTTTGAATTTTATTTTTATAAACGGAAACAATTAAACTAGCCACAATGGCAAGGGTTAAAAACGATCCCATTTGATCATAAACCACCGCGTAAACTAGCGCGTTATCGCCTAAAAAGGCCTGCACTAGAGGGTACCCCACAAAAGAGGTATTACCAAAGCAGACCATCAATAATACACAGGCTTCCACCTGTAGGCTCCACTGAAAAATACGGCTCAACCAAAGCACTAGAAGCCATGCGATGGGGATCAAAATCCACGCCATAATGCTCGGGAACAAAAGATCCCAATTAAAAATAAGATTGGGAAACTTGAGCAGTATGATCGCCGGCATACAGATACTGATCACATAGTGACTGGTCCACTTAGCGCCAGTTTGGGTTAAAAGGTTAAATTGTTTTAGCGCAAAACCTAAAACAAGAAATGTAAAAATAACAATAAAAACCATTATTTATAAACGACCAAACTTTGGCCTTATTGCCTCATAAAATTTTATGGCTTTCTAAACTTGAGTGTAAAACGATCGGTATTACCAGTGACTGTTTTACGACCTACTTCATAGCGCAATTCATCATCAGCACGATAGTGGAGATTGGTGTAATCAACAAATTCAAAACCGGCTTGCTCAATTTCTTTAATCGCTAAAACAGGATCTACGCGACGACGGTTTTCATTATCATCGGCTTGCATATGACGGCGAGTGTGATCAACTACCGCATAAATGCCGCCTGATTTAAGTGCTTTAAATACAGCTTTATTAACAAGTGTACGGCTTGCTTGATCAAAATTGTGGTAATTCCGGAAGGTGAATACAATATCAACATCTGTTTCTTTGAGACTAAAAGCATCAACAGAGTAAAACTTTGCGCCTTTTTTACGGTGAATATTGGAGTTATCATTAATAATTGACATAAACTCCATGCCTTTTTTACCCACCAATGTTTTGGAAACTCGACCTGTGCCCATCGCGACAAAGAACTCTCCATTATCGCCCAATACTGGAGCCAAGAGCTTGGTGTACCAGCCGCCACCAGGAATTAACTCAATCACCTTCATGTTGTCTCTTAAACCAAAAAACTTTAAGGTTTGAACGGGCAATCGATTAGCATCTCGAGCTAGCTCTTTAGCGCTCCGGATATCGGACTGCATAGCCTGTTTAATTTTGGCTTCAGTTTTACTAAAATCACCATTAGCAGCAAGGATAGGTGTGCAAAGAATTAGAACAAAGAGGGATAATTTTTTCATGGTAGGTTCCTTTATATAAAAAGCGCTATTGGGGCTATTTTTGCTATAAAAAAAGGGCATAACCAATCGGTAATGCCCTTAATTTTGCAGCTACTTAAAAAACAAGTAGCTCACATGCGATTAAATGATTAAAGCGCAGTGATGTTTTCAGCTTGAGGTCCTTTTTGACCTTGAGTTACTGTGAACTCAACTTTTTGACCTTCAGCAAGAGTTTTGAAACCAGAACCTGAGATTGCACTGAAATGTGCAAAAACGTCAGGGCCATTTTCCTGCTCAATGAAACCAAAACCTTTAGACTCGTTGAACCATTTAACTGTACCAGTAGTAGTATCAGACATGTGTGTATCCTATTTTAAAAAAGTAAAAATGCGTTAAAACCAAAAACGGTTTCAATGCGAGGTTTGCTGGAAGTTGTGCGATTACTTATGAAAAACAGAACGAAGGACCAAAGGCGAATCATTGAAATTTTGTGCATAAATATAAAACGTACTTTCTAGCTGCCTGAATTATATACTCAATAATCACTGAGTCAAATGTTTTTCCTTTATAATTCGGATATTTAGCTGATTAAAGCCATAAATTTCAGAGATATAATGCGCAAAGCGCTTTTTACTGGTTTTTTGCTGCATATTATCCCCAAAAAGCCGATTAATTTGTCTTTCTAGCGCAATATAGCCGCTATTGAATAGCAAAAACCCGATTAATCACTAACATCTATCTGTTTTTAGCACTGTTGCAGTGTGGTGTTGGTAAACTATAGCTCCTTTAGCATTGAAGCTTTACTCATTTATATATTCTTGAAAATCAATAACCGGTAGATTGAACTGCTCAGCAATGGTTGGGTGAATACAACTCATTAGGAATGCATACATTTCAGATGTGTTATTCTTCTTTGAATTATAAAACCTCAACATACCTTGGTTAAACTCATTCTCCCTTGTTTTAGGGACGTTTATAACGGGTAATCTTGATTCAAAAGATAAGCATTCATCATAAATCTTCCCTGACGCTTATTGTTATCGTAATAAAACTGATTTTTGGCATAATGTAAAAAAAAGAAATGTCGCTTTCCTATAATCGTCTTTAATTATAGAGAAATCCTTTAACATTTGACTATATTTAGCGTTTAGCTCTTCCGTCTTTGGTGGTAAATAGTCTGTGCCAGCAATTGTCACATTTCCACTTCTAAATTTACCCCATTCCATTGCATCTTCTTTAGCCGCAATATGGTGAATTTTATTAGAATAATCCTTTTTAATCTCTACTTTATTGACTAGCAGATCACTGAGTATGGTTTTCCATGCCTTTATTTGATTGAGTGCTATTTCTTGCTCATGAATATCTTTATTACCGACTGTCATTCCACCAAGCAGAGTCTGAATTTCAGGTACAGTAAAGTTTATACCTTCAAGTTGGCAAGCATCAGAGACAAGCTCTGGTAAACTCCTTTTAAATAATTGTATGGCAAGATTTCTATTTTTAATCATTTATAGTGACCTATAAGTCTTAATGTCTATTATATCACTTAATATCGGAAAACCATTAATTGCATTCACAACCATCCCTAAAATAGAGCGGCGCTCTGTTTTACAGTTTTATTAGACGGCTTTACTAGCTTGCAATATTTTGTATCCGACTAAACTACCAGCCAATATTAAGGCAACTCCAATCCAGGCCTCTCGCAAAATCAAATAACCGATTCCAAAGTTAAAACAGAAAAAAGCGATAATGCCTAACACCGAAAGTTTAATGCCATTGGATAAGAACCTATGCGGTTTAATATCGGTTTTTGATAGATCGATTTCCAACCAAAATAACCCGGTCTCACTAGATGTACAAACTCGATCAACTTCTTTTCACTGACCGGCTTTGTCAAAAAGGTCACTATCAACCAAGTGAAGGTTGAAATAGAAACGGTGACCACAAGTTTCTCCGAGTAAAGCCAATCTGGGTAGTAATAATGGATAAAACTAGCGCTAACGCCAGAAGCTATCATACCGGAGAACTCTGTCCAGGCGTTGGCCCGCCACCAAAACCAACGGATAATCCAGGTTAATCCCGCGCCGCTAGCAAAGGTCAGTAAAAATTTCCAAGCGCCAGCCACTGAATCGAGATTTTTTGAGATAATAACAGCAATTAATAATAGCAATGCCATCGAAATTCTAGACACTAGAATATAATGTTTATTGCTAGCCTCCTTGACCATAAATCGCTTGTAGATATCGTTAACAATATACGACCCACCAAGGTTTAAATGGGTATCAATGGTCGACATAAAAGCGCCCAGCAAACCCACAAATACCAAGCCCAGTAAACCATGAGGCAATACTTCTACCATCATCTTAGGATAAATCATTTCGGGGTCGCTAATACCTTCAAACACTAACACACCACAGAGTGCCGTAATAATCCAAGGCCACATCTGAAAAATATAAGTCAACACGGTAAACAATGCGCTACCTTTAAAGGCTTCCTGTTCATTTTTTGCCGATAATAAACGCTGAATGTGTTTACCTCCGCCATCCGAATACTTATGCGCCCACCACTGCATTAAAATATAAACTAAAAAGACCGATAAAGGCATCAGTGAGTTATCTTCTAGACTTGGCATAAAATTAAGCAGGCTAGGGCCCGCACTCGAACCTTGCAATCCTTCAATTAGACCATCAACGCCACCCACATGCTGCAACGAATAATAGGCTAGAAAAATAGAGCCAATAAGGGCAATAAAATACTGAAAAAAGTCAGTAACAACTACCCCATAAAAACCGGCAGAAACAGAATAAACGAAAACCAAAATAACCGTTGGCCACAGAATATAATCAATATCGATATCTGTAATTCCAGCCATTACTTTAGCCAAAGATAAAAATACCCATCCCATAATAAAGGCATTAAATATAACCCCAAAGTAGATCCCTTTAAATAGCCTTAAATATTTTGCTGAATTACCGGAGTAACGTTTTTCAATAATTTGAGCATCGGTGATCACCTCTGAGCGTCGCCATAAGCGGGAGAAAAAGAAGGTCACTAACACCGCAGAAATAGCACTCGACCACATAAACCAAACACCGCCAATACCCTCTTGTGCCACAAATTTAGTGACCGCGATAGGTGTATCAATGGAAAAATTAGTTGCCGCCATGGAAACGCCTAATAACCACCAAGGCATAGTTCGGCCACCAATAAAAAAAGTCTTCCACTGAATGTGAAGCTCGATTGGTAAAGTAGATACCAATCACAAAAACAAAGATCAGATAGATATAAATAATAATAATATCTAAATTGTCAAAATAACTCATAAAGTTTCAATCCTAAACAAACGCAAACTTATAACCGATTCAAAAATGGAGTAGGGTTCCAAAAGATCATACTCTGAAATTAATAAGCAAAATAAATTACTGAAGAAATCACCAAGCCTGACCAGATTAAAATTACCGCACGATAACCCATGATATCTCTTAAACTGAGCTTTGCTATAGCCAATAAGGGTAGCGCCCAAAACGGCTGAATCATATTAGTCCAAGCATCACCCCAAGCCACCGCCATCGCCGCTTGGTTAATGGGAACCCCTAACTCTATTGCAGTGGGGATCACAATCGGCGCTTGAACAGCCCATTGACCACCGCCAGAAGGAACAAAAAAAATTAACAATGCCAGCGCTAATAAAGGTTAATAGCGGAAAACTCTGACTATCCGCAATGGAAATAAACCATTCGGATAATGACGCGGCTAAACCTGAGCCAACCATCATGCCCATAATCCCAGCATAGATTGGAAACTGAATGATAATGCCACTACTGGAAGCGATCGATAGATTAACCGCTTTTAAAAACCGGCTAGGGGTTCGATGCAATAACAAACCAGCCAGCAAAAGGCAGAGATTAATTAAGTTGAGATTAATACCACCACCCATGTAAAAATAATTAATTAGGTATGCCGAGCCTAAAATTACAAGTAAAGCATTGATAATGGGTGATTGTTCTAATCTTTCGGCCGGCGTCATGCTATGTGTTTGACGGCTTGATAACACATCCTGCACCACTTCGAGCGTTTCATCCTTTGCCAGTATCAAGGGCTTACGTTGCGTAATGTTTGGCATCATTAACCAGTTAAGGATAGGTAAGGTAATCACCAATAGCGCAATAATTAATAAATTTTGCCAAGCAAAAATAGTTTGTGATAAATCAAACACTTGATTTTGCATCAGCTGGCTAAGGGCATCCTGATCGCTGCTAGCGATTTTAAGAGGGATGGAACCCGATAGACCGCTATGCCATATAAGCATGCCGCTGTAAGCCGAGGCGATTAGCAATGGAAAATCCACATCTTTAACCTGATGTGCGATCCGTTTAGCCACCAATGCGCCCACAATTAGACCAAATCCCCAGTTAAGCCACGCCGCTAACAAGGAGACTAAAGTCACTAACACGACAGCTTGACTAGGTGTTCGGGCGACTCCTGCCAACCGGTTTAAGGCGACTTTTATCGGTGTACTGGTTGCAACCACACTACCCAAGACTAATATCAGTAGCATTTGCATGGAAAAACTGAGTAGTTTCCAAAAACCACCACCCCAATGATTTGCCATCGCCTGCACCGACTGCTGCTGTAGTAGCATTCCAGCCATAAACACCACCAGGGTTAATAAAATCGCAATGACAAAGGCATCGGGTAACCAACGCTGCATTTTTCGACTAAACCAATCGGCTGAATTTTTAATCATGATGACTTCTGTTGCCTTTATTATTAGTTTGATTGTTTATTATTCTATTTATACTGTTTTTATGGCTAGCGAATGATTCTAAAGTCGGCTGCATCCTAGTAGCCTATAAGTTCTTTTAAAATGGACAATCTCTTACCCAAAGGATAGTCAATCTCTCACATCAATTGGGGATAATTTCCTACATCACTCGTCCTTATGATGTTATATCATAGTGTTCGCTAAAAAAACACCAAGGAGTGGTGATGTCCCTATCCATAATCTATACCCGTGCCGGAGTTGGTATCGAAGCGCCATTAGTCACAGTGGAAACCCATCTTTCCAATGGACTACCAAGTATGTCCATTGTAGGGCTTCCTGAAGCAGCGGTAAAAGAGAGTAAAGATCGCGTCAGAAGTGCGCTTATCAATGCCAATTTTGAGTTTCCAACCCGCCGCATTACCATCAATTTAGCCCCGGCGGATCTACCCAAGGATGGCGGTCGTTTTGATTTGCCTATCGCTTTGGGAATTCTATGCGCCACTGGCCAGCTAATTGCCGATAGCATCATGGACTATGAATTTATGGGGGAGTTAGCACTGTCCGGTGAGTTGCGTAAGGTTAATGGCGTACTGCCAGCAGTGTTGGCGGCTAAAAAACAACAGCGCAAGCTGGTGATCCCCAGTCAAAACCTTGCCGAAGCGCAATTGGTGGGAGAACACCATGCGGTGGGTGGAAATCACCTGCTACAGATCTGCGCCTACTTACAGGGACAAAGAGATCTCGAACTACCAGCGGTGAAACCAATTGCACCAATAATTCGTCCAAAGCAACCGGATCTCATTGAAGTCAAGGGTCAATATGCCGCCAAGCGGGCCCTCGAAGTAGCGGCCGCAGGAAGACATAATCTATTATTTATTGGGCCTCCAGGAACCGGTAAGACCATGTTAGCCACTCGCCTCGCTGGAATTTTGCCCGACTTAAACGAGCAAGAAGCGATTGAATCAGCCGCCATCACTTCAGTCAGCGATCAAGGGCTGGATACTAACAACTGGAAAGTGCGACCTTTTCGCAGCCCTCATCATACGGCCTCCGCCGCTGCAATGGTCGGTGGGGGAACCAACCCTAAACCAGGAGAAATATCTCTTGCTCATCATGGCGTTTTGTTCTTGGATGAGCTACCGGAATTTGAGCGGCGCGTTTTGGAAGTTTTGCGCGAACCGTTAGAGTCCGGCAGCGTAACCATTGCGCGCGCTGCTAGGCGAGCCGAATATCCAGCCAAATTCCAATTTTTAGCCGCAATGAATCCTTGTCCCTGTGGGCACTTTGGAAATCCACGCGGCGTCTGCCGATGTACTTCTGAAAAAATTAGGCGTTATCTTCTAAAACTCTCAGGGCCATTTATTGACCGCATTGATATGCATGTTGATGTACCAGCGATGACTCAGGAACAACTTAAAAATAAGCCCGACGGTCGAGCGGAAAGTTCTGCGGTGGTAAGGCAAAGAGTGGAACAAACCGCCAACCACCAAATTCAAAAAAATGGCAAATATAACGCCTTTTTAAATCCCAAAGAATTAGAAACAGCTCTCAATTTTGAGCCTGGCGCCGAGGATTTTATTTTGGCTGTACTAGAAAAGCTGAAATTTTCTGCACGTGCTTATCATCGTATATTGAGAGTCTCTCGCACCATTGCCGATCTGGAAAGGTCAGACCAAGTGACGCAAGTGCATCTATCGGAGGCTTTAAGCTATCGAAGGCTTGAGAGAATGTTAATGTCAGTTGCTTAAAGCTTGTTTAACATTTTTATTTGAGCGGATTATCGGCTAGAGTGACTCGATTGCGCCCCTTATGCTTAGACAGATACATCGCATAGTCTGCTTTAGAAACTAGGCTTTCTTGACTATCGCCTGCTTTCCATTCTGCCACACCAAAACTGGCAGTAATTTGTTTTGCAGGTGAAAAATCGGTTTCTTGAATAATTTTTCTTAGCTTTTCAGCCACTAGACCTGTTTCTTTTAAGCTGGTAGATGGACAAATAACCAGAAACTCCTCACCGCCCCAACGTCCCAGAAAGTCATTACTCCTTAAGTTATCCTTTAATACCTTGGTAAACTTGACCAATACTTGGTCGCCGACCCAATGACCACAAGTATCATTAACATTTTTAAAGTAATCAATATCAATCATAAAAATGGAAAGCACATGTTTATAACGCTCACTCAATGTGATCTCTCGACTAAATACCCGATCAATTTTTACCCGGTTATAGGTATTAGTCAGGGAGTCAGTTATTGATAAAACCTCCAACTCCTTCGATTTTTTCTGTAATTCTATTTTGGTTTTTTCTAATTGATTATTAAGTCGGGTTAGATGTCTATTCCACCAAAGCATAATGCTAAAAATAATCGCGATCGTTCCAAAAATAAGCCATATTTTTAAATAATTAATGGAGGAATCATAAATAAAAATAGCACCACGATTCATAAATCCTCTGATTTCTTCTGCATCGGTTGACACTACATATTTATCCAGTATTTGGTGCAAAAGAGGATCATCTCTTCGGGTCGCAAGGGTGACAACATCATCAAACTCTGCTGGAAGGACGCCTCCAATTTTTAAGTCTTCGAGTTCACTCGAGTTGAACAGCGAGGCGACTGAATAGAGTGAAGCGATGCTAGCAAAAGCTTTTTTCTCAGAAACTAATTTAAGTGCATCATCGGTATGCTCAGCGTAAACAATTTGAATTCTTGGATAACGTTTTTTAAGCTGATTAACAATATTATTGCCTTTTTCAGTGGCAAATACTTTGTGGCCGACGTCATCGATACGCGCAATAAATGACTGCTCTTTTCGAGTCACAATAACGCGAGAAATACGCGCATAGGGGCGCGTAAATAACATTTGTTTTTGCCGTTGCTTGGTTTTGGTGGCCCAAGGTAAAATATCGCAATCGCCATTGAAAAGTGCCGCTAAACCTTGTTGCCACGAATAGGCAGGACTTGCGCTAAAATAAATACCTGTGTCTCTAGCAATCAACTTAACTAGGTCGATACTCGCGTTCGATCCAGCAGCTTGAGCAACACTGCAAACCACTAGCATTTGATGCTTTTTAAGGTATTTAGCTTCTTCTTCGGTAAAAAAAAAGGTAATGATTGATTTTTAGCTTCTGCTGACGGGGCAATATGTTCTAATGAGATAGCAACCTGAGTTAGGTTAAAAATAAATAGGATCGTTGCTAGAAAAACTTGCTTTAACTGCATAATCAGCCACGACTCCATTGTGATTTTACTAGGGTAAAACGATTATTTTTATTATTTAAATGAGCAATAGAACAAGCATACCTTTTTATTCACTAAGTTTCAAAAATTTGTTTCGCTACTAGAGTAGCAATCAGCAGTCAATAGCCCACGCATGTAAGGCTGCTAACGCAAAAAACGCCGATAAAAGGGCATTAAAACGGCGTCAATTGACCGCTTATCGCCTGCTAGTGAGTCATTTCATCCCAGAAAGTTTTTACGCCATCCCACCAGTGGCTAGACTTGGGGCTATGCTGTTTTTTACTGCCTTGCAAATAGTCATCAAACTCTTTAATTTTTGCTTTTTGCTCTTTATTCAGGTTAACTGGAGTTTCAACCACCACTCGACAGAGTAGATCACCGCGCATTCCGCCACGCATAGGATTGATGCCTTTACCCCGCAACCTGAACATGCGTCCAGTTTGTGTTTCTGCAGGAATCTTTAATTTCACTTTACCATCCAATGTGGGGACTTCCAGCTCTCCGCCGATACAAGCAGTGGCGTAGCTGATAGGCATCTCGCAATAGAGATGATCACCATCACGATCAAAAATAGCATGGTCTCGTATCCTCACTTGAACGTAAAGATCACCAGGGACGACGCCCGGACCACCGGCTTCACCTTCACCCGTTAAGCGGATGCGATCACCGGTATCAACTCCTGCTGGAATTTTTACTGATAGATTTTTCTCTTTTCTAATACGCCCTTGGCCAGAACATTTAGCACAGGGATCTTTAATCACCGTGCCTTGACCATGACAACCTGGACAAGTCTGTTGCACAGAAAAGAAACCCTGCTGCATTCTGACCTGCCCCGCGCCTTTACAAGTATCACAAGTGATAGGCGAGGAACCTTTTTTGGCACCGTTACCATCACAAGAATCACAATCCACGTAGGTTGGAATTTTAATGGTTTTCTTAACACCTTTAACCGCTTCTTCAAGGCTTAGCTCAATATTATATTGTAGATCAGCGCCTCGACGTTGACGACTTCGACCACCACGAGTAGCTCCGCCACCGCCGCCGAAAATATCACCGAATACATCACCAAAAATATCACTAAAGTTACCAGCACCGGCACTATGTCCAAACCCTCCTTGGCTAGGATCAACACCGGCATGCCCATACTGGTCATAGGCTTGTCGTTTTTGAGGGTCATTGAGTATTTCATAGGCTTCTTTAGCCTCTTTAAATTTTTCTTCCGACGTTTTATCGCCTGGATTTCTATCGGGATGATGTTTCATCGCCTTACTGCGATAAGCTTTTTTAAGCTCTTTATCATCAGCGGATTTACTCACGCCAAGTATTTCGTAGTAATCTTTTTTCGACATAATTTAATTCTCGTTTACTTCATATAATTCAAACAACAAAACTAAAAGGGTATAGATACGACAACGCGGGGTAGTCCCCGCGTGGTCGTTTTATAATGTTGAAATAGCCTTAGCCAATTCAATAACTAACTACTTACTTCTTGTCGTCTTTGACTTCTTCAAACTCAGCATCAACCACATCATCATCCGCCGCGCCAGTGCTACCAGATTCAGCTTGTGGCTGCTCTGCAGCTCCGGCTTCAGCTTGACCGGCTTCCGCTTGAGCAGCTGCATACATACGTTCTGCCATTTTTTGAGAAGCCTTGGTTAAGCTTTCAGTTTTTGCTTCTATTTCTTCCTTATTGTCACCTTTAATAGCGGCTTCAAGTTCTTCAATAGCTTTTTCAATGGTTTCTTTCTCGCCGTCTTCAAAGGTGACTTTTTCTTCACCCATAGTTTTTTTAGTGGCGTGAATTAAACCATCAGCTTTGTTACGGATTTCAACCATTTCTTGGAACTTCTTATCGTCTTCCGCATGTGCTTCTGCGTCTCTGATCATTTGCTCTACTTCTTCGTCAGACAATCCAGAAGAGGCTTTAATCACGATAGACTGCTCTTTCCCAGTCGCCTTATCCTTCGCTGAAACATTTAAAATACCATTAGCATCAATATCAAAGCTCACTTCAATTTGAGGTAGACCTCTTTGCGCTGGTGGAATATCAGTTAGGTCAAACTTACCCAATGATTTATTCTGAGTTGCCATTTTACGCTCGCCTTGGCACACATGAACAGTCACCGCCGCTTGGTTATCTTCTGCCGTTGAAAACACCTGACTGGCCTTAGTTGGAATGGTGGTATTCTTTTCAATCAGGTTAGTCATAACACCGCCCATGGTTTCAATACCCAAAGAAAGAGGCGTCACATCTAACAATAATACATCCGTTACATCACCAGCAAGTACCGCGCCTTGGATAGATGCACCCATAGCGACAGCTTCGTCGGGATTCACGTCTTTTCGTGGCTCTTTACCAAAAAAGTCAGTAACCGCCTGCTGCACTTTTGGCATACGGGTTTGACCACCAACCAAAATGACATCGTCAATATCGGATACATTGAGTCCAGCATCTTTAATCGCTATTTTTAACGGCTCTAACGTTCGCTCAATTAAATCATCGACTAAAGATTCAAGCTTCGCGCGAGTTAATTTAATGTTTAAATGCTTAGGACCAGTAGCATCAGCCGTTATGTATGGCAAATTGATATCGGTTTGAGTGCTAGATGATAATTCTAACCTTAGCTTTTTCACCGGCTTCTTTAAGTCGTTGCAAAGCGAGTGGATCGTTATTTAAATCAATCCCACTATCCTTTTTAAATTCATCCACCAAAAACTCGATAATGCGCATATCAAAGTCTTCACCACCTAAAAAGGTATCACCGTTTGTGGCTAAGACTTCGAAGGTATGCTCGCCTTCAACTTCAGCAATTTCTATCACTGATATATCGAAAGTACCACCACCTAAATCATAAACTGCGATGGTTTTATCACCCTTGTCTTTATCAAGACCGTAGGCTAATGCCGCTGCCGTTGGTTCATTAATAATACGCTTAACTTCAAGACCGGCAATTTTGCCTGCATCTTTAGTCGCTTGGCGTTGTGAATCATTAAAATAAGCAGGAACAGTGACCACAGCTTCAGTAACCGTTTCACCTAAAAAGTCCTCTGCGGTCTTTTTCATTTTCTTAAGCACTTCTGCGCTGACTTGAGGTGGTGCAATCGCTTTACCATTGCCTTCAACCCAAGCATCACCATTATCAGCCTTAACAATTTTATAAGGCACCATGCTGATATCTTTTTGCACAACCTTGTCATCAAATTGACGGCCAATAAGTCGTTTAATAGCGAATAGCGTGTTAGTTGGATTAGTCACTGCTTGACGCTTGGCAGATTGACCGACTAAGATTTCGCCATCTTCAGCGTAAGCAACGATTGAAGGCGTTGTTCTCGCACCTTCAGAATTTTCAATCACTCGTGAGTCTTTGCCGTCAAGCACTGCGACGCATGAGTTAGTGGTTCCTAAATCAATACCTATAATTTTACCCATTTTCATTCTCCTAATAATCTGTGATCTAAGTCGTGCTATGTTGCTCGGCATCGGCCCTAAAAGGTCGTGCGACTCAGTATTTACATTTGGTTAAATTTGTTTGTTGCCCTTTATTTGGGGGCAGTTAATTGGTTTTCAAGTTCTTTTTTATTCAGTTTAAAGAGGCTATGCGGTTTCATCTATTTGGTTGGCTTTGCCTTTAGCCACAATGACTCGTGCAGGTCGAATAAGACGACCATGCAGCTGATAGCCTTTTTGTACCACCATCATTACGCTATTAGGCTCATGCTCATCACTTTCTTGCATAACCATCGCTTCATGTAATTCGGGATCAAAACTCTCACCAAGAGGTGATATTTGCTCAATGGAAAACTTTGTAAGGGTATCTAACAACAGCTTATAGGTGAGTTCAATTCCCTCATACATCGCTTTTTGTTCATCACCTTCTGCCGGTTGCTCAAGGGCTTTTTCTAGGCTATCAACCACCGCTAATATCTCTTTGGCAAATCGCTCTAAGGCAAACTTGCTGGCATTACTGACTTCTCTTTCAGCGCGGCGGCGGATATTATCAGCCTCAGCTTTTGCGCGCAACGCGGTGTCCTTATGATCATCGGACTGCTTTTGCGCAGCTTCAAGCTGTTCTTTTAGAGACTCAACCTGTTGCTCAAAACTGCTAGCTTGGTCGTCTGACGGCTCCAGCGTTTCAGTTTGTGAGGCCTGTTGTTCCTCTTGTAACGACTCGTCTGCCGTGTTTGTATCTTTTTCACTCATTGATCCAAGCTCCTACCGATAAATTAATGCAGAGATCGAGGTTTTACTCTGAATTAAAGGTCAATTTTTAATTTAATGCAGTGTTTATGGGGCTAAGTTGGTTATTTTCAACGCAAAACAAGCAAAAATCTGCCTTTTCTATAAAAATTGAGCTTTTTAGGCTAAGTTTTGGCACAAAACAAGGCGCAGCCTCCATTTGAGAGCCCTTATTTAGCTAATCTTTACTTTTATTTAAGCCTCAATTGGTGCATTATTTAAAAGTTAATTGCTTAATACTAGTCAATAACTCAAATAAAAGGATCTTGCATTATGATTAACCATAAAATCGGTAGCGAAATATACAAACGATTTCTTTCTCTTATACTGCTAATAATCATTTACCCGACCTTCGCCACGGAATTGAAAGGGACTCCAGAAGAACTAAAACGCTTTTTACACCCCAACAAAAATACCATTAGCCTCCATGCCACCGCAAAATTAACCGCCTATTCAGATAAAGCGATTGTCCAACTGACAATTACCACCGAAAAAAAGCAGTTAGCCACGGCTCTAGAGGAGAACGCAAAAATTAGGCGCGATATCAGTCAAACGCTGGTTAAAAATGGCATAAAAGCCGTTAATATTCACACCTCTCAATTTTCTTCTTCACCGCAATTTGGTTGGTTTGGCCAATCACCCAAAAGCTATCAAGTGGTCAATCGAATGTCGATTAATATTTATGATGAAGATCAACTCACCGAAATCGCAAAGCTGTCGGACGCTAATCAAGCCATTGAAATTAATTCAACCCAATTTGAGCACACCAAAAAAGATGCATTTTACAAAAGGTGAAACAAAAAGCTCTGGCTAAAATTATGGTAACTACTCGCACCCTACATCATTAATTTTACCAGCCAAAGCCATTTGAATGGCAATTAATGGATTATATCCTTTGTTTGCCATAGTCTGAAGATAACTTGAAATTCGACAATAAGCTTGAGCGTATCTAACGGTTCTAAAACAACCCGACACCTTTTGCTTTACCTTGGCCATTCTTAAATCACGCTCGGCTCGATTATTGGTAAATGAAACATGAGAGTTCTTCGCAAACAATAATACAGATTGTTCATTCTCACTCATTCTTTCCCATAAATTATGAGCCTCTGATCTTGCTATTCTACCGCGCTTACCGCTGGGTTTGGGTGGCACAGGCGGTAATTCTTTTTCTCCGCGCGTGATAATATTTCTAAACCGTTTCTGTAAGATTAGCATAATCTTTATCGGTCAGTTTCTTTTGCTCATTCTTCGAGACCTTGGCACAGGTTTCTTTTAGAAGACGCTTCATATTTTTAGCCCAAACATACCCATTGGACTCAACAACAAACGTCAACTCACGCATCAAATGTGAACCACATAACCCATGCCCACAATGTCGATAGGAAAAATAAGATGCCCAACAATCATGGATGATCACGCCGCCATAACGCGGCACAATATCAATCGTATCAATGGCTTTAATGCCCCTCCCGCGATCTAGGCATTTTAACGTAATATCGCCAGCTGAATAAACATGGACCCAGTGGTTCTTTTTATCCACTCTTAGTGAGGTTTCATCGACATTCATTGCCGGCATTTTTAATAATGCTTCTTTGGCTGAAACCTCCCACTCTTCTAAGGCTTGATGAAGGCGCCATACAAACTTCAATAAGCTTGCTTCTGCAAGCGTGACATCCATCATTGATTTGACTAATTTCTGAACACGGTTAAGTGCCACCATCTGACAAACTAGCAAATTGATCACAAAAGCCTTTAGGCCATCGCCATACTGAAGCGGGCCATGCAAGCCGGCAGGAAACGATGCTTTTACGGTTGAATCACACGATGGACACTGTTTAATTTGAACATCAACATGCTCAACCACTTTTTCAAAAACAATATCAATTTTTGTGCGTCGTTCAGACTCAGTGCTGGCAGTGGCGTTTAAGTCTTCACCACACCGATCCACAGTTATAAACTTCAATGGTAGTAACCGTTTCTATCGTGCGTGTATTGTTAGCCGTGAGTGGGTTTTCTGTTTTCCCTTTACCATTGCTTCCCTGAACAGGCTTTAAAGCGGACTCATCTTTATCTGTTTGTGAGGAAGGAATACTCGAATTCTTATTATTTTTCTTGGTGGATTTTTCAAGAAATATGGAAAGCATGAGTTCCATGATCATAAACATACTGTTCATCAGAAATTTTATTTCAGTTGTGATTTTTCCGCTGGCACACAATTGTTCAAAGTCAGCCTTGATGCGACTGACTTCATTACGAACAGTTGTTTTGTCTACGTTTGACACTAAGAAAATCACCTTAAACCTTTGCTGTAGGTTTGATGATAACATGGCTTTTTCGACTCTCTGAGCGGTGCTCTGCTAGACGTTCTCTGTCGGGTTGAAGCTTGGAATCAAAGTTTTTAGGAAACGATCTTATTTGATCCGTTTGGGATCTCTAGCGATCTATTTTATACGGACTTAGGAAAGTAGTTTTTTTTCGTCCAAAAAACTGTCAAGTATTATTTTTATTTTTTCTGAATATGTTCAGTTTTTAGATGCTACTGGGTGAGTAGTTACTGTTTTGCAACATATCCATCATCCAATGAAATTCTTTTAATTCTGCGACATTGCTCATCTTAATCAACCAAATAACTGAGGCGCTTTCTTAGCGGCTCAATACTTTCTTCGGTAAAGAGTAAAAGTAGATCACAATTAATGGATTCATCTTTTATCTTGTAGTTAATTTCTATACTGAGAGTTTTTTTCCACTGTTTAACATTTTTTTCAATCAAGTTGGGCACTTTAATATGTTGCCCTAATACCACTGGATGGCTTTGGCTTAAATTGACATTAATTTGTTCTGAGATCCCTTTTAAACAAGCACCGACTATAATATTGGAGATATCCATCAATAACTCAAGTTCGAGGTTTTTATTGACCGCACCTTGGTATTTTAATAAGCGCGCAATATTACTAAAACTCGAATCATTAAACAGTAAAAGAGCTTCACCAGCTATTTCGGGACCGATAAAACCTTGACAGACGGAAGACACTGTCTGATCTTGATCGGCAAATTGCATTGCCATATTGAGTTCCGCTAATTCAATTTCATTCACCTTGGGGATGGGCAGATTGATAAATACATCAAGGTATCGAGCAAGAAGGTCACCCGCTTGCCCCATGGCAACATTAGCGACTTCTTGGCAAGCGTCGATAAAGGCCTTGTCATCAGTTAGTATCGAGTTTGAGGATAGCCCTAAAAACTCAACGGTTTGGCTAGCCTGTTTATTCTTTTTCTGCTTCACTGACGGCTGCTGATCATGATAAAAACCGCAATTGAGCAGTATCTGTTTTAATATATCTCTATCTATGGGTTTTTTGATAAAGTCCATGGCACCAAGCGATAAGACTTTTTCTTGAGCCGTTGGTTGTATATCACCAGAGACTACAATCACCGGAATGTCGAGTTTCTGAACACTGATTTCTTCAAGTGTTTCATAGCCATCTAAAATAGGCATATTGAGATCCAGAAACATGAGGTCGGGAGAGTGTTGATGGATCTGCTCTAATCCGTGCTGTCCATCCTCAGCAAATAGCACTTCGACTTGCCAATCATCCGGCAAGCAGCGAGCCAGCTGTTTTCGTGCCATGTTGGAGTCATCACAGATGAGTAGTTTCATTGTCATAAAAATCAGAGTTATCTAAGTATTTGCTTGGTTATTGTTTTGAATATCTGTGAGTGAGGAGCCCACCTATCTATTATTAAAGATAGCAAAGATAGCAAAGATACGCAGAAAAGCTAGTGACTAATGATTGAGTATTCTATTTTAGTCAGTGATTGGGCTATGTAAATTGTTTTATTGATTTAATTCAAGAATATAACGTTGTTTTCTTAGGATATGTTGTTTGATTTTTGAACTGATCTCGAGCAATTGATAGCAATTATCAACTGCTGGGTTGGTTTCTAGATCCTTGATTTTTGCACTGGTTTCAATAACGGCTAAAGGAATATCAATAAAAAACGTTTGCTCGAAGGGAATACTGAGCATCGCAGCATTAATTTTTCTTTTTAGGCTGTTGGGTACAGTAATACCGGTCATGAGGTCTCGTTGGTCTTCTAAAACGAGTAGGTCTGCTTGAATTAAGGCTGATTTAATGCTTATTTCAGCATCGAGTTGTTCAAATAACTGACTAACCAGCGTGATAAAACTTAAGGCGTCTTTAAAACGATCTTGTTGTGCCGTATCTCCCTCGTAAGCTTCTAAAAAGGGAAGCTGGCAACCGGTTAAAATATCTCCTTGAGATTGTACTCCGAAGGACTGTGCGGATTGTACTAAAAAGTTTTCAGCTAACGATAACTGCTGTGCTATATGGGGACTAAAAGGCTCTTTAATTTTAAACTCCAAATGGCAAAGTAGCGTATCTTCTTGCAACCGGCTTTGGGTCCATTGTAGGTTTTGAGAAGGTAATTGAATATGTTCTTTTAGTTGTTGAGTCTGGTTCTCGGCTAAAAGTTTTAATTGCTGAATCCACTGTTGCAGCTTTTTGGAAGGTTGAATATTCTGTTGCAATAGTAATTTATGGCAATAAAGACTTAATTGGTCGATATTAATTTTTAGTTTGAACACAAAAAATACTAATAGTAAAAATAGCAAGATGGCAATCGAGGCCATTAATAGCTGTATTTGTTTAAATGTGACTCTAAAATCTTTTTTCTAGTGATAAAGAGTTTATTTCTAACTTAAACCATCCGCCAGTGACGTCTTGGTAGGCAATTTTTTCAATGAAGGGAATGTTTTTTTGTCGTTGTAAAAAATCAGATTTATATTTTTCTATAGCGTTAGATTTTGCTGCAGCTGTAAAACTTGCTGGTCGACTAGATAAACCTTCCGTGTTTTCTTCTTCTAATATCTCTTTAGGAAATTGGGTAACCACTTGGCCATCTTCGGAAAAAATGGTGGCTTGGCGGATATAGGGATTTTTAGCGACATTCTTTACTAATAGATTGAGTTGTAATAGATCTCCAGATAAAAGCGCTTCGGCACTTGAGTCTGCGGCTACTCTGGCAATACTATGGGCGTATTCCGAAGTACGTTTTTTTTACTAACTGCTCGACTTGATAATTGATAATGAGCCAAGACACAAGTAATATGCTCATGCAAGTTCCTAGCGTAGCTAACAAAATTCCTTTGATGAGATTGGGAGGTGAGTTTTTATTAGGAGTATCCATAATCATATTGTATCAAGTCTTGCGCTGGAGGTAAATTTAACTCATTATTAGTCAACCAATCTAATTTAAATTTCAAGGTCAATTTGTGTTGATTAAGAACAATCAAACCTTTCAATATCAACTTTCAGCTTTTGAAGCTTGTGAGCCTGAGGCTATGGATTTTCTGGCTTTAAGCAAAATTTGTCTTTTTAGCTCTGAGCGCACTGACAAAGCCGAGGCCGATGGTCTTTTTGTTAATCTATTGGATTCATTTAGTGGGTCGGTCTACTTTAAAAAAAGGCGCTACAACAATCGCTTGTGTTGGGACGTCTGGAGTGACGAAGCTTCAATCAATGCTTGGATTGAAAAGACCGTCAGAGCCTCAGATTATGATTTCCTCAAATGGCCGCAGGGTCAAAGTGAAGCGCCAAGGCTATTAGTGTTTGATATGGATTCAACCTTTATTCAAGTTGAAGTCATTGACCAGTTAGCTCTATGTCATGGCGTGGGTGATACTGTGGCTGAGGTAACGGAAGCGGCAATGCGTGGTGAGCTGGATTTTGCAGAAAGTCTGGAGTCCAGAGTGGCTTGTCTAAAAGGTTTGTCGCAAGACTATATTAATCAGATTGCTGATGATTTACCTTTGTCGGAAGGTGTTGAGAAACTCGTGAATGCTTGTCACAAGCATCAGGTAAAAGTCGCCATTGTTTCTGGTGGTTTTAAGCCCTTTGTTGAAAAAATTAAACAAAAAATGCATCTTTATGAGGTTAAGGCTAATCAATTAAAGATGGAGCTGGGATTATTGACCGGTGAGCTAGTGGGCTGCATTGTCGATGCTCAAGCCAAAGCTGATTTTGTTAAACACCTTAGTCATCAGCTACAACTTAAAGCCACAGAAATTTTGACTATTGGTGATGGCGCTAATGATTTGGATATGATGCGTGAAACCGGTTTTAGTTTGGCATACAGGGCTAAACCTGCGGTTCAAGGCCAAGCGACCGGCAGAATTGAATCGACCCACTTAGGCTACTTAATTGAAGTTTTTGAATGGTTATAGGTATTTAACCCCTTTTGAACAGATATATTGGTTAGCGGGTCAAAAACCATTAGAAGAGAAGTCGTAGTCCATTTTTTTACTGGGTCTTTGTAAGTAAAATCCTTGGATATAATGTACGTTCATTGGCCATAAGGCGGCCAACATGGAGGCTTCTTCTACCTTGGTGATAATGCTATATTTGTCACGATTATGTATTTCATCTAACAAATGCTGCACCTGAGCACTGGCTTCCGCATCATTATTCATCTTATCGGTAATATCACTGGAAATTCGCACAAAATCAACATCAAGTTGGTCAAGTAGTGAAGTTTGGTCGTTGACGCTACCAAAACGCGATAAACAAGTGGTTATGCCTTTGGAATGAAGTTCAGCGTTGAGTGTGATTACCCGTTTGAGATGATTGGCGGCATCGGCTTCATCAAATTGGAAAATGACTCGTTTTTTATCAACTTTACTGGCGGCGAATGTTTTTTCAATAAAGTTGACCATTTTAGGTTCAATCAAAGAAACACTCGACAGGTGTACAAACACTTGAGTTTCTTGAGCTTTTTGGGTGCTTAAAGTTTGCAAAACACGAGCAATAATCCACTTATCGAGTTTAACCCCTAGCCCCGCAACCCGCGCAATCGGAAATACCTCTAGTGCCGGAATAACATTGCCTTTATCATCACTGAGTCTAAGCAGTGTTTGGTAGAGTGGTTTCTCTTCACCGTGTAGTTTAACGATGGGTTGATAAACCAGTTGTATTCTTCCAGATTCAATCGCGTCTTGTATTTTGTCCGCCAAAACGGGGTCAATTTTACCAGCAATGGAATGCAGCACTCTATTATAAACCTTGTAGCCATCCCCATTTTCGAGTCTAACTGCCGCACTGTGGGCGTTGGTAATGCTCTGATCTGCATCTGAATCGTTTTCGCCAATGGCACAGACGCCAATGCTAAAGGTTATTTTGACTGTATGCCCTTCGATGTCTATGAGATGAGGTTTAATTTCTTTGCACAGTTTTTCAGCCAGATCTTTAGCCAATTGAGCAGATTTATCCTCTATTAATATACCAAAGGAGTGATCGCTTAAACGAGCTAGCTTATATTCTTCTTTTACTTTTTCAGATAGCCACTTGGCGGTTTCTTGGGTGATCTTGTCGACACCTGCGATTCCATATTCTCCTTTGATCTGATTGTGCTGATCATATTCGATGTAGAGCAGGTTGTAGGTGCAGCCGAGTTCGATGGCTCTTTCTTGAGCTTGCTGTAGTTGTTCAATAAAATAAACCTTATTATAGAGATCAGTTAAGGTATCGAGTGCACTTAGTTCTTTTAATTTTTCTTCAAGTTCCAGATTATTGGTGGCTAGCCTTATCAATATTTGAGTACAATTTTCGTTATCATAATTGGCTGCCGATAGAGTCATAATTGCTTCAAAATTACTACTATCGGAACGCGCTCCGGTAAAGGTGAAGTTATGTTGGTCATTGTTGATGGCTATTTCTTTAAGGTATTTTTTAAATTCATCATGGTTTTCTTTGGCAATCATATCTAACGCTGGGACACACATTACTTCATCATGGTCGGAATAATCAAATAATTCTAAATAGGCTCGATTGGCATACACGTGCATTCCATCATGAATATAAGCAATGGCATCTTGTGAACTATCTAACAATAAAGTACAACGCTTTTCGCTGGCTCTTAGAGCTAACTCTGCTTGGGTGCGAGCACGCCTTGTTTCAAGGTGTTTGATCTCTTGCTCCGTCATGATGCAGAGCATGTCCATATTGTCATGGCTGACGATATTGCTAGCACCATTTTCAAGCGCTTCAATAATGTCGGCTTCTTGCAGCTTATCGAGCATCACAATGGCTGGTATATCGCGACCAAACTGAGCGATCTGTTCGATTGCATGTTTAGCCGTTAAATCAGTGTGATTAGGGATGGTAAGCAGTAGGTCCGAAACCTGCTTTTCTAAAATCAATGCCAGCTCTTCTTCGGTAAGTATTTGGGTTGCTCTTACCGCGAAACCACGATTACGTAGGGCATTAATTATTTTTTCAGCATGATTAGATGAGGGCTCTATTAGCAATAAATGGATGGTTTTAATGTCGCTGCTCATTGCTCTTGAAAGTGTCCTGTGGTTTAGCTTTATTCGATTAGTCTAATTGTATCGAGATGAACTCTCAATAGATAGTGTTAGATGATATCCCATATACCCGTTATTTTATCACGAGAGCTGGATGCTGTGTCCGATTCTTTCAGTTTGTTATTGGTGTGGTTCACAATTTTTTCAAAACTAAATTGTCGTGAGCTACTGGATGAGCTTATCTCCTTCTTCAGTCTCACTTCGTATTCACTCGATATTTCGTTGACCACTAAACGATCCCGTAACGAAAAGGCGAGTGGATTAGTCACAATGGTTTCTGCTTGGCCAACACCGGTAAGAGCCGGAAGTAGGAGCGCGCGATGGGTCACGTTTTTGGAACTCTTATTGTTTTTAAGTCTTACGCTAATTGGGGCAACGTCTGGGGCTAACAGTTGTATTCCCATTTGTATATTGTTGTCTTTCACACGACGTCTAACCCAGCGAACCACTCCTATACTCCAATGGAGATCGGCTTCTTCACCATCTATAAAACCAATAATTTCACCGGTTTGTGCATGTTTGGGAAGTTGAGTGGCGGGTATTTGAATACAAAAGCCGGCAGGGCTCATATTGATTAGGTTGCAAGTTTGTACTTTATAATTGTCTCTGACAATGCTTTCACGGCTTCTTTTTTCAATAAGATCTTCTGGCGACTTTTCAGGCTGAAATTGTGGGCCTGATTGACTCGATTGGAAAAGCTTATTCCATACCTCTTGGTTTGGTATTCTTGAAGTACTAAGATAGTTTTGATCGGTTTTCACATCAGACTGTCTTTTGGGTGTGTTGAGCTCGACGAGAGTAGCGTGTTTGAGGCTCCCTTCCATCTGGTCAAGGGTTTTATCCGTTGAATTAGGCTCTTTTGACTCTTGGTATTTAGCTTTTTTCTTCAATAAGTGGTCTTTCAGCAAATAATGGGTCGCTCCCAAGCCAATAGTCACTTGTATTTTGTCTCGACAGGGAGTCCGCGCAAAATTTCTTTGTGTACCTTGACTCCAGCAATGCATTAGGTGGCGGTAGATCATGGTTTTGCGAGCGGCATGCGGATCGTTTTCTGAAATTTTTGTTAAATTTAACTTAATTTGTTCAATCACTAGAGAAAGTGATACCTTCAATCTGTTTTCATCGACTTGTTTTTGATACAGGGAGGGTTGAACCGGTGGATTACCCGCATTTAGATTGAGATAAAAAGTATATTTATCAAATGAATGGGTTTCTAAGCGACAAAACTCGGTATAGTTTGGTAGTAAATTCCAAACTAACGCTATTTCACTCTGTCTAAGCTGATAAGGGTTAGTTATGCCTAGCATGATCACTCGAATAAATGAATGATAGATGGTGTTTAAATCACCATCACCGGAATTAACATCCAAATAGAGCAGTTCTTGTTCGCTCGCCAATTGGTAGAGGCAGTAGAGCTCTTTCCAAATCCGTCCAGGTACACTGGTATATAGTTGGTAACATAGAAAAATAACATTGGAGTGATACTTCATTGCCATAAAAATAGCGTAGGTGTAGGATTTTTTGGTGGAGCGCTTAAGGCCGACAATCAAAAGAGCATCGATGACTGCGTGGTAACCTATGGATATTTCTGCTTGCAAAGCTTGAACAAGCGCTGCCAGCTTACGATGTTTTTCAGTGAGCGAGATATGGTTATTGACAAAATAGCCTTTTAAAGCGTTAACTAATGTTTGGCAGGTAGGTTCAAGAATCTTAAGAATCGCCAGTCGGTTTTCAGCCGTGGTGACAGACTGATTAAGATCAACCAGTAAACGATGCAAGCGATGGGCGGCCTCTTCGACATCCGCGACTGGCAATTCCTTAAGCCACAATCCAATGGGTTTTGGCAAAAGTTCGACCACAGGTTTTTTGGACACCTGTACCGTTCTTAATGTTAAGCCGCTACTGCCTCGGTTCATTGTTTATAATCCCTACACTAATTCAAAAAGTTTGCCTATTTAGCTCCTGCGTAAAGGCAAACGATGGAATGCCATTGGTCCGTAGCTGAAACTAGCGGTAAATATGTCCTTGTGAGGTATATTTTGACGCAATTAGCTTCGGAACTCTAGTCATAGATTAAATTTTAGCCAATTTTATTGATTATTATTAAAAAATAGGACTATCTCCACGTTATAAATAGACTATTTTTTGTTAAAAGTCACGGACTTAGCCAAGTTATTTAAGAGTTATTTTAAATAATTCGGTCGTCTTTAAACTGTATAAATCAAATTTTGATTCGATATTGTAACAAAAAGGCTTAAAACATTGGCTAAAATACCGACTAACGGCATTGCTCGCCTTAAAATTGAAGGTTGTTGGTTGGGTGATAATTATTTCTCTCAACGAGCTATAAATCAGGCAGGAGAGGTGGATAAATGGCTAATTTGCTCTGACATTTGAGCGAAGAAAAGGTATGATAACGGATATAGAAACAGCAAATAATTATTTAGAGAGAGAATAATGGCATCCTATAGTACCAATGATTTTAAAAACGGTTTAAAATTTATGCTTGACAGCGAGCCTGTCTCGATTGTGGAGAATAATTTTGTAAGGCCAGGCAAGGGACAAGCTTTTGCTAAAACTAAAATACTTTTCTTATTAACTGGACGAATCGTCGAGAAAACCTTTAAATCGGGTGAAAGCTTTGAATCTGCCGATGTGATGGAAACGGATATGGAGTATTTATACACCGATGGTGAGTTTTGGCATTTTATGGACCCTAGTAGCTTTGAACAGGTTGCGGCTGATGCAAAAGCGGTGGGTGAGAATGCTAAATGGTTGACCGAACAATCCTCCTGTATGCTGACATTATTCAATGGTATGCCTATACTGGTGACGCCACCCAATTTTGTGGTGTTAGAGGTGGTCGAAACAGATCCAGGGCTAAAAGGTGATACATCAGGAAGCGGTGGTAAACCAGCGACTTTATCATCAGGTGCCGTGGTTAGGGTGCCTCTTTTTGTCCAAATTGGTGAAAAAGTTAAAGTGGATACACGTAACGGCGAGTATGTTTCTAGAGCCTAATTTTTAAGAATAAGGGGTATCCATAAAAAAAGAGGCATAAAGCCTCTTTTTTAAAGTTTCTTTCTCTATCCTGAATTAACTACTTTTAACTTGCTCTTTATTCTCACCTCTATTTAATTTTAGATCTGTAATTTCATCAGCTTGATTTTTAGTGACCTTGTATATCGATTTGATATAGCACTTTTGGTTAGGGTAGTTTGCAGCACTAACCGAATCAAACTTGGTTTGCAAAATGGAGCCACTGTTATTGATGACTATTGCATTAGCAAACCTAAGATCGAGACAATAGCTATTGAGTTCAATCAAATAAGGTTTAGCCATTGAAGTACTAACAATTAAAAAATAATTGTTTAATGAGCGCCAACCATGAAAACGAAAGGTTGTAATTTTTTGCAAGGCTTCAAGCTTATTATCCGCAATGTATTGTTGATAGATTGGTGTTTGCTTGCGTGTATCGAGGCTACTACAGCTGGTCATAAGTAAAACGCTTAGTAAAAGAAAAATAGTTTTTTTCATGACAACTTAAACTCCACATGTAGGTTTGGTTAGATTGCCCGTTAATCAACGAATCCCTTAAATCGATTTTTGAATGTTGGACATATATTTCGAACTCTCTATTCTACTAGATTGGAGTAAAGATAAAAAAATTAGTTCACAAAAATAGTAAATTTTTTTAGTGGGCTGAAATGGCTTTAATTTTGTTATTAACTTAGTCAAACTGACTTTCAATGGAGAGTATTTTGGAAATTCGAAAAAAATTGGAGCAGAGGAATCTCCTTCTATCGCAAGTAAGGGGCTTTTTCGAACAAAAAAAAATACTCGAAGTGGATACACCTTTAATCCGAAAATTTAGTGTCACCGATCCCTATATGCGGGCTTTTTCTGTGCTTTCGGCCAGTGGTACGCATCGAGGTTTTTTACAAACTTCTCCAGAATATGCCATGAAAGAGCTACTTAGCCTAGGATCAGGTGATATCTTTCAACTAGGAAAGATGTTTCGTTGTGATGAAAAAGGCGCCAATCATCATACTGAATTTACGCTGCTTGAATGGTATCGTGTCGGTTGGGATCAGTATGCTCTAATGGATGAATGTGCGGAATTACTACATTCGGTTTTAGGTCCGTTGCCCGTATTCAGCACTAGCTATGCTGAAGCTTTTATCTCTCAGCTGGGTCATGATCCTCTAGGCATTTCGCTGCAAAGGCTGCAACAATTGGCCGCTACACAACTTGGCGAACTGCCTAAAGATCTGCTATTTGATGACTATTTAAGCCTCTTATTTAGTGAAAAGATAGAACCTAGTTTTAATCCTAAGCAAATTACTTTTGTGACGGATTTTCCCAAAAGCCAGGCCAGTTTGGCTAAAACACGAATCAACTCACAGGGTGTTGAAGTGGCTGAGCGGTTTGAAATTTATGTGGGCGGACTTGAGCTAGCCAATGGATTTTATGAATTAACCGATGCAAATCAACAAGCTGCTCGTTTCAAAAGGGACAATGAATTACGTGCAGCCTCAGGTTGGCTGAAATTACGATCGATGATCAGCTAATGTCGGCGTTAGAGCGAGGATTACCCGAGTGCTCCGGCGTCGCTGTAGGATTTGATCGATTATTAATGCTTCAGCTGAATCAATCGCATATTGAAAAGGTTATATTGACTAGCTAGTGGCGACTAAAGGTTGACCAAGGTTAACGTCAGACTCCTGTTGAATAACGTCAGGCCATTGCCATTGTTTATTTTCCATCAATAATACAACGGTCGAACCCAGTTTAAACCGCCCCATTTCTTGCCCCTTCTCGAGTGCTATCGATTGATCAGAATAATCCCAATGTTTAACCTGTTTTCGAGAGGGGGGGAGTGATAGTTCCAGCCCATACGGTTTCGATACTACCAACAATGGTAGCACCCACTAAAATCATCGCCATTTTACCAAAAGCAGTATCAAAAATAGCCACGACCCTCTCATTTCTTGCAAATAACTTAGGCACATTACGAGCTGTTAACGGGTTGACGGAAAAGAGCTGTCCCGGAACATGGGTCATTGAGAGCAGCTTTCCGGAGCAAGGCATATGAATACGATGGTAGTCCTTAGGCGCTAGGTAAATGGTGCAAAATTGCCCGTGAGCAAAACCTTTGGCTGACTCATGATCGCCACCAAGCACTTCTAAAGCAGAGTAATGGTGGTTCTTTGCTTGGATAATTCGCCCCGAATTAATCGATCCAAATTGACTAATCGCGCCATCCACGGGAGAGCATAAGCCTTTGGGATTCTCATCAATAGGGCGATGTTTTAAATCAATTGCACGAGTAAAAAAGTCATTAAAACAGGCATATTCGGTTAAATTAGGTTCAATGGCGATGGACATATCGATAGCATAAGCTTTGGCAAATTGTTGAATTAGATGGTTTTTTATCCAAGGTTTCTTAACTTCGGCTAACTTTCCGGCTAGCAATGAAATTGGATGTTTGGGGAGTAAATATTGTAGCAAAATCTTTGTTGAATCTGAGATAGCCATGCCTGTCGCTTTAGTTTGGTGTCATTTGCGAGGATTTTAACCTAATTTGAGTGCTTGAACAGCATAATCTTACAATTATAGACTGTTTCAAGCTTTTATGGATGAAGTTTTATGCGAGAAAGACATTCTTTAACTATATTTAAAAGTACCCTTACTGAATATAAGAAATGCAACTGAATCAAACTGTTGCATCAAGAATTAGCAAAAGAGAGGAATCATTTTGCTTGAGAAGGCTGGGATAATATTTTTAGCGGTAGCAATCACGTGTGCCAATGACATTGATCATGCACAAGATTGACCGGTCAGATAATATGCGATGATTGTTGAGCAAAACAAGGATTGTTTAAATAAAAGAAAAACTTCACTGTGGTTAATTAGATTTGGAAAGACATAAACATATCGATAGCTATAATTCCGTAGATGTTGAATCCGCGTTATACGAGATCACTGAACTTGGTATTTCAAGCGTTTCAATGGATGACTATTATGCCAAAATCCACCAGATCATTGGTCGTTTGACCTATGCGTCTAATTTCTATATTGCGCTCTACGATCAAAAAACGAGTCGGGTTAAATTTGTCTATTTTGTGGACGAAGTAGACACCGATCTCAATCTGGATAATTTACGAGAACTGACCCAACAAGATCTGCTTAAGTCGGCAACAGGTTATTTACTTCAAAGTAAAAAACTATTACACATGAGTTCAACGCAATCGATTCAGATGGAAAAGGATGGATTAATTGATCGTCGAGGTTCTGATTCAGCCGACTGGCTAGGTGTGCCCCTGATTTATAAAAATGAAGTATTAGGAGCGATGGTTATTCAAAGCTACAACCTTGATATCACCTATGGAACGAAAGAAGAAAACATCTTAATGTTTGTGGCGCGTCAAATTGCTCTTTTAATTAAGAGTAAGTTGTCAGAGCAAGAATTAATTGAATCGAATCGAATGCTTGAAAAACGGGTCAAAGAACGTACAGAATCTTTGAATGAAATGAATTCAGAGTTAAACTTAGAAGTTGATGAGCGAAGAAAAAGTGAGGACATTCAGGCAGCACTTTTTAAAATAACCGATTTAGTCAGCACTTCGAGTAGCTTGAATGATTTTTTTGCGAGTGTTCATCAAGTTATTGCAAAACTGATGTATGCAGAAAATGAATATATTGCTCTACTGTCAGATGATGACCAATATGTTGAATTTTTATACTATGTTGACCAAATTGATGAAAGGCCTAGAAAGCGAAAAATGACAGAGAATAATAAAAAAATAGGGCTGACAGAGAGAATTTTAACGAGTGGTGAAGTGGTTCATTTTAATCGTCATATAGAAGATGAAAAAGCCACCAGTGGAACCGATTGTGCTTCTTTCTTGGGTGTTCCATTAATGGATAAAAATAGAACTTTTGGGGTTCTAGCGGTTCAAAGTTATCAACAGGACATCATCTATGACGAGACAGACAAAAAAGTGTTAATGACCATTGGCAAACAAATTGCCATCGCTATTTTGAGAAAAAAAGACAGTGACACTTTAAAATCAGCGCACGAATTTTTAGAAAGGCGAGTGGAAGAGCGTACATCGGAACTGCAAGATACCATTAATAAACGAAAAATAATCGAAAAAAAGCTAGAACATGATTCGCTTCATGATGCGCTGACAAGCTTACCCAATAGGTTGTTCTTCTCCAATCATTTGGCTCAACAAGTTGAAAGAAATAGAGGTGGTCTGGCTGAAAATTTTGCCGTGTTATTTTTAGACCTCGATCGATTTAAGTTGATTAATGACAGTCTTGGCCACCATGTTGGGGATTTGTTTTTGATTGAGATTAGTCAACGTTTGACCGAATGCTTGCGCGGTAATGATGTGATAGCAAGGCTTGGCGGTGATGAATTTTGTATCCTAATGAGACAGATAAGAAATAAAAAAATGGCCATTAAATTGGCAGCTAGAATTCTTAAAGAGCTTAAAAAGCCTGTGCTGGTTGAAAAGCACTCTTTAATTACTAGTGCCAGTATTGGTATTAGAATGTCGGTTGATGGTGATGCCAGTGTTGGTGAGATAATGAGTGATGCCGATGCTGCGATGTATCGTGCTAAACACAAGGGGAAAAATTGTTTTTGTGTGTTTGATTCTGAAATAAAAAGCATAGTGACTGGACGTATGCAGATAGAAAATGATCTACGCAAAGCGGTGACAAATGACGAGTTGTTCCTTGTTTTTCAACCCGTGGTTGATTTGAAAACCGAAAAGGTTGTGGGCTGTGAAGCGCTGATTCGGTGGAAGCATCCGGTGCAAGGTTTTCTACCACCGGATAAATTTATTCCTGTGGCGGAAGAAACGGGCATTATTGTTGAAATTGGGGAATTTGTTGCCCAAAAATCCGTTGAAGCATTGAAAGAGTTTTCCAAGCACCCTCATGCAAAGCACCTGTTTATTAATATTAATGTTTCGACGGTGCAGATTTTATCGCGAACATTTGATGATTTTGTACGTCAATTACTAGCCAGCAGTCAAGTGGACCCAGCCTTGTTTAATGTGGAAATTACCGAAAGTATTTTAATCGAAGACTACAAGGCGGCAACTAATTTTGTTAGAGAATTAAAAGCTATGGGTATCAAGGTTTACCTTGATGATTTTGGTACGGGTTTTTCTTCCTTAAGTTATTTACATCAATTTCCATTTGATGTGATAAAGTTGGACAAATCTTTTATTGATGCGATGGATATGGGAGAAAAGAATCTGGCTATTGTAGAATCAATTTCGAGCATGGCAAATAATTTGCATATTAAGATTGTGGCTGAGGGTATAGAAACTAAAAAACAGTTACAAAGACTGCAACAGTTCGGTTATCACTACGGGCAAGGCTATTATTTTGCAAAACCTATCGCTATTCAATCACTTTTAGACTTTGTGGGTAAAGAACTCGTTATTGACTAGAGTTCATTATTGTCTAGGATCTTTAGATAGTTTTGCCAGCGAAGCTTGTTAATTTTTGCTTCTTCTACCGCTTGGATAATTTGACAACCGGGTTCTTTGCTGTGTAGGCAGTCACGATATTTACAACTTCCTAGGTAGTCTCTAAATTCACGAAATCCTTGCGCAATTTGATTCGGTTCTAAATGCCATAAGCCAAACTCTCTTATGCCAGGAGAATCTACCACTAAACCCTGCTTTATATCCTGTGGGTTTAAGCAGAATAATTGTGATGCGGTGGTCGTATGTTGACCCAGACGGGAGTTATCAGAAACGACTTTGGTGGCCAGTTGCTGGTCGGGAAACAACCAATTAATAATCGAAGATTTCCCCACGCCGGATTGGCCGACAAGAATGCTTTCATGCTGATTTAAATTTTCGATTAGCTGGCCTTTTCCTAGTTGACTTTTGGTGCTGGTTTTTATAATGGGATAATTTAATTGTGCATAGATAGCAAGCTGTTGTTCAATTTGTTGTTTTTCAATTTCAGCGCTTAAATCCCATTTATTAGCCACCAGTATAATATCAATCTCACTATTCTCTATAGCAATCAAATAACGATCCAGTAATATGGATGAAAAATCGGGTAAGGGGGCTAGTAGAATGAAAGCTCTATCTATATTGGCGACTACCGGTTTTAACCCTTGATGGGGGGACGGGCGTTGTAGTAGCGAGTGCCGTTCGCCGATGGATTCAATGATTCCTTGCTGTTGAGCATCGAGTCGAAACTCTATAAAATCCCCAGTCACCGGTGAACCTAAATTCTGTCTTAAAAAGCATCGATAGGTTTGACCGTTGGTCATATCTAACACATCGGCTTGCTCTCCAAAGCGAGAAACCATTCGTCCATGACGGCGTTCACCCAATTGACCAAGGGATAACGAAGCTTTATTCTGATCGGTCGCCTTTTGTTGAGTCTTTTTAATTTGTCGCTTTTGGTTTTTGGTTAATTTATCGCGTTTTACCAAGTGATGATCTCTTTTATTGATGCAAAGTGAATTTATTGAGCAATCAAAAGCATTTTAACCTTAAAACAAGGCTCCGCATAGCTAACGGCTCGAATATCAGTGGTATTTCCTGCTAGAATAACAACAGGGCACCTTTTACGCTATTTTATCACCCTGCTTCGATGTATCAGGACCGGATATGACCAACAACTAGCAATATTTATAATCAATAGCTCAAGTGCGGATCATTGCTTTGAGCCAAATGCAAGGAATTAAGACATGAAATCAGAAAGTCACTTAATTTGGATTGATTTAGAAATGACAGGGCTCGATCCCAATAAGGATAAGATCATTGAAATAGCCACCATTGTTACCGATAAAGATCTTAATATTCTTGCTGAGGGGCCGATGCTGGCGGTTACTCAACCGAAAGCGCTTTTGGACCAAATGGACTCTTGGTGTGTGGAGCATCATGGTCAATCGGGATTAACTCAAAGGGTGCTCGATAGCCAGATAACCGACCAACAAGCAGAACAAGCGACCATTGAATTTCTGCAGCAATGGATAAAGCCAGGTTTGTCACCAATGTGTGGTAACTCGATTGGTCAAGACCGGCGATTCTTAGTTAGGTATATGCCGAAACTGCATGATTATTTTCACTATCGAAATATTGATGTTAGCACTTTAAAAGAGCTATCGAAGCGTTGGAAACCGCAGATATTGGATGGATTTAAAAAGCAAAATAAACACTTGGCGCTGGATGATATTCGCGAATCTATTGAAGAATTAGAATATTACCGCCGTCATTTGTTAGACTGTCCATCGGGCCAATAAATTTAATAGGATGATGCGTTTTTAATGATTCGATTTCCGTTACAACCGGCTGTTGCACTTTACACTGCCGATCAAATTAAACAAATCGAAAAAGCCTATGCGGCTGAAGTCTCTGATGGCATGTTTCAATTGATGAAACGAGCCGGATCAGCGGTTTTCAAATTAATTTCTATGCAATGGCCAGAAGCCAGGCGGATTTTAATTCTAGCCGGCAAGGGTAACAATGCCGGCGATGGGTTTGTGGTAGCAAAGCTAGCAGCCGAGAAAAGACTTAAAGTAACGCTTTGTTGCATTGAAGCAGAGCAATGCTTGGAGGGTGATGCCAAGCGCGCCTATGAACAAATGCCGCAGCGAGTGATCGACCCCGTGGATGTATCGCAGTTGAATTACCAGAAATATGATTTGATCGTTGATGCTATGCTGGGGACCGGGCTTAAGGGAGGGCCTAAAGGCGCTTATCTTAGCTGTATCAATTCAGCCAATGCGAGCGGTCTACCTATTTTGTCTATCGATATCCCAACAGGGCTTGAGGCCGACACTGGTTTTGTTTATAGCGACGCGATTAAAGCGGCTCATACGGTCACTTTTGTAGGATATAAAAAGGGTCTTTATACGGGCGCTGCCGCTAATTTTCGGGGGCAGGTTAAACTTGCTAAACTGGATATTCCCGATAAGTATTTTGATCAGGGGCCTTTTCATTTGTTTTCACAGAATTGGCACAGTATCAAACATCGACTGAAGCCTCGGCCAGTCGCTTGTCACAAGGGGATGTTTGGTCATACCATTGTTATTGGTGGGAACCAGGGTATGTCAGGTGCGGCGATATTGGCTTCAAGAGCATCTGCCCGAAGCGGCAGCGGATTAACGTCAGCTTGGGTGGCTGCTGATTGCGCCGCCTCTATCGTCAATCATACGCCGGAGGTAATGGCGAAGGGCATTGCGTTAAATCAGATCGATGGCATGGTTAAACGGTTAGAAAAACAGGCAACCACCTTTGTTATTGGACCTGGATTAGGGATGGATGACTGGTCACAAGCTTGGATTGATAGCTTGTCAAAATCTGCGGCAACCCGACAATGCGCTCAAGTTTGGGATGCCGATGGTCTTAATCTACTGGCTAAAATGGATTCTGCGGATATTAATTATCATAATCATCATCGTATTTTAACACCTCATCCAGCAGAAGCCGCACGCTTACTTAGAACCAGTACTTACTCTATTGAGCAAGATCGTTTTGCCGCAGCGCAAGCCATTGTTGATCTCTTTGGTGGTGTTTGCGTGCTGAAAGGCAATGGAACAATTATTGTCGACCAAAAAGGCTTTCAGGCGGTGTGCCCTGTGGGTAACCCTGGGATGGCTGCCGGTGGTATGGGCGATGTGCTAGCTGGAATCATTGGGGCATTATTATCACAGGGGCATAGTTTAATGGACGCAGCGGTCTTAGGTGTTTGCATCCATGGTGAAGCCGCAGATAGAGCGGCGGGGCCAAAGGGTTACTACCGAGGATTGATGGCCAGCGATCTATTTTCACATTTTAGTCGCTTATTAAATCCGTCTTAAATATTGCAAATGTTAAAACGGTGTTTAATACTGCTGGTGAGTTTGTTCGATAATGTTTAAAATAGAATGAATTTCCCTTTTTAACTTTTGTCAAAGCCTGTGAAACAACTGCTCAAAGATGAATCCGACACCCTTGATTTTGGCGCAAACTTAGCTAAAAGCTTACCGGCTAAAGGAATTATTTTCCTGTACGGTGATTTAGGTGCCGGTAAAACAACTTTAGTCAGAGGGATATTGCAAGCGTTAGGTCATCAAGGCAGCACAAAAAGTCCGACTTATACATTGGTTGAACCCTACAAAATAGGTCAACAGTTGATTTATCACTTTGATTTATATCGTTTATCCGATGCTGAAGAGTTAGAATACATGGGGATAAGGGATTATTTGGATGAGAAAGCTTTGTGTTTTATTGAATGGCCGCAAAATGGAGTTGGTTTTCTTCCACCGGCAGATTTGTCGATTAGCCTTGCCTATGAAGGGCTGCAACGAATAATCACACTTGAAGCTGGTCATCACCAATGGCAAAATCGAATAGAATCATTATCCGTTGAAAAATAATTTTTTATTTATCAGAAATAACAACATCATTTGGGATTGAAACAATAAATTAAAATGCAACGCTGTAAAATAACAATATTAATACTGCTGATGTTTTTGTTTGCGAGCAGTTTTCAATCACTGCTAGCTGCAGAAATTAAAGGTATCCGTTTGTGGCAAGACCCAGAAAAAACAAGAGTCGTTTTGGATTTAACCGGTAAGGTTGAATATAAAGTATTCACCCTCAGCAATCCCTCACGATTAGTCATCGATCTTAAAGCTTTCGAATTGAAAGTCCTACTCGAAAAAGTGGAGTTACCACCGAAACTGGTGAAAGATATCCGTAGTAGTCGTCATTCTAAATTTTTGCGAATTGTGATGGATTTAAGCAACTCGGTGAGTAGCAAATCATTTACTTTAAAACCCTATCAAAAATTTGGACATCGACTAGTGGTCGATTTAAGACCTAAGGGTAGTAAAAAGAAGGTGGTTAAACGGGCGGCGTCGCAGATGATGAATAAAAACCGCGATGTGGTGGTGGTTATTGATGCTGGTCATGGTGGCGAGGACCCCGGAGCGCCTGGTGGTGAAAAACAGGTCTGTCTTGCGGTCGCAAAAAGACTAGCGACTTTAATTAATAAGCAAAAAGGTATGAAGTCGGTTTTAACGCGCAGTGGTGATTATTATGTAGGGTTGCGCAAACGAACTGAAATTGCGCGGAAAAATAAAGCTGATTTATTTATTTCCCTTCACGCTGATGGTTTTCATGATAAAAAAGTAAGAGGTACCGCCGTTTGGATTTTATCACCAAAAGGCGCCAGCTCGGAAATGGGACGATGGTTAGAGAATCAAGAAGAAGCTTCCGACTTAGCTGGTGGTGTGGATATTTCTCATCAAGATCCTTTAGTAGCTAAAGTCATTATTGATTTATCGATGAATCATTCCGTGGGCGAGTCGGTAAAAGCAGCTGAAGTAGTGCGTCAACAACTGGCTAAAAGTATGCCCAAAATGCATGGTAAAACAATTAAAAAGGCCGCTTTTGTTGTGCTAAAGATGCCCGATATTCCGTCCATGATGGTGGAGATGGGGTATATATCTAATAAGAAGGAAAATAAGCTGTTAAAATCGACCAAGCATCAAAAGAAGATAGCCAGCTCTATTTTTAAAGGTGTAAAAAATTACTTTCGTAAAAGTCCTCCCGCTGGCAGTCTCTATGCATCTTTAGCCAAAATGAAATCCTATCGGGTCAAGTCTGGAGACACGCTGTCTGAAATCGCGCAACGCCACGGAACCTCCTTGCAAGAGTTACGAAACTACAATCAGCTAAAAAATGATCGACTTCGTGTTGGTCAAGTGATTCAGATCCCCGGTGTGTGATGGTGTCGAATTCATCTGACCAAAGTAAATTAGCGCTTAGAGCAAAACCCATTCATCGTCTGGACAATCGTTTAGCTAATCAAATTGCGGCAGGTGAAGTGGTTGAAAGACCGGCCTCGGTGGTAAAAGAACTTTTAGAAAATGCCATTGATTCTGGTGCCACTCGTATTGATGTCGATATCGAACGTGGTGGAACGCGGCTTATCCGAGTGACCGATAATGGCTGTGGTATTGAAAAAGATGATTTAGTTCTAGCCTTGTCGCGGCATGCCACCAGTAAAATAACCAGCATTAATGATCTTGCTGCCATATCCAGTTTAGGCTTTCGAGGAGAAGCTCTAGCCAGTATTGGTTCGGTCTCACGATTATGCTTAACCTCGCGGACTCATCAATCACGATATGCATGGCAAGCCAAGGCTGAAGGTCGAGATATGTCGGTTGAGCTTGAGCCTGCGGCTGCCACCATTGGTACCCGAGTTGAGATTGCTGATTTATTTTATAATACGCCAGCGAGATTAAAATTTTTACGCGCAGAGAAAACTGAATTTGCCCATATTGAAGAGATTTTTAAGCGTCATGCTTTAGCTAACCCCGCCATTGCTTTGGTGTTAAAACATAAGGGTAAAGTCGTTAAACGTATTCCTGCTAGTCAAGGAGCTGATGAGCAGTTTAATCGCATTGGACGAATTTGTGGCAAAGCTTTTGCGGATAATTGTGTCGCCTTTAATTGTCAATTAGAAGACGTTCAAATCCATGGTTGGCTTGGATTACCGCATTTTCATCGCAGTGAGTCGGATTTGCAGTATGTGTTTGTTAATGGCCGCCCGGTGAAGGATAAAATGCTTAATCATGCCATTAAACAAGCCTATCAAGGCATGTTACCGCTTGGACGTATGGCGACCTTTGTTATCTTTTTAAGCCTCAATCCGCAGCAAATTGATGTTAATGTACACCCCACCAAACATGAAGTTAGGTTCGATCAATCACGTATGGTGCATGATCTTTTAGTTAAATCTGTGTCTGAGGCATTAACTCAAGCGGTCGAACAATATGGATCCGCTGAAACAGGTTTTAATCCTGTGGGCAGCGCTTTTGTTGAGCCAGCGAGAGTTTCCCAGCAAGTAAATGAATATATGAATGAGACCGATTCTTTTCAGCCGGATGTTAGTTCTTTAAGCCGTTTGCAAAATTATTCTAGTGGTCACTCTAGTTCAACAAACTATTCTAGTAACCCTGTGACCTCGCTGAATCGGGCGACGAGCTCTGGTCTTTCAACGGTTGCTTACCAAATGGTGGAGTATGATCTACCGCCATCAGATAAGTTGGATCTAAAGGTGTTATATACTTTTTCCAATGGTTTAATGCTGCTAAACGCACACAAAAATTTGTATCTTATCGAGCCGCAAAGGCTGCTGAAAAGCTATTTAGAAAAATTATTGAGTAAGGCGTTGAAACCAAGCCAAAAGCCTTTGTTATTTCCTCAGATACTGTCCAATGATGCCAGTCAATTAGAGGATATGAATTATTTTAATTGTTATAAACAGCTAGGATTTGAGTTAACACCCACTGATGTGGACTCAGTTCAAGAATCTAAATTGATGTTGCTGCAAATTCCACAATGGTTGCTGGGTCATCCCACTGAATTGCTAGTCAAGCAACTAGAAGACTGCCTAAGTCATAACCAACAAGTAAAAGCATTAATTGCTGATACTTTGTTGAGTCAATTTTTTAGTGATCCTAATCTGATCGATCATCAACTAATTCTTTATTGTTTAACTCAGCTTGAATTTCCCATCGGAGACAATCAATTTAGTCGTGAATTGAGCTCCAAAATGGTCGAAAATCTATTCAATGAAAATTAAACAGAGCAAAGCACCGATTGTTTTTCTTATGGGGCCTACCGCTAGCGGTAAAACGGCCTTAGCAATGGAACTGGTAGCTAATAAATCTGGCCAAGCGAGTTCACAGCGGCAATACGAGATTATAAGCGTTGATTCCGCTATGGTTTACCAGCAGATGGATATTGGAAGCGCTAAACCAACGGCACAAGAACTTGAACAGGCACCACATCGGCTGATTGATTTTATCGATCCAAAAACTAGTTATTCGGCTTCACAGTTTTGTAGCGACGCGACTGAGCATATTAATCAGATCCATAACTCGGGGTAATGTGCCTCTTTTGGTCGGAGGCACCATGTTATATTTTAAGGCGCTCAAAGATGGATTAGCCGATTTACCGGAGACCGATCCTAAGGTTCGAGCGGAGGTTAAACAACGGCTGGATGAAAAAGGTATTGAAGCCTTACACCAAGAGCTGGCCAGTATTGATGCAGTGAGCGCCAAGCGACTGCACCCGAATGATACCCAAAGAATTACGCGCGCCATTGAGGTGTATCAAATGAGTGGTAAAAGCCTTAGTCAATTGCATGCCGAACAGCAAACAAGACAACTACCCAATCCTTTGTTATCAATCGCGCTAGCACCCAAAGAGCGTAGTCAACTCGATCAGCGGATTATTCAGCGCTTTGAGCAAATGATGCAGCGGGGATTTTTACAAGAGGTTGAAGGATTATATCAACGCGGCGATCTTAACCTAGACTGTGCCTCTATGCGAAGCGTGGGCTACCGTCAGTTATGGCAACATTTGGCTGGTGAAATGAAATTAGATGATGCATTAGACAAAGCGCTCATCGCGACTAGGCAATTAGCTAAACGGCAATATACTTGGCTAAGGAGTTGGCCTAAGATCCAATGGTTTGATCCCTTAGTTGAAAATGAGCGGCAAGCTTGTCTCAACGCCATCAAGGCTTTCAATTTATAGCAAAAAACCAACTTTGCCGATGGTAGGTTATCAACAATTCAGTTTATTTAATTTTCAGGGATTGAAATATCAATCATTAATCCTCATATATAATTTTAGCCAGATAAGATATTTATTTGCAGAAAATTTTATTCAGTCAAAATTTTTTTGCTTTGAAACAAACTCATCTTTATCAGGTCTAATCGGTTAGAAACTGGATTATTTGGCTGGTTTCAAGTTTAAAAGATGACTTCCATCTAAAACTGAGTTCTAAGGCTCATAACTAAATGGAATAGAAGTTGATATTTTTGGAAGAAATGACGATTAACTGCTAAAATAGTCATTAGACTTGGTTTATTTCGTTTTGGTAATGCAGCAAAGCAGTACCTAAGTCTAAAATAATCGTCAATGTGAGAAGACTCGCCTTTTGCAGGGCATGATTCCCACAAAATACAGGGAAAGTGTTTAACGAAGTTTGCTAATCAGTCTGCAGGCTTTCCTTATCCATTGCTAAGAGGGCTTTTGTCCAATTAGGAATGTTTACAACAACAATAATTGGTTTTGCGGTCTATTAATAGTCAATAAAGGTGACTGATAGCCGTCGAACAAGAAGAATAATAAGGAGACTATTATGTCAAAAGGGCAATCATTACAAGATCCTTACTTAAACGCATTGCGCCGAGATCACATTCCGGTGTCAATATTTTTAGTTAATGGTATTAAACTTCAGGGGCAAATCGAGTCGTTTGACCAATTTGTGGTGTTATTAAAGAACACCGTCAGTCAAATGGTTTATAAACACGCGATTTCAACCGTTGTGCCAGCCAAAAATGTTAAATTACCCCACGCAGATGCTGAACATGATTCTGGTTCAGAGAGTACCGGCAATTATTAAGTTTTTTGTTGTCTTGTGGTGTAAAAGTGTGGAAGATGAAGTCACAGCTACAACTATCAATCAACCCTTCTCAATCACTTCATCTAACATAACGTTTACATCATCAATCAGGTGGTATGCGATATGCGCGAGCGTGCGCGCGCGATATAAGATGACGCCGGCATGCCAGCGCCGCCATTTTCGTTCTGAAAGATGCCAGACGCGTTTTCAGCAAGGCATGAAGAGCGCAGTATAAGATACATGCTGCAATAGATGCTGGAGAAGGAATATAATAAGGATAGCTAAGAAACTGTGGAAGGCGCAATAATATAACAGTAAAAAATATAATAATGGGAAAATGTCAGAATAACACAACAATAACACACCAGATGCATATGGTATGATATATATAAGTAGCATGGTGATAATATATATATATAGCCGCAAGATATAAGATACGCGCGCGTGGAAGATGGCGCAAGCATGATGCAAGATGCATACATGGCGCAGTTACGATGCGCAAGATGCGTTGATAGCAAAAGCGCTTTTCCAACAAACGCAAAGTATGGCGTAAGGCAAGGCAAGTGATAAGATGAAGATAGTGGAAAAAGCGTTTCACTTACAAATGCGTAAAACTGGCTAAACACCCAAATTCCGAA
>JAUZSK010000027.1 GCA_030949565.1 Enterobacterales bacterium
TCGCATTTATCGTGTTCAACCCCAGCGCCGCCGTCTTTACCACCAATAGTCATAGGACCATAGATCCAGAATAATACGGTGCTCGCACCCACCACAATCCCAGCTAAGGCACCGGCAAAGGTCATGCGCTTCCAGTAAAGACCAAAAATAATCAAGGGTCCAAAAGCCGCACCAAAACCAGCCCATGCATTGCTAACGAGCGATAAGATAGAGCTATCTCGGTTATAGGCTAAGCCAATGGCCACTAAAGCCACAACCAGTACCGATAAACGACCAACCAAAACTAACTGTTTTTCGCTAGCGTCTTTATTTAAAAAGGCTTTGTAAAAATCTTCGGTTAAAGAACTTGATGTCACTAAAAGTTGAGAAGAAACGGTACTCATAATCGCTGCTAAAATTGCCGCTAACATAAAACCGCCAATTAACGGATGAAATAACACTTGCGATAAAACAATAAAAATCGTTTCAGGATCATCCAATTGAATCGAATGTGCCGAAACATAGGCGATACCAAAAAAGCCGGTCGCCATCGCGCCAATCAAGGCTATAATCATCCAGCTCATACCGATTCGTCGAGCAACTTTTAGATCCTTAACTGATCGAATTGCCATAAAACGAACGATGATATGTGGCTGACCAAAATAACCCAAGCCCCAAGCCAAAGCGGAAATAATACCCACGGCGCCACTGGCCGATACCCAATCAAATCGTTTAGGGTCAATGGTTTCAATCACATCGGATATCTGTTCGAAACTGGAAAAGTCCATCCAGATAACCAGAGGCACCAGCACCATCGCAATAAACATAATACAGCCCTGTACAAAGTCGGTCATACTGACCGCCATAAAACCACCAAATAGGGTATAAACCACGACCACCCCAGCCGTCACGTAGAGTCCAAGTTCATAGCTTAATCCAAAGGATGATTCAAATAACTTACCGCCACCGACCACGCCAGAAGAGGTATAAACGGTAAAGAAAATAATAATCACGATGGATGAAATAATCCGCAGCAATCGAGTTTTATCTTCAAAACGATTTTCAAAAAATTCTGGCAAAGTGATCGAATCCGATGCCAATTGGGTATACATTCTTAACCGAGGTGCAACAATTAAATAGTTAATATAAGCGCCCACGATCAAACCAACCGCTATCCAAATATTAGCTAAACCACTAGCGTACAAAGCGCCCGGCAAACCCATCACCATCCAACCACTCATATCAGAGGCGCCAGCAGATAAGGCTGTCACCGCCGGTCCTAATTGACGACCGCCGAGCAAATAGCCAGCCGAATCCTCCGAGGATTGTTTAAAAGCATAAAGCCCGATGCCTAACATGACTAAAAAATAAGCGGATAAAGAGATAATGGTTCCGAGTTCCATAGATGCCTCGTTTTAATTGTTATGAGAAACTGACTAATCTTCTGACTAATTGTCTGACTAATCGATTAATTATTTGATTTAGCGGCTATTATTGAATAATCCGGCTCAAGCTACAAGGGAAAATCCGAATCTTCGCTAAACTGCCAACCGCTATAATCCCTTCGAGTCATTCCATTAGCGAGTTGCGTGGCATTTTTGCGTGCTTGATCGAAACTTGATGACACTTGATGATGATCTACCTGTTTTAATGCTTTAGAATCAAGCTCAATCGGATAAATATGCAACAGCATCTGTTCTAAGCTCATGTTTTTAGCGCTAAAATTAGCCTGATTAGCTTGGGGATAGAGTGAATTTTGCTCAAGTGCTACTTTTAAACCAAAATGCTCACAAAAAGCCTTATAGATTAACCATGTTCCCCGCACTTTCCCCTCTAAGCTATGGCCCGCGATATGCGGTGTGCTTAATAGACAGTTTTTCACTATATCAGGATCGATTGCAGGTTCATTTTCATACACATCGAGTACCACTTGTGCGTGATCCTGTTGCTTTAAATACACCGCTAACGCCTGATTATTCACTACGGCACCGCGAGAAGCATTAATCAGCAGTTGACTGTCTACTAATTGACCTAACCGTTTTTTGTCGATCAGATGATAAGTGTTATGAGCTTTCTTAAAGCCCAGATCTGAAGTTTTGGTTAACGGAACATGCAAGGTCACAACATCGGCTTGAAAAACCTGTTCAAACGAAGAAAATGAACGCGGATCGCCCTGCTCTGCCAGCGGTGGATCACATAAAAGATAAGCTATTCCAAGTTTTTCTAAACAACCAACCAAGGCACTTCCAACGTGACCCGCTCCAACAATTCCCACCCTTAACTGATGAATATCACGCTCAAATTTATTACACCAAAAGGCAATCGCACTTAGGACATACTGCGCCACCGCATCAGCATTACAACCCGCTGCATTTTGCCAGACGATGCCTTTTGAATTCAACCAAGGCGTATCCAAATGATCAATGCCGATGGTCGCGGTACCGACAAACTTGACCGAACTGCCTTTTAACAAACTTTGATTCACCGGAGTGACCGAACGACAAAGCAAAGCATCAGCATTTTTCACATCGATAGGGGCAATCTCTCGACCGCTAACTTTTATGACTTCAGCAACGGTTGAGAAAAGCTTATCCACACAAGGCATATCCTGATCTACAACAACTTTTAAGGGTGGACTCATACTAATCGTTTTAAACTCGTGATTACTCAGTGCATGCAGTATAATCAGCTTTCAACCAACATCCTAGTCTTTCAATGCTAATCTAGAAACCTCTCCTATGATTGATTACGCTTTACTATCAGCATTTATCCCAACCTTTATGCTGGTTTCCGCCACGCCCGGAATGTGTATGACTCTCTCTTTAAGTCTCGGCATGAGCATAGGAGTTAGGAAAACGCTATGGATGATGCTCGGAGAGCTAGTAGGTGTGGGGCTGGTGGCACTACTGGCGGTATTGGGTGTCGCACAAATTATGCTTAATTATCCACTGCTTTTCAGCCTGCTAAAATACCTCGGCGGCGCCTATTTAATCTATTCCGGGATTGAACAATGGCGTCATAATCGTCCCGTCAAGCTAAGCATACCGCCAGAATTTAGCAATAATCAGCGCAACACTTCGAATGCCCTCAATCAACAACAAAGGAGTCTCGCCTCTCCTACTCGGTTAAAACTCGTTAACCAAGGCTTTATCACCGCTATCGCCAATCCCAAAGGTTGGGCATTTATGATCTCCCTGCTACCTCCTTTTATCAATCCACAACTAGCCCTAGCACCTCAATTATCGCTTTTATTATTGATTATTATCATCACTGAATTTAGCTTTCTTCTCATCTATGCCAACGGCGGTCGAAAGTTAAAACAGCTATTGCAAAAGCAATCGCAAGTGCATCGGCTGTACCAGTTTTCTGGCGGACTACTCATTATAATCGGCATTTGGCTTATTTTGGGATAAAAAAGACAAAACAACTGCTACACAAAATAAAACGAACGTTCGTTTTATTTTGACAAGGGTTAAACGGACAAAACTGGCTTGTAAGAGATCCGCCATAAACCTTGTGCGAGATCTCTCAAAGCTGGCTGTCTGGTTTTAGGTTTGCTAGCCTTTGCTAGCCTTTGCTAGCCCTTGATTTAAATGTATATCATGGTAATATACAATAATGATTGATTGGAAACAAGTAATAGGCTTTGACTGGGACGCAGGAAACGAGCGAAAAAGTGTAGAAAAACATACTGTTAGCCGTTTTGAGGCCGAACAAGTGTTTTTTAACCAGCCTCTGCTGGTTTTGGCTGATCAGAAGCATAGTAAAAATGAGGTGCGATATCATGCGCTGGGGATTAGCAATGATGCTAGGTTGTTGCATATAACATTCACCTTACGCTCTGATAATACATTAATTCGTGTGATTTCAGTTCGTGATATGCACAGGAAAGAGAGGAATATTTATGAGCAAAGTTAAAACTAAACCTAAATTCAAAACAGAAGCTGACGAGAAGGCTTTTTGGGAAATGCATGATTCAAGTGATTATGTAGACTGGAAGCAGGCGTACTCAATTTTACTGCCCAATTTAAAACCTTCAACTAAGACAATTTCACTCAGGTTACCCGAAGGTTTATTGGATAGTATTAAAATCGAAGCCAATAAACTCGATATGCCCTATCAGTCTCTTATCAAAGCTTGGCTTGCCGACGATGTTAAACAGAGTCGCAATATTTGATGAGGTGCAAACGTTTTTGTTTGGCAAAAATTGCGCATAAATCATGCTCACTTTGCCACAAAACTGAAATACTCAGATTAGTTTCCAGTGATTCTAATGAACGGATGTAAGAAAAAAAAATATACCGGACAGCAGGGCAACCGCATACTTTGTACTAATTTTGACCAAAAATTAGTTCAGAGCGAAATTTATCACTCCATCCTGCCTGCTTCAATTTACCTCTCATACTATTTTTTTGAGGGTGTAGTTTCGTTAAGTTCAAAGCAAATCGTCGGATAACAGCAACATTTTCAGCTCCGTCACCATTTCGGATCCGACAGTCATCTTCTTTAAACGTCACATCAAGGATCCAATGGGTGCTTTCCACTCCCCAATGACTGCGAATGGCTTTACCTATTCTTTCCACATCCGGCGCCAAAGAACTAATGTAATACAAGGTTTCTTGCTGCACCACTTCACCTTTAAAATGTCGCTCTCGCTCAACCTCAATAACCGTTTGAATATTGGACCAATTACTCGCCTCACTAATCCATTCATTCACTCTGAGTTGCCTATATTTCCTAACTTCAATGCGACCATGACCACTATCAACTTCCTCAAACTCTTCAATAAACTCAGGTGTTTCTCTTTTGATTTTATGGAAATAACCGGCAATTTCATGACGTAATTTCTTATGGTTCAATTTGACACAAAGCACATAGTCCGCTTTCTTTTCAACAATAGTATTGACGATTTTTTCTGTGTATTCATCGCATCGGCGCTTATCAACGCACCTTTGATATTCAGCACATTGAGCATGTCAATAACCGAAGCATTTTCATTTTTTTACCCGTCGATTTTAATTGAGCAAGAACCAATCCTTGTGAGCGACTCCAAGCGGTAATACTGTGTAATGCGGTTTGCCTATCTCCATCAAATGAACGGCGTAATGTTTTTCCATCAAGCGCTATTTGTTCTTGCCCCTTATCGACCCTCACTTCATTAACCCAATTAATAAATGCCTGGTTTAATTGTGCAGGCTCGATTGCCCTTATGATCCGAGCAATGGTGTCATCGACCGGTATTCCGTTTTTAAAGTCTCTATATTGTCTTAGCCAATCGAGCTTGTTATCGCCAAACTCTTTAATGTCCTTCCAGCCTTCTGCACCTGATAATACAGCACTTACCGTTAAAAATAGCACATCTAAAAGGTCATGTTTAACGTTAATATTCGTTCGTGGATCTTCTATTGAAGTAAAATGGTCTATAAATGTCATAGCAGTATCTCCTCGTGGTTGATACTGATCTGATCACCAATTTACCTAAAAGTTCAATAAAGTACGATCTTGCCCTGTACCGGACAGTCACTCTATGGTTAATTTCCTACAAACACTCAGGTCAATGCCCTGTACCGGACAGTCACTCTATGGTTAATTTCCTACAAACACTCAGGTCAATGTCTTACAATACCGAGAAGTTTCAGGACTTTTTGTAAGAGATCAACCCGACTTGGTGTGCGAGATATCTCAAAGCTGCCTGTCCATTATTTTTTATTAGCTCTACAGCGCCATCAAAAATATTGCTTTGTTTTGTTTCCGGTAACTTCACCCTCTCCCTACCCTCTCCCTACCCTCTCCCATCAAGGGAGAGGGATAAAGAAAACGATTCAACGCCCAGCCTAAATGGTGGAAAGAATTGGCTTTTTTTTAGGTGTTTATTTCAAAAAACCTGCTGATTTTTGGAATCCTGTTCATGCATTTGTTATAACGCCGCAATATGAGACAGTGTTTCGGGATGTGATTTAACTAATTTTAATAAAGTAACTGCTTGCTCATTTGGTTTACTCCTACCCTGTTCCCAGTTCTCTAGTGTACGTGATGATGTATGTAGGTACTTTGCGAAAACACCTCTAGACATATTAAATTTTTCACGAAGATTCACAATTTCTTTAGGTGAGATCTGTAGATTGAGAGGAGTTTCTATAACATGAGTTTTTAATGTTAATTTATTTTCTGAGTGTAGCTTTGCATCAGTTAAGGCAGTACTGAGCTCTGCAAAAAGGTTACGCTTGCTCATTTTTCCATGCCTCCATAAATGTTTTCAATTGTTGTCTTTCATTTGGTGATAGATCGATTACTTCGTTTTTTGCATAGATAGTTAAAAGGTAAAACCTTTTGAAATTGTCAAAATAGTAATAGATTACTCTTGCACCACTACGCTTTCCTTTGCCTTTTGCAGCAATCCTAATCTTTCGTAAACCACCAGTGCCTTGTATAACAGGACTAGCTTTAGGGCTTTCTAGAAGCTCATTTTGCAAATTAATAAATTCGTCATCATTTAAGTATTTCTGACGATGCTTTTCAAATATTGGAGATTCTACAAAGATTCCTTTCATATCAGATACTGTACGCTAGTTGCGTAGACAAGGCAAGATAATGTTACTAAGCGTTACAACGAGGCTGTAGAAAAAATCTATTTAAGACAACAGTTTCTCTCAGACAATTAATTGATTAATTTAAACCTATTTGCCAGTATACTTGAATAATTCCAAAAATATCAAAGCTGACTGCCTGATTTTAGGTTATGAGCTTGCCCTGAGGTTATCTACTATACTGTTTACTACTTCATATCTAGTAAAGCGTTATTAATGTTACATAATAATACATATAACCTGTTAATGCTTTATTATTACAACTTTATATTATTGACAAACACGATATCAATGAATATACTTCTCTTTTCTCGCTAAACTAACCCAAAAATAATTTAGGTTCACAATCAAGAGATTATCGTGATGAACCAAATCACCAAAACAAGCTTAAAACAACTTGGGCAACGCATTAAGCAAGCTCGGCTTAACCGAAACTATACTCAAATGGAACTAGCCGATATCATCGGACGTTCTCGAACAGCGATTGAAGGTGCTGAAAAAGGCAAATGCACACTGGAAACCTTTGTCAGTATTTTAGTCGCCCTTGATTTAGCTGAAAACTTCGTTCGTTTTTTACCCGAGCAACCTATCTCTCCCATCGCTCTGGCTAAAGCTCAAGGCAAGCAGCGTAAAAGAGCCTCCGGTATAAAATGCAAAGAAACAAATGCTGAGCAAACTGATAGACTCGATTGGTAACCGTAATGAAGCAGCAAACGCTATCAGTCTACTATCAAAATGAAGAAGTTGCAGTGCTCAGTTATGACTTAGAAAAACTCATCGGTTACTTTGAATACACACCCGCCTTCGTTAGTAAACAGATCCAACTCTCTCCACTAAAAATGCCGGCAATAGCCAATAAAATCTATCGGTTTCCCAATTTAAACCCTGCCACATTTAAGGGATTGCCGGGTATGGTAGCAGATTCCTTACCCGACCGTTTTGGTAACGCCATCCTCGATCAATGGTTTGTAAGACAAGGGCGACAATCCAGCATTACACCGCTGGAACGCTTACAATATACTGGCACAAGAGGTATGGGTGCTCTTGAGTACAAACCATCCACCCAACTTAAATCACTCAATGCCTTTCAATCCGTCGAAATAGCAGAATTAGTATCGGTTGCACAGTCGGTTCTCGATCAACGCAAAGATTTCCAATTGAATATAACTCAAAAACATATCGAAATCGAAGCGATGCGATCCTTGCTTGCAGTCGGAACCAGTGCTGGCGGTGCTCGCGCCAAAGCGGTGTTGGCATTTAATCAAGATTTTAGTCAGGTTTGCTCTGGTCAAGCCTCTATTAGAGAGGGTTTCACTCACTATTTAATGAAGTTTGATGGGGTTGTGGAAAATAGCACTAATGAAGAAACTTTTGGCGACCCCCTTGGCTATGGCGTTATGGAATATGTCTATTACCTGATGGCAAAGCAGTGCGGCATCGATATGATGTTTTGTGACCTTCTGCATGAGTCCAATCGCCGTCATTTTATTACCAAACGATTTGATCGTGAGGGCAATCATAAGATCCATGTTCAGACACTCACGGCAATGGCTCATGTGGACTACCACACGCCGGGCTCCTTTTCTTATGAACAACTTTTTGCAGTGGCGAGAAAACTTAAACTGCCCATTTCCGATGCAAAACAGCTTTTTCTTCGAATGGCTTTTAATCTCATGGCGCAGAATAATGATGATCACGCTAAAAACTTCGCTTTTTATCTTAAAGACAACCGCTGGCGCTTAACGCCGGCTTATGATATTGCCTATTGTTTTAAACCTGGCAATTTGTGGATAGAGCAACATTGGATGTCAGCCAATGGTAAACGCAAGAACCATCGCCGAGAGGATATTATATCTGTTGGTCGAAACAGCACCAAATTGCCTATTTCAGAGATGAATAAGATAATCGACCGGGTGATCGAGTCCCTTTCAAATTGGGACCGCTTAGCCAACGAATATGAAGTGCCTAGTTTATTAAGAAAAAGCATTTCCAAAAATTTATCCATTATAAATTTCATGTAAATCCAATAACATTCACTTGGTAATGCCTAGCGATTACCTTACAATAGCGGTTGGTTATTTACATTCATTAACAATAGCGACCTTGAGCCATGAGCAATAAACTAGAGCAACACTACAAAGATATTTTGCAAGCAGTCGGCGAAGATATTGAGCGCGATGGTCTAATTGATACACCAAAGCGTGCAGCAAAGGCCATGCAGTTTTTAACTCGCGGTTATAATCAATGTTTAACGGAAGTGGTGAATGATGCCATCTTTGAGTCGGATAATGATGAGATGGTCATTGTCAAAGACATCGAGCTTTATTCCTTGTGCGAACACCACATGCTGCCCTTTATCGGCAAATGCCATGTCGCATATTTGCCCACCGGAAAGGTCATTGGTTTATCCAAAATTGCGCGCATTGTTGATATGTTTGCTAGGCGGCTACAAATTCAAGAAAATATGACTAAGCAGATTGCTGAAGCGATAATGCAAGTCACCGATGCTGCTGGCGTTGGCGTAGTGATTGAGGCCAAGCATATGTGCATGATGATGCGTGGCGTAGAGAAACAAAACTCCAGTATGATTACTTCGGTCATGCTCGGTGCATTTCGCAAAAAACCAGCTACCCGAGCGGAATTTCTTCAATTGGTGGGTAAATAATATTTGTTTATCTAACCGATTTAATAGACAAAAATTGACGCTATGCCCTGTGCCCAACTAGTTAAATTTAAAAGGGTTAAACAGGCCAAAATTCAATGGCAAAATGGACTCCCCTACAGCCCCGAATTTGATGATGTGTATTTTTCCATTGATGGTGCGGTTGAAGAATCGCAACATGTTTTTATTGAGGGTAATCAACTAGTCAATGATTGGAAAAAAGATCAAAGCTGCTTCAATCTTTTAGAACTTGGTTTTGGTTCTGGACTCAATTTTTTTAATACCGCGAGTCACTGGAAAAAACAGCTAAAAGAAAATAGTAACAACGCGCGGCTGAATTATATCGCGATTGAAAAACGACCATTTTCACTAAAGGATTTCAAACGATGCAGTGAAGAATGGCCACAATTCCAATCTATTTCCGAACACCTAGCACAGCATTATCCAGACGCCTTGTATGGACGAATACAAATCGATTTTCCGTGGCTGAATATCACGCTAACACTTATGCTAATGCCGGTAGAAGATGCATTAAATGATCTCATGCAGGAATTTGAACAACAGCGACCAAACAACAAGATTGATCATTGGTTTTTAGATGGATTTTCACCCAGTAAAAATCAATCCATGTGGTCTGAGGATAATGCCTTTAAAATAGCAGCTTTACTCGACCGGGTTCTCGTTTCGCGACTTATAGTGTGGCAGGCTCGGTGAGACGTTCTTTGGCACAAGCGGGTTTTAAAATTGAAAAAGTCAAAGGGTTCGGTCGAAAAAATCAAATGCTGATCGGTTGTTTAGAAAAAGAAAGACATAGAAGTAGCCAACGAGTCAATTTAAAATACGAGAAACCATGGTTCAATTGGAGGGCGATACCCTATAAAAAGAACGGGGGAAATAGAAAAGTAGCCATAATCGGTTCTGGCATTGCCGGTTGTACAACAGCTTACTTGCTTGCTCAAAGAGATTTTCAGTGCCACCTATTTGAAGCAAGACAAAATATCACGTCCGATGCTTCCGCCGCTGCCTGCGGCATTTATCATCCGTCTATAACCAGTGATTTTAATTTTAATAGCCAATTCAATTGGCTGGCATTTCACAAACTCAATGATTTTATAAAAACAAACAAAGATCACTCAACACTCCCTCTTTTTTTCAGACTCAGGGGCTGATTCGATATTTAAAAGATGCTAAAACTGAGCAGCGCATTATCAAACTAGCGGAACAATTAAAACTCTCGGATCACATAAAAATTCATCCAATGAAAACCGACCTATTAATTACGGACAGTCTAAAGGGTATTTATTTTCCACAGGCCGGTGCCATTGATATGGCACACTATTGTCAATGGTTACTATCGGAAATAGCAGAATCCCAATTGACGGTCTATGCCGAGTCACCTGTTACCAATATTCAATTTTCAGATCACGGTTGGCAAATTGTTTTTGACCCTTCGAGCGGTTTAGATAAAGTAGTCGATGCTAATTTCCAACACATAATTGATTGCCGTGGCGCGGCAGCAATATCCTTTGGTAAACTCAACAGCGAGCTAGACACCGCGCTCGATCACCTGCATACAACGGCTGGACAAACCTGTCAATTTCACTCGCCAAGATTGGCTAAACAAGTCACTCAAGTTTTGTGCGGCAAAGTTTATTTGATCCCGCTTGCCGATGATCAATTTATCCTCGGCTCAAGCTTTGAAGACCAAGCATCGAGTGCAAACAGCAACGATTTATTACTAAAGCCAGCGATTCAAGATCAACTTTTAGAGAAAATGAATCAATTATTGCGTGATTCCCATATTCCACCATTAACTGATAGCGAGCTCCAAGTCATACCACTACAAGGCAAACGCGCTTATCGACTACATGCTCAAGACAGGCTACCTTTGGTGGGTCCGGCAATCAATGCAATGAAATTAAGCAGGGATTTCAACAAGTTAGGCCAAAAAAGTTTAAATCGAGATGAATTAAGTCATTACAATCAACCTGGATACTGGCTGAACACCGCTTACGGTTCCCATGGTTTATTATTCTCAATGCTGGCAAGTCAGCACCTTGTTAGCTTAATCTGTGGTGAAATATCACCTTTAAATACCGATATCAGCCATGCTATTCACCCGGCACGCTTTTTCATTCGACATCTAAAACAGAAATAACGCTAAATCGCTAAACTCAACAAACCTTAATGAGAATGATTTGCATTTAGATTGAAAATCAACTATATTTCACCTATCGATAAATTAGCTTTATGTTTTAACTTAGGAAAATTACGGAAAGTCATGAAAATCAGTCAATTACCTCTTATTTTAAGTTGCTTACTCATTGTTAAAACTAGTGCTTCTGTACAAAATACAGAATCATCGTCTCCAACCAATGCCCAGCTATTGCAACTGATCGAAGACCAACAAAAGCAAATCGATGCATTAAAGTCACTTTTAACGGAAATGGCTGAAAAGGTACAGACCACGGATGAAAAAGTCGAAGCAACGGTCGAGGTTATTGAATCAAACCTATCACCGGTGGCACAATCTGAAACCACTATCGGTGGTTATGGCGAACTACACTACACCCAAGCTCAAAACCAGAAACAACTCGACTTTCATCGTTTTGTACTTTTTATTGGCCATGATTTTAATGACAGCATCCGTTTTTATTCAGAGCTAGAAGTCGAACATGCCATTGCGGGTGATAACCAACCCGGCGCGATTGAATTGGAGCAGGCATTTATTGAGATGGATCTCACTGAAAATACCCGCCTGAAAACCGGCCTATTCCTAATGCCTATAGGTATCATCAGTGAAACCCATGAACCTACAACATTTTATGGTGTGGAAAGAAATGCGGTCGAGAAACATATTATCCCAACAACTTGGGCAGAAACCGGTGCTTGGTTCTCCTCCGAATTATCACCAGGGCTTAATCTCGATTTTGCCCTTCATTCAGGTTTAAAGGTTCCTATCGATACCGATAAAGCCTTTCTACCGCGAAGCGGGCGACAAAAAGGTGCGAATGCTATTGCAGACGCCCTAGCCTATACCGGACGAATTAAATATACCGCGATTCCTGGGTTAGAACTTGCTGCTAGCTATCAGTATCAAGAGGATATTAGCCAATCCTTGGACCCAGCACCAGCCACACTCTGGTCGGCACATGTGGCTTACCAAAAAGACACCTTTGCACTTCGGGCGTTATTCGCTCAATGGGATATTGATAATATCAATGCCACAGCACTAGGAAGAAACAAACAACAAGGTTATTATATTGAACCAAGTTATAAGCTAACGGAAAAATGGGGTCTGTTCGCCCGAATCAGTCAGTGGGACAACAATGCTGGCAATAATATTGATACCGCTATCGACCAGACCAATTTAGGCTTAAACTTTTGGCCAACGGAAGATCTTGTGTTTAAAATTGATTATCAAAAAAACACAGGCGCTTTGGATGACCATGGGCTTAATCTTGGCATGGGATATCAATTCTAGAATACTGCTAGCCAATGACTATTATGAAAACAGCTTACTTAAACCTAGCCCTTATTAGCCTCTTGCTCTTTAATTGCCAAGGCTTATCCGCTAAAACTTATCTTTCACAGGATGAGTTTGTTTATCATGTCACTGAGCAACTGAATAGAAACCAAACCAATCAACCTGTCGTTTTTAACAAGAAAGCCCTGTGGTTAAAATCCGATCTTCAAAAACAAATAAAAATATTACTAGGGCACCCCTACCCTAAAATACGAATCACTTATCGATGGTCAAAGATTGATACTAGACTGGTTAGCATCTGGTTTTTAGATGAAATTGGTAAAGAACGCCCTATCTCTTTCGCTATTTGGGTGCAAGATAACAAAGTTCAGCAGATGCGGGTTTTAGCTTTTCGAGAAAGTCGCGGTGGTGAAATAGCAATGCCGGCATTTGAACAACAATTTGATGCTAATTTCTTAAATCAAGATGGCTTTTTTGACAATCAAATTGATGGAATTACCGGTGCAACATTATCCGTAAGAGCGATGAAAAAAATGGCTAAACTGGCCATTATGCTTCATCAATGGCAGGCTAAAAAAGAGAAAATTATTGAATAAAAATCAGAAACAATCTAATGGGAAACATCAAACCAAACGTCTCATTCGACGCTGGCATCGAAGAATCGGTGTTGCGGTTTCCTTGTGGTTAATTTTACTGGCAATTACCGGCATACTTCTCAACCATAGCGATGATTTATCGCTACAAAAAAGCTATGTGGATAGCGATTGGATTATAAATCTATATCGAATCAAAGCACCACAAAACATCGCTTGTTTTCAACCGCATAAAAATGATCTTTCAGTTTGCCAAATCGGTGACCAAATCTATTTGCAGAATAATTGGTTATTGAACACTAAAAGACAACTGATTGGATTTTACCAACTAGCTGATTTTAATTATGTCATTACCCAGCAGGATGTTTTTATTTATACCTCGGATTGGCAACTCATTGAACATTTTAATTTAGACAACGGGTTGCCTGGAGCCATTAGTATGGTCGGCACCTACTCATCTAAGACTAACATGGCTTATCAAACGCAGCTTTTGCAAGTGCCTTTATTATTTAATATCGAAGGAAAAACTTGGCTACTCGATCAAGAATTAATTTGGAAAGTTCTAGACAATAAAACAATCAATCCCCAGTCAGTCATCAGTCCGACTAAAAACCTAAAAGAGCAACTACAGCAAGCCTATTTATATCGACAGATCACCCTGTTACATTTTTTGCAAGATTTACATTCAGCACGAATTTTTTCACTCACGGGTAAATATTTAACCGATCTAGTTGCATTGCTTCTGATTGCTTTAAGTATCAGTGGATTAATCACCTGGATTAAACGCAATCGCAAAGTGATTTAAAGCTTCATCCCTTTTTAATAAAGCTTTGCGATGCTGCCGATTTAGAAACCTTAACCGGTGCGCTCTTACTCAGAAGTCGTTTAACCGCAGAACTCAAAGACCAGAATCTCCCGCGCTAGCGTGCCGGAATCATTCCGTTCATAAACTTGCTGCGGCCCCTCGGCGAAAGAGTCCATATAAGCCACACGAAAAGTAATTTGGTTTTTTAAGGCTGCTATTTTTGATTCTTTACTGGTTTTTTGCATCACCTCTTCCGATGACTTAACACGCCGTCTCACTCGGTTCCAAATAATTCGTGCGTTGAGATTCTTATTAAATTTTTGCGCCTTTGAAATAAGCCCTTCAAATTCAGAAAAAGACCATATCTCCACCGAAGAAGGGGCTAAAGGAATTAATACTAGATGAGATTGTAATAACATCGCACGAACCAAAGGTGTAACGTGGGGCGCCCCATCAATCAAAATATAGTCATAATCAGCCTTATTTTTATCGATAATCGAAGCTAATTGTGCTGCCGTTGACGCCCTTGTAAGCGTTAAACCGGTCTCCACATAAAGATCATCACGGACCTGATACCAAGCGGACAGTGAATACTGAGGCGGATCACAGTCAATCATTAACACCTTGTTTGATTGTGATAAAGTTACACAAAGATTGGCGCACAAGGTGCTCTTGCCTACTCCGCCTTTAGCTTGTGCAACGCAAACGATTTTGGCCGTCATGCGAAAATACCTCGTTATTCTGGGCTTTGGACGAGCAACTCGCCAGCAAATTTTTGTTATTGACCGATAATGTAGGATTTTTCCGAGTAAAAATCAACCATTTATGCCTTTTTTCAGCAATCGAAACCTTTGCAGATCACCGCTGTTGAAGGAAAATAGGATAGTATTAGACTGTTTGAAACAGAAAACACAATTGATTGGGGGCTATTAGTTCATTTCATAACCAAGGATTGTTGTAGTTTATGGTTTTTTAAGGATAGATGACTTTATAATTTTATCCATTACCAATTTCCTGCTCGTTCCAATTCTAAAAGTCGCTGTTTGCGCCACAAGCCACCTGCATAACCCACCAGTTTTCCATCCTTTCCGATCACTCGGTGACAGGGAATAATTATCGCTATGGCATTATCGCCGTTGGCCTTTGCCACAGCTCTGACACTTTTCGCATTGCCTAGATGGATTGCTTGTTGTTGATAACTGCGGGTTTCGCCGCAAGGGATCTGTATTAATGATCGCCATACTTTTTTTTGAAATTCCGTTCCGACTAGATCAAGCGGCAGATTAAAAGAATTTAAGTGACCGTTAAAATAGTGTTGCATTTGCATGGCTAATTGCTTGAAAATAGTTTCATCACCTGGCACAAAGTGCGCATTTAACCGTCGAGTTAATCGTTGAAATTGTGTTTCTAGCCCTCTTCGGTCGATAAATTCAAGCAGACAAACGCCTCTTTCAGTCGCGGCGGCTATCATCGGTCCCAGCGGCGTTAGCAATCGAGTCACGCTGATTTTTTGCTGTTGTTTATGCGACTTTGGAGAAACACCGGTTAGCTTTTTAAAAGCCTCAGAAAAACCACTTAATGACTGATAACCGACATCTAATGCAACATCTAAAATCGGCTGTTCAGCTTGGATTTGTCCCATCGCTCGATTAAGCCTGAGACCTCTTAGGTAGGCTTGAAAAGTCATTGCATGATGTTTTTTAAACCAGCGCCTTAGTTTAGCAGGCTCAATACCGCGTTGTCGTAGATCCTGATCTTTAAGTCTCGGTTGTTCTAGATTTTCTATTTCCTTTAGCAGATCTTTAATCCATTGAGGTGTATTACCTAAAGGCTCTAATGGATGGCAAATTTTACAAGGACGGTAACCAAAGCTCAGTGCTTGTTGGCTATTGCCAAAATACTCGACATTTTCTTCTTTCGGTTTTCGGGCAGAGCAGGAAGGTCGACAAAAGATCCCCGTGGTCTTGATCCCCGCGACAAAAATACCTTCATACTGAGTATCCTTGTTGACCAAAGCTTGGTACATCACTTTATTTGGAGGTAAAGTCGCTTTTGAAAAAACGGTCGATTGTTGATTATTTGATTGCATGACGCAATTATGCCTATCATTGCATTAAATTTCAGCCGAAAAATGAACAACTAATTTTTAATATCCCGCCCTTTTCTATTTATAATTCACTTTTTTTATAAACAGCGACGCATAAACCCAATAGGCAATCTTTGAGATGAGGTACGACGCAGTAATATCTTGTTAAAAATCGAAACTTGTTTAGATTAAAGCTTTTGTATAAAACCGAGCTCTTTCTAAAATTTGAAACGGTCGCTAGTAATAATATGATGGATTTATTGTTCATAGAGAGTCCTGATCATTGCATACTGGATTAAGCTAGACGGATACTAGTTGGAGGTTTTTACACTTATTTTGGTTTGCAAAGATTGCGGAGATTGACGATTTATTATCAATTTCATTTGTGGTTGATAATGGCTATTACCTTTAACACTTTGATTAAACAATCCAGCTAAGACTAATCCCAACAGTAAACCGAACAAACTGGTTAAAATTAACCAATTTTCTGAAAGATTTAAAAGGTTGCCGAACAAAGCGCTGATTAACATAAGGGCAATAGGTAGCAAATAGACAATAACAGATGCCTTGGTGAGGTTAGATTTCATTATTTCAATGACCAGTCGATCGCCTATTTCAGCCTCAAGTGTATTTTTAACTCGCGTCTCAAACATTTTTCCAGAAAAAAATCGCTCAATGATGCCGTTACCGCAACTATCACTCACGTGACAAGAGGCACAGGTTAACTTGTTTTGGGTTTGTAACAAGGCGCTATCGCCTTCTAAGGCAATCACTAGCGCTTCTTCTTGAATGAATTGTTCTGGGTGTGGACTATTTGAGAAGGATTGGGCAGAAATAAGATAAATCCTTTTATTCTTGTTCTGTTTTGGTCTGCTCTACCGCGTGCTGCTGCGCTTTCTTTTGGGCCGCTTCTAATTCAGCTTTTTGTAAGACCGCTTTTTGCACAATTTGTTGCCACTGCTCTGCCGAAAAACGAATGGTTTTAACATACTCACCACCCACCGGTGCAAAAGCGCCTCGCTCTGAACGTTTGGCTTCCCTAAGAAATAAATCGTTAAAGATTTCAAGCTCTGTTTGTTCTAAGGTGTCAGGAACAGCGCTATCTTGCTGAAGAGCAATGGCTGTAGCTGATTCAGAAGGAGTGGTGTGACTAACAGCAACGTTTGATGGCTCAAGTTGATTGCCATAATTAGAATCTAACTGGTTGACTGAAAAGAAGGTTGCAAAAGCCACCGATGCCGCTATCGCCATACCACTGGTATATCGACCCAAGCTAAATATGTTGGATGAAGCTGTTGAACGACGGTCCTTGGTATTAGATTGACTGGCTTGTGTTGCGGCTGCTTGTGTTGCGACAATGGCAGGTTCTTGTGCGATTTTTGCAGAGAGCGATTGACTAAACTCTGTGCTAATGTCGGCTGAAGGCTCATTTTTTAAAATGGCGCTCACCAAACTGTATCGATACCAGCCTTCCGCGGTATTTTTATCATCAAGAAGCTGGTCAAGTTCATCACAAGAACACTGATCATCAAGCAAGTTTGATAAAAATTCATTTGATTTTGACATATTTCATTAACTCCAAATATCACCGCTAGTGGTTTATTATTGTTATTGCTAGCTTAATCTCAAATTCTGTCTAAGCCTGTCTTGTACGAAACGCTGTGGTACAAACTAATACAAGGTCAGCAATATTCGAGCATGATTCAAGCGATCTTATGACACAAGATATATCAAAAAGTTCACCAATTTTCAAATTTACCACTATTTATTGTCGATCAGTGGTCTAATTTTGTCATCTATCGCTTCTCGCGCCCTAAAAATACGTGAACGAACTGTTCCCACAGGGCAATCCATTGACTCAGCGATTTCTTCATAACTTAATCCATCCATCTCTCTAAGCGTAATCGCTGTTTTAAGATCTTCAGGCAATTCATCAATAGTATCAAAAATAACCTTCTTCAGTTGATCCCGCATCATCAAGCTCTCTGGCGAGGCATTTTCTTGCAATGCAACACCCACCCCAAAACTTTCGGCTTCTTGTGAATCTATGTCTGAAGCCGGTGGACGTCGTCCTTTAGCTGTGAGGTAATTTTTTGCCGTATTAATAGCGATTCGATATAGCCAAGTATAAAAAGCGCTTTCGCCACGAAAATTAGGCAGCGCTCGATAGGCTTTAATAAAAGCATCTTGCGCTACATCATTAATTTCGGCGTTATCGCTGATAAACCGGCTAACGATTGAAAGTATCTTACTTTGATACTTGATCACTAGCAGGTCAAAAGCGCGCTTATCGCCTCGCTGTACACGTTCAACTAGCTCGGCATCAGTTGTTTTAGTCATTTATTAGTCATTTTATTGTTTGGATCAATGCGACACTTTATCTTGTTATCTTGAATATAGTACCGCATACGGAATATATGAATCCCTATTAACCATTTTAAATCCATTGATTGACCATCAAAGTCTGTATTTGGTTCAATTTTGTTTACTATCGAATCGATTATCAATTGTAAGCTTTGATGTTTAATTATGGTCGTTTTGTAAGCATTAGTTTAAATTATATCAGATAATTTCACTTAGATTGTCTACAAATAAAATTAAATCATTGGTAATTTTGCAAATTATTAAGCAAAATAAAGCTTTATAAAATAAAAGCTTAAAATAAATGACCATCGAACATCGATCTGACGTGTTAATTATCGGTAGCGGCGCTGCTGGACTAACCTGCGCCTTGCACCTTGCAGACCACTTTAATATCCATCTGATATGTAAAGGAAAACTATCCGAAGGGGCTACCTATTATGCTCAAGGCGGAATTGCGGCAGTTTTGGACAATGAGGATACGATCGAATCCCACGTTAATGACACCTTGATTGCCGGTGCTGACCTGTGCAACAAAGAAAGTGTCGAATTTACCGTTAAGAACAGCAAACAAGCGATTCAATGGCTGATCGACAAAGGCGTCTCTTTTAGTTTGGAAGACCAAGCTAAAAATGAACAAGACTATCATTTAACTAGAGAAGGTGGACATAGCCATCGACGTATCATCCATGCCGCGGATGCTACCGGTAAAGCCGTACAAACCTCGCTGTCTAATGCTGTCACCAATCACCCTAACATTAAGCGATTTGAAAATTACAACGCTATTGACTTAGTTTCAACCCACAGCTTAGGAATTATCGGCGAAAGCAATCAATGCCATGGCGCTTACGCGCTTAATCGCAGTAGCAAACAAGTCGAATCTTTCGATGCTAAATTTGTAGTGCTAGCCACTGGCGGTGCGAGTAAAGTCTACCTTTACACCAGTAATCCCGATATTTCTAGTGGAGATGGAATAGCCATGGCTTGGCGAAGTGGCTGCCGTGTCGCAAACTTAGAATTTAACCAATTTCATCCTACTTGCTTATTCCACAGCAAAGCTAATTCCTTTTTAATAACCGAAGCATTAAGAGGTGAAGGGGCACTGCTAAAACTCCCCAATGGTGAACGCTTTATGCAAAATTTTGATGAGCGAGCAGAGTTGGCACCGCGCGACATTGTGGCTCGAGCCATTGACCATGAGATTAAGCGCTTAGGTGTGGATTGCGTCTACTTGGATATTAGTCATAAGGATGATGATTTCATAAAATCACATTTCCCCACCATTTATCAACGGCTGCTAAAGCTCAATATCGATATGACAAAAGAGGCGATCCCAGTGGTTCCTGCTGCCCACTATACCTGCGGTGGTGTGGTCGTGGATAATAATGCTCGCTGTGATCTTGAGCATCTTTATGCGATTGGTGAAGTCGCTTTTTACCGGCTTGCATGGTGCTAACCGTATGGCCAGTAATTCTTTGCTCGAATGTTTAGTCTTTGCCAAAGCAGCAGCAGAAGATATTATTCAACGCAAAAAACAGCTTCCCAGCATCCGACATTCCAATTCCTCAATGGGATGAAAGCCAAGTATCCGATTCTGATGAAGAGGTAGTGGTATCCCATAACTGGCATGAACTACGCCATTTAATGTGGAATTATGTGGGTATCGTTAGAACCACCAAGCGACTAGAACGAGCCCAACGACGGATCCAATTGCTCAAGCAAGAAGTAAAAGATTATTATTATAATTTCACCGTTACTAGTGATCTATTGGAACTGAGAAACTTAATTACTGTAGCCGAGCTAATAATCGAATGTGCCATGCGGCGTAAGGAAAGTCGGGGACTACATTATACATTGGATTACCCGAAAGTTGATAATAGCAGTAAACCACAGGATACCATTCTATCTAGAGTTCAGTAGTTCACCAAAACGATATAAGACAGTCACACCATGGTCAATTTCCTACAAAGACTCAGGTCAATGTCTTACAAAACAGAGTGATTTCAGAACTTTTTGTAAGAAAACAACCCAACTCGGTGTGCGAGATATCTCAAAGGTGGCTGTCCATTATTTTTGTTGAGCTGAGTATTCTAACGCCTAAATCAGCTGCCGATGAAGGAGGTCAGCTAGATTTTTTTGTTAGCACTTAATTTTTTGAAAATAATTAACCTTGGGGAGCCCCTCAAAATCAATATCCTGTGTCCAAACTGTTGCATCAAAAAACATTGCTGTTGCATAAATAATACTATTAGCCATTGGTAATTTGTATTTCAAACTAATTTTTGCGGCTGTAGTCGATAAGGCTGGAGAAAGCTCTACTATCTTTCCTTTTTGTACTGCAGATAAAGCTTGTAATAAATGATTTTCGTCACTTTCTCTTAAAATTACCTTTGATATTTCATAAATACATATTGTTGGTACTATCAATTTATTCAGTTCTTTAATTGCGGGTGCAAATTTATGTGAGTTTAATCCCCCTTCAAAATATTCTAACCAACCCGATGTATCTATAACATTCATATTCTGTCATCATCTCTTTCAAACGTAGTATTTATTCCTTTTAAAAAACCTTCAAGCTCACTGATGTCTTTTTCAGGTATAAACTCAATTCTATTTTCGTATGCTATAACCTGCATTAACTGACCGGGGGATACGTCTAATGATTCTCTGATTTCTTTTGGGATCACCACTTGAAATTTTGGCGATACTTTAACACTTAACATTCCATAATCTCCTATCGATAGCGTAGAGGTATTACGTTATCGGTATCGATACTACTTATCAAGTGTTGTCTGTGCTGTCGTTTAGCGCAGGCTAGCCCGCTGTTGGGCTTCGCGTGACGCAACTGGTTAAAATAGCGGTGATGTTTTACTACCACTATTTGGTTTTATGTCCACGGATGGACGGGCCGAAAATTGCTCCTTGCATTATCTTCACTTCCCACATCCCTGTGGGTCGTATGTCACAAAGAGTCATGGATGACGGTGTGACCTTGAGTTTTACAAAGCCTGATGATGCCATTGATATTTACTTTACTCTAAATTTTGTTGTTAGAAAATGCTTTGGATGGATTTTGCTTGACCACATCCGTCGTTTTTGTTCCCGCTTACGCCACCCTCTCCCTACCCTCTCCCATCAAGGGAGAGGGATAAAGAAAGCGATTTAATCAGGATAGGGAGACACCTCACGATGCCTCTCCCCCCACACCACCGGGCATACGGATCACGTACCACGGCGGTTCGGTTAATTGAGTTAACTTTAACATTCTACAAGGCTTGGTACACCAAGTTCTTTAAAATACTTGTTGGATAAACCTTTGCGCACCGTAATATGATTACTTAAACGCCATGGGCCTCGTGCTGATTTGGCGACATTCCATGCACCGCGTCGACCTATTCCCAGCTTTCTTAGGCGTCTGTAACCTGACCTACCCCACTGTTTCAGTATATAACATCTGAGCTTGCGTCTTATCCATTTATCGAGATCGATCATGGTGGATTTAACTTCGGAGAATCCGAAATACCCTTTCCATCCTAATAGATAAGAACGGAGATCAGAAACGATATGATTCAACGTTCTACCTCGTGTCCTTCGCGTGATAGCCCGAATATTATATTTGAATTGTTTGAACGCTTTGTCGCTTACCTTGATCCGTTTATTGCTTCCCCTTGCGGTGAAAGTGAAACCAAGAAAGCGGCGTTTCCAAGGTCGGTCAACTGCACTTTTATTCGCGTTAACGGTTAGCTTTAATTGCTTCTTCAACCATTGAGTGATTGAAGATAAAACTCGATGACCCGCACGTTCACTTCTGACATAAATATTACAGTCATCGGCATAACGAACAAATTTCAAGTCTCTGCTTTCCAGTTCTTTATCCAAATCGTCCAACAATAGATTCGCGAGCAATGGCGATAGCGGTCCGCCTTGCGGCGTACCTTCTTTGGCTTCAACCCATTGGTCATTAACTAAAGCGCCAGCATTAAGGTATCTATTAATCAGTTTTAGCACTCGTTTATCTTTGACGCGTTGTTTCACTCGGTGCATCAGCACATCATGATTCACTTTATCAAAGAACTTTTCTAAATCCATGTCGACAACCCAATGACGATTATCATTGACATAGATTTCAGAAAGCTTCACCGCTTGGTGGGCTGAGCGTCGTGGTCTAAAACCAAAACTAAAATGGGAAAACGTTTGATCCCATTCTGGTTGTAAAATTTGAAGTAACGCTTGTTGGATAAGTCGATCGAGAACCGTTGGAATGCCAAGCTTTCGCTTGCTACCATCCGATTTGGGGATCAAGACTCGCTTGACCGCTTTCGGTTGGTAGTTTCCATTAATCAACTGCTCTTTAATCGACGGCCAATGCAGCTTGAGAAAAGCAGGCAGATCGTCAGACTGGTCATACCGTCTATTCCTGCGCCGCCTTTTATTACGTTGCACCTTCTGAAGTGCGCGAAATAAATTCCCTCTTCTAACACGCGTTCCATGAGTAAATGGTGGTTAACCGGAGTGTCGTTTCTTTGCAACCCAGTCAATGTTTCGTCCCCACTTAAGGGCAGAACCTGCTGTTTGTCTGACGCTATACATTGGCTCATTGTTAAAGTGACTGCTCTCTTTTATTAAGCTCTTTCGAGCACCGTTCGGACCTTCCCTTAGACATTCACTTTTAAGAAAATATATTTCTCAACCGAGTAATCACTAGTACTATGTCCTCTGCTGACTTCTCCTGTACGTTCAAGGCCAATTGCTCGACCTTCAGCGGTTTTCAACTGCACGCAGTTTCCCAGCGCAGTATCAGGAGATCTCCCGGGGTAAGACACTTAACTTTCATCGCGTAGACGCCGGATTTATAAAACGTAAGCCAATTGCAGATGGAGGGCTTAGTGGTCACGTGCCCACTGGCCCCACTTACGTCACACCTAATATCCGATTCTTGTCCATCGTCCCGCGATTTCGCGTTGAGCTTCCTTCAGACATTCCCTCACGAGTTTGCCCTTGCCCTTTCGCTAACCTTCGGCTCTGCGAATACCTGGTATCAGGACTTTCACCTGACTAGTTAAGTGCCATGCCCGGCACACACGCCAGTATTTGCAGCAAATTGAAGCAAAGAGTAAATTTATCTGCAAAATACACTTGTTAAATGCTACACTATGCGCATGTAGAAGCGCATGAATGTTAAGGTGGAAATATGCAAACATTATATAACTATAAAGCCCCTAAAAAACCGACAAATCTTAGTGTAAATAGTGACTTACTTAACAAGTCTAAGGCTCTAAACATCAACCTTTCCGCAACGCTGGAGCAAGCACTTAGAACAAAACTTGCCGAAAATGTGGAAAGAAAATGGAAAAAAGAAAATAAAAGAGCCATTCGGGCATACAATAACTTTGTTGAAGATAATGGCCTGTTTGCTGACGAATACCGGACTTTTTAATGCCTCAGTTTGATATATACTTAAATCCTAACAAGAAAAGCAGAACCGTTTACCCCTTTATCATTGATATGCAAAATAACTTAGTAGATGACTTAGCAACTAGAATAGTTGCTCCGTTAGCGTTATATAGCAAGTTCAAGGATGAGGAAATTAAGAAGCTAACTCCTCGGGTCAACTATGAAGATCAAGAATTACTAATTCTTATACCTCAAATTTCTTCCATGCCTGCTAAATTATTGAAAGAGCCAATTGGCTCACTGTCCCATTTAAGAGATGGAATTATTGCCGCGATGGACTTTGCTATTATTGGCATTTAACAGTTGATTCTGCGAAACAGATTAGCTTATGCATTCTGTCCTCAGATTTTTTTCAAGCTAGAATTAAAAAATACCAGACAGTCAAACTATGGCCAATATCCTACAACAATCCGGGTCAATTACCTACAAACATTGCAGAAATGGCTTACAAAGTGAGTGGCTGATTGCTGTTATTATTGGCTTTATGGAATTTTCTTCAAGGATGAAGCATGGCAACCAAGCGCAGTGAATTAATAGATGATGTAAACGCGGGTTATTATCACCTGATGAGCCGTTGCGTTCGGCGAACTTTTCTGTGCGGTAAAGATAAAGAAACGGGCAGAAGTTACGGCAGTTTTTTGCGTCCTGCAAAATCTGCATACAATACATCCCTGTATATGAACATCGTTGCCAATGGATTGAAAACCGTATATTGGAGCTGGCGAATGTATTTGCCATTGAGGTTTATGCTTATGCGGTTATGTCCACCGGTTTTCGCTCCTGCAAAACCGGCATACATTACATCCCTGTAAATAACAGGAAAATCCATAGCCTACCCAACAAATCAAAAATGCCCGCCACGATTGAATCCACCCTTGCTCATCTCAATCTACAACCCAATCAATGGCTCGGACAAGTGGAACACTTTGGTACGCATCAAGGTTATTTCGTTGGTAAACTGATTTTATTGCAGCAAAAAGCCGAAGAATTAAAGAAAAAATGGTTGAAAGGCTTTAAAACCTGCCGGAAATTAATGATTTAACAACACAAAAAGTAAAATCCATCATCGTAATGCCTTTCTTAGCTCTTAGGAGATAGAGCCTCACTTGAGATTCGGATAATTAAGCGATATTCAAACAAAACAGATCCCTTCCTAAAAAGATAATTAACTTCATCACCAAACTTCAAAAAAAACGCTATTCAAGGAAGATATCATCTGATTTCTGCCTGTCTATTATTATTTTTCAGGCACCCATTCTATGAGCTAGATCTTGCAAAGACTCAGGGCAATGTCTTACAAAACCGAGAAGTTTAAGGGCTTTTTGTAAGAGAACAACCCGACTTGGTGTGCGAGATATCTCAAAGCTGCCTGTCTATTATTATTTCATCGTATAAAATATTGAAAATGGAAAACGTCTGATCACACAACCTCTGAAATTCGAATATTTCACTTGGTACTTCTCGGGGGTTTCCAAAATAGAATTCAAACCGTTCTCTACGCAACCTAAAAACTCAAAGCCCAATCCTCGCCTTTGTTTTTCATACCAAGCAAAAGCCAACTCTACATCAGCTTTTGAACTGTCGGTATACCGTAAATTCATTTCTGACTTTCACGAAGATTTCTATGAACATCATCCCATTTGTGAAGTTTTAGATCTCCATTTTTGTATTCCGAGTATCTCTCATCTAATTCTTTTTTTTGCCAATCGTGTAACGGTAGCTCAGAATTTCCTAGTGCAATAGAATCCCAAATATCTTCGACGAGTATCAATTTTTCGGACAAATTGAGCCTACAGGCTTCTTGTTTAATTTGCTCAGCTCTCATTTTAGTACCTCTATCTCGAGTTCATTATTTAATTGACCATAACGTCGCCAAATAACCGGAATTTGCGGAGCGACAGCGTAGCAAATGTCCGTGTTGATTTGACTTGTTAGGCTTTATTTTAACCATGGTAATTTAGGGGGAGTAGTTAACTCTGTAAGTATTTTACTTTCTTTTTTAATTGACCGAAGTTCGCTTTCTCTAGAGATTGCATATATTTCTTGAATATAATTATCACGCTTAGGAAGTGGCTCTGGAAAACCACCAATTATCTCCTGAGGAATTTCGTTTAGAAAATACTTCCTATCTTGTGGAGAATCTAGCTCAGTTATGATTTGTTTAGTTTTCAAATGGATAGCTTCTTTATTAATTGAGCCTTGTTTTGAATCAATTGCTTTATATAGTCTTTGAATTTTCCCGGGGGTACACAATCGTCTTTCAGTGCGGTAATACGTTTCCTTGGGAAGTTTTGCTTCACTTTTAAATGTTTTTAAAACATATTCAGAAAAGTCTTTTGAGTCTTCAGCCAAATAATCTATTCCTGACCTAAATGATCCATATGAAGCTATTCCAGCATAAATTGTCCCAACGACTGTTAACCATGCTTTAACAGATCCTTCTTCAACCAAAATATCAATATCAGGGTCAAAGCCAAAATACTCTTTAGCCGAAATGGCAGCAAGATATTCGAAGTAGTACCCCCTGTGTCAGACTAGTTGTCGCCTCTAATATTTTACTTAGAGGTACAAAAAATGAGAGCAAAATTTAGTCAATCGTTTAAAATACAAGCCGTAGAGAAGGTATTGAGTCGTTCCAATGGGACAACGATGTCACAAGTAGCCAATGATTTACAGGTAAGCCTATCCTCATTGAATAAGTGGATAGTACAGTCACGAGAGCAAGCATTAGAGCCGGGAACAGAAGTTGGATTAATGAGTCAATCAAAAGAAAAAAAGACCTCAAGATTGGAGTTTACAAGAACGCCTTCAAATTATCATTCAATGTGATGGGTTAAGCGATGAAGAGGCCAGTTCAATTTGTCGCGAGCAAGGTCTCCATCGACATCATTTGAGCCAGTGGAAAAGGATTTCACCTCTAGCCAAGTCGTTCAGTCCCCAACAGAAAAAGCGAAGCTGAAAGCGTTGAAAAATGAAAACAAATCGCTTAAAAGAGAAGTTCATCGCAAGGATAAAGCGCTCGCTGAAACGGCGGCCTTGTTAGTCCTCCAAAAAAAAGTCAATGCGATTTGGGGAAACGACGAGGACAACTTACAATGAGCAGTGAGCGAGAGGCGATCCTATCATTAATAACCGAAGCGTGTGACGCTGGTGCTCGACAATCTAAAGCGTGTGATATCATTGGTATTAGTGCCAAAACATTCCAACGTTGGCGCCAATCAGCAAACCAGATTGATGGACGACTAGAGCGCAATCACGAGCCCAAAAACAAGCTAAATGAGTTAGAGCGACAGCAAATTTTAGCCATTGCGAATGAAGATAAGTATGCGGATTTACCTCCGAGTAAAATCGTACCATTGCTAGCGGACGAAGGGTGCTATATCGCTTCCGAGAGCACATTTTATCGGGTGCTTAAAGCCGCTAAACAGTTAAAGCACCGAGAAAAAGTAAACAAAAAAACCGCCGAAGCAAGCCCCGGGCTCTCACGGCAACGAAGCCGAATCAAATCTATAGTTGGGATATCACCTACTTGCCAACTCAAGTGCGAGGCGTGTTCTTGTACCTCTATCTGGTACTGGATATTTATAGCCGGAAAATTGTTGGCTGGCAGGTTTATCAGAATGAATCGAGCGCCTTAGCGGCAGACTTAATGACGGCTATTTGTGAGCAAGAAAACATCCAGAAAAATCAAGTGGTATTGCACTCAGATAACGGCAGTCCGATGAAAGGAGCAACCCTGCTGGCAACGCTGCAAGAGTTAGGGATCATTCCATCATTTAGTCGTCCATCGGTGAGCAATGATAACCCCTATTCAGAATCTGCATTTCGAACATTAAAATACCGACCGAACTATCCAGAGAGCCCCTTCGATGGCTTACTCTCTGCAAGATGCTGGGTGGCTGAATTTATCGCTTGGTATAACAAAGAGCACTTGCATAGTGCGATCAAATTTGTGACACCGGAGCAGCGTCACAATGGCGAGGATATTAAGATACTAAAAGCCAGACATGAAGTTTATCAACGAGCTAAGAAAAACAATCCGATCCGTTGGAGTGGTGAGACAAGAAACTGGCAACCTGTCGGTGAGGTCTACTTAAATCCAGATAAGCCAAAATTAGTGGAACAAATCAACAGGGCGGCATAAATTTATAACTTTAGGCGACAACTAGCTTGAAAAACACCGAATGGCTGCTGTTTTCACCAGCTCAAAATTAATGGCTATGTATAAAGAACATATCAAAGGGCATATGGCATTGAATGGAGGTGCTCTGCTCTCTCGATCCGCCCCGGGATTTGGCATAGTCATAAACCCTGGTTATACCTTAGGTTTAGAATTACAGGAGTACGGGATAGAAAGAATTGTTGAGAAATTTGTAGTTGGAAAATAAACTTTTTTAACAAACCAGGCTAGGTTTGAATAATTCTTACCCTACTTTATTTTTAGCAAGAGCGGGTAAATGATCAGCGCCAGAATTACTCGGTTACATCTCACAAACTAAAATCCAATTGGAAAAAATAAAATGCTATTCGATAAACCAACGCCAATATTAAGAAGTTTTGATGAAGCTAAAACCAAAGAGTTTTATATCGATTTTCTTGAGTTTAAAATAGAATGGGAGCATCGTTTTGAAGAAAATACGCCCTTGTATATGCAGATATCAAAAGGTGACTGCATATTACATATTTCTGAGCATCACGGCGATAGTAGTCCAGGCGCGACTCTTAGGATAAATGTTTCTGATTTAGATGCTTTTCAAAAACAACTTTCAGAAAAAAATTACCAATATTCCAGACCTGGTATACAAGACCAATCATGGGGAACAAGAGATATGACTATAGCCGATCCATTTGGAAATAAACTAATATTTACCGAAGAAACTAACGTTCAATAATTTGTCGCTACAGCATTGACTAAATTAATAAATGATTATATCTATATAGTGGCTGACCATTTTAAAAAGTCGCTTTTAAAAGTCCATTTCCAAAAAATATGGAGACTAAAGGATGCTAGATGTTATTTTTTTCAACAATCAAGATGAGTTTCAGCATTGGTTAGAAGGGCATACCGAAGCAACAGAACTCTGGGTTGGTTATTTTAAAAAAAGTACAGGCCGCGCAAGCCTAACCTGGTCTGAATCAGTCGATGTAGCACTCTGTTTTGGGTGGATTGACGGAATACGAAAGTCCATTGATAATCAACGCTATAAAATACGATTTACTCCACGGAAAGTAACGAGCATATGGAGTGCTTTGAACGTAAAGAAGGTAAAAGCACTGATAAAGCTTGGAAAAATGAAACCAGCAGGAATGCAAGTCTTTAATATCAGAACGGATGTAGACGGCTATTCCTCCGCACAAAGAAATGTATCTTTTGCCAAAGAGTATGAACAACAGATCAAGGCAAATCAACCCGCTTGGCAATTCTTTACTAATTTAGCAGCATCCTATAAACGAGATTCTATCTGGTGGATAATGAGCGCTAAAAAACAAGCAACACAGTTAAAAAGGCTTGATATATTGATAGCGTCGTCGGCAGCTGGGCTAAAAATACCCACATTACGAAAGTAATCATTAATTTTACAAAATAAATCAAACGCTAGACGCCCACAAAATGAGCTTATGACACAAAACAATAGCTTTATGTTGACTGACCGCTAACAGCTTGCAATAACCACTAGAATTGAGGTTCTATGAGAAATTTTTACTTAATTATACCCCTTACACTCGCATCTCTAATACCCACATCAATGGCCGGAGAAATTTCGTTGTTTGAAGAAATGAAATCGCTGGATAATGCGCTTTTCGAATCATTTAATCATTGTCAGAACCCTAGCCAATTAAAAAGGCACGCTAGCTTTTTTTCTTCAAACGTTGAGTTTTATCATGATAACGGCGGCGTCACTTGGGATCGTGGCACTATGATTAAAAGAACTAAAAAAAATGTATGCGGTCACTATGCTCGCAAACTCGTTGCGGATTAATTTAAAGCCTATCCCATTAAAAATTTTGGTGCAATTACTCAAGGCATCCACATCTTCTGTAATTCTAATACGGGAAAATGTGAAGGGAAAGCTAATTTTGTAATGATTTGGCAGCATATAGACAGTCATTGGCAAGTGACTCGTGTATTGAGTTACGGGCATAGTGAAAACAACTAGAATGCTAAAACTATTTTTTAGGATGTTGAACTATCTGATATTTTAATAGCCAGTAGGTGCCGATGGCTGCCACAATATGTTTCAGCGAGTGGCCGCTGATAAAATGTAGTTCTTGATAAATACTTGCATCAAAATATTCTAAAAACTTCGCCAGAACGTAGGCTAAAATTAACATCCAATAACCTCTTGATTGAACCGATTCCTTTGCAAAGAAAATTAAAATAATCGGTATAAGTATCAAAGGGACAAATTGAACCAGAACATAGAGCCTTAAATCGCCGTGACCTTGTATTTCACCAAACCACCAGTAAAATACAGAGATCCCACCGCACACTATAAGAGGCAACAACAGAGCTTGACCGACTTTTGATGAAAGGTACTCCCCAATAACCATCGAAAAAAGCGCCATAAATGAAATTGTCATTGGTAATCGATCCCAAACCAGTGTTAGGTTGCTTGGCTCTAAGTGATAATATGCCGATCCAAAAGCTACCAAGAAAACACCTATATAGAAGATTTGATAAGCTCTTTTTTCCGCAAATTTATATCCGAGTTTTAATCTAAAAAGGAAGATATAGCTGCCGTAAAATCCAACCACTAAAAATGCCAAATTAGAAATAACATTATAATAATTAGCAATCGAATAGAGATTTCGTTGGTCAGCAAAATGATGATAGCTAGAATCTTGGGTGATAGGATCAACAAAGGAATATAAAGCGATTGCACCCAGCACCACCAGCCAAATCAATAGATAACCTAGTTTTTGCTTAAACATCTGAACACGCCCTTCTTTATTATTTTAATTTAATAGCTTTATTTAAATTATTTTATAAATCGAAAAATAAAAGACTCATGACTTTTACTGCTAGCTCCTTGTTTAGATACTCCGTTAAAATCCTTATAATAATAGTAGCAAAAAACACCTTTTGCCACCAACAATTACGATCCCTGAATATCACCCGCTTGCGGTTGCTAGCCATGCACTAGCTATAACAACGCCAAATTGAGTCCGAAGCTAGCCTAAGTATACTCAATCGCAAAATGCGAACTGGTCTATTATTTGCCAAAAACTTAACCTTAGACTCTGGTTTTAATAATCGGCCTACTTTTTCGGTGCTATAATAGATGGAATATTACCGCTTTAACTTCGTTAAATTATGGTAACATCTGTTAAACGCAAAAATGAGGAACAAACATGGAATTCTGGATTTTTATTATAGTAGTCGGTGGCATTATATTTTATCTAGTCGGTGTCTACAACCAACTAGTTACCCTAAAAAATCGATTTAAAAATGCCTTCTCCCAAATCGATGTGCAACTTACAAGACGTTATGACTTGATCCCTAATTTAGTCAATACCGCCAAAGGCTATATGAAGCATGAAAAAGAGACCTTACAAGCGGTCATTCAAGCTAGAAATGTCGCGGTCAACGCCAATAAAGCTGCAGCAGGTAATCCAGGTAATCCAGTCACAATGGAAGAGTTAGCTGCCGCCGAAACCGCTTTAACCGGTTCGCTCGGTAAGCTATTTGCATTATCTGAAAGCTACCCTGACTTAAAAGCCAATGAAACCATGTTATCGCTCATGGAAGAACTTACATCGACTGAAAATAAAGTCTCCTTTTCTCGTCAGTCATTTAACGATAGCGTTATGCAATACAACACTTATCGCGAGCAGTTCCCTAATTCATTTATTGCCGATCGTTATCATTTTGACCCGGCAGAATTATTAAAGCTTGCAGAACCTGCGGCCAGACAAGCGATCAAAGTATCCTTTGACTAAAGTCGTTGGCGGGTAATTCATGGATTTTTTTAAGCTACAGGCTAACGCGCGCAAACAAACTAAAAAGCTGGTATTTTATTTAATACTAGCGGTGTTTTTTATTACCGTGGCAATTAATTTTGTTTTCTTTTTGCTTATAGGTCTGCCTACGTCGATAGCATGGAATCCTATCCTGCTTGGTTTAGTCAACCCTATTGGATTTACATTACCGCTGCTACATTGGGCGTTATTGTATTAACTAGTTTGTTTCGTAGTTGGCAAATTAATTCCAACCCAGAGGCCATTATTAAAATGGTCAATGCCACGCCTGTTTCTGGCAAAGCCCAGACCCGCCAAGAAAAACAATTAGTTAACATTGTAGAAGAAATGGCGCTGGCATCGGGTTTACCTATCCCTGCCACCTATATCATGAAGCAAGAACAAGGCATTAATGCCTTTGTTTCTGGACTAACCTCTTCCAATGCCATTTTGGTGGTTACACAAGGACTACTAGATAGCCTTAATCGTTCTCAATTACAGGGGGTGATTGGGCACGAATATAGCCATATACTCAATGGTGATATGAGGCTTAACTTAAGGCTGATGGGCATCATTGCAGGTATTTTAGTGATCGGGCAAATTGGTCAAACGCTGCTACGTAGCACCTATCATTCCGGACGTTCACGGTCGAGCAGCAAACGCTCAGGAGGTGGTGGTCTAGTTGCTGTTGCCATCGGTATCTTTGTAGTGGGTTATATCGGTTTGTTTTTTGGTCGCATCATTAAAGCCGCCGTTTCTCGGCAAAGAGAGTATTTAGCCGACGCTTCTGCCATTCAATTTACCCGCGACAGAGAAGGTATTGCCGGCGCCCTGTTGTGTATAAGAAATTCATCCTCAGGATCACAGCTTGATTCCGATAAGGCTGAAGAAATGAGCCATATGTGTTTTGGTGCGAGCACCAAAATCAGCCATTTTTTTTCTGGTATGCTGGCTTCCCACCCACCTTTAGAAGATCGTATTCAAGCGGTTTATCCAGGCTATCTCAGACATCATAAATCGACGGCAGAGGCATCAACCTCCAACAAAAAAACACATAAACAAGGTCAGCAACAAAATTTTTCATCACCCTTAGCCGAAGGGATTAATCAATTTGCTGAGAGCTTTGGTTTGGAGGTCAATTTAGCTGGATCGAGTCAATCGGCACCTAGTCCAACAACACCGTCAAGCCATTTAGACAAGGGACACAGCCAGGTATCACAGGCTATGTCAGAAAATATTGGACAACTAAATCCAGATCACCTGCACAAGGCTGAAGCCTTATTGCAAAAGCTTAACCCAAAGGTCTTACAAAAAGTGCGCGGCGAAGAAAATAGCAATGATTCAGTGCTTAGTTTAATCATTCTTTTTGCTTTAGCCAACCGCTTATCGCTGCTGCAAGTTGAACATGCTCTTGGCAAACAGGCTTTATCTTTTAGCGCTATCCAATTACAGGACATAGAAACTATTTATTCCGATTTTGAAAAACTTAATTTTATCCAGCGCCATGCGCTGTTTAATATTGCGCTGTCCAAACTAGTTTATTTTTCTAAACAAGATCAGCAAGCCATTTTAAAGGATCTTAAAAAAACTGCTTCCGGCCACCAGCAGTTTAAGTGTGATGGGCTTGGCCAGTTATGCGGCCATTATGAAACGCCTAGAACAAAGAAAGCCCTATGAAAATGATATCAATAGCTACAGCAAGGTAGCCAAAGAACTCAACCTGGTTTTTAAGCAGCTACTAACCGATAACGATTATCAAAATTCCAATTGGGATGATGCAGACCAGCATCTACAGCAACTTCTTAAAGGTTTTGGTGTAGCCGTGTCAAAAGAATCGAAGGCCTTTGAGCCACAAGGTTATCATCGGATCCTCAATAAACTAGCAAGACTTAAACCGATGCTAAAAAAACAACTCATTTTAACCGTAACTGATGCCATTCAGGTTGATAATAAAATTGATCGTAATGAATATGCTTATCTAAGAGTACTTTGTGAATACCTTGACTGCCCTATTCCTCTCAATTAACGTCTACCAGCAAAGACCGCTAGCATACACCAGCGGTCCTTTCATCAAACCTTAACTGGCTTCTAAATGAAACTCCAAAGTGACCTGCTGTCCAGGTTGAGCAACGGGTCTTTCATTGATGACTCTCGGCGAATATTTCCATTTTTTTAACGCCCGACGGGCTTCTCTATCAAAGATCCCACGAGGTTCGGCATTAACCACCCGAATATTTTGGGTGGTGCCTAATTCCGTAATATCAAATATTAGGGTAACAAAACCTTCAATCCCATTCATCGCCGCATCTCTAGGATAACGTGGATGAATCCTCACTTTTGGGCCTGGCGCACCACTGGTGCCACCCATTAGATTTGGCAAATGCAAGGTTCCAAATTTACCCGCGTCATGCAGTTTAGGCATTTCCCAACGAACCGCTACGTCAGGTTTGTCTGTCTCAGTCGCAGTCTCGGTCACAACTCTAGGCATTTCTTTGGGTGGTTCTGGCTGTTTTATTATTCTATCTCGATCATTTGGTGGATCATCAACGTCTTCAAATATAAAATCGATGGAAGGATTGGCAGGCTGCTCTACAATATTTTGGCTTTTGGGCTTGACTAGATAAGTCATACCAACAAAAATTAAAAATGAAAAACTAGCCGCCATCAATAGGGAAATTAGTTTTGACATGGTTTTCTCCTTAGGTTGATTGAATCATGGAAAGACGGATGACTTTATATACCCAAAATCAATTAAGCTGCAGGATTTCAGAGCTGCTTGAATGATTATGGGAATATTTATCAGATTCGCACAATGCAAAACCTATAAATATCATTTGTCTTTCACCTATTACAAACGTAACACAATGGAGAAAAGGGTTAATCGATTGAAGCAATTTAGATTAAAATTTTTGCTGAGTAAGATAGTCGGTTTTAATCAGCTGATTAAACCGCTGAATTAACCTGTCTTTATAATAACTATCCTTATGTGCATTAATGCTTTTAACCGCGCTAAAAAGCCTCTGTTTATAGTCAATGCCATTGGTTTTAACGATGTTATAGGAGAAATCAAAGGCCAGCCTTACCACTTGCGCTGCTGGTAAAATTTGACTTGCGGCTAAGCCATTTGGCAAACCTGAGCCATCATGACATTCCATTGCTTGAATGCAGAGTTCAGAAGCATTCGACCAGCCGGCCATACGGGATAAAATTCCGGATGCCATGATGCACTGTTGTACGTTTAGTTCAGAGAAATCAGACTGAGAAACATTTTTTCTAGACAAATATAAAAAAATAATCGCCGCTTTTAACTGATCAGGATCGGCTTGATTAGTTAGCATTTGGTTTAGTTTTTGTGCAATCGCCAAGCAAATAGGATAGAAATCTTGGCAAGAATCATTTTGTTGACGACCACTCGAAATAAATTCAAAAAACTCAATATCGGTGGCATCCATAAAACTAAAAGCATGCCCAGAGTCACCTTGTTGAACAATTAAACTGGTGCTGAAATGCCCAGCATCAATGGCCGCTATCGCCTTTTTTGCCAGCGACTCCCGTTCTTTATTATCGGCTTGTAATAATTGGGTAATCAAGTGTTTACATTGATCTAAAATCTCACCATCTGCATGAGTCGTTTCAATCAATTGTTTAAGTTGAACGCGAATTAACACCACTATTTTTTCAGCAAATTGTCCATAAACTGCATGGTAATCGATGTTTCCCGAACGAATTTCAGAAAAGAAATCTTCCAGTTGGTGCATGGATTCCACAAACTGGCCTAAAAAGACCATGTTGCAATTGCCTTTAACCGTGTGAATAGCACGGAACATCCGGTCAATAACCTCACTGTCTACAGTTTGATCGAGTTCCTGCGCGCACAGCATGACATCATCCACTGCGGATGATATATCTTCATAGAACTCTTGTTTTACATCACTTTCGAGCTCTGTAAATGCTTCACAAGCAATTTGGTTCATTTACATACCTTTCACTTAATCCATTAATTTTATTATTTTGTTTCTATAAGTATGGCAAAGAAATCCTCTCTTTGTGAGATATTCCAAAAAAAAGAGCCTAATCGGCTCTTTTTTTATCGACAAGATACAAACCAGCACCTTAAACAAAATGCTTAACGGCTTTGAAACAACATCGGAAGCACTGGCTTCCAATGTTTTTATTCAATCCATAAGCCTATAACAATCTTAATTAGAAAGTTAATAGAGGCGCAATAACTAGGCTTACGATAGCCATAACGTTGATTAAGATGTTCATTGCAGGACCCGAGGTATCTTTAAAAGGGTCACCAACAGTATCACCAACAACCACAGCGGCGTGAGTATCAGATCCCTTTCCACCAAAATTGCCTTTTTCAACGTGCTTTTTAGCGTTGTCCCATGCACCACCAGCATTCGCCATCATTAGCGCCATTAACACACAAGTAATCAATGCGCCGGATAACATACCACCTAAAGCGGCTGCACCTAGTGTGAAACCAACCACGGCAGGAGCGGCAATAGCCAAAGCGCCAGGAAGCATCATCTTACGTAACGCCGCTTGAGTTGCGATATCAATGCATTTTGCACTATCAGGTTCAGCGGTACCTTCCATCAAACCAGGAATTTCCTTAAACTGGCGACGAATTTCTTTAATCATATCAAAGGCTGCTGTTCCAACCGCTCGCATGGTAATAGCCGAGACTAAGAATGGGAAAATACCACCAATAAACATTCCCATAAGCACCAAAGGATCGCTTATTTCAAGAGAGAAACCATGAATAGAAACCGATACAATTTCGATGTAGGCAGCAATAATCGCTAAAGCAGCAAGTCCTGCAGCACCTATTGCAAAACCTTTACCAATTGCAGCGGTAGTATTACCCACCTCATCTAAACCATCAGTAATTTTACGAACCTCTTCACCTAAACCAGCCATTTCAGCGATCCCACCAGCATTATCGGCTACCGGGCCGTAAGCATCAATCGCCATCGTAATACCGACTGTGGCTAGCATGCCAACGGCGGCGATACCAACACCATAAACGCCTGCATCACCAAGTAGCTGGGCACTTGCCCAAATAATGGCAGCGATAGTGAGAACTGGAACCACAACTGATTCCATGCCTAGAGCTAAACCGCTAATCATAACAGTCGCAGGACCAGTTTCGCCTTCACGAGCTAAATCTCGAACCGGCTTGCCACCCGTATAATATTCGGTTACCAGTCCGATGATGCTTCCACCAACCGCTCCGACAATGACACAGTACCAAATATTGATATTCAGCCCCATACCGGCAACAATGAAATGAGCAACGATAATCAATAATATAGTCGCTCCCAAGGTTCCGCTACGCAAAGCTTTGGCTGGGTTCATTGAGGATAGGATTTTTACTAAAATAATTCCCAAAATCGAACAAATAAGTCCGGCAGACGCTAAAATAAGTGGCAACATCATTAGTTGCTCTTTACCAACCTCAGACAAACTATTAACCGTGGCTAAACTCATAGTAGAAGCAATTGCAATAGTCGCAATCATGGCACCACAATAGGATTCAAAGATATCCGAGCCCATACCAGCAACATCACCTACGTTATCACCGACATTATCCGCGATAACCCCAGGGTTACGTGGGTCATCTTCTGGGATACCGGCTTCAAGCTTACCGACCAAATCAGCGCCGACATCAGCGCTTTTAGTAAAAATACCGCCACCAACTCGCGAGAATAAGGCGACCGTTGAACCACCCATACCAAAACCATGAATGGCTTCTGCATGCTCTGCACCGAAGAAGTAATACAAACCGCCTAATCCGAGTAAGCCCATGGAGGCCACAGCAAGTCCCATCACCGATCCACCGTAAAAGGCAACTGTTAGAGCCTTAGACTCACCTTTTTCCGCCGCGGCAACCGTTGTTCTCACATTGGCTTTAGTCGCTGTTAGCATGCCAATATAGCCTGCGATAGCCGAACTAGCTGCACCGATAACAAATGCACCGGAAGTATGCCAAGATTCAAACCCCACATATAAAAGTATGGTTATAACCACTAAAAAAGCAGACAGCAGAGTGTATTCACGACGCATAAAGACCATTGCACCATCATGAATATCAGCCGCTATTTTAGCCGTTTTACCCTCGCCTCCCGGGTATCTTTGAATTAGAACGTAAATGAAAAGAGCTACGATGAGCCCCACAACACCAAAAATTGGCGGTAATTGAATCAAATCAATCATACTTCCCTCTCATATTTAAAATTATTATAATGAGCGTAAATATCTCATTATCTGAATATTTAGCGAATTTTTCTGGACTAATAGTCGCACTACCTTTATAAACTTTATCCAACTAAATCCACCTCTACGTCTTACAATAAAAGGGCTTTAGCACCAATGAAAAGTAATATTTAAGGTCCACTACTCAAAACCAAGACCCTGTATAACAATTATTAGGATTAAGAACAATCGGCCAGAAAAAAATATTTTAACATACTGATAGATCAACGAGTTATTTTATTTAACCTGAGTGTTTATTTTGCACTGCACTATGGCTATAATACGCGGCCAAATGAGCCATCGAGTCAACCCAAACCCATGAGTTTAAATAAAGTCCCTGCCGGTAACGATTTACCGGAAGAAATCAACGTCGTTATTGAAATTCCTGCCCATGCTGATCCGGTAAAATATGAGGTTGATAAAGCTTCCGGTGCTATTTTTGTGGACCGTTTTATGTCAACCTGTATGCATTATCCCACTAACTACGGTTATGTTCCGCATACCTTGTCCGACGATGGTGACCCTGTTGATGTATTAGTACCGACTCCTTTTCCATTATTAGCAGGTAGCGTCATCACTTGTCGCCCCATTGGCGTGCTGATGATGACGGATGAGTCAGGTATTGATGCCAAGATTTTAGCCGTACCCTTGCGTAAATTGTCCCCTATCTACCAAGGGATTAAAGAGACTAGCGATATGCCAGAGCTTTTACTCAACCAGATTCAACACTTTTTTGAGCATTATAAAGATTTAGAAGCAGGAAAATGGGTACGAATCGATGGTTGGAAAGACGCCAGCACGGCAAAGCAAGAAATATTAGATAGTGTTTCTCGCTACGAAAATGCCTCAGACAAACCGGCATTCTAACCAACAAATTACTACTTTCTGTTGACCATGAGTTTACCATTTTGCGTGATCATATGAATTTTACCCTTGGAATTACCCACCGAATAAATAAGCTTTTCATCACCCACCATTCCGCTAGTGGGTTTATCCTTGGTGAATTGATTCAAAATATCACCGCCGGGACCAGTCTCCAACCATATCCGAGCATTTAGATCATCACTCGCAAAGTAGCTAGTATCACCGGTAGAGTTACTAATCGATATTTCCCCATTGTTAGCGAGCGGTCCGCGCAGATTAATATTGCCACTGATATTTGAAATTTTACAAAATGTTATTAGATTCAATGCAATATCAATATTGGAGTAGACGCTTTTCACAAATAATTTTGATGACTGGCCTTTTACGATTATTTTACCGCTTACACTATCAATATCCACTGTGGCATTGATGTCAATTAAATTGATATTAGTGCCGACGCTTGAAATATTAACACTCTTTTTAATTTTTTTAGCAACCAGCGTCCCACTGTCTAAACTGAGCACAATACCTCCATTGATTTCTGAAATATTGATACTTCCGGTAACCGCTGTTATTTGAACCAATAACTCTTTTGGCACTCGAATCGTCAGCTTAGAACTTTTACCTGAAGCAATATAGCTATCTTTTTCAAGCAAAGTGATAGTGATGCGAATGGTTTTCCCTTCTTTTTTAAGCTCTAAATGTTTTGCTTTATCATCCAACTCGCCTTTAATTTGAATTTTATTTTGATCCCAACCAATTACGCTTATGTTGCCCCGTTGATAGTTGATTTTAATACTAGATTCACCTTCGAGGGCTAGACTTTTGTTGATTTTTTCTCCTGCAATTAGAGATCGAGAGGCTAGTGCTAAAACCATCATCCCGATAAATGCACCAATATAGTTTTTTTTGTTGACTCTAACCATTTGCAACTATCCTTTGGTTAGCAATTCGCGCAAATCAATTAATCCCGCATTAGCTCGACTAATATAATTAGCCATGACTAGCGAATGATTAGCCAATAATCCAAAACCACTACCATTTAAAATCACTGGGCTCCAAACATTGGCTTGCGACGCTTCCAGCTCTCTGATGACTTGAGCCAAGCTGGCTGATGCATTTTTTTTCTTTAACACTTGTTCAAAATCAACTTGCGCGGCTTTTAACAAATGAATCAGCGCCCAACAGGAGCCTCTGGCTTCATAAAAAGTATTATCAATTTGCAACCAAGGCGTTTTCACTCTTAAACTTGAATGGGTTTGGGTGGATTGAGTCGCTACGCTGTCACCCGCTAAGTCGGTATTCTCACGTTCCTGCGCAACGGAGGCTGACAGTCTTTGCGAAAGGCCGCCAAGTCGCTTGTTAACTGTTTCTAGCCAAGTGTTGAGGTTGTCGGCCCGCGCAAAAAATTGAACATTCGGTTTATCAGAACGGGATAAGTCTTGTCTAAAATTAGCTAGTTTTTCAACCGCCTGTTTGTACTTACTTTCCGCTGACGGTAAAATCCATTTGGCATGGTCATTATTAAATAAGGGTTCAGACTGTTTAAGGTCCACATTTTCTAATGATTGCGATTGAGAACGACTCATATCATTTCTGAGTGAAGAAACAATATCTCTCACCTGCACCAAAACGCCAAACTCCCAAGATGGCATATTATCTAAAAAGACGGAAGGCGGTAAAATGTCATTGCTTAGGTAGCCACCATTTTTTTCTAACAGTGTTGTGGCAACTTTTTCTGTGGTTGCTAGAAGGGTATAACCAACAATGAGTTTTTTATCGCTTGAAGCGTTACTAACCCGATAAGCATTGCTATCTTTAACATCAAAAAGATCGGGCTCAACACTCCAATAAACGCCCAATAAATAGAATGCAAAGAATAAAAATAGACAAACAAACACAATGCGTTTACCAAGCGAGTTTTCATCGATAGCTTGCGCTGCATTCAGCTCGATCTTTGGCTCTTCAATGGTGTCGGCTTGTGAATCTTTTTTCCCAAATTTCCACATGGAAATCTCCCTATAAAATTACTAAAATAAATTAATCAGCAAGGTTTCTAACAAGCTTAGTTTCATGGCTTTCTCAATCAGACTTGGCCGTTCGTACATTGACTTTAACAACCAATGTTTCACCATCAATCAAAAGCGAGATCAAAAATGATTGACCCATTTTATCCCGATTTAATCCCATCATCATAATATGTAGACCACCGGGCTTAAATTCAAGGCTAGCACCCGCTTTAATATCTAATGCCATCATGTGTTTCATCTTAGATACACCCTGGGATACAAGAGTTTTATGCATCATAATATGCCGCGCAACTGGCGATGTAATTTTGCTTAACCTAACGCTCTTTTTGGAGTGATTTTCTAGCGTTAGATAAACCGCTGCAACATTACTAACCGGCGAAACTTCCGGCATATAAGCATCGACAACTAAAACCTCTGAAGATTCGTTTGATTCTACCAACTTGTCGACCAAGTCAACTTGTTTGGCGCTAAGCGAGCTGCTAGTACAAAAAACAATCAATGACAAAAACCCTAGCGGATGTTTAATCAATATCTTCAACGCGCGTTGGTTTTTATGGTGATAAAATTTTATGAGCTGAGTCATGGTCCAAAAAATCACTGTTGGCCTCTGTCATTAATAAAAATATTTTCGAGCCCCATAGTAGCAGTATTCAGGCAACGATCAAATCATCATGGATAGTTGCTGTATTATGAGACAATATCTATTATCAACAAATGAGCAAGGCAAGTAATCGCAATTTGAACTTATAAACAGAGAAAATCATCCTTGATGTATGATTTTTGTCGCCTTTTCCGGAACCCTAGCTGGCTAAATTCTAGAAAAATAGGGCTCTAAGCACTATATAGATAACCAATGTTGGTAAAGTTACGAAAAATAACCCCAATAATGCTATCCCTCTCAAGGTATAAATGTCCCAGCCAAATTGATTGGCCAATCCGGCGCAAACTCCCATAATTTTCTTGCTGGCTTTGCGCCCATCATCCACGCCACAATCAGATTGGTGCTTTGAATAGCGATATTTGGTGTAACGAGACATAAATACTCCTATAAATTGACCGGCTTTTCTACTTAAACCATAAACCCGTTAAGCTAAGAGGCCTTCTTTAGCTTCTGTTTAAGCTGTTCGAGTTCTTTATCCAGACTTTCATCGCAAGCAAGCGACTCAATTTGATGACTTAGACTGGCATTGCGTCCTAAATCCATAGCTTCAACCTCTGCTTCCATGACATCTAGCCGCTTTTCAAAGCGCTCAAACCGATCAAGTGCCTCCTCAATGGGACGGCTGTCCAGTTTCGCTCTCAGATGCAAACTAGATTTAACGGTAACCTGTCTAGCAAGCAACATCTTTCTTCTGGCTAATGCCTGGTCAAGTTGCGATTGTAATCGAGTGAGATCATGATCTAATCGATCTAGGGCTGTAGCCAGAAGGTCCAATTCCTTGCGCTGAGCGTCAATAGACTGCTCAATTCGACGTTTTTCGGACAAGGCTTGTTTGGCTAGATCTTCTCGACCTTTGGCAATGGCTAATTCTGCTCGTTGCTGCCATTGTTCAACTTCCTGATTAAATTTTTCAAGCTGGCGCTGCATTTCCTTTTGATCCGCAATGGTTTTAGCTGACTCTTTTCTGACTTCAAATAAAGTTGACTCCATTTCGGTGACAATCAATTTAACTAATTTCTGCGGATCTTCCGCTTTATCGAGCATGGCGTTGATATTACTATTCAAAATATCAGAAAACCGTTTAAAAATACTCATTTTACCTCTCCAGATTTGTTTGCATAAAAGTGGGATTAAAGCACCATCCCTACAGACTGAGACCCTTAAATGGTTATCAGATATCAAACTATTCGCGGGTTTAACACAATACAATTCACTTTTTGTGCCAGTTTTATTTAAAACCATCTAAACAACTGTTTTATAAGTAATATTTAGTCAAATGATAAGGTAAATTAATCGAATTATGATAACAAAAGAAAAGGAGGTATAAGCAAACTGGCTAATAAATAGTGAAATTAACGAACTCGGTCAAGAGCATCAAGAATCACTTTTGTATTGGCGTCTGGATGGCTAGCAGCTTCACTTAAATGACGTCGCCACAGCTTTCCATTGGGTTGTGCATGAAATAACCCAAGCATATGCCGACTAATGTGCTGTAGTTTTCCACCAGAGGCGAGGTAGCCTTCAATATAATCAAGCATTTCCTCTACCACCTGAATGCGAGTGAGGTCTCGCGGTGGCTGTTCAAAAATGGACCGGTCAACCTGCGCTAACATAAAAGGATTGTGATAGGCTTCCCGCCCAATCATCACACCATCAACATGAGCCAAGTGCAATAATGACTCTTGAATGCTTTTGATGCCTCCATTGATTGAAATACTAAGTTCCGGTAGATCTTTTTTGAGTTGGTAGACTCGCGGATAATCCAATGGCGGAACGTCTCTATTTTGCTTAGGGCTTAAACCGCAAAGGATGGCTTTTCGTGCATGCACTATAAATCCATCACAAGCGGACTGCATGACAGTTTGTACAAACTCCTTCATAAACAGATAGCTATCTTGGTCATCGATCCCGGTTCGATGCTTCACTGTCACCGGAATAGTAACCGCCTGCTTCATCTGCGCCAGCAATTCTGCCACTAGCTCAGCATCAGCCATTAAACAAGCGCCAATTTTGCCGGACTGAACGCGGTCCGATGGACAACCAACATTCAGATTAATTTCAGCATAGCCATAGTCTTCACCAATTTTGGCACAGATTGCTAAATCCTTTGGGTTACTACCGCCGAGTTGTAAGACCACCGGGCCTTCTTGTGGGCTAAAGGCCAACAGTTTGTCACGATCACCATTGAGTACCGCGCCGCTGGTGACCATTTCGCTATATAACAGACTCTGTTGAGTGATTAACCTAATAAAATAGCGATAATGGCGATCCGTCCAATCCATCATCGGGGCGATAGAAAATCGGCTGCGGTTGAGTTGTTTAGGCATGGGATAAAATGAAGTGTTGAGTTAAGCTAAAGTATGGGATAGTTAATTATACACTCACTAAGGCTAAGGCAAGAAGTACTATTTAACAGGTCATAAAAAAGCGATGTTCTCGCAAAAAAACATCGCTTTTAAATCGACTGTTTTAACTAAAACTGAAATCGCCCTACTAGATGCTGGAGATTTTCCGCTAACTTAGCCATTTCTTGGCTAGCCGACAAGTTCTCTCTTGCGCCTTGCGCTGTGCGATCTGCCGCTTGGGATATTGAAAGCACATTCTCATGGATCTCCCTTGAAACTGAAGACTGTTCATAAGCGGCATTAGCGATGTGACTGCTCATATCATTAATAACGCTAACCGCCAGTGTGATTTTTAGTCAAAGACTCGCCCGCTTTAGCCGTCTCATTGACACTATTTTGTGCTTCACGAGTGCTGGTCTTCATGACTTTAACCGCTTCCTGAGTTCCGCTTTGCAAGCGCTCGATCATTTCTTGAATCTCGGAGGTTGATTCCTGCGTCTTACTGGCCAGCGTTCGCACTTCATCCGCCACTACCGCAAACCCTCGTCCTTGCTCCCCAGCTCTGGCCGCTTCAATCGCTGCATTAAGCGCCAGAAGATTGGTTTGGTCGGCAATTCCTCGGATAACATCTAATACCGCGCCAATATTGGTAGAATATTGATCCAGCTTGTCAATCACCTGAGCCGCATTTTGAATTTCGTCTGCAAGCCCGTTAATGGTAGCAATATTATTTTGCACAATCGTTTGACCTTCAATGGCTTCCTTATCAGCCTTGCCGACTTCGGTTGAGGTACTTTTTGCACTATTGGCAACCTCGTCAACGGTGGCTGTCATTTCCGTCATGGCTGTCGCCATCATATCGGTTTGAACCTTCTGTTGATTGATGTTTTCATGGCTCTGGCTAGAGATGGCAGAAGTTTCTTCTGCTGCCGCGGATAGTTGTTGTGAACTGCCAGATATCTCATTGAGCATACTACTGAGCTGATTAATCAATTGATTAAATCCCTCGGATAATTTGCCGATTTCATCCGAGCTAGTCACTTTGACAGTTTCGCGCAAGTCCCCTGAGGATACCTTGCTCATAACCCTTAATACTTCAGCTAAAGGCGTACGAATACTTTGTAGCACCCATAAATTGATGCCTATAGCAACAATAATGGCCACGATTGCAAAACCAATAATCAAAGCTCGACTAGAGGAGACATTTTCATTGGCTTCTTGTTTAATCTTATTGGTAAGGATTTTGACTTCTTCGGTTACGCTTCTCAAATGACCTAGTGCTTCCGCTGCAACCTTGCCGGACTGAACCAATAATTGCTTTGCAAGCAGCTTAGATTCTAATTGTTTTTGCAAAGCATCGAGTATGTTGTCATCCCCAATAACCAAATGTTCAAATTTAGCGATAGCGGCGGCAGTGTCCGCATAATATTCATTGGCTCTTGCACTGCTACTATTAGATACAGATTTGAACTTCTTCTCAAATTCAGTAATTAAAGAACTAATGTCGTTAGCTGCCACTTGAACGTGGCTCACTTCTGAACTTGAAAGCGTATCAGTTACGGTTATGGTCGCCTCTCTCACCATAGCAGAAAGATCTTTTAAGGTTGCAGACAGTTTTGCATTACTCACTTCATCGGCAAAATCAAACAATAAAGAATCAAGTTCATCCGCTACGTCTTCAAAATCCGAGCGCTTTTCGGAAATTTCTTGCTTGAGTTGAACATCAACTTGATGCGCGTCAAATGATTTAGGAACCACCTCAAAATAGGATTGAATCGACTTTTCACCGGCTTTTAGGTTGCTATAAATATCTGGAAAACCATCGGCTAAGGCCAGCATATTTTGTAGAGCATGCTTATTTTCATTGACTAAACCTTGATACTTCGATTCAATTTTATCCAGTGCTTCAGAATTATAGCTTTGATGATAGAAATTAACCTCGGCGGCAGCATGCAGCAGTGTTTGGACTATTTCACCTTCTTCCACTAGCATGGGAGTAGACTTTTCGGTGACACTCACCAAACCATCATTAATGCTGTTGACACCTGATAATCCATTAAAAACCAACAAGGCTAAAAGGAGGATGACCACTCCGGCCCCTCCGGCGATTCTTGCTGTAACCGTTAAATTCATATAAAACCTCTGGTATTTATTTTTTCAGCTCAAGATCAAGGCCACGATGTGTGGCACATTAAATACGACTCTTTAGAGACCTATTAGAAGAATAGTCAAAATTAAAGGGGCTTGCCTAATTTATTTGTTATTGAGTTATCGCCGAGATATAAATAACAAAAAGCGAGACGCTCACCGTAAAACTGACTGAGGCTATTGATAAAACAAGCTTTTGCTGGAGTATTTGACCTTTAGCTAAGCTAATCGCCCTGTAGAGTCGCAATTAGCCGTCTAGGACCACCATGATTACGGTGCTCACAAAGATAAATACCTTGCCATGTGCCGAGGCTTAGCGCACCTTGAGTGATAGGCAAGGTTATTTGACAGCCAATCAGTACCGACTTGATATGTGCAGGCATATCGTCTGAACCTTCGTCATTATGTTGGAAATAAGGCTGGTTTTCAGCGACGGCTTGGCTAAAGTAATTTTCAAGATCAATCCTTACGCTAGGATCGGCATTTTCATTAACCGCTAAGGATGCCGATGTATGTTGGATAAAAAGATGCAGTAATCCTATTTCTAACCGACATTCCGCACCCAGTTTTAGGAATAAATCTGCTGATAAATATCTCCTAGGCAGTTAATAATCGTCTGGTGTCTAGGCTGTAAATTAACCACATGTCGTTCGCTATCATCAATGGTCAAGACATGAATTCCCTGAAAACAAAAGAACACCCAACGAGCGGTGGGGCGTTGGCTGGGCTTCTTCTTCATGTCAGGAAAATACACTTTTTTTGTTTTTAACTCTTCTCTGATCTTATGCTCCAATGCCGCATAAATCATCAAGCAGCAAGTCATGATCATTAATAACGCTTCAATTCGCTCTGGCTTTTTAGGTAAAGTGATGAGGTTAAAAAGTCGGGGCTTTTTAAGAAACGAAAGCCTTTTTCAACACTTTGTTGCGATTTGTAAAGGCTCAACATTTTGTTCATAGTGAGTGTTTTTGAGCAGTCATTCGTGGCAAGAATAAACAGACCTTTTTGGGCGAGTAATGTTGCTCTTTTTTGTAAGTCACAAGCCAGATCCCCGCTGATCTGGTAATCTATTCGAATGGGCGTTTGCTCGCGTTTGGGGCGACCGCTATTTTTATACACATCGATACTGATGATCGCTGAGTTATGAACCGTGATCATGTTTTGTTGTTTTTCCCAGTCGTTTAACGCTTTGTTTGCATCGGTGGTGCAGGCAAAACGTTGCTGGCAGAGTTTTTAAAAGCTTTGATTGATTGCTCGGTGGTTTTTAGTATTTTTTTGTCGAGTGTTTTTTGCTCTCGTTTAGTGGCTTGTTCACTGCGAATGAGTAGCCAGCGTTGTTGAACTCCGCCATAATCTGAGTCAAACCATTTGCCGCTGTAGCCTTCGCTGATCGGTTCGAATGTGGCGGGATCATGTTCGGCAATTAACTGTTTGGCTTGGGTGATCTTTTTGTGGCACACGGGTGATAAACAATTGCTTTTTGTTGCTCTAACGATTGAATGGTTTCTGCCACATAAAGGGCTGCGTCTGCAATAAAGTATCGACTTTTCTGAGCGGCTTTTAGGCTTTTAATATGTGATTTAACGATTTTTTTGAAGCCCTCTGCATCATTAACATTACCGCTGGCAGCTTGCATATAAACCGGAATACCCGCTTGATTTTCAGTGATCAAATTGAGCACCACTTGGTTAAGCTCAGGACGATGATCGCGGCTATAGCCTCGGACAAGTTTGATAGCATTGATCTCTGAGCCGTCGGTATGATATTGACCGTCTACATGTAAGCTAGTGGAGTCAAGATTAACCCCTCGCAAGGTAAGCCGAGGTAAGTGACGACTTTCTCCGACAATCCCTGATAGAGTTTTGATACACCGGTTTCATAGAGCTGATCAAGACAACGTCCAAGCGCATCATCATTAATATGCTCAGCCTTGATCCCCTTTCTAATCAACCGCTCAACCGGTTTTTCTGCAAAATATTCGGGATACATATGCAGTGTTCGACCAACAAATCCCAAGCCATTTAACAGCATAGAAACGACCAATTCTCCGCAAGAGATATTGCGGTATTCGCTTTGATTAGGATGAGCTTGATCGAAGAATTGGGCAACCCCTAACTCTTTGCACATACCAGCGACGAGACCTAAATGATCGAGTCCTTTTTGTTGAATAAGACGTTGACATAGTGTTTCCGACGTTCAAAAGAAACAATAGATCAAATCAAGCAGGCTGTGTCAATAACTATTTGATTTAATTGGCATTATATCGCAAATCGAGATCCTTTAAGGGTATTTTTGATGGGACTTATTCGATTAACTAGGTGCGGAATGACAGATTTCTAAAGATTTAATCTGCGGTAATTGAGCAAGAATTTCTTGGGAAATTAGATGGAATCCACGGGATTTAGCCGACAATTGTATTTCAACTTGATGCCACATAAATAATTGATGCCTCTATTCTATCCTTGGTGTCTTGGATAACAACAAAAATACCCAAATCGCTTTCTAGCTTTTAACCTAGAACCTAGAACCTAGTACTTAAAAACCATAACCAAACCTAATAACTATCCTCATAAGCCGGAGCATAATTCACAAAGCGGTTAAAATGCCCTTGAAAAGTCACTTTTACGGTTCCGATAGGACCATTTCTCTGCTTGCCAATAATTATCTCAGCTAAACCCTTGTGTTCAGTTTCTGGGTTATACACTTCATCCCGATAGATAAAGCAAATAAGATCAGCATCCTGCTCAATCGCACCTGATTCACGCAAATCAGACATTACCGGGCGACGGTCGGCTCGTTGTTCGAGAACGATTCAGTTGAGACAGTGCGACGACAGGACAATTAAGCTCTTTTGCTAGGGCCTTTAATGAGCGGGAAATTTCCGAGACTTCTTGGGTTCGATTCTCAGACATTCCGGGTACGCGCATCAGCTGTAAATAATCAATTAATATCAGTGAAAGTTGCCCGTGTTCACGGGTTAATCGACGAGCACGAGTACGAACTTCGGTGGGTGATAAGCCGGCCGAATCATCAATAAAAAGTTTGCAGTTATTCTTAATAATATTACTGGCAACGGAAAGATTATCCCAATCACGATCATCCAGAGCGCCAGTTCTTAATTTGGTGGCATCAATGCCGCCAATGGAGGCAAATGAACGCATTAACAAGGACTGAGAAGGCATTTCCATACTAAAGATTACCACCGGTTTATCGCCATGAATGGCTGCATATTCGGCCATATTCATTGCCACGGTGGTCTTACCCATTGAAGGTCGACCAGCCACAATGACTAAATCGGCGGGTTGCAAGCCAGAAGTCATTTGATCAAAATCTGTAAATCCGGTTGCCAGCCCTGTTATACCGCCCTTCGACGCCTGAATTTCTTCTAATCGATCCAGTGCTTTGGGTAAAATGGCAGACACAGCTTCTGGTCCTGTGCCCTTACTTTCGCGCTCTTCGGCAATTTTAAATACTTTGCTTTCAGCTAAATCGAGCAGTTCATCAGGTTTGCGACCTTTTGGCTCATAAGCCGCATCAGCTATTTCATTGGCGACTCCGATGAGCGAGCGCAATACCGCTCGTTCTCTTACGATATCGGCATAAGCACCAATATTAGAAGCACTCGGCGTATTTTTGGCGAGATCAGCAATGTAGGCTAATCCTCCTATTTCATCGGCTTCACCTTCTTGTTCTAAAAATTCAAACAGGGTCACCACATCCATCGGACGAGAATTTTCTGCTAGATAATGCAGTGCACGAAAGATTAGACGATGCTCATTGCGGTAAAAGTCTTCCGAAACAATTTTTTCCGATATTTTTTCCCAAGCATCATTGTCAAGAATCAAACCACCTAAAACCGACTGCTCGGCCTCTAGCGAATGAGGTGGCATTTTTAAGTTTTTTACTTGTCTGTCTTCACTCATGTCCGATGGTCACTCTTAACCTAATTCTAATTGATTATTGTTGGGGCAAAAAAAACACCCTAAGCTTTCGCTTAAGGTGTTTTATTCTGTCACTTGAAGCGCTTGAGATCAATAGATCAAACGCTTTAACAAAAAGAGATTAGTCTTCTTGTGCAACAACGACCAAATTCAAAGTCGCATTCACTTCCGGATGCAAGTGAATCTCAACTTCAAAATCGCCAATCTGTCTTAACGCGCCATTTGGTAATCTCACTTCATGTTTTTCAACCGCAGCGCCGGCTTCTGTTACCGCATCAGCGATATCTTTAGTACCCACAGAACCGAATAACTTACCTTCGTCACCACAGTGAGCCGTAATTGAAACCTTTAGCTTGGCGATTTGCTCAGCTCTGGCGCTTGCCGTAGCTAAAATTTCAGCCGCTTTTGCTTCGAGTTCAGCACGACGTGCTTCAAACTTTTCTATATTGTCTTTTGTTGCTGGTACTGCTTTACCCTTAGGCAACAAAAAATTTCGACCGTAACCATTTGCCACCGAAACACTATCGCCCAGCTCGCCCAGATTACGGATATTTTCAAGTAGAATGACTTGCATTAGTCTATCCTCAATAATTGGTTAATGGCTACTGTTACTTGTGTGCGTCGGAATATGGCAGTAAAGCCAAAAAACGAGCACGCTTAACAGCGGTGGAAAGTTGACGCTGGTATTTTGCCTTAGTGCCAGTAATTCGGCTTGGGACAATTTTTCCAGTTTCAGTGACGTAGCTTTTCAAAGTGGCTAAATCTTTATAGTCTATTTCAGTGATACCTTCAGCAGTGAAACGACAGTATTTACGGCGTCTAAAAAATCGAGACATGGTTCATTCCTCCGTTATTCAGTTTCAGTGTTAGATTCAGCGACGACTTCAGCTTCTGGAGCTGTTTCAGTTTCTGCTGATTCTTCTGCTTTTGGGCTTGGCTTTTCATCATCTCGTTTCTTATCCGATGAATCAAAACGCTTGGCGGCTTCTTCTTTAGCTTTAACTAAAGGTGAAGCTTCTGTAACGGCGGCTTTAGTCTTGATGATAAGACTCCGTAATACCGCATCGTTAAACTTAAATAAGGTTTCTAATTCTGCAATAGCCGCATATTCTACTTCAACATTAAGAAGTACATAGTGTGCTTTATGAGAATTGTTAATTGGATAGGCTAACTGACGACGCCCCCAATCTTCATTTCTGTGGATGGTACCACCGGCATCGGTAACAACGCTGGTGTATCTTTCTATCATGGCAGGAACCTGATCACTTTGATCAGGGTGCACTAGAAATACGATTTCATAGTGTCGCATTTAAAAGCTCCTCACGGTTTCCAGTTACTTCAATGCTCTGTATTAAGCCAATCAAGTAACAAGGAGTTAAGTCAAATTGTGTGTTTTAACCCTAAAACCCCGCAGCTTGACCACGAAATTCTAAGAGCGCGGATTATACGGGGCTTAAATAGGGAATGCAAGGGATATTGTCGCCTCGGGTACCTTTTAAATTGTCGTGCTGCGATGCTTCTCGCAATGACCGCTTTAGCGCCTAGCACCTAGACCGAAACCATAGGACTGGTGCCTAAAAACTAGCCACTAGCGATTGAACATTTGATTGAATCTTAACCAACTGCATCTGGCTATGCACCGCCTCATAAGCCTGACCATTAACAATCACCTGAGTACGCACTGGATAAATCCCTTGAGGCATACCTTTAGGCAACTTAAAGGTAAATTCATTAACAAAGGCGCCGCTGGTTTTGGTTTTTTCATTCACCACTTTGGTTAAGCTTTTAAGCTCTTTGGTGGGATCTTCATTATCAAAGATAATGATTTTCTCCTGAATATTCACTTGACGAGTAGATTCTCCTCGAACAACCTCTAATCGAGACTGAATGGATATATCCGTTCCAGCACTCACCACGTCGCCAGGTTTAATGCTCGACTCATAATCCACTAACAAAGGTTGCGGTGGCAAATGTCCATGCAGTTTTTTATAGCGCGTAGCGACTTGCGCTTCATCATTGACTTGCTTTGATTGGTAATCGACGACCATATCATAGATCAGTTTTGCCGCAATCCCCACGGCAACAATGGTTCCGATTTGACGCAGTCTTTTACTGTTGCAGGCGCTGGTGGTTATAAGAGTCATTGCCAATAGGGTACTGATAAGATATCGATTGCTGGTTATACTATTCATTGGGCTCTCCTCGTTTAAACAGTGCTACCATTCAGTAACAAACTATTCTATTTTGATGTTCTTTTTAACTTTACGCAATGATTCTGTGGCATCACGCTTTAACTGTAAAGCTTTTTTATACTGTGGCACAAATTCTAACGCCGATTCAGATTTAGCCAGAGCACAACTAAAATTCAATTTATTGAGGCAATTTCGACCATCTTTGATAATTTTATTGGCTTTGCTGATATTGGCGCGATATTTTTTGAGTTCAAATTCCGATTTCATCAACAGGGCATCAGCTGATTCGTCTTGTGGTTTCGCCTTTAACGCTTTTTTAAATTGCTAATAGCACAAGTATAACGAGCAGCTTGGTAACATTTATTGGCTGACGACATAGCGACTAGATAGGCCTTATGCTGTTTAACTGCGGAAACCCGATTACTTTCAAGCGCTTGGTTACTGGCATTGATTAAATCAATAGCCTGTTCATCTTGTGGTTGCATCGTCAATATCGCATTCGACTCTCTAATAGCACAGGCATAATCCCCGTGCTCAAAACAAGTATTGGCTAAATTCCGATGATTATTGAGCATTAATTCCCGCTGCTTTTGGTCAAGTTCGTCTTCAATTGCCATTAATTGCGAACTACCGGCAATAAGACCACGTAAACTTTGTAGCGGCTGTTGTGCACAGAGCATTTCAAATTCATCCTGCTGAATACACTGGTCAATCTGGTCGGCTAATTGTGCCACCAAGGCCTTGTTTTTTATATCTAAAGCAGGCTGATAACCTGAAGACATTTCTAATAGTGCGTTGGCACTTTCGATGCTACATTGGAATTGTTGGTTTTGGAAACATCTTTCGGCTTTAGTCAAAGTTTCCTGCATGACTTGGCGTAACTGGTTGGCCGCAAAATATTGGTCATAGCCAACCCAAGCCACCGCGCCAATCAGCAACAAACCAGCGGTTTGCAATAGTTTCCACTGTTTTTTACCGGTTAAAGCTTTAACCAAATCTTTACTCTTAGATAAGCGATCTTGACGCTTAAACTCTAGTGCTTTGGCTAAATAACGCCATTGATAATTGGTCAGCTTTTTGATTTTTTGCGGTTTAAGATGATTAGCTAAAGCCACCGCCGCTGGCATTTTTTGATAAGGATGTTTCCCGGTAAGCAATTCATAGGCTATGATTGCCGCGGCATAGACATCGTCTCTGGGGTCCGGTGATTGATGCGCTAGCATTTCTAAACTGGCATAGGCAGGAGTAATCGCGCCAATACGACCGGCATCAAAATGATCTTTAGACTGCGCCTGAAAAGCTAAACGTGCGATGCCAAAATCTAATATTTTGGTGCCTTGATGCTTGGTCACAAAAATATTGCCGGGCTTTAAATCCGAATGGATAATACCCTTTTGGTGAGCAAAATCCAGCGCAATACCGATATCTTTAATGATTTCCAACGCCTGTTTTTTATCCAACCCTTGATCACGATGTCGGCTTAATAGACTTTCTAAATCTTCCCCCTCTAACAATTCCATAGTCATATAAATAGTATCGCCGTCACGATCAAAATCGTGCACTGTGACGATGTTAGGATGGGCTAAAGTGTGTGAACGACTGGTTTCTCTTTGCAGTGCAATAAAGGCATCGGGGTGGTTTTTAAAGTCACTGTTTAAAATCTTAACCGCCACAAAGGGGTTAGAGTCCTGCGCTTCCACTTTTCTTAAATCTTGCGCTTTATAAACGGTACCCATTCCACCAGCACCAAGGGTTTTAATCAATACAAAACGATTATTTAAAATGATCTTGTTTTCCAAAAGGGCTTGGTCAGCGTGCTTTTTGGCTTCAATAAAGCCTGTTTGGGTATCACTACGCTGAAATTGACTATCGATTTCAGTCAACGCCTTAAGGTAACCGTGACTGAATTGAGTTTTTTCCTCACTCGTCTGAGGATCGCTTGAAAGACGGGTTTTATCCGGATCAAAAGAGTTATTATTATTATTTTTATCAGGCATAATTTATCGTTTCAACGAATGGTTACTGAGTTCATTGTTGGCCGAGGAATCCTTAGACGGTTCAGACTCATCATGAAGCACACTATCGGCAAACGGATTGTCGTTGCGAAAAGTCCCTACGGCCATAGCCACCGATAATAATATAATAGAGTTGAAAAAAACCGGAACTATAACAAAATAATAACCTAAATCATGCACCGTTGCACCACCAATAACGGCTGTCACTGCGGTAGCCCCACCGGGCGGGTGCATACAACCCGTGTAGTGCATGGCAAACATGGCTAAGCCGATAGCAAATGATGAGGCTAAAATCGGGTTAGGGGTAAGCTGATAGGAGAAAACTCCAATAATCGCAGAAATAATATGTCCGCCCACTATCGGCCAGGGTTGTGATACTGGGCTATGCGGAATACCAAAGATCAACATGGCGGAAGCACCGGTTGAGGCCAATATCATAGGTAATCCTTCAGCCTCTAGGATATTATTGCTAAAAAAGGATGCCAGCAAGGTCGCAATAAAAGCACCAACAATAGAAAAAGCGACCTCTTGACCTGACATGGATTTCATTGCCATTAACCTATACCACTGAATAGACATAAATGAATCCAGCAGAATACCAGTGTTACCTGATCTTTTCCACTAAATGACCCGGCGCCCAGCAATTCTCGGTGAATTAGAATATTCTAAGCAAAATGTGATATTTCAGTATTTTTTATAGTCAAGGACTCTTTATTGGATTTTTTCCTCCCTTAATACTTTAGTTACAGGTAGGGATCTAGCTACACAATCACGTGCAAATAATCCAGACCAGACTTTCTACGAACTTTTAAAACCGATCTTGATATCTTCTTGCTCTTCTAATAAATAAGTTAAGAGCGTTTCCCACGAGCTAAAAATGAAAAAATAGATTGCGCCTCTCAGCTTTTCCCATAAGTGGCGTTTTGAGCCAAATTTTTTGCGGCAACCTTGATAAACCTTATCCGTCAATTCAAATATTTGATGAAAGTAAAATGCTCGCAAGGTGATCAGATACAAATTGTAATTCAAATAGTGTTTACCATGACCATAATTGTGCTCTATACAATAGCCTTGGTTCTTCAAGGTATTGAAGCATTCATTTTCTATTTTCCACCGGCATCGACCAGCCTTAGCCATTTTAATAATATTTTTTTTGTTTATTTTTACGTCTGTCACCCAGCTATTTGTTGAGGTCACTTTTCCTTTCTCGTTAATGATTTTATATTCAAAATAATTAACCTCTACAGCGTCCGCTTGACCATGTAAGGGAACTTTATTTTTCCAACGATACTGATGAGTGCGACCTTTTGCATCTTTTATTTCCAAGCAAGGCAATTCAGGGAAGTCGTTTAACCATTCAAAAGATATTGATGATCGCCAGGTTTACACACGAAAATATAGTGCATGTTGTTATCGAGCACTTTTTCAATGAGTGGTTGATGAGACATTAAACCGTCACCACAGATCAAGAACTTTTGACGCGGGTGGGTTGCTTTGAGTCTATCTATAAAGCGTTTAGCGGCATTTGTTTCACAATCTTGTTTTTTACTTCCATCTGTATTTTGGATCGCTTCAGGCATAACAGGAATAACTTGTTTTTTATCGGGATGCATAATGGCTCCTGTAAAACAGCATGGTTATAGGTTTTTCACCTGCCTTATGTTCTTTATGCAAGCAGTGTTCACAACTTATTTTCTTTGAACTATAGTATTGAGTTCCATCAATACTGCACATTAAAACGTTTGGTAAAATGGCATAGCCTTCCAGATGTTTATGGCGTCTTAAACGGCTGAAGAAATCTTTGAAAATGGGTACCATAGCGTCACTTGGGATGTTATCTAGCACGTCTCGAAGTTGAGAACTTTGAGGTATATTTTCAATACCAAATAAGGAGCGGCAATTATTATTGCCTTGCTGATCTTCCATCTGTTGCTGAAATTTAAGTAAAGAAGGCTCTTGAAAATACATGCACGAAAAAGCACTCATAAGAACATCTTTCTGACTGTAATAGCAACTTCCCTTTTTCGAGGATCAGAGATAGCGTTAAAATGAGAGGCCATCCGCTTGCCTAAGAGCGGTGAAATTGAGATGCTTTTTGTTTTAATGAGGATTTCACGAATAAACCAGCCAAAATATGAGTATCTATTTTGATCAGATCGCTGGATTCATAAAAAGTTCAATTTTATTTTAAATAATATTCAGAAGCCTTCCTTTAGTGCGAAAGCAATATTTTTGATGGCGCTGTAGAGCTGATAAACTGGGCTTTTTAATTTCACCGAGAATTGCTGGATAATTTAGCCGTTTAAAAACGCTGAGGATCTCATCCGTTTATCTTATTACATACTCCTAACTTGATTGCTACGAATATCTCTGGCGTTAGCTAAAGCGATAGCAGTTTCAATAATGATGTCTATTTTCAAGCACCCTATCCGCGACTTCCTGCACTAGCTAACCAGTGACTAATGGGTTTTAGTTAATAGAGTTTCGCATAATAATATTTTGTACTCCCTCTTCTCACCATATGAGAGAACATAAAGCGGAACTCCACCGTGAAAAAATATTACTCGTTCGACTAAAAATATATTGTCGTTTATCTTTTCTAGCGTTTCTAAAGGCGGACACCAACTTACAGGGATACCTTCTTCTTCAATTAACTCCATCCATCGATTATGTATTCCTATTAACTCATCCCCGACCTTTAATATTAATGAATCACCGACACCAAAAATCGCTGCGTAGGGTTCAAACATTGATTCTTCGTCCAAAAAATCTTCATTCATCGATTTTTCCGTCATTGGATTGTACCTCTGTTTTTATTTCTATCAAAATGGCAGACTAGACCATCTACTTGTTATTAATTGCTATTACCGCGGAATGCCTTCAAATAACTGTCGAAATCTTAGTCTTTCGTTTTCAGTAAGTCTTGCATCTTCATCTGCCCAAGCATCCATTTCTTGCATTGTTCGAGGTATCGAGCATTGGCAAACAGGGATGGCGTGTACCATCTGGTATAATTTATAGCCAATCCTACTTCTCTCCGTAACTCTTAGCTTTACTATTTAGCAAAGCCACAGCATAAACTTTAATATGGTTTTTTGTTATTTCGCAAGCTTGCGATCTATCAATAAATAATCACTTTCTGATATACCTAAAAGTAAGATTAATTCTAGAGTCAATAACTTTGGTTCTTTTGGGAACACTATGTTGCCAGTGATGCTGTAACTCCCCCATCATTATCAATAAACTACCATGAGATAAAGGGATAGATAATTTCTGTTTGGAATAATTATGTCTTATAATAAAATCACGCTCAGCACCAAAATTTACCGAAGCTATTGTGGGGTTTATCCCTAATTCCTCTTCCTCATCAGTATGCCAACCAATGTGGTCGTGCCCATCTCTGTACCAATTAAGTAAAACACTGTTAAACCGATGTTCGAATAATTTTTCTATTTGCATTTTTATGAAGTTTAGACCATTGTTCCAAGGAGATGGAAAAAGAGTAATCCCTGAATATGTGTATTTCTTATCATTGTCGCCATGCCATGCGGAAATACGAGGCAATAGCCTAGTTTTCCCATACATTTCTATTTCGTCTTGGTGCCACTTGATATTAGTAAAATTAACCTCATTAATACTTTTAGTAAAAACATTACGCCAGTCAATTGTAGGTTCTAGAACCTCGCTATTTTCTAGAAAATATTCCATTGAACGTTCAGAAATTTTATAACTAAAAAAACACGGACTAAAAAATAGCTTTCCGTTAGGAACCGACAACAAAAACCCTTTTCTTTCATCGTCCCACTCACTCGCATAGCCTGGTAAATTAGGCAATCTAAAAGGCAATATGTTTGTTTGTTGATGGCTAAATAGGTCCATATTCATTTACCTCAAATACCAATGCCGCCATTTTTATACCATCTTGACTTGTTTCTACTTCACATAGTAGTTTTATGCCATTCTTATGAAAAACATTTCGGCACATGCAACTATAAAAAGTTTTAATCTGAGAAAAGTTATATGGACTAACGCAAATAAAAATATTATTTCCATTTATCGATTTAACAATTAATTGAGAAAGTTGCTGAATATCATTCTTTATACAATTCATATCGAGAACATTCATAAATAAATGCAAGGTCCAATTCTCCTGCGCAGTCTGAATATCCCGAGATATTAATTCTGAGAATTTTTTATTTACAGCTATAACATTTCCCCTAAAATTATATTTAGCTTTGTTAAGCGCATTGATTGATGGTTCAATCAATGCAAGAGATTTGCATTGCTGCTTCCCTATCAACCCACTTAAACTTTCGAATGAAAACAAAGCCGACAACCCCTGCCCACAAGCATAATCAACAATAGAAAACGGATTCCCAAAGACTTGCTTTAGATTTATCTTAGTACCTAGCATTTTAAAAATTGCTTTTATTCTTTGTTGATGTTTTACTGCATAGCTTTTCACATACCAATTAAGTTGTTCTTCCGACGTAAGAATCGCAGTACCACGTTCTAACTCTTGTTGCACCATATTTAAATATGCGCCATTAAATTTGGATAGCTTTTTATCTGCTTCATTTTTTATGGTCTTAAACTTTCTAGACGGAAAGGCTACAAAACCTTCAATTTTATATCTATTTTTTAATCTTTCAGAATTATAGACAATATATTCCCCGCCTCGATCTGCGTTTCGAACTTCCGCATCAACCAAAGATGAATTAATTGACAATTTAAGATTGGTGCCGACTCTATGTATAACTTTATCTTCAATAAGTCTCTGTTCCAACTCTTCATTAGGGTAGCCCAAATCCCTAGCTATCGAACTAAATGATTTCATTGGTTTATTTACCAATAGTTTACTCGGTATTTCTCTAACATCTTCTACAAAATACTTTTTATTAAAAGAATTTTTCTTTTCCCACTCAATAATTTTCTTGCTGCCTAAACTAGTGCTTTTTAACATTTTATTGATATCATCAAATAGTGTTGGCATATCATTTTGTAACAAAAGAATTCCATTTAAGTTAGGATCCAATTTCTTCTTATTGTCTACCCTGTAAGAAGGTCGAATAAAGCGAACATGGCATTTCAAACCAAACAATGCCTTTGCTCTATTTTTGGATTTTTCTATTTTCTCACTGAGGTTGTTATCATAGTTTGAACTTACATTAAAATAATAAAACTCGCCGTTGTTCAATATCCATAGACTTAGCTCGCTAAAACTAACGTCTTCCAATGAATAGTGAGAAAAGATTACATCATCACAATCAAAAGCTAGAATACAACTACAAAACCAATGTGAAAAACTAGAAATTCCAGTATTTCTATATAAAACATTCCAATCCCACTTTTCTATTTTTTACTTCCTCAAGTAGATTAACACAGCCACCTTCTACAATCATATTAGGCTCAAACATTTTTGCTTTTTCATCTTGGCCTAAAAACCTTTTAAGACCAACTTCCTTTAACCCTGCATTCATCATTTTCTGATCAATTGAAAATCCTTTAGTTTTTACAGTGCAATTATTATTCTCATAATGTGACGAAAACGCAAGCCACCCAGCCTCGACTTCCTTGTAACATACACTAATTCCAGGCCTACTATTTATTAGGTTAATAGCAGCTAAAAAATGTAATTTGTTACCTCCATTTGCATTAATAATTAAATCCTTGGTATTTATTTTACTCTGCCAGCTTGCTATCGCGTTAGTTAACGCTTCCGGAGAAGACCCATCATCGTTTTCCGATGGCTCGTGAAGCTCAATGGTAATTTTTTTGTCAAATAAATTAACTATTCTTTTAAGTTTAAGTGCCGGTATACCGGACATAGCTTTATGGTTTGTGCAATAAATAAATACCTGTTTTATTTTTCTTCCATTGTAACCATGATAAAATAAAAGACTTTCTATATTTGGTATGAGTGCGTTAGGGCTTGCTATCAATACTAGTGATTTTGGGCTGACTTCCTTATTTTCAATATTCTTATTTTTCATGTTATATACCTAAATTAAATATTTTTTATTTTTAATTATGTTAATTGAGTTATATTTTTGATTTCTAATAACCAACATTAACCAAATCCCCTCAATTTCCTATCCTGAAAACTATCCTGAATAACTAATAGCAATACTATGATTTGGATCGCCGCTCCATCGGGTTCTGAGTCCTATTTTTTTCGCTTCATTGACAATATCATTTCCAATATCGATCGCCAATTCACTGGTCTCAGCAAAAAAATAGATACAAACACTTGTTAACGGCGTGCGATGACCATCTTCATCGTTTTCACATTCTTTACGATAGAACTTTAAGTCCGTATAGCACATTTTTGCTGTTTCTGGTGATGAAATACCAAAATGTTCCCACAGTTCTTTGCTTGAATATAGCATCGATTCAACCCTTTCCCACCCATGATCACCAGGCGACCAGCCACCATTATCGATATTGACGGCTACAATACCCATCTCCAGTAGCTTTTCTAATAACATTTTTACTTTTTTGCAAAGTGATTTAGTGATGTTGTTTACTCTTTGCATATTTCCTTGCCTTGTCATTTCACATTGTTTGACAATCAAAGATGCTTCGTTTGGTCCAATAATGGATTGAATGGCTTGTTTAGCAATGAGGCGAGCAGCTGATCGTTTATCCCTTACCAGTATAAATTTCCATAATTCAAAAAATACGAGTGAATGAAAAGAGTAAATAAAACGTAATCGCCGAAGGGATATAAAATTTCGCCTTTCAAATTCACTTATTTTATCTCGTAATAGCGTAAAATCAAAATTAATAGATTGCGAATGATTAATCAAAGCATTTACCGCTAGTTTATTTTTAAGTCGAATCGCTATAACTAACGCACTCGACAGTTGTTCTTCCGACCAATGTTTTTTACTAGCCAATAAATGAATAAATTGATCATCATAAATAGAGATAAGCGCTCGACTTAGGTATTTTGTTTTTCACTAAATATTTATTTAATTTGATTCGTACGTCTTTTTTCAGTAGCGTCAAATCAAGACCTTTTTTCAACATCAGTAGAATGATTTTTCTTTTTTCAGTTTCTATACAGCAATCAAGAACCATATTTATTGGGGTCTTCTTCGTATTTTTCGAATGCACAATATTCGGATCTGCCCCCTTTTCCAATAAAAATATCACAAAAGCAGTCTCGAAATATATATCCATGAATTCGAGAGCTTGATGGAGCGGAGTTTCACCCTCTTCATTATAGGCATTAATGTCAACATGATAGCTTAAAAGCTGTGAAAAATAGTCGCGTAATTTCTGATGGTTGCTCATGGCATAGGTAAAAAAGTCTCACCATTATATTTTGCATTAATATCAAATTGGCAATTTAATCCGTTATCTATAATTTTTGGAAGGCGTAATTCCGGCAAATAATAGCCTTTCTATAGATAAGCCACAGGTTACTAAACACTGAATAATTTGAGCACAATCACCCTTAATTAAATCGCTGAGTTCATAATTGAATTGATAATGATATTCATTAATATCCTCTCCAGCATTAGATAAAATTTGAATACTTTCAGAGTAACGCTTATTTAGTTGTTCTAAATCTGTTTTATTATTACACATTTCTAAACTTCTTTGCCATTGATAGGCAGCGTAACCTACAAATGTATAGTCTGTGTCGATTAACTCGCCTTTGCCCACATTTAAACCATTCTCTACAAAAAGGTTTAAGATTTTAACATTATCAGTTCTCAACTCTTTACCATCGAAAGCATAAAGAAGTAGGTGCAATGGTGTATGTTGAGCAAAATTTTCCTCATTAACGTCAGCGCCTTGCTTTACAATTTTCTGAATATCTTCGAAGGGTCTTTGTTCCGCTATCGCCTTGGTTAGTTCCGTGTGGTCATCAGGGGAATAGTATTCCCTTTTCTGCATACCAACTAGATTCATAGGTTTCCAAACAACCATCACCAAAAGGAGTATCAAGTATTAGCTCCAATTCATTAATTATTTGTTGTTGTTTTTCGTCAAGTTGTAATTTTTCTTCCATGTTACAAGGCTCCTATTTTCATATAACGATTCGTTCACTTTACTTAATTCATCATCATTTCGTAAAAAAACGTGATGGTAAATCTGCTGTTCATGTTTTCAATTACGATAAATTATAGTAGAAATATGCAGAAACTAGTTGAATCGCAGGCTTGCGGCAATGGCTCGCTCTAACCTAGAATTCCTCAAGATATTTCAATTTTATATTCCGTCGGCAATTGCATTGCATTTAAATTAATGTCCTTGCCAATATTATAAACTTTTATTTGCCGTTGAAACATCGGTACAAAACAGTCAATAATCCAGTTATTAAATTTTCCCCAATCTTTTTCATAAATCGGATCAAAACCATGGGCCAATAATGAATGATTTCTTATGTTTAGCAAGTCTTTTACTTTTTCCATCTCATTGTCAATAAATATTTTAAGGTCACCCTGCGCATAGCTTCCTATTAACTGCCAGCTAGCTAAAAGAGCTGTTTGCTTTTGCCCATTTCTGTTGATAGTAACATTCACGCCTGGGATTACAGCCTCATCGGGGAGGTCGGCTGTTCGCCAACCTTTATCTGTTTCAAGAATCCACTGTGCCGTTAATTCTAGCATTCTATAAACTCTAGCAACCGCATCATCAAAATATCCCTGTGATGATTTTCGTTTGGCATTATTCCAAAGGTCAATGATTAAATAAGCTGTGGATTTTGTTTTATCTTTATTGTCTGAAACAAGAATGTCAATCATCTGTAATTGAGCTAAATAGTGTTTTGCTATTTTAGACCGATAATTATTCAATATTCTACTAGCCAGCAAATAATCCAGTTTATCCCAAGCATCGAAAGCGCGACTTAATTGTATAAAGCTGGTTTTCTCAGACTTATTCAAATGACTTGTGGGTAGTTTTTGGGCTTCCAATAATGCCTGAGAATAGGAATAACTACTCCACAATCGACAAATATTAGAAAACTTTCTTGTAAAACCTAAATAATCGATATTGACAGGCATGGATTCTTCAGTGCCATCTTCTACCTTAACATGATCGGACCGAGCGCCCACAACCAGGTTAATATTAATACCTTGGTCCACCGCTGCAAGCGCCAAAGCGGCAGACATCGATTTAGTCCCTCCACTGTAGTCCGCTACTAGATCCTCATTTTCATCGATAGATTGGATTACCTTTAGTATTTTAAAATAGATTGATTCTAAGTAATCAGGATCAACTTTGATCACTTCAATTTGGTTATTTGATAATTGACACAATGTGGCGATATTAGACTCACTCGGGTTAAAACTCGGATTGACTAAACCTTTTCCAATAACTGAAATATAGCTACCTTTTTTTCCAGTCCCTTTGCCATCCTGTGAACAGATAAAATAAATTTTTTTCGGTTTTAATTCATTGATTGCTTTAACTATCGGCTGATGAGAGCCTCCAACGGTGCATATTAATGTTGTCATATCGAGTCCTTTACAGTTATTAATCCAGATAAAATAAATTTGTTATATTTTAAGTATATCACTTAATTAGTTGAAGTCCTAAACCGTCTTAATCCCTTTTAATCAGGGCAATGTTTCTGAGAATGCTTAAACTGTTAGCCGCTGTATCAGAAGAAGTCTTAATCCCTTTTAATCAGGGCAATGTTTCTGAGAGGAACAATAACAACAACTACTCAAAAGGGTGATGTCTTAATCCCTTTTAATCAGGGCAATGTTTCTGAGGCGGTTAGCTTCTTTACTTGTGCAGTAGCCGAAAGGTCTTAATCCCTTTTAATCAGGGCAATGTTTCTGAGCCTGCAGCTCACAATACTCGAGCTGCAAGGTATGGTCTTAATCCCTTTTAATCAGGGCAATGTTTCTGAGGTTTGGCTTGGGATCCTTTGAGCGAAAAAGAGTGTCTTAATCCCTTTTAATCAGGGCAATGTTTCTGAGCTAATATCACCATAGATAAAAAGGAATTCGATGGTCTTAATCCCTTTTAATCAGGGCAATGTTTCTGAGCGCCGTCCATGCCCATTTCGGAGCTCCGCAAGGGTCTTAATCCCTTTTAATCAGGGCAATGTTTCTGAGCACCGCACATCAAGTAGGCACAGTAGTAAATTCTTTGGGTCTTAATCCCTTTTAATCAGGGCAATGTTTCTGAGATCGGCGTTTGACACCTGTAGTCACCATGATGGGGTGTCTTAATCCCTTTTAATCAGGGCAATGTTTCTGAGGCCATCACAGATCAGCAAGTCAATGATAAAAAGGCTGTCTTAATCCCTTTTAATCAGGGCAATGTTTCTGAGACTCGCGAGTCTTGTATTGGTTATGACAATTGGTCTTAATCCCTTTTAATCAGGGCAATGTTTCTGAGAGAAAGCCCAAATACTAGCGGACGCAGCCGCGTGTCTTAATCCCTTTTAATCAGGGCAATGTTTCTGAGCATGTTGATCTTTTAACATTAGCGGCTTGCATAAGTCTTAATCCCTTTTAATCAGGGCAATGTTTCTGAGCACGACAGCCATCATGGCTGCCGTGGTGGAAACCGTCTTAATCCCTTTTAATCAGGGCAATGTTTCTGAGCCAGGCATGCAAGCCTGGGCAATAGAGATCGAAGGTCTTAATCCCTTTTAATCAGGGCAATGTTTCTGAGACGCAACAGCAAACAGATACGCATCAGATTCAGATGTCTTAATCCCTTTTAATCAGGGCAATGTTTCTGAGTTTATGCGCTAAACCAATAGCGGTTTATGCGTTTTGTCTTAATCCCTTTTAATCAGGGCAATGTTTCTGAGCCTACTACAAAACCAAAATCGGGTTCTGGAGAATGTCTTAATCCCTTTTAATCAGGGCAATGTTTCTGAGCCCGACCAAGTCGTGAGTGGGGTCAATCTTGACGTCTTAATCCCTTTTAATCAGGGCAATGTTTCTGAGCGGCCATTGCAGGTCATAAACGTAACTTCACTTGAGTCTTAATCCCTTTTAATCAGGGCAATGTTTCTGAGGAGATGGGGCTAATAAACCAACTCACCGCTTAGGTCTTAATCCCTTTTAATCAGGGCAATGTTTCTGAGTTCAGGACTACTCTAGCGTCAAGCGAGAAAATATGTCTTAATCCCTTTTAATCAGGGCAATGTTTCTGAGCCACAAACCTGCAAAGGTTGTGGCGTACAAGGGGGTCTTAATCCCTTTTAATCAGGGCAATGTTTCTGAGTAAGCGTCAAATAAAAATTCTGGTTCACTCGTTACGTCTTAATCCCTTTTAATCAGGGCAATGTTTCTGAGACAATGACTAAATATTATTACGCGACCGCAAATCGGGTCTTAATCCCTTTTAATCAGGGCAATGTTTCTGAGCTTGCAGCTCGCGAGGCCCGACAGGGCCTGGGAGGGTCTTAATCCCTTTTAATCAGGGCAATGTTTCTGAGTCTGGACATGGTCGGAAGATAATATCACTATAGATGTCTTAATCCCTTTTAATCAGGGCAATGTTTCTGAGAAGCGGAGTGCGATCTTCCCTGAACTCATCAGGGGTCTTAATCCCTTTTAATCAGGGCAATGTTTCTGAGTGGCCAAGGAAGGGCAGCTCGTAATCCATACCCGTCTTAATCCCTTTTAATCAGGGCAATGTTTCTGAGCTGCAAGGTATGATCCTTGCAGCTCGCGAGGCCGTCTTAATCCCTTTTAATCAGGGCAATGTTTCTGAGTAAACTAGCACTAAAAACACTAATTCTTCGCGAAAGTCTTAATCCCTTTTAATCAGGGCAATGTTTCTGAGACACAGGATAGTCCGTCTGGTTCGCAAGGTAATGTCTTAATCCCTTTTAATCAGGGCAATGTTTCTGAGATACCACCATAATGATTACTCACTACCCTCAAACAGTCTTAATCCCTTTTAATCAGGGCAATGTTTCTGAGCATACGTAATATGTATGATACCCTGAACTCACTTTGTCTTAATCCCTTTTAATCAGGGCAATGTTTCTGAGAAGATAAGATATTCTCCATGTCAAAATATAGCGTCGTCTTAATCCCTTTTAATCAGGGCAATGTTTCTGAGCTGTGGCCAACACAACTGACGTAGATTACTGCCCCGTCTTAATCCCTTTTAATCAGGGCAATGTTTCTGAGGTGCAGCCTGTGCCGCCTTGGAGTCCATAATGGTCTTAATCCCTTTTAATCAGGGCAATGTTTCTGAGGCTCGCGGGGGTGAGCTTATAAGATAAAGGAGAAGTCTTAATCCCTTTTAATCAGGGCAATGTTTCTGAGTAGCCTGGGATCCTTTAGAAGAAAAGAAGTAGCGTCTTAATCCCTTTTAATCAGGGCAATGTTTCTGAGCTGCCGCAGAAAGTGAGCGCGTAGTGGCTGAGGTCTTAATCCCTTTTAATCAGGGCAATGTTTCTGAGCTCATCCTTGCAGCTCGCCAGGCCCGAAAGGCCGTCTTAATCCCTTTTAATCAGGGCAATGTTTCTGAGCTCTTAGAGCCTCCTACAAGGATA
>JAUZSK010000028.1 GCA_030949565.1 Enterobacterales bacterium
TGCTACAGCTAATAAACTGCAACACTTGATTACACAGAAAATCCAACCATTAGCCATGGAAGGTGGTCAAGTGTCGATTCAAATTAAAGCTAAAAGCGATGGTTATTATGCTAAAGGTATGGAGGACATTGAGTTTTTAGTCGCGGCGAATCCCGGTCAACCTTTATTGCCATTAACTAAAGTGGCTTCCGGTGGTGAACTTTCGCGAATTAGTTTAGCTATCTCCGTTATTACATCGGAACAACAATTAGTCCCCTGTATTATTTTTGATGAAGTTGATGTGGGTATTGGTGGCGCCACGGCGGAAACCGTGGGTGAACTGTTAAAACAGCTTTCTGCTAATCGGCAAGTGATGTGTGTGACTCATCAACCTCAGGTTGCATCCTATGGTGATCATCATTTACAAGCGAGTAAACAACAGTTAAATCAGCAAACAAGTACTCAAGTGGAGCATTTGTCAGCACAGCAAAGAATTGATGAAATAGCTCGAATGCTTGGTGGAAAAACCATCTCGGATACCAGCAAAATCATGCGCTAGAAATGTTAGAACAGGCTGCACAATAATTTTTTAAATGAAATGCTATAGGCGTGTTTAACGCTATAATTGATGGATTAATTTTTTTATATCTGCCATATGGCGGCGGCTGATTTCCAATTTTTTTTCATCTTCACCTATCACCACAAAAGCATGTCCCTTATTATCACGATGAATGCCTCGAATAAATTTTTTGGCGACAATGGCGTTACGATGAACGCGAATAAATTGCTCCGAAAATTCTTTTTGTAGCTCTTTTAAGGTATCTTCAATGATAGTTTCTCCCTGTAGATATTTCACCGTAACATATTTAAGTTCTGCTTGAAAATAGAGAATATCCTTAACTGGAATTAATTTAACATTACCACTTATTTTAGCCGTAATATTTCTACGCCCTTGGTGTTGCATTTTAATAGTGCTTAGCTGAACTTGATTGAGTTTTTTGGCTTTTTTTAATGGCCTCTTCTAGCGCCTCGGTTCGCACTGGTTTTAGGAGATAACCTACCGCTGATACATCAAACGCTTTAAGAGCGTATTCATCGTAGGCAGTTGTAAAAATAATTGCTGGGGGACTATCAATTTGTGAAAGGTGTTGTGCAGCTTCAAGGCCATCCATTCCCGGCATACGGATGTCCATTAACACCAAATCCGGCGAGTTATCTTGACATGATTCAATTGATTCTAAGCCATTGTTAGCAAAATAAATGGACTCGACACTGCCTATGTCAGATAGAAGTTGCTTTAACCTTTGTTGAGCCAATGGCTCATCATCTACCACTAAAATTTTCATAGAGATTGTCCTTTTAGCGCAAATTAAAAATCATAGGTTGAGTATTTAGCGGCCTTTTTAATGGGATACTCATGGTTACTTGATAACTCGAATCGGTACTTTTTCGTTCAAGTTTTGCCCGTTCACCAAACAAAACTTCTAGCCGTTGGCTAATGTTATTGAGCGCAATACCTTGACCCTTGTGGTGGACATTTTTTTGTTTTGGATTGGCTACTGATATAAAAAGCAGGTGATCATCTTTATGGATCTTAATATCAATCGCTCCACCTTTGGTTACCATTTGAATGCCATGATAAACAGCATTTTCTAATAGCGGCTGAACTGATAGAGGCGGAACCATAACGGATAAACAATCGTCGTCAACTTGCCAATTGACTGCTAGTCGCTCACCTAGACGCAACACTTCAATCGATAGATATTTTTTGCCATTTTCTAATTCTGTTTTCAAATGAATCAACTCATTTTTATTATCTAAGGTAGCGCGGATCAAGTCGCTAAGATCTTCGATAGCTGTTTCGGCTTTTCTGGGGTCGATACGAGTTAAACTTGCGATAACATTCATGCTATTAAATAGAAAGTGTGGTCGTATCCGTGCCTGCAAAGCTTCTAGTCTGGCTGAGGATTCTAAAGCAATTTGTTTACGATATTGCTGTTGCAAATAAAAGTAGCGTAATAAAACCGAACCAATTAAGCCTGCTACCACCAGATTTTTGATAAAAAACTGCCGTTGCAGTTCTTCGGTTAAGTCAAAAATACCACCGTAGTAGTAAACCAATGTGATATTAGAATAGACAAAAGTCATGCTTAAAATAACCATAAGGCTAAGAAACCCAGCGACAATATCACTAAGGCGAGCCAAAGTGGGTCGAAACAAGCATAGAATAAGCACTGAAGGCAGGCTAATACACTGGATCGAAATGGAATATAAACCCAATAGCTGCCAATTATTGGAAACATTAGGTAAGGCGAGCATGGTAAAAATAACCGCTAGTAACTCACCCACAAGAACCACCATCAAAACCGATTCAACTCGACAGAAATCAGGTAAAAAGAAAGTTTGTAGGCTGGATTTATTCATTGATTGGTCGGAGTAATGTTCGCATTTAATAACTCATTGATCTAATATAGCTTATTCTAAATTTTTGAACTAGATATTATTCACAGATGAGTATAAAAAGTCATTATCGCACTTGTAATCTGTGTGAAGCCATGTGCGGTCTTAAGATTGAAGTTGAAGACCAAAAAATCCTATCCATCCGAGGCGATAAACAAGACCCATTAAGCCAAGGGCATATCTGTCCTAAAGCGTTAGCCTTACAAGATCTTTTTGAAGACCAAGACCGCCTAACTCAACCAGTAATGAAAACCGCTGACGGTTGGAAAACAATTAGTTGGGATAAGGCTTTTTCTGAGGTTAAACAAGGGCTTAAAAAAATACAAACCACTTATGGAAAGGATGCGCTTGGGGTTTATTTGGGTAATCCGAGTGTGCACAATCTTGAAGCCATGCTCTACGGCAGTGGTTTTTATAATCAACTTAAAACCAAAAATCGTTATACCGCGACTTCAGTCGACCAGTTGCCGCATCACCTAGCGGCTATGTTAATGTTTGGTCATCCGCTGCTATTACCGATCCCTGACATTGATCGCACTGCTTATATGGTGATACTAGGCGCTAACCCGATGGTTTCAAATGGAAGTTTGATGTCATCGCCTAATATTCGTCAGCGCTTAAAAGCCATCCAAAAGCGTGAAGGCAAAATCGTTACGATAGATCCACGCTTTACCGAAACCTCAAAAATAGCTGATCAACACCTATTTATAGCGCCTGGTAGCGATGCATTGCTGCTTTTGGCCATGGTAAACTACCTTTTCAACAAAAATTTAATTAATAGTGGGCATTTAACCGCTTATATCTCTGAATTAGAGGCATTAAAACATCTGGTTTCTCCTTATCACAGTAAAAATGTTGCACCAATGACGGGTATTGAAGCGACCGATATAGAAAATCTAGTGGAAGATTTTTGCAATGCGAAGCGCGCCGTTTTATACGCTAGAATAGGTGTATCCACCCACGAGTTTGGCTCTCTGGTGAACTGGTTAGTAAACGTATTTAATCTGTTAACCGGTAATATGGATTCTGCGGGCGGCATGATGTTTACCCAGCCGGCAATTGATCTAGTGGGGTTTAAGAAACCTAAAGGCAAAAAATTCGCACGATATTTTAGTCGAGTAAAGAAATTTCCTGAAACTATTGGTGAATTTCCAGTGGCGACTTTAGCTGATGAAATCCTAACACCGGGACCAGGGCAAATTAAAGGAATGATTACTGCAGCAGGCAATCCTTTGCTATCCACACCCAATAATACGCGCCTAGCCGAAGCTTTTTCTGGTTTAGAATTTATGCTGAGTATCGATTTTTATATCAATGAAACCACTCGTCATGCCAATATCATTTTGCCGCCACCGACGCCATTAGAAAGACCACACTATGATTTAGTGTTTAATCATTTAGCCGTCAGAAATATAACAAAATATTCCGAAGCTCTATTTTCTCGACCAAAAGGAAGTCTTTCAGAAGCTGAGATATATCTTAAACTAATGAAAATCATGTCGCCATCCGGGGTCAAGGCAAAGCTAAAAAACAGCATTACTCGCCTCGTCATGAAATGGCTAGGAACCTCGGGAATGATTAACAAAGGGTTAAAAAGTGGCCCTTATGGGAAGTCATCTAAACTAGCAATTAAAAACCTTAACCTTAAAAAGTTAAAACAACACCCACACGGATTGGATTTAGGTGAACTTGAATGCTGTTTTCCACAAAAAATTCTTACTACGGATGGTAAAATTCATCTGGCACCAGAAGAGTTTGCTACCGATCTTAAACGACTTGATCAGAAATATCATCGATCTATCAGTAAAAAGTCAGTAGAAGAAGCGCAAGCAGACCCAGCTTATGAAATCGACGCTAAAACTTATCCGTTTCTTTTAATTGGGCGCCGAGATAGTCGTACCTGTAATTCTTGGTTGCATAATGCTTATCGGTTGGTTAAAGGCAAAGCGGCCTGTATTGCTCAAATGAATGATAAAGATGTCGACGACCTAGGGTTACGTACTGGACAGCAGATAGTGGTGGAGTCTCGAGTGGGCAAGTTAGAAATTATTGTAGAGGCCACCTCCGATATTATGTCAGGGGTTATTTCTATTCCCCACGGTTGGGGGCACGGTGTTGAACAAACACAAATGGCGATTGCCAACGCCCATGCCGGTGTTAGTGTTAATCAATTAACGGATGACCAGTTTGTTGACCAGCTAACAGGTAATGCGGTATTGAACGGTGTTGCTGTAAAAGTAAGTGGCTTGTAACACAGGTATTTCAAATTTAGTTAGGACGGACTTATGAAAAATAGACGAATTATCGCCATCTTAGTAATGACATTTGCTTTATTAGTAGGACAAGGTTTTACTAAAGAAAATTTAAAACAACAAGTCGATTCAGTAAAGCTTAAAACCCAATCAGAAACATCCGACAAAACACCAGAGAAAAAACAAAAAGAGTGGGATGTCAATCATCCACCAGGTGAATCCTATTGGGCTAGCATTGATGTAACCGAAGGGACTTGGATGAGCTTAGATGTTAGTCCCGATGGTAAACATATCGTTTTTGACCTACTGGGTGACATTTACATTATGCCAATAAGTGGTGGAGAGGCAAAAGCCTTAACTCACACTATCGCTTGGGAGATGCAACCAACTTTTAGTCCTGATGGGAAACGAATTGCGTTTACTTCTGACCAAGCGGGTGGCGATAATATTTGGACGATGGATCGCGATGGAACAAACCAACGCCAAATTACTAATGAAAAATTCCGTTTGGTCAATAGTCCAGCTTGGAGTCCCGACGGGCAGTTTATCGCTGCAAGAAAACATTTTACTTCCCAGCGATCATTGGGTGCTGGGGAAATTTGGCTTTATCATATTGCTGGTGGAAGTGGTGTTCAACTTAATAAGCGGCCTAATGATCAAAAAGACCTAGGTGAGCCGGTGTTTTCGGCCACTGGAGAGAAAGTGTATTTTTCACGAGATTCTACTCCGGGCCAGGTATTTGAATACAGTAAAGATTCCAATAATATTATTTATGAAATTTTTTCTATCGATCGTAAGGATGGTAAAATTCGGAATGAAGTTTCTGGCATGGGAGGCTCGGTAAGACCAACACCTTCTCCTGATGGTAAACAAATGGCTTTTGTTAGGCGCATTAGAAATCAATCCAGCCTTTTTGTTAAAGATCTAGAGACAGGTAATGAACGTGCTATCTATACCCACCTCGATCGGGATATGCAGGAAACTTGGGCGATCCATGGCGTATATCCACATTTTGCATGGACCCCAGATAATCAATCAGTGGTTTTATGGGCTGGCGGTAAAATACGCCGCATTACAATTGCTAACAAGCAGAGTAAAGTGGTTGCTTTCCATGTAAAAACAAAAAAGGAAATGCGTAAAGCGGTGCGCTTTGAACAAAATCCAGGGCCTGATACATTTGAAACTAAATTATTAAGATGGGTGCAAGTAAGACCTGATGGTAAGCAGGTGGTATTTCAGGCATTAGGGCAGATCTATGTTAAAAGTTTACCAAATGGTAAAACTAAACGCTTAACAAAAAGTAATAAAGAATTTTCTTTTTACCCTAGTTATTCAAAAGATGGCCGCTGGATTGTCTATACCAGTTGGAATGATGAAACCCAAGGTGCAGTAAAAATGATTCGTTCCAACGGCGGTAAAAGTCGTCAATTAACCAAACAGCCGGGAAAATATATTTCACCTAAATTTTCGAACAATGCGAAACAAGTGGTTTACCAAAAAGTTAGGGGTGGTCGCTTGCTATCGCCGGATTACAGTGGTCATACGGGTGTTTATTTGTTGGACGTGAAGAAACGACAATCAAAGTTATTATCAGAATCAGGTAATTACCCCTTTTTTTCAAAAGATGATAAGCGGATTTATTTAACTCAGTATGCAGGCAAAAAAACCTCTTTGATTAGCCTTAATCGACAAGGTTTAGATAAAAGACAACATGCCTCTAGTCGCTGGGCATCAGAATTTTCTTTGTCACCGGATGAAAGTCTTATCAGTTTTAAGGAGCGTTATAATATTTATCTAGCGCCTTTTACTGCGACCGGTAAAGCGATAGAACTTAATCCCAAAGCCTCCAATTTACCCGTCTTAAGGGTCACCAAACAAGGTGGCAATTATTTATCTTGGTCAGCTGACAGTAGCCAGGTCAATTGGTCGTTAGGTTCGACGCTTAATCAGCTAGATTTACCTAAAGCCATTGATTGGAAAGAGCGTTCAAAAAAACTAAAACCACAACAAATGCATCTCGGCTTTAAAACCAAAAGCGACCAAATTAAGGGTGACTTGCTATTGTCGGGTGCAAAAATCATCAGCATGAAGGGCGATCAGGTCATTGCTAAGGGTGATATTTGGGTCCATAACAATCGAATTAAAGCCGTTGGTGCAAGTGGTAGTCTTAACCTACCGAGTAAAATTAAAACCATCGATGTCAGTGGTAAGACAATTATTCCCGGCATAGTGGATGTTCACTGGCATGGTAGTCAGGGTAGCAATCAGATAACGCCGCAACAAAACTGGATGAATATCGCTTCATTAGCATTTGGAGTCACTACCATTCATGATCCCTCTAATGACACCGGAGAAATATTTGCAGCGGCTGAAATGGCGCGCAAAGGTTTATTAGTGGCACCTAGGATATTTTCCACTGGGCGCATACTTTACGGCGCTGAGACCTATTTTACCGCCGAAATCGATAGTTTAGATGACGCTATAGGTCATTTAAACCGTTTAAAACAGCAGGGGGCTTTTTCGGTTAAAAGTTACAATCAACCACGACGCGATCAAAGGCAACAAGTATTAGAGGCGGCAAGAGAAACCAATATGATGGTGGTGCCAGAAGGCGGATCAACCTTAGCGCATAATCTGACGATGATTGTTGATGGTCATACAGGGGTTGAGCATTCTATACCGTTGGCGGCAATTTACGAGGATATTAAGCAGCTTTGGTCACAAAGTGAAACAGGCTATACCCCCACATTAGTCGTATCCTATGGCGGTATTTGGGGTGAAAACTATTGGTATCAAGAGTCCGAAGTTTGGAAACATCCTCTTTTGTCGAATTTTGTTCCAAAATCCGCTTTATATCCGCGCGCTATTCGCCGGAATATGGCACCTAAAGAGGATTACAATCACTTTAACTCTGCCCGCGTATCCGCTGAGTTACAAAAGCGAGGTGTCGGTGTGCAATTGGGAGCTCATGGTCAACGTGAAGGGTTAGGCGCACATTGGGAAATGTGGATGTTTGCTCAGGGTGGTATGTCAGCGATGGACGTGATTAAAGCGGCGACCCTTGATGGCGCTAAATATATCGGTATGGATGACTCAATCGGATCAATTGAAGCTGGAAAGTTAGCAGATCTGGTTATTTTAGATGTGGATCCGCTACTTAATATCTATCAAACGGATCAGGTGTCGATGGTCATGATTAACGGACGTCTTTATGATTCAAAGACTATGAATGAAATAGGATTAAGTTATAAAGATCGAAAAAAATTGTTTTTTGAGTAAAAACTTGCGATTATTAGGCTTATCAGGTGATAGTAAACAATCACTTTTTAGATAAATATTTATCAACAGCGAGATCACTATGAGTCCACAGGTTTCTTATCGGGTTGAAAAGGAAGTGTTACTGTGTTTTATCATCGGCGAGAGGGCCGAAGCCGCCACCTTAGATTACTGGCAACAAATACTCGATCGTTGCCAGCAAGAAGGCCTAAAAAAACTACAAATTACAGTGGCCCTCACTGGTCGATTTAGTCCGGTGGTAGGTGTCGACCAATATCAAAAAATTATTGATTTGCTAAAAACCAGGGATTATAAATATTCTTTGATTGACCTTAATCAAGAATCTGCAGGCGGTAGTCAAGTAGGGTGTCACATGGCTGCCAGCCAAGGCGTTGATATCGCCTATTTTGAAAAGGAAAACGAAGCTCTAGACTGGTTAATATCAGAGGCATCACAATATACTCACTTTGAACTTATTTCCGCCTAATGAATAGTTTTTTCTGGTTTGATTTTGAAACCTTTGGGGTTAATCCAGTCAAGGATAAACCCTCACAGTTTGCCGGTATTCGAACCGATTTTAATTTCAACGTCATTGATGACCCGGTTAATATCTACTGCAAACCTAGCGATGATTTTATCCCGCATCCAGATGCATGTTTAATTACCGGCATTACACCGCAAATAGCGACCGAAAAAGGTTTAATCGAACGCGATTTTTTTAAACAAATTCATTTGGAGTTATCCGAGCCCCACACCTGCGCTGTCGGCTATAACAATATCCGCTTTGATGATGAATTAGTGCGGCATGGTTTTTATCGCAATTTTTATGATGCCTATGAGCGTGAATGGCAAAATGGTAATTCACGCTGGGATATTATTGATCTACTGCGTATGACCCATGCTTTGCGTCCAGAGGGAATCAACTGGCCGGTCAATGAAAAAGGCAACGTCACTTTTCGTCTCGAAAAGCTTACCGAAGCTAACCATATTGCCCATGAAAATGCGCACGATGCCTTGACTGATGTTTATGCAACTATCGGAATGGCAAAACTGGTCAGTCAAAAACAACCCAAGCTCTATCAGTTTCTATTGGGTCTTAGAGATAAACGTCAAGTCGCGACTGAAGTTGATCCTTTTAAGCATACGCCCTTTGTTCATAGCTCGGGTATGCTCGGCCCAAAGCATCACTACACCGCAATCATGTTGCCGATATGCCAACATCCTAGCAATAAAAATAGTGTTATTTGTTTGGATTTAACGAAGGCTAATGATGGTATTTGTGAGTTAAGCCCAGAACAACTTGAAGCGCGTATTTTTACCCGGCAAGAGAAATTGCCAGAGGGTGTCGAGCGGTTAGGAGTTAAAGAAGTACACTACAACAAATGTCCGGCGGTAGCACCGCTTGGGGTGATGAATGAGCAATGCCAGCAGCGTTTAGAAATTGATCTTAATGCCTGCCTAGAACGCGCTAAAGACCTAGCGCCACAACTGAAAGATCTAGCCAATAAGTTACGACAAGTTTATCAATCGCATCAATTTCCCGAAGTGAGCAACCCCGATCATGCGCTTTATTCAGGTGGTTTTTTTTCCGCTGCGGATAAGGCAAAAATGGCGCGGATTAGACAACAAGACTGGACTGATCTGGCAAACAATCAATTTCATTTTAGTGATCAAAGGTTAGATGAATTATTGTTTCGTTATCGCGCCAGAAATGCGCCTGAAAGTTTAACCAACGCAGAGCGCGATGCTTGGCAAGATTTCCGCCGACAACAGTTCTTTGATCCCGATGGCGGTAGTAGTTTGCTTTATGAAGATTATAAAAGCCGAATTCAAGAGTTGCAGCAGGGAGCTAAAAACCCTGAATTATTATTACGCATCGAGAGTTATGTTGAACAACTAATAGCATCTCTTAACTAGAGTTTTAACTTAAGTTTATCAAGCTGCTGATTGGAAGAAGAAAGTTTCTGCTTCCATTGATCAAAGTCTCCCAGTAAATCTTCATAGGATGATAAGTCGCCAGTCTTAGCCGTGATTTTGTCGAGTAACGGGCCCTTCAATTTATCTAATTCTTGTTTCGCTTTTTCACCGATTGCCGCCGCTAAAAGACCATCTAAACTGGAACGAATTTTAATTTTTGGACGATTAATATCGCCGCTAGCGGTTAGATCGATTTGCAGCTTCTTTTGCTTGCTCAAACTGGCCGCTAAGGTTTTTTGCCAGCCAGTGAGTGAATCTGGTGCTATGATTTTTGGCTGATTAAGGGTCGCCGATAGCTTAACATCGAGTGTTTCTAGGGTAAAACTGGCAGTTAAACGAGCATTTAACTTTGCCGAATTAATCACCCAAACACCGGCTTGTGATTGCATCAGTTGCATATTCTCAATGCGCCAAGATTTAATTTGGGTGGATAGCTTGCTTTGCATACTGTTAGCGCTTTTCCAGTCACTGAATAGACTAAAATTGAGTTCGCCACCCTGCTTTTGCTGATTGGTGAAAGAAAGCTCGGCTGGTTGGCCCACTCTCCAAGGTAGGTAACCTAAATTAGAGCCTAACCCTTCAATTTTATGATCATCATCTTGCCCGGAAATATGAATATTTTTTATCAAAATATCAGGGTATTGGATTTTATCCTTATAGTCGATTGGTTGCCCTTTAGTTGAATCATAGCTGAATTTCTGTTCGCTATTATCTCCACCATCATCAGCGAGTTTTTGACTGATTGTTTTTATCCAAGGAGTTAACTCTGGACCTAAAAAAGATTGTGATAAATTGTCTCCACCGCCAGAGATCCCTGCCTTGCCTAACAGCGCATTAAGATCATCTTTTGGGCCTTGCTTTACCGCCGTGATTAAATCCTTTAAACGCTTTTTGTCCGACTTAAAACGTTTGGAAAGTTGACTAACATTTTTTCTTTCGCTATCAATGGAGCGTTTTAGTTTTTTCCAAGCTTTGCGATCTTTAAGTAGATTAAGGCGGTTAGATTTAAGCCGCTGCGACAAGCGATTATATTCAGTTTTAATGGCCGCTATTGTTGCTGTGGATTGTTTTTTATCTAGCGCATCGCGCCAATAAAGATCCATTTCTTTTTGCTCTTTGTTCAACTGATCGATGCGCTTTAGTGTAATCAAATCTGCTTTATCGACTAAATCTTGCAGTTCTTTTTCACCAATATTTTGGCTGGAAAAATTTGCAACATCGTTAGGGTTTTGGTCATTGATCGAAGAATCTAGCGCGCCACTAGTTTCTCTAGGCTGATTAAATTTAACCCCAGTGATTAGAAAATCTTCAATCACCAGCTTTTTCCACATTAAAGCATAGCTATCCAGTGAAAACTTAATCTGCTCAAACTCTAGCATATTCTGCATCGGTTGATTAGGATCAGTTGCTTTAACACCCTGTAAACTCAAAGCCAAAGGAAATAGGGATAACTCAACGTTGGCGACCTCGAGTTTGGCACCTAAACTTTTGGAGCCCAAGGTTTCAATGCTATCAGCGATAAGTACCGGTGCCAGTAAATAAGCAAAGGCCGAGCTGCCGAATATTAGAGCTAAAAAGGCCGCAAGACCCCAAATTCGTATTGATTTCATCGATTTTTCCGTTTGGTCAATGGTATAGGCTTAAAATACTGCCCTTACTAGGCTAGTGTCTAGTGTTTTATGCAATTTTAGCTGGTTTATTGTAGATTGAAACCGCTTGCAATTGATAGGGCCGATATTAAATGCCTAGGTTAATTAATATTTCGAAAATGGTAATCAAGAATCAATGGTAAATCAATCAATGCGGACAGTGTCTGAGCCGTTGATTGACCCCATTGATTGGTTTACATGTAGTCCTTGACACAGTCGATTTGCTTTTGATATTATGATTGTACATGTATACTGTACAATCGATATTTGGATGCTAAAATGCAAACGATCAATATCAGTGAGTTTAGAGCTAATCTTTTAAAATATTTAGAAATTGTAAATGCTGGAGAGCAAATAGCTGTTACATCAAACAGTAAACTACTTGCGACTGTTATACCTCCAACAGATCAGAAAAAGATAGCAAAACAACAATTAAAAGAACTTTCTTCTACCGCGCAAATTCATAATATCACAAGCCCAATAGATATTGACTGGGAAGCATCATTGTGATTCTAATGGATACTTGTGCCATTATTTGGGATGCACTTGAAGTAGCAAAACTCTCTGACAAAGCTATTGCCGCGATAGAAATAGCAGATCAGAAAGATTCTCTTATTATTTCTGATATTTCAATGTGTGGAAACACTCGACGCCAATGTAAAATGAACAGCGACTTGAAATTGATTCAACCGCGGCTAGTTTTATCAATCTATTCTTAAAATCTAGAAATGTTACTGTTCAACCAATTACCCCTGAAATAGCAGAGCTATCCGTCAGCTTTGACGCCTCTATCAATAAAGATCCCGCTGATCGGATCATAGCGGCTACATCAATCATTTACAATGCGAAGCCTGGCAACAACCGGATAAAATCTCGCCGCTAGCAAACTGTCAGATACGTTCCTTTGCTAAAGATCAATCACTCACCAAACCAAAAGCTCGTACCGGAAATGTCCCCATTCCTTTCATCTTAACTGGGACGGCGAAAAACTTAAAATGGTCTTGTGGTAGCTGATCAAGCCCCGTCATATGTTCACAAATAGGGATACCGCCGCCGAGCAAAACCGAGTGGCAGGGTCTGCTGCCGCCACTAACATCATCAATATTATAGCTGTCGATGCCGACCAGTTTGACACCCTCTTGTTTAAGGAAATTGGCTACTTCTTCTGTAACGAAAGGATGGTTTTCAAAATACTGATCGCTACCCCAATGACGATCTTCAGTTGGTTTGAAATAAAACGGCTTTATTTTTACATCAATATCTTTTAGATCGGACATTTCTATCTTGTTGTTGTCGGGATCAATAATGATTTTGACGGCTTCAAGATTGGCTAATTTATCTAAAGCGATTTGCGAAAGATCGTCGCCATCCAGATAACGGTGAAAGGGTACATCGACATAGGTGCCGCTATTAGAACACAGACTCACCACGCCTATTTGGAAACTAGTTCCTTCATCATAGTGGGATTTAGAAGCTTCTCGGGAGAGGTAATCGCAAATAATCGGTGCTGGTAAGCCCTTGTAGGTCACCATGCCATCACTGACCACATGGCTGACATCGATGAGAGTAAAACCATCTTGCTTAAAGATTGTCATGAGGACTACCTATTTTACATACGGGAACTAATATTTTAACTGGATTGATCTAGATTTTGGTAGTGCTTAATCATTTCTTCAGTCATTTTAACTCGATCTTCCGTTGCGGGATGGGTTGATAAAAAATCAGAAATATTGAGCTGTTCTGAATCCTTGTCATTTTCACTAAGCTTATCAGAAGTGGTATTTTCACAAGGATCTTTTTTTTCTGTACCTTCACAATTATCTTTATCTTTGAGATTTGCAAGACCTGACATGATATCTGCAAAATAATGTAATGGGATACCTTGATCATGCAAGGTTTGCAACGCAAAGCGGTCAGCTTCGATTTCAAATTCGCGAGACCAAGACAAATCAACAATCAAAGTGGGTATGCCGGTTAAAATATCGATGGTGTCTACATCGCCACTGATTAAAACAACCATGATGGTAAAGAATGAATCCTGTAAGACTCGTCGAGTCATATGCTTGTGTTCCAAATGCCCTATTTCATGGAATAGAACGGCTACTAGCTCTTGATTATTTTTGGCTAGTTTGACAAAGGCATCAGTGAATACGATATTGCCACTGGGGAGCGCTAGTGCGTTAGGAGGTAAGCCTGAGCGGAAGTTTAGTTTGACACCCAACTCTTTATATTGATTCAAATAAGGTGCTGCGAGCGCCTGAATTTCATCCTGTCTTTGCTGTGATAGTTCACTCGGATCAAACATTGTTCGGTCAAGTAGATCGAGACTGCTACCAAACCGTTCAGTCGTAAACTGCGGTAAGCGGTGGGCAACATATTTTGCCGAAGCCGGGATCCCATATACGACAAAAGACCAGATCAGAGTAATTGTTACTAGCGTTGAAACGAGCACTAAACTGAGTTTAGACTCCAGTTGGTGTAAAAGAGAGTGTGAGTTTTGGCTATATTTTGACAAGACTTGATCAATGGCTGCATTATCTTGTGTCACAAATATTTGACAGTCATCAATTGCAATTTCTCTTGGTGTATTACCCAATCGAGAAGAAATAGCTAGGCTCGCAAAATCAAGCGGGATCTTTTTCTTCTCGCCATCTAAGTTGGTGAAAAAAAGCGTTAAACAAGGAAGCGCCATTTGACCAACCTCTATGAATGCATCGCATTGCATAGAGGTTACGCCATCGAGATAATAGCCCTTAATAATCATTATTATGGCTGCGTTTAAAATCCAAGATCAAATACATCACCCATCTCTTCTCCTAATGCACTAACATTTTCTTTCTCTGCCGCAGCAAATGAGTCTAGACCAACCACTGCATGCAGGGTTAAACGAGAAGCAAAATATTTCACCATGCGGACTTTGGCAGCCGGTAAATAGAGACCTAGAGTGACTACAGTCAATAAAAAATTAATTAAAAGTACCTTACCCAACTCCATCATTTGCATGGAACCTTCAAATTTATTTTGGACAATGGATAAATTATTAAATATTAAATTATTAAGACTCACCATAAAATATAAAATTGCACCAATATAGGCAACTGCGATAATGATTGGAGAAATCAAAATTAAGGCAGGCATCATGGTATTAATTAAAATCACGGGGATGGCAACGGCTATGCCGAGACCAATCACAATAAGAAAAATCATGCCGTAGTCTTTATAGGTGGCGGAAAAGTCAAACTTAGTCGTACCGTAAGCACTATTTTTAATCACATACTGGTGCATTTTAAGAAACGCCATTGGATATAAAATACCAAAAGTGATAACACCTAAAATTGGCCAGACAAACAGTACCATAAAGGCTTCGCCGTAGCTTCCATGAAAACGAAACTGGATATTTTTATAGGCAGTCATTCGCCGCCCAAAAGCGAGCGACTTATTCATTAAATAGGGAATAGCGATCACAAATAATAATGCCAAAATAACACCCAGAATGGGGCTCATTGCAGTCACAATATTAAATAATATAAAGACACCCACCGCTATCATACGACCCTTAAAAATTGTCATAGGGTCAGCTAAATAACGAAAGTTTGTATCATCTAAATACATATTAGAATAAAAATAACGGTTAGTCCTTACTTTCGCCCACGCAGAATAGATACCCAAGGTGTAACTACTCGCACCCTACATCATTAATTTTACCAGCCAAAGCCATTTGAATGGCAATTAATGGATTATATCCTTTGTTTGCCATAGTCTGAAGATAACTTGAAATTCGACAATAAGCTTGAGCGTATCTAACGGTTCTAAAACAACCCGACACCTTTTGCTTTACCTTGGCCATTCTTAAATCACGCTCGGCTCGATTATTGGTAAATGAAACATGAGAGTTCTTCGCAAACAATAATACAGATTGTTCATTCTCACTCATTCTTTCCCATAAATTATGAGCCTCTGATTTTGCTATTCTACCGCGCTTACCGCTGGGTTTGGGTGGCACAGGCGGTAATTCTTTTTCTCCGCGCGTGATAATATTTCTAAACCGTTTCTGTAAATTAGCATAATCTTTATCGGTCAGTTTCTTTTGCTCATTCTTCGAGACCTTGGCACAGGTTTCTTTTAGAAGACGCTTCATATTTTTAGCCCAAACATACCCATTGGACTCAACAACAAACGTCAACTCACGCATCAAATGTGAACCACATAACCCATGCCCACAATGTCGATAGGAAAAATAAGATGCCCAACAATCATGGATGATCACGCCGCCATAACGCGGCACAATATCAATCGTATCAATGGCTTTAATGCCCCTCCCGCGATTCAGGCATTTTAACGTAATATCGCCAGCTGAATAAACATGGACCCAGTGGTTCTTTTTATCCACTCTTAGTGAGGTTTCATCGACATTCATTGCCGGCATTTTTAATAATGCTTCTTTGGCTGAAACCTCCCACTCTTCTAAGGCTTGATGAAGGCGCCATACAAACTTCAATAAGCTTGCTTCTGCAAGCGTGACATCCATCATTGATTTGACTAATTTCTGAACACGGTTAAGTGCCACCATCTGACAAACTAGCAAATTGATCACAAAAGCCTTTAGGCCATCGCCATACTGAAGCGGGCCATGCAAGCCGGCAGGAAACGATGCTTTTACGGTTGAATCACACGATGGACACTGTTTAATTTGAACATCAACATGCTCAACCACTTTTTCAAAAACAATATCAATTTTTGTGCGTCGTTCAGACTCAGTGCTGGCAGTGGCGTTTAAGTCTTCACCACACCGATCACAGTTATAAACTTCAATGGTAGTAACCGTTTCTATCGTGCGTGTATTGTTAGCCGTGAGTGGGTTTTCTGTTTTCCCTTTACCATTGCTTCCCTGAACAGGCTTTAAAGCGGACTCATCTTTATCTGTTTGTGAGGAAGGAATACTCGAATTCTTATTATTTTTCTTGGTGGATTTTTCAAGAAATATGGAAAGCATGAGTTCCATGATCATAAAACATACTGTTCATCAGAAATTTTATTTCAGTTGTGATTTTTCCGCTGGCACACAATTGTTCAAAGTCAGCCTTGATGCGACTGACTTCCATTACGAACAGTTGTTTTGTCTACGTTTGACACTAAGAAAATCACCTTAAACCTTTGCTGTAGGTTTGATGATAACATGGCTTTTTTCGACTCTCTGAGCGGTGCTCTGCTAGACGTTCTCTGTCGGGTTGAAGCTTGGAATCAAAGTTTTTAGGAAACGATCTTATTTGATCCGTTTGGGATCTCTAGCGATCTATTTTATACGGACTTAGGAAAGTAGTTTTTTCGTCCAAAAAACTGTCAAGTATTATTTTTATTTTTCTGAATATGTTCAGTTTTTAGATGCTACTGGGTGAGTAGTTACCCCAAGGTAATAATAGTTAAAAGAACATTAACAATCCAAATTTTGAAGTATTCCCAACCATCGCCTTTAAATTCAAAAGCTAAAGTGCGAGGCGCACTCGATGAACTTTTTGTTTCTATTTCGCTTGTAGAATCCATAATTTGTCCCTTTTTATAATTTTTAGGTGGTTTTTACCACTGACAGTTAATTGAAAAGCCGCTAAGGCACTCCATTGGTAAAGGATAATAATGAAAATTCATTATACCTACAAGGTAAATAATTACATGTTTGTACAGCAATTCTCGGTGAAATTAAAAAGCCCAGTTTATCAGCTCTACAGCGCCATCAAAAATATTGCTTTCGCACTAAAGGACAGGGCAAGATCGTACTTTATTGAACTTTTAGGTAAATTGGTGATCAGATCAGTATCAACCACGAGGAGATACTGCTATGACATTTATAGACCATTTTACTTCAATAGAAGATCCACGAACGAATATTAACGTTAAACATGACCTTTTAGATGTGCTATTTTTAACGGTAAGTGCTGTATTATCAGGTGCAGAAGGCTGGAAGGACATTAAAGAGTTTGGCGATAACAAGCTCGATTGGCTAAGACAATATAGAGACTTTAAAAACGGAATACCGGTCGATGACACCATTGCTCGGATCATAAGGGCAATCGAGCCTGCACAATTAAACCAGGCATTTATTAATTGGGTTAATGAAGTGAGGGTCGATAAGGGGCAAGAACAAATAGCGCTTGATGGAAAAACATTACGCCGTTCATTTGATGGAGATAGGCAAACCGCATTACACAGTATTACCGCTTGGAGTCGCTCACAAGGATTGGTTCTTGCTCAATTAAAATCGACGGGTAAAAAAAATGAAAATGCTTCGGTTATTGACATGCTCAATGTGCTGAATATCAAAGGTGCGTTGGATAAGCGCCGATGCGATGAATACACAGAAAAAAATCGTCAATACTATTGTTGAAAAGAAAGCGGACTATGTGCTTTGTGTCAAATTGAACCATAAGAAATTACGTCATGAAATTGCCGGTTATTTCCATAAAATCAAAAGAGAAACACCTGAGTTTATTGAAGAGTTTGAGGAAGTTGATAGTGGTCATGGTCGCATTGAAGTTAGGAAATATAGGCAACTCAGAGTGAATGAATGGATTAGTGAGGCGAGTAATTGGTCCAATATTCAAACGGTTATTGAGGTTGAGCGAGAGCGACATTTTAAAGGTGAAGTGGTGCAGCAAGAAACCTTGTATTACATTAGTTCTTTGGCGCCGGATGTGGAAAGAATAGGTAAAGCCATTCGCAGTCATTGGGGAGTGGAAAGCACCCATTGATCCTTGATGTGACGTTTAAAGAAGATGACTGTCGGATCCGAAATGGTGACGGAGCTGAAAATGTTGCTGTTATCCGACGATTTGCTTTGAACTTAACGAAACTACACCCTCAAAAAATAGTATGAGAGGTAAATTGAAGCAGGCAGGATGGAGTGATAAATTTCGCTCTGAACTAATTTTTGGTCAAAATTAGTACAAAGTATGCGGTTGCCCTGTAATTCACCCCCAGAATTGACTTGCAACCATGCAAATCTTAAATTATAGTTGCAATATGCACAGTTATTTACCTAGAAATGTCGAAAATAGCATTCTTAATCGCCTTAAGAGCAATCCGGCGGTTGCATTATTAGGTGCCAGACAAGTTGGAAAATCAACCTTAGCTAAAAAAATCATTCAGCACTTTCCTCATTCAATATACCTTGATTTGGAAAAACGATCGGACCTCGCGAAGCTGACCGATCCTGAATTATTTTTTCAGCAATTTAAAGGTAGACTCATTTGTTTAGATGAAATCCAAAGATTGCCAGAAATATTTTCAACACTGAGGAGCGTGATTGATGAGTCCGGGAAAAATGCTCAATTCTTATTACTAGGCTCAGCATCAAGAGATTTAATTCAACAGTCTAGCGAGTCGCTCGCCGGTAGGCTTTCTTATATTGAGGTGACACCATTTCAATTTGATGAAATCAGTCACACAGAAGCAAACCAGCAACCCATCAGCCAGCATTGGTCCATTGGCGGATATCCAAGAAGCTACTTATCATCATCTTTTGAAAGCAGCTTTCAATGGCGTGAAGATTATATCCGCACCTATTTGGAAAGAGATATTCCCCAATTAGGTTTTAATATACCAGCAAACACGCTAGGCCGATTTTGGAGAATGCTAGCACATCATCATGGACAAACAATCAATACGACAAAACTAGCCGAATCAATGGGCGTATCGACTCATAAAATCAGAAAATATATCGACCTATTAGAGCAGACCTTTATTACCAGAAATCTTTTAGCTTATTCAGGCAACCTGAAAAAACGACTGGTTAAATCGCCGAAGGTTTACATTCGAGATTCCGGTTTATTGCATTGTCTTCTAGATATCGAAAATATTCAAGGACTACTCGCCCATCCAATTTACGGCGCATCTTTTGAAGGATATGTTATCGAGAATATCCTCTCAAAACTAAACAGGTGGAAGGCTTCTTTTTTTAGATCCGCTAGTGGTGCGGAAATTGATTTAGTTTTAGAAAAAGGAATGAAAAAAATCTGTATTGAAATAAAAGCAAGTAGCTCACCAAAGCCCACTCGCGGGTTTTGGACTGCTATTGAAGATATTAAACCCGATATTAGCTACATTGTCGCTCCAGTAAAAAACCAATACCCAATAAAGACAAATGTTTGGGTTATTCCTATGTTCGAATTAATTCAGAAACTAAATGACTAGGGAAATAAATAACCGATACCCACTCTATAGTTACGACACTTTGCTACACATTCAGGTTCCTTCGTGGGCAAAACTGATCTTATTGCAGCAATATGCCGAAGAGTTAAAAAAATGCTTGAAAGGGTTTAAAACCTTCCGGGCAAGCCGTCGAGTAGAATCTCTAGAATAATCGTTATTTAAGGCAGATACTTTCTGAATTTTGCCTGTCCATTACTTTGTATATAAAGTGCTTTTTATTATTTATATATGCATTTCCACAAACATCTAGAAATTGTATTCCCTCTTCTTTTAGGCGCTGCGCTAAATTAGGATTTATATAGTCAGCTATTAGTATACCCTCTTGGCCTATAAATTAGGCTTTGTTTATAAGGACCCCGATATTCTTATTTACTGCCCATTTGACTAATGCTATGTTTACGGGCTTGTTGACGCCTTTTATTTTCAGAGTTCCATCTAGATTTCTGTCTCTGGGATTCACGTCATAAGCTTCAATTTCCATAGGGAAACCTTCATGCTGTATAGCATAAATAACTTGCTCTAATAGTTCGGTTTTCTTTTTCATCCGTTCACTTTATAGCCGAGTTCTATAATAATGAACACCGATAATAGTTGAACAAAAACAAAAAAACAAACTTTTATGCTCATTAATAACAACTGCCCATTACTTATGAACAGTTAAATGTTATGAACAGCTATGTTTTTTTAAGTGGCAATCTGATTTTGGGAGAGTTCTGGGGTTATTTCTGAATTCTGATTGTCTGTTATTTTCCCGATCCGGCTTTGGTTATAGCTATTCCCAGAAAGCCGTACATGGCTTTAGAGATGATAATTCAAAAGACTCTACTATAGTTGAAAATCTACTAGCCCACGCATTATCAGTCGCACTTATAGAAACATCTGTGCGCTTGCCGTTACCAGATAGTTCAATTAATAAGACTCCTCCATATAGGTCATTACCTAAAGTAAAAGATTGAGTTCTACTTGTATCATTAAGTGATTCAACTACGAATACTGACATCCCAATTTTTGGATAACATTCATGTAAAACTGCTCGAGTAAATATACCTGCTAGCTCAAAGTTGATATCAATTACTATCTTTTTTGATTGATGAATGTTTTCCCTAACATTATTTGGATCAACTAAAGCACAAGAAGCTAACAATAAAATTAAAACACCAAATATTATTTTTCTATACATCTTTTATTTCCAATCATTCATAATGATGGTAAGCATACATAGCAAAAGAGTGATCTTCAATACTTCTTTTGCCTTATCGCTGTTATTGAGCACTGAGACGAAATCAGACAGTCAGGCTACTGCTATACTCTAGCGAACTTTCTACTATTACTCAGGTCAATGGCTTACAAATCTGTGTAATTGTAATGCTTTTTACAACAGGATAATCCGCTTGGTGTGGCGGATATCTCAATAGTGCCTGTTTAGATACATGGTTAAAATGCTATAACTGCCAATTGTCCTATCGATCATTAGCCGTTGTAAATTCAATGAAAGATCTCACCCAAGGTTCCATCAGTCAGCATGTTATTCAAATGGCGCTTCCTATCGCCATTGGTATGCTAGTACAAACGATTTATTTTCTGGTGGATCTGTATTTTGTTGGTAAGTTAGGCAAAGAGGCCCTTGCCGGTGTCAATGCCGCGGGCAATATTACTTTTTTAGTGATGGGGCTTAGTCAAACGGGTTGGACATTAAGTACATTTAATCTCTTTTCAATACAATACGACTAGCATAGCTTTTTTAGTAAATAAATATATTTACTGGAGTTTATTTACTGATTTAGATTCCTTACAGGAGGTCTGGGACATCTTGTTAGTTGAAAGTATAATCAAGTTCCCGAAGAGCAAAGACAATAAGCTATGCAGCCTTGTTTAAGTTTTTATAATCAAACCAAAAAAGAACAAACACTCAAACTATGGTTATTATTTTTCTCCCACCGAGGCGCTGAGAGTAGAAAGGACAAATCAATTTTGTCCACCCTATGAACCACTCTATCGCGCGGTTCAAGAAATTGCCAATTGAGCGACTCTAATCTGTTCCTTCGCTACTTCCTCTAGCTTGTCCGGCGTTAAAACTACTGGCAGAGTGATGCCAATTTCTTCTTTCATAATATTGACACATTGCTGTGTAAAAATAATGGTTCCATCTTTTCGGATCGCTTCCACACCGTCTCGGCTATGAACTTGCCTCATTTGTCTCACTAGATCAGCTTGCACCCATTCCTCGGGGATATCTAGACGGATTTCCCCATTTTGGATTATTACAGGGTATCCACCATCTAAGCCATTTGGTGCGGGACAATGCATTCGGTGTTCAGTGTTGGAATCATCAAGAAGTGCAACCACAACCCTTGAAGCTAAAATACCCGTCGTACTGGAAAAACCAGCGCCGGGCTCATAACCTTGAGAGATTGAACGATTCATTAATTCGCGTAAATCACCAAGTTTATGACTTATGTCTTTGCCCTTATGCAAAACTTTTAGCATAAATGGACCATCGTTAGCGTAACCTGGCTCTCTTGGCACTACCAAATGCACATGATGGCATACTAGGTAAAGGATTAAATCACTAATATCTATATCCAGTTCTTTAGCTAACCGATGCTTTATAGCGGCTTCTATTAACCCAACATTCCCGGCACCGGCAACCGGTTTTACCATATCAATATGCGTGCTTAACCCGTGAATTATTGGAATAGTAATATCTGGCAAGTTGCCAACAACAAAAGACGCTTTTGAATTAGACTTAGCCAATGCTTCTGCAATAATTTTTGGAGCAAGAACCTGAACAGCTGAGAAAGCACCAAGACCAGCCGCACTAATTTTATTATAGTTAGGTAAAGTTTTTGCAGCATCCCAAGTAAAGGGAATAGCATAATTTACCACGACATCGGGCTGTTCTTTGTTTAAGATGTCAACAAGTATTGCTTGATCTAGTACGTTTACATTACCGTAGTTAGTGGTATTCCCAATGGTCTTAATGTCTAAGATCTTTGAATCAATAGTAATTCGAGAAACTCTTGCATCTAATTGTTTTTGTGGGAGAAAATCCACCGCAATCACGTCTATATTTTCTCTAATCAGACTCTCCAATAGAGAAAGACCTACTCGCCCACCAGCACCAAATATTAGTACTTTTTTGTTACCTTGAGTCATCATTGTTTACCTGTGATTGATTGTTTTAGTTGATGGTGCATTTATTGCTAATTTATCGCCAAATTTCATGATGTGCGGCATTATGACGCCTTCCTTAAATGCCTGCAAGAATCCAGCGAGCAGTATGATGCATTTATTCATACCTATTTGTTTAATACCAAGTTAATTGTCGCCTAATAATCAATGCACGCTACAAGACTCGACTCCATGAAATTTAAAATTGAGCCCATGAATTTTACACTTATAACCTGAAATCAGCTGTACTATTACTTGCAAAACAAAAGTCGTGTCCAAAACATCGATATGACTATTATCTAATATTTTCTTTTATAAAACTTAGAGCTTCTTCAATTTCATCCATTTTTGGTAAATCACCATAGACTAAATCTGCAAATAGGCCTACATATGTAGCCTTGAGAGATGGCCTCCATTCTTTAAATTTCGAAAATAAAGGCGCATCATTGAGCGGTTTATCAAAACAATCTGAATAGGCAAAGAACCCCACCTTCTCGTCTTCTATACAAATATTACAAAGAGAATTAAAATTATCACTGGTTACAAAATCTCGATATTCATCATGTTTAAGTATCAGGCAAATATCGTATAGATGGCGAATTCGTCCAGACAACTTTGCAACTGGATCTTCGCTGTAACTGTCTTTGATAACACCGAGCATTTTCTCAACAAGAGTTCGACTTACCGACAAAACATTTATTGAAAAATCTTCAAGTGAATATTGAGCGATCAATTCACTTTGGTTTATTTGAGCAAGTACTTCAGCAATTAGTGTTTGAAGTTTCCTTGATTCAAATGGTTCAGGATTGGCAAATGAATTGATCTCGATAAGTAATTCTGACGATGCTTGACCGAAATTCTCTCCTTCTATACTATGTGGATATTGATAAACGGTCTTACGGAAGTTTGAACCTTTAGATTCCCGTGCATCCTCTTTTAAATAGGTTAATCCCTGAGCAGTCACACTTTCAATACTCTTAAGTAACCTCTTCCGTGCACCATTGTTTTTTTCTTCGGCAAAAATAGCCAAATCGATATCTTCTGAAAATCGGTCAATTAACCTATAAGCTTTAGATAAAGATGTTCCACCTTTAAACACCACTTCATCGAAATGTGGAGATTCAGAGAGATGCTTTAATGCCTTTGTTACCCAATAATCCTTTTCTACATAAACTTGTGGCAAGCCTATCCTTTCAGCCGTGACCTCTACCAATTCGGCGAAGGCTTCATTATCCTCATGCAGATTCATTATTGAATATTCCACTCTTTGGCCATTGGCCAATTTGATTGCTTTAACTTTAGCTTATAAGTCGTTGTAGGATTAAGTGAAAGCATTAAACTGCGCGGCAGCGACAATCCTAGACCAGAAAACAACAAACCAACAAGCGCTCTTACTTGCGGGCTATAGTAAGTCAGTGCTAATTTTAATAAACGTTTCTGCTCACTAACCGATAACTTAGAAATATAACCGCGCATTATTTCAAGAGAAAGGTTCACATCGGAATCTAAAATCTTCTTTATATCTTTTAAAGCGTCTAAATATTGAAGCAATGTCACGTCTTTTTCCTCGATAGGAATACGTGTAATAATTGTTTTGATCCGAATAGTACCAAATTCCTTTACTTGACGACCCCCATTAATAGCAATGCTAATTGTCCGTGGCATCTGCGTTGTTAAACCAAGCTGATTATATACAGAAATTCCGGTCACATAACCGCGCAAGCGTCCATTTTTATACAGTATCGACCGTATCTGCTCACTATCAGAAGGCTTTCTAGAACCTAGCAGGCCTTTTTTTGGCACATAAAACTTGCCCTTAGAAAACCGCGCCAGCCTATTATCAGCCACCAAACGGCTAATCGCCTTAATCACGGCGGTAGGTGATTTGGCATAACTCGGCAATTCCTGATAGCAAAAAATCTGCCCAGCAGGCATAACATCAACATTATTTTGAATGGTTTGTGCAATACTCATAGATAACTCCTTACTCTACAAGAGTATATCACCATCCAACAATATACAAGTTTATACTACTAAAAACATGACAGTTTCAATCCAGAATTAAAACATGTAATAAAATTATTAAGATTAATTCGATGGTCTGGGGACACAATACTTATTTATTTGATTTCGTGCCCGGTTTTTCTTGCTTAAATCTCGGCCAGTTATTGCCTCGGCATGATCCAGGAATCGTTTATCACCTAAAGGACGCCCCGTTTTGCTATGATTTTCAACTTCCGTCATCGGTAGCCCTTGCGCATTTAATCAATAATGTTTCCAGTGACCAGCCAGTTTTCCAGATTTTTTGACTTCAACTAATCCATTTTCATCCTATCCAGGCAAATGAGCATGGACACTACTCCACCGATAATCCCAAACCCGTTTTACCATTCCTGCTTTTACTGGATTTAATTCTACCTATACCATCGCTTTGTATAACCAATTTTTTTGCATGGGGTATGAGGCGAATCGTCCTTGCCACAAATAGCCTCGCCATTGCTTAAAGCGTAACACAATTGAATATTGTGTCCCCAGAATTCACGGTTTGTTTTTTTTAATGAATAAATCCTTATGCCTTGCCGTTTAAAAAGTTGGTTTTCGTGGCGCTCTAGCCAATCTCAGCGGCTAAAAACCATGAAATTGTTATTTCATCATCTATCTCCATAATCATTCAAAATGCTATAATTGCCAATTGTCCTATCGATCATTAGCCGTTGTAAATTCAATGAAAGATCTCACCCAAGGTTCCATCAGCAAACATGTTATTCAAATGGCGTTGCCTATCGCTATCGGAATGCTAGTACAAACGATTTATTTTCTGGTGGATCTGTATTTTGTTGGTAAGTTAGGCAAAGAGGCCTTAGCCGGTGTCAATGCCGCGGGCAATATTGCTTTTTTAGTGATGGGGCTTAGTCAAATTTTAGGCGTTGGTACGGTGGCTCTTATTTCTCAAGCTGTGGGGCGTAAAGATCGTGCTCAGGCTAACCAAGTTTTTAATCAGTCCATCCTTATTGCGGCGATGGTTGGATTAATGGTGCTTATTGGCGGTTATCTGTGGGTTGATGATTATTTAGAGACGATTTCATCCGATGCAGAAACCATTCGACATGGTATCAGCTATTTGTATGGGTTTATTCCAAATTTAGCACTGCAATTTGCTTTAGTCGCGATGGCATCGGCGCTTAGAGGGACTGGCATTGTTAAACCGACCATGATAGTGCAACTGCTCAGTGTGGTTATCAATATCATCTTAGCCCCGATATTAATTGCCGGTTGGTTTACCGGAATGCCCATGGGAGTTGCAGGAGCTGGTCTTGCCAGTAGCATTGCGATATTGGTCGCTGTGATTGTGATGTGGAATTATTTTCATCGGCTGGAGCGCTATGTTTCGGTTAAAAAAGCGTTACTCAAACCGGACTATTCGATCGTTAAAAGACTACTCGCCATTGGTTTCCCTGCGGGTGGTGAATTTTTATTAATGTTTTTCTTTATGGCGATTATTTATGCTCTTATTCAAAATTTTGGCGCGACTGCTCAAGCCGGTTTTGGATTGGGTTCACGAATTATGCAAGCGATATTTGTACCTGCTTTAGCATTGGCTTTCGCTTTGCCAGCGGTTATCGGGCAAAATTTCGGGGGTAAGCAATACCAACGAGTGAAACAAGCTTTTTATCGTACTTTGCTTATGGTTTCTTTACTGATGGCGATTTTAACATGGTTTGCCGTAACTCAGGGTGAATGGATTATTGGCTTTTTTACCCAAGATAAAGAAGTGCTCGCAACGGCCTATCAATTCCTAAAAATTATAGCCTTTAACTTTATTCCTTCGGGCATTATTTTTTCATGCTCCGGCGCCCTTCAAGGGCTGGGTAATACTTGGCCGGCTTTTTATAGCATGGCTTCTCGTTTATTTTTGTTCGTAATTCCAGCCTTCTGGTTGGCGCAACAAGCTGGCTATCAGATTGAGCAGATTTGGATCTTGTCAGTGGCGACAGTGCTTATTCAATCCATGATCAGTCTTATTTTAGTGAGAAGAGAGTTTAAAATTAAATTGCTATAGTCGCTACAGCAATGGATTTCATTGGTATTCTGATTGATTTTTGCTTAAACTAGTTACTCATCACGCATCACAACTATTAATAGTGGGTCAATACAATGGCAGATTGTTGTGCTTCAAATCAATCGAGTTTAAAAGGGGATCCAAAGATCCCTAAAAAATATACCTGTCCGGTAAATGCAAAAAGCTACCTCTCGGTGGCATTAAAAACCATCTACCAACATTTAAATAAACCTTGGAATTTTAGTTTAAACGCGCAAAATTATTATTTCTGTGAAGATCCCAATTGTGAAGTGGTTTATTTTGGATTGGATAATTCACTGATTACCCAAAAAGAGTTACGAACCAAGGTCGGTATTAAAGATCAATCGGATGACAGTATTTTATGCTATTGCTTTGATGTCACTCGAAAAGACTATGCCCAGGACGCTAACCTGAAACAATTCGTGGTACAAAAAACAAAATCAAAACAATGTGCCTGTGATATCCGAAATCCGTCAGGCAAGTGTTGTTTAAAAAACTTTAAATGATGATAAAAACATCCGTTATTCCTGTGACTTAGAATACATCATTCCTACGGTCACACACCCGTTATTCTTGCGGTCGTACACCCATCATTCCTGCGGTCATACACCCGTCATTCCTGCGGTCATACACCCGTCATTCCTGCGGTCATACACCCGTCATTCCTGCGGTCTTTTGAGCAGGAATCTCTTAAACTAAAATGAGAGCTTCGATTAAAATGCCGCACTGTTTTTCTTGTATAGAAACACGGTAATATATTAGCTATATGTTGTAAAATTTACCTGACCGTGTTCATGTGTTCATTAATGCTTCTATGACTTAGTCTTGTAGCAGACGACGCTGTAAAAGAGATTGCATATCACGACGACCATCAGCAATCACCATGACATAAACAGATTGAGAACTAATTCGATAGATAATACGATAGGGCTTAAAATAGATTTTCCGGTATTCCCGTAAACCAACAGCTAACAACTCATTTGGATAAGTCCCACGCTCTGGGTTATCCGCAAGGCTTAAAAATGCCTCCTCGATTTTGTCGAGGACATAATCAGCCTTTTCAGTAGCATCATGAGATTCGATATAGTTGTATAAATTTTCAAGATCGTAAGCGGCACCGTCGGTAAGAAATACCTGATAACCCATTAGCGATTTTTTCTCCGATGACGGAGCTTGGCAACAACATCACCTGCAAGCTGAACTTTTCCTTCATCGATCTGACGCTGACCTAAAGCCAACATCTTAAGTAGCGCCATGGTTTCCTGGGTTTGCTCATAGCTTTTGATGTCCTGTATAACAGCCTTGGCCTCACCATTTTGAGTGATAACCAAGGGCTCCATTTGAGTGGACAGATTACGCACGACTTCAGCGGCATGAGCTTTCAAATAGCTGATAGGTTTGATTTGATCTGATAATTTCATAAACACCTCTCGTCACGACTAAATATAGTCCGAAAACAGGTCGTATGTCAATTTAAAAAAATCAATGGTGCAATGAGGTCAGAGTAACTAATTTAACCATCTATAACACTCGACTACTCGCTGCGGATCTTTAGACTCTGATAATGAAACTCGAGACCTTCGGCTTTTGCCAGTGGCATGGCTTGTTGACAGATTGATTTTCGACCTTGGTCGGTAATTGATTGAGTCGTCAAAATACGTAAAAAACTCATCACATTTAAACCACCATTTTGTCGTGCGAAACCTAGCGTAGGTAAGGTATGATTAGGTCCGGTAATATAATCACCTAGTGCTACCGCGCTATTGGCGCCGAAAAAAAGTGAACCATAGTTGACCAGTGAATCCGCTTTAATCCCCTTATGGCATAGCATTAAATGTTCCGGCGCGTAATCATTACTAAAATCAATGAGTGCTTGGTGATCTTTAGCTAAAATCAGTTCCACTTGTTTATTTTCCAGTAAAACTTTCATTTCAGTTTTGGACTCTAAATAACCTTGCATCTTTTGCAGCCAAGGTAAACTATCACTAACTAATAAAGAACAAGCAATCGGATCATGTTCCGCTTGCGCTAAAGCATCCAAAGCTAGCCACTCAATTGGTTGCTGATCATCGCAAATGGCCAATAGCTCACTCGGGCCCGCTAAACCATCAATTTTTGTTTGGGTTTGGATTTGTTTTTTCGCCTCATTAACCCAAGCATTGCCCGGCCCAACAATCAAATCAACCGCTTTAATCTGTTGATAACCAAAAGCTAAGGCGCCAATGGCTTGCACGCCTCCTATCTGAATAAATTGCGTTGCTCCGGCTAAGGATGCAGCGGCTAGTATGGCTGGATCATCCGATGGCGAACAAGCGATCCTCACTGGGCATCCTGCGACTTTTGCCGGAATAAGTGTCATCAAAGCGGTGGAGATCAGTGGAAAACGACCGGCTGGAATATAAGCACCGACTCGTTCGATGGGTAATACTTGCTGACCGAAACTACCATACTCATCACGGTAACTGGTGGTTTTTACACTTTGTTTTTGAAACTGGGCGAAACGCTCAATACGCTGGGCTGCGGTTTTGATGGACTCGGCTAATTGCCTATCTAAGGCATAACTATCGAAACTCTCTAGCTCAATCATTTTTGGTAAACGCTGATCAAACTGCAACGATAATTGTTCCACTGCTTTTGCTGAATTTTGTTGAATCGCTTGCAGCATCTCAGCCACTTTATTGGTAAGCTGAGGATCACTGGCTAATGCAGGACGACTCCATTGCTCGGCGTTAACAATGTTTGATTTAGCCATCATTAAAACGACTCCTTAGCTCTTGAGTAATATCCCCAATGGTGACGCCCTTGGCTAAGGCATCCACTAAAGCAAAGAAAATAAGATCGGCAGCTTCCCATCGAACATCCTCAAAATCTTGCGCTTCAATCAGTTCATCGGCCTCTTCAAGAATTTTTTCAGCTCTAAAATCTGCAGATTCAAAGAGTTTGGTGGTAAATGAATTGTCCGGTAATTCTTGTTTACGGCTTTGTAAAAGTTGATTGAGTTTGTCTAAACTAAAATCATTTTTCTGAGAAGCAAAACAGGAATAACGATTAAAATGGCAAGCGAAGTCCGTCTGTTGTACGCGAAATAAAATGGTATCACCATCGCAATCGACATCGGCTTGAATGAGTTTTTGACTATGACCGCTGGTGAGCCCTTTTTGCCATATTTCTTGGCGGCTACGGCTCCAATAAACACCCACTTTTTGACTTAAGGCTAAGCGCATCGACTCTTCATTGGAATAGGCAAGCATCAATACTTTTTCGGTATCAGCATCTTGCACTATGGTGGGAATTAATGGCATTTTATTGAAATTTAACTGGCTAATAAAACAATCAATCAGTGACAATTTGCCGGTATAGATTGACATACCAATTTGTCCATTCGCTCCTTGCTGAGTAAACCATTGAATATCATCAAGGCTTGTAATTCCACCGGCAATAGTGACAGTGATCGGCGAGCAATCAATCACTGATTGGCAACGCTGACGATCTAATCCATCCAACATTCCTTCTTTTTCAACCTGAGTGTATAAAAACTCACTACAGTATTTTGCCAACTCGGGGATTAGATCCAGTACCTTTTCTTTTTCTGTGGATTGCCAGCCTTGGGTTGACCAATAATCACCCTTAGCATCAATGGCAAAAATTAAATTCTGTGGTGCAATTTTTTTCACCCAATCTTTACGGCATTGAGTGCCGATAATAATTTTGCTAGCACCGGCTTTGATATAATCTTTTGCTGTTTCAAGATCACGAATACCACCACCAACGCGACACGGTCGGAGCTTGAGAAGTTGTTTAATTAATGTTTTGTTATTGCCTTTACCTAAAGCGGCATCCAGATCAATAATTGCCACCTCACCAAACACGGAAAACTCCTCGAGCAGCGCAAATACATCCTCTCGTTCAAGAATTTTCTCGACCCCTTGTTTCAGTTGTACCGCTTTGCCATTCATTAAATCAATTGATGGTATTAACATTTTGTTTCCTAAGGTTTGAATAATAAAAGATCTAACTAAAGCCTAACCTTTAAGCCTTGATCTTGTAAAAACTGTTTTACTTGGTCTACTTGATAGTCGCCGGAATGAAACATTCCTGCCGCTAAACAAGCATCAGCACCACCTTCAAAGGCGGTTAAAAAATGCTGCTCGGTTTTAGCGCCGCCAGAGGCGATCACTTGAACCGGCACCGACTCACTGACCTTTCGGGTTAACTCAGTATCAAATCCGAGACCAGTGCCATCGCGATGCATGGCAGTTAATAGTATTTCGCCAGCACCTCTTTGCGCCACTTGTTGGGTCCAATTAAAAAAATCGCCTTCAACTCGTTTACGCCCACCATTAATATAATAGTTTAACCCTTCATCCTCCTGATTAACATCAATCGCCACCACCACACATTGGCTTCCGTAGGCCTTCGCCGTTTGGTCGATAATATCAGGATCTAATACCGCAGTGGTATTAAGTGCAACCTTGTCGGCACCGGCATCTAAAAAAGCTTTGACATCATCCAATTTTTTTAATCCGCCACCCACCGTAAAAGGAATAGATAAATGGCTAGCAATATCAGTCACTAGTTTGAGTGCGGTCGGCCGCTTTTCATTGCTGGCAGAAATATCTAAAAACACTAATTCATCAGCGCCCTGTTTTTCATACTCAATAGCAAGCTCAACCGGATCGCCCATATCTCTTAAGTTAACAAAATTGGTTCCCTTAACCACTCGACCATCTTTAACGTCCAGGCAGAGGATAATTCTTGGTAGCAAACTAGACATGATTATTCTCTTCGCTTTTCAGCTCGCCTTGGTTTTCCGGCAACAATATATTGGCCATCATTTGCAACCCCGCTTGGCTGGATTTCTCGGGATGAAACTGCACCCCATAAAAAGCACCCCGTTTAACCGCCGCACAAAAATTTTGCCCATACTCAGTGGTTGCCACCGATTCATCGGCTTGGTCAACCGCAAAACTATTCACGAAATAAACTATCTTACCGGCAAATATCGAATCCCGACTATCTAACTCAGCCCAGCCCACCATCGGTTTTTTGGGGAAATCGAGCGCTTTGGCTTTGCCCTTAAACCAAGCAAAACCTGTAACCTCTGGATCTTCATCACTGGCCTCAAAAAATATTTGCATACCGACACAAATGCCTAACATCGGCAATCCATGCTCATGCGCATTTTTTAGATAGCTATCCCAACCTTGCTTTTTCAATTGATTCACAACAGAAGCAAAACGACCCTGTCCAGGGATCACCAGCGCGTCATAAATGATATCATTAGGAGATTGACAGATATCAACCTCAAAACCCAAACGCTGAGCTGCAGCTTGTAAACTAAACAGATTACCTGCGAGAGTGTCAATAATTAAAAGTTTTTTAGTCACCTTGAAAGACTCGTTTATTAAACATTTACAACACACCCTTGGTGGTATTCTCGCCAGTCGAACCTGATAGAGCTTCTCTTAAAGCGTAGGCTAAGGCTTTAAAACAACCTTCGGCTAGGTGATGGTTGTTGCGGAAATACTGCGGCTTAATATGCAGCGTTATTCCTGCATTAATAGCCAAAGTATTAAAAAAGTGTTCAAACATTTCACTGGCCACTCCGCCTACCATTTCCCGGGTAAAATCCAATTCGCCGACATAGATACCTCGTCCAGAAAGATCCACCGCACAAAGAATTAGTGCTTCATCCATTGGCATAAGCCTTTGACCATAGCGCTGCATGGACTCTTGTGAGCGCCATGTTTTCTTCAAGGCATCGCCCAAACAAATAGCCACATCTTCAATGGTATGATGATCATCCACTTCAAGATCACCTTTGACCTTAATAGAAAGATTCCAGCGCGCGTGATTGGCTAGCTGCTCTAGCATGTGGTCAAAAAAACCAATGCCAGTATTGATAGAAATTTTTTGTTTACCATCAATATTCAACAAGAGTTGAATCTCGGTTTCTTTGGTTTTTCGGTTTACTTCGATGACTTGCTTGGCCATAACCATTCCTCTATTTGATTAATATTTTTTACCACTATGTCCGCACCGGCGGCATAGAGAGCTTGTTTATTTTCTACCCCAATACCAATCGCTAACGATCCCGAAGCGACGGCCGCATGCATATCGTCAGGATTATCACCACACATCCAGCTAGAAGATGAGTAGTATTTTTGTAATTGCTTAATGCCTTCTGGATCGGGTTTGCCTTGTTTGACATCGTCTAAACTCATTAAATCTAGCGACTCAAGACCGAGCAAAGCTTGCCCAATTTTGGCTTCGGCTCGCGGCCGCCCAGTGACAATCGCAAAGTGCTTTTGTTTGGATTGTTGAATCCCCTTAACTAACTTATCGGAAATTAATGGCGTTTCATCGACAATTAATCCATTATTATTATCACCGAGATAAATTTTCTGAAAAGCTTCCGTCACTTGGGATAAATCCAGATCATAGCCCAAATCATCAAGTATTTTTTTAGTTAACACCCAGTCATTATTATAACCGCCTTGGCTTCTTAGTTGATCAATTTTTTGTTGATCAACAGTTTGACCGGATAATTCTTTAACGCAGAGCTTGATCGCTTGGTCATAGCTACAGCTAGTATCAATTAACACACCATCCATATCCATACAGATTAATTTTGGCACGAAGCATTGAGCTAACGCCGACATTATTTTTTCAAGCTGATAGGGAATGGTAATGCGCAAACAATTTTCTAAGTAGACTTCTTTAAAAGGACGAATAGCGATGCCATTTTTGGCCAAAAAAGAATAAACCGCTTGGGCTCTTTGTTGACTCAGTTGCAACATCACAAAGTTGGCCTGACTAGAAATAAAAGGCACTTGCCAATCCTGCAATAATTGACACAGGCGTTTTCGATTATTGACAATTTCATTACAATAGTTTCGCATCTCTTGCCGTCCCGAGGATTGTAATATTTTCAGCGCAATTTGAATGCTAGGACTACTGAGATTAAAAGGCATGCAGCGTAGGTTAAACTGCTGAATGATGCTCTCATTAGCTAATAAATAGCCCACACGAATACCCGCTAATCCATAGGCTTTAGAAAGGGTTCTGAGTAAAATGAGATTATCATACTGAGTAAGCAGTTTTACGAGGCTAGTCTCGGTTTCTCTTGTGTCAGTTTTTGCAAATGTGCTCTGCGCAAACTCAATATAAGCCTCATCCACCCAAAGATAACCCTTCACCTTTTTAGCCGCCTCCAGTAGTTCCACGATCTGCTCAAATGAAATAAATTCGCCGGTAGGATTATTGGGACGAGTCACCAGCGTGATACAATGAGGATTGCTTAAGATTTCATTTTTAAGCGCTTGATAATCAATCGTTAAATCCTCATTAGGCGCAACCTGTACCGCATCGAGTTGCCAGCTCTCGATTCCAAAAGTATATTGAGAAAAAGCGGGCAGGGGTAAAATCAACCTAGCACCACTCAACGATGAAGTAGAAGATTGTGCCTCGGCAAGTAAACGCATCAGGATCATAATGGCCTCATCACCGCCATTGGTACAAATGACTTGCTGCGGTTTGAGTTGATTGATCTCCGCCAATGCAGCTTCCAACGGTTGACGATCGGGATAACGCCAAAGCCCATCATCCAAACAAAAGTCTTCAAGCAATGGATTGGGATAATCCGAACGCTCATTAAAATCGAGCTTTAATGCTTGCTGATTGGTGTTAAATTGACTCGTCATTATTGCTTCTCTGATGCCTTTGTTTATAATGCTTTACGAATCGCAGTTTCGAGAATATCGGTCGCGCCTGCTTCAATTAATTGAGGAATTAACAGCCTAATTTGATCCTTTTTAACCGCTGCTTTAACCGCAAAACCTTTATCTTGGTACAAGGGTGAAACGGTTGGAAAACGCATCGCTGGCAACAGGGCAACGATCGATTCTATGGCGTCGGTGGCGCAATTCATTTCCAGTAACACTCTTTCCCGCCCCGTCAATACCGCCTGCATTAAAGTTAATAGATCATCAATATCTTTACGCTTAGCGGGGTCACTTAACGCTTCTTTATTGCCAATAAACTGAGTCGAGCTGGTCATCACTTGGTCAACAATTTTTAGTCGATTAGCGCGAATGGTGGCACCCGTTGAAGTATTGTCAATAATCATATCCGCATCTTCCGGTGGAAAAACCTCCGTCGCGCCATAGGAACGAAGCAGTTTATAGTCTATGCCTAAGCCATCTAAATAGGATTGACTAATATTTTTATATTCCGAAGCAACAATCAACGGACGCTTTTGCATCTCTTGCCAATTCCATTCTTCAGGAATACAAGCAACAATTTGTACCGGATCAAAATTAAGATCTTTTAGGATATCGACCTGGCAATTGCGCTCTTTAATCCAGTCCTGCCCAGCAAAACCGATATCATGCTGTCCAATTTCCACCATGGATGGAATGTTCTGACTCTTAAGCAGCTTAATCTCAAGATCAAAGCCGATGGCTCGCGGTCGGTAATCACGATCACCACCGACCACTTCAATACCACAATCAGAAAGCAGCTTTAGCACCTTGGTTTTGATGCGCCCTTTAGGTAATACTAGTTTTAAACTCATTGCTTTTATCTCATATCAAGTTTTGGTTAAAAAATCTTTTTTTTTCATTGTTGGAGATAGCAAATAAACACCACCTCTCGGTAATTGCTCCCGCATTACTCTACTACCGTCCATCCATAGACATCGCGGTACCGGCATCGACCCACACGGATGTGGGGAGTGCAGAAAATGCAGGAGCAATTTGGCGCCCGTCCATCCATGGACATAAAAAAACCCCGTTACTAGTGTAGACGGGGTTTTATATTGCTGAAACACTTAATTTAATCAGATACAGCTAAATCCCGTCATATTTTTATGATGGTGATGATGCCCGAGAGCGAAAATGTTAGCTTGTGTGATTTTCATGCTTCCATCATGTATAAATATCAGGGATAATTCCAATATCAATTGGTTATATCCCAACCATTTATTCCCACTTTGGAATTTCAACATGCTAGGTAAACTATTTTCTATGTTTAAATCAGATGAGGCAAAGCCTCAGCGCTTTATTCAAAAGCATATTCTATACCATTATCCAACCTGCCCTTTTTGCTTTCGGGTCAGGATTACCATGACCCAGCTGGGGATTGATATGGACACTCGCGATATTATGCTTAATCCCAAGTTTCGAGCAGAACTAAAACAAGGCGGCGGCAGTTCCACAGTGCCTTGTTTAAGAATTGAAGCCGAAGACGCTAGTGTTGAGTGGCTGTATGAATCGGCGGACATTAATGCCTATTTGAAGCAGAATTTTGCCAAGCCGGTGTCCTAACCAAGGTCTAATCAGTCATTTGTCTGTATAAATCCAGTGCTTACATCGGTAGCCATCCCAGTTGCTCTGTGTTTTATGATAAAATTGTTCCAGTTATCCCAAACATCATAAAGAAGAAAGACTTGTGACTGATTTAATACCCGATTTCAAGCAAAGCAATCTATTAATCCTCGGCGATCTGATGCTTGATCGCTATTGGCATGGTGGTAGTTCTCGCATTTCACCGGAAGCACCGGTTCAAGTGGTTAATGTTAGCCAAATCGAAGAACGCCCGGGCGGTGCGGGTAATGTCGCCCTCAACTGCGCCAGCTTAGGTTGTACCACACAATTGCTCGGTTTAACCGGCAAGGATGAGGCGGCTAAGGCACTAGAAACCAAACTGAGTGCGGCAAAAATCCGCTGTGACTTTGAAGCCGTCGATCGACTGCCTACGATTACCAAACTTCGAGTAATTAGTCGTAAACAGCAATTAATTCGACTCGACTTTGAGCAATCATTCCAAGCGGTAGATAAAAGTGGACTCATTAAGAAATTCGAGACCCATTGCTCGAAAGCCGATGCTATTATTTTATCCGACTATGCTAAGGGAACCCTTAGTGAGATCCAATCCCTAATTCAAATTGCTCGAAAGCGGCAAATTCCGTTATTAGTCGACCCTAAGGGTAGTGACTTTTCAGCCTACCAAGGTGCCACCCTCATTACCCCAAATCTGTCAGAGTTTGAAGCGGTTGTAGGTCACTGTAAAGATGAAAATCAACTGGTGGCTAAGGGGCAAGCGCTTATTAAGCAATATCAGTGGCAAGCTTTACTGGTCACCCGTGGCGAAGACGGTATGACTTTAATTCGTCCTGATCAGGCCGAGTTACATCTACCTGCATTAGCCCAAGAAGTATACGATGTGACCGGTGCGGGCGACACCGTGATAGCCACTTTAGCCAGCGCAATAGCTGCCGGAGTGGCCATAGAACAAGCGGTATTACTTGCCAACACCGCCGCCAGCATCGTGGTCGCTAAGCTAGGGACGGCCACCACTAGTAGCCATGAACTAAGGCGTAAACTTTCAAAGGGTCAAGCAATGAGTCAAGGTAAAATGACCCAACAGCAGCTTAAAATTGCGGTGGAAGAAGCTAAAGCCCACGGCGAGACAATTGTTATGACCAATGGCTGCTTCGATATTCTGCATGCCGGTCATGTGCAATACCTGCAACAGGCAAAAGCACTTGGTCAGCGCTTAATTGTGGCGGTCAATTCTGATGATTCGGTACGCCAATTAAAAGGTGAGGGTCGTCCAGTCAATCCTTGTGATCGCCGCATGGCAGTTTTAGCCGCGCTAGGTGCGGTGGATTGGGTGGTAGAATTTGACCAAGCGACACCACAGCAACTAATCGCTGATATCTTACCTAATATTTTAGTCAAGGGTGGGGATTATCAAGTTGAGCAAATTGCCGGTGGCAAAGATGTCATCGCTAACGGTGGAGAGGTCAAAATTCTCAGCTTTGTGGACGGCGTTTCTACCAGCGAAATCATTCAGCGGATTGAACAAAATGGAGATAAAGTCTAAATGCAAACTTGGATAATGACGATTGCTGCCTTTTTTGGCTTAACCAGTGTTGTGTTAGGTGCTTTTGCCGCTCATGGACTAAAAAACAAGCTAGATGATGCCATGCTCAATGTCTTTCATACCGCGACTCAATATCAGATGACTCACGCCTTGGCCCTGCTGTTTTGCGGACTTTATTATGCACAGGTTGAACAATCTATCGCACTAAAGCTAGCCAATTTGGTTGGGGGCTCATCCAATCCAACCCTATTTTGGATAAAAGCCAGCGCACTCAGTTTTATTGCGGGTATTGTCTTATTTAGTGGCTCGCTCTACGGGCTGAGCCTTAGCGGACAAAAATGGCTTGGCCCCATCACACCCATTGGCGGTCTATTGATGATTTTAGGTTGGGCCTTTTTAATCACCGCCTTTTTAAAGAACTAGTCTTTCTTGCTCCAGTCACTGGAAGCCGGCTTGATATAGTTACCACTAAGCGTTTTTTGCATGGCCTTACGGCCAGCAATAATCTCTACCTCATGCAGCATGATGCGCTTACTTTTAGCGATCTTTTGATACTGAACTTTGCGCTTGGCATTAACGCTAGAAACAAGTTTTTTAACCTCGTCACTGGCTGGTTTAACAAAACCAATATAGCCGTTAGCCTGCTCACCAATAATGCCTGCTGCCTTTATATCCGTTAAGCTGGACGCAAAAGCCGAAGTCGAAATCAGCAATAGAACCAGTGCAAAAAATTTAAGCGATTGTTTTAATATTTGATACATCGTTTTCTCCTCTCATTTAAGTAGACTAACACTTAAAATAAATCTTCATCTTCATCGAAAAGCTTTTCAACTTCTTTTTCAACCACAATTTTAATTTCGTGCTTAATCGTAATATTGGCTTCAATTCGTATCGGTTGTGTTGGTGCATCGATGCGAATAGTAGGATTACAAGCAGTAAGCAACCCGAGACTGCAAATAAAAAGAACTTTTTTCATGATCTGTTTCCCTTTTAATGTCAATCACTCGTTCTTTAAAGTGATAAAGAAGAGATTAACCTAATATTAGCCCAAATAAACTGAATCGGAGGTGAATCAAGTCATCATTTAGCGTTTAATCGGGATCTTTTTGCGCTGAATCGACTTGCTGTAAAATGGCTTGTTCAAAATCGCCGGTTAAAAACAATGATTTAAACACACCAGACAATTGTCCATTCAGCACCAAATTAAAATCGATCGGATAGCCGTCATACAGATCAGGATTTTTACCCAATAGATGCAAAGCTATACGATATTCGCCTTTTTCATTGTAATCAATGGTGCCTGAAATTTTTTGATAGTGAAAATTTTCAAGCGCTTGAATAGCAATATTCGAGCCATTTGAAGGCTCAGCACTGTCCTCTGCTGCTTGACTCAATATTTGATAACGCACAATGCCCTGTTGGGTTGAATGGAATTCCCCTTCAGTAATAACCAGCTCGCCATTGACGCTCTCGAGAGGTAAGTTTAAATCCGCCTTGCCGCTGATAGAGAGTCCGTCGATGTCAATAAAGTCAAATAACTGCTGCAGTTCAATATGGCTAATCTTAACCTCGGTTGGTAACAAGCGGTTGTGTTTGATTTGAATCATCTTTGCTTCCAGTAAACCAGACAGCAGGTTAGTTTGAAGTTCCTTAACAATCATTAATTGTTGCTTTTGATATACTGACAGCGCCGCCGTAAAGTCGCTAAATAGCAAACCACTGGCTAACTCAATTTGTTTTATTGAAAGCTCAGAAGTCGCTTCAATCGGCTGCAACTGAGGGATCTGTTGTTTGAGATCGATCCCTTTAAAACGATGTTTGGCAAATTCCACGATGCCGCCTTGAAGACTGAGTTTGCTGTTAAATTGAATTGGCTTAGATCCCGGTTTTAATGCAATAGCTATATGCGCTTGGTGCTCAATACGCCCTTCAATTAGCTTTGGCTGCCATGTCTTATTGCTGATATAACGAGACGCCATACGGTTTACAAATGAGTTTGAAATGCTTTGTGATTGCAAGGTTAATTCAAGTGTTTGAGCTTTTATATGGTAAACAAAACTCGCTGGTAACGGCTGCTCATCAAGTTTTAAATGAAGTTCCCCTTGCCAGCGATCTTGCCCTAATCTGGTGGAAATATGCGCATCAACCAAATCTAAACCAAATACTTGTGCGGTCTTTTGGTTAAATTGTTGAATAAGATCGATGCTTCCTTTGTTTAACGCGAAATTTACCTCTTGCCAGATTAATTGCATTTTACCACTTAAATCTTGTCCCTGATATTCACCAGACATTTTTGATAGATTAAGTTGCCCGTGACTCAAAGCGGTGTCCAATAGATCGTTACCGGTCACCGCATAGAGCTTATATTGGCTATCTAGCCCCGCTTCGATCTCGATTGATTGTTGCTTAATAGCATTTTGTTGGCTGAACAGGATTGCTCGCCGTTAACCTCCCCTCAAGCGGGCTTGCGCTAGCAGATAATTGCCAAACATTGGTCCAAATTCCATCACTTAAATTTAAAGTGATTGCTGGTCGTTTAGTGGTTGCAGTCATGTCAGCCGATAGGCGTTTAAAGTGGAGTCTTGTGTGCCATTGTTTCAGCTGTAATTTAGGTGGCGCCGCTGACAGCTGTTGAGCTTGCTCAAAGTGACGGTTTAAATACTCATTAAATGGCCTATCTAACTGCAAAACCGCTGTCATACTCGCTTCTGGCTGCCAAAGGTTTAAAGCTTGGTGCTGAACGAGTAGCTGCCATTTAGAAAAGCTTTGAAGATTCATGGCTAACTGCAGCTTATCGCTCGCGCTTTGGCTTAAGCTCAATTCGAGGTGTAGAGTTGGCGTTTCTTCCTTTCCACTAGATGCCTTCTGCACTTGTTTTGGTGATTGTTTTAGCGATTGTTTAGTCGCTTGATTGATAGATAACTCAGCGCTTAACAATATCCTGTCCGGCTCTATATTAAACAAAACTTGTTGCCCATGAAGACTCTCCAATCGTTGCCCGTTCAATGTTAACGCTTTGTTAGGTACGCTGGTTTTGACCGAATTGACCGAAGAGCCTCGATTTAAGACATTTTGTTCACGCGGCAGTTGCAGCACAAGATGTTTTATTTCAACTTGTCTAATAGACAAATTATAAATCTTCGCCAGCGGCATAAATAGGGCTAATACTTGAGGCCGAAGCTCGACTGGACTCGCCATCGGATTATTCCAAGCGGTTTGGCTTATGCTCTGACTACCGACGGTTTGGGCTGAAGTAAAAGCGAGCCGGAGCTGCTTGAGTTTAATCTGCCCTTGCCTAAAATTCCACTGCAATTGATCTAGCGTGAGTTGATTATCTCCCCATTCAAGCACCATCTGATTTAGTCTAATTTGGCTTAAACTAGGATAGTCGACATCTAATACTTTTAGCCTCATCTCACTAGGTAAATAAAGCCTTACCAAGGGAGACACCCATAAAGGAAAAAGCAAATAACTTAGAAGTAACAAGCTCGATAAAGCCAGCAATAACTGCTTTAGCCTTTTTTTTGTAAAACCCAAGTTCTCGCCTCCTTTGAACCGATTACCCCGCATGCCCTACCAATTTGACCCAGCAAAAATTTTAAAGTTTAGAGATGAATCCACTTATTTTAAAAAGCGCTCGTGCACATTTTGAAGAATATCAGATATTTGATGCGAGAAAGCAAATAAATTGAATTTTAGTTTTAGCCAAATATGCCGATAACCTTTTTAGACACGCTAAATAAGCGACTCTTCTCACTGAGCTATAGCAACACCTAGCCCGTTAAGCAGAGTTTGGACAGACTAATGAGCTATTTTCGATATTACTTCAAAGTAATGTTGAGGATTAGCTATATTTGTATAAAACGAGCCTAAAAAAGCTTGCGAATGGCATCTCGAATGCCAATAACCTGGAATTTTTATGACCGATAATTTTTATAATAAAACAACAAATATCGCCCGAACAATAATCTTTTTTGTCGCACTGGTTTTCAGTTTAGCTGCTAGCGCAACAGCACCCAAAAAAGAGGCTTCTGATGCTTTTCAGTCGTTGCCTTTAGAGGAGCTAAGAACCTTTAGTGAAGTTTATTATTACGTAAAGTCCACTTATGTCGAAGAAGTGGATGACAAAACGCTAATCACCGCCGCCATTAAAGGTATGGTTGGCAGTCTTGATTCTCACTCTCGC